>NZ_JAYFPT010000065.1:0-1917 GCF_034927565.1 Propionicimonas sp.
CGCGGCCGCCCGCCGGTGGGTGATGGTCCTGGCGTGGTGGTGCCGGTGCGACTGGACGCAGCCACCCTCGCCGCACTCGCGGCCAGAGCTGAGGCGGAGGGTATCTCCACTCGGTCGGACGCGATCCGGGCCGCGGTGCGCGAGTGGATCGACGTTGCCTGAACTGTGCCTTTCCGCCCGCAAGCACTACCGGCGTGACCGACTTGATGCCGCCGCGGTGATCTACGCGGCCGAGCACGTCCTGCACTCCCGTCCGCTGGACGATGAGGACGACCCTCGCCGTTGGTGATGATCGGTGCCGATCCCGCGGGCCGCTTCCTTGAACTGGTGTCCCTGGTGTTCGACGACGGCTCTGAGTTGATCATTCATGCCATGAAGGCCCGCTCAACCTACCTCGATGAGATCTGACTCCAGCCGCCAGCTTCCTGAAGTCCGGACGAAAAACGTCAGTGGCGCCCGAGACGATGAAGATGTCGAAGGGGAAGACATGGGAGTCTCGGGCCGTCGGGTGACGACCGGCAGTTGTCCTGCCATCCTTGATCCGTCCCAGACACAGGAGTCTCACCGTGGCGACGTCCGTCCCTGATCAGCCGACCTTCGTTACGCCGTCCGAACGGGAGGCGTGGCAGAAGCTCTGTCGCCAGCTGGGCGACGACTGTGTCCTGCTGGCGAACTATCGGCTCTCCGATGAGCACAAGGATCACGAGGCCGACCTGGTCGCGCTGATGCCCGGCTCGGGGGTGGTGGTGATCGAGGTGAAGGGCGGCTCGGTCTGGGTGGAGCCAGACGGCCGCTGGATGATCACCCGCCAGCAAGGGCCGACGCGGATCCATCCGGTCGACCAGGCGCGGGATGCGGTCTATGCGCTGCGGCACTATGTCGAAGCCGATCCGCGGTGGGCGGGGCGGACCCGGATCCGGTGGAGCCACCACGTGGTGCTGGCCCGCACCACGTTGGCCGACGACTTCGCTACCCCGGATTGTCCGCGCTGGCAGATTTCGGGCAAGAACGACCTGCCCGACCTCGCGGGCCGCATCTGGGACACCACCTCGCTGCACCGCAGCGACGCCCGTCCGCCGGACGCCGACGACATCGCGCTGATCCGCGAGATCCTGGTCGGACGCAACCTGCCGACCCGTGACCCGGTGGCGATTGCCGAGGATCGAGCCGCACTGGCTGACCGGCTGACCATGGAGCAGGCGAACCTGCTGAGCGTCACCAGGCTGTTGAACCGGGTGGAGATCCGTGGCGGTGCGGGCAGCGGCAAGACCGTGCTGGCGATCCGGCAGGCGTCCGACCTGGCCAGCGGACGCACCACCGGTGAGAGGCAGCGGGTGGCGATGGTTTGTTACAGCTACGGGTTGGCGAACCACCTGCGCCGCGAGCTGCTGACCGGCTCGCGGGCCAAACGTCCGGCTTTCGTCGGCACCTTCGAGGACCTGGCGCGCAGTTGGGGGATCGAGGTCACCGGTTCGCGGGACGACTCGGCGTTCTGGGAGGTCGAACTGCCGGCGTTGATGGCCGCCCGGGCCACGGAACTCGCCGACGCCAACCGGTTCGACGCGGTGATCGTGGACGAGGCGCAGGACTTCGCCGACGACTGGTGGACGCCGCTGGTCGGCGCGCTGCGCGACGAGCAGACCGGCGGAGTCTTCGCCTACAGCGACGAGCGGCAACGGGTGTTCGCCCGGTTCGGGCGTCCGCCGCTGGCCCTGGTGCCGCTGGTGCTGGACCACAACCTGCGCAACACCCGCCAGATCGCCTCCAGCTTCGTCCCGCTGGCGCCCACCTCGATGGTGCTGCGAGGTGGGGACGGGCCGGCGGTGGAGTTCGTCCCGGCAGCCATGGGGGAGGAGTTGGGGGTCGCCGACGACCAGGTCGAGCGGCTGCTGGAGGAGGGCTGGGAGCCCAAGGACG
>NZ_JAYFPT010000024.1:0-1572 GCF_034927565.1 Propionicimonas sp.
GCACATCCTCTTCCCCATCGTTCTCATCGGCCTCGGCATCGTGATCCTCGTCAGCGGCGGAGCCTTCGGACTCTGACGTAGCGGCAGCGATCCAAACGGCCCCGACCGGGCGCACCCCTCTCGGTTCAGACCGCGACACCAACCTGCAGCCAGTCCTGCGTGATCGCGGCAACAAGACCGCCACGGAGCGCTGCAAAAACCCCGCCACCAAGCGAACGAAGCCACACTTCATGCCGGCGGGATTCGTTACGGCCGCCGGCGGCCCAAGGCGTTCTGCGGGACTGTCTGAATAACGGTGTGTAGGGGTCCGGCCTGATCCGAAAGGAGACGGCCGTGACTGACACGACCGAGATGGTGGAGATGATCGACCCCGTGACGGGAGAGATCCTCGATCAGAAGCAGCTCGCTGAGCAGCTGCTCGCCCAGGCGAAGGCTCAGGGGATGTCCCTGGTCGGCCCGGGCGGGGTGTTGTCCGGGCTGACCACGCAGGTGCTGGAGTCCGCCCTGGAGGCGGAACTGACCGAGCACCTGGGCCACGAGTACGGCGCGGCGCCGCTGGGAATGAACATGCGTAACGGCTCCCGGAACAAGACGGTGTTGACCGAGATCGGCCCGGTCGAGATCGAGGTGCCCAGGGATCGCGACGGCTCGTTCACGCCGGTCATCGTGCCGAAGCGGAAGCGTCGCCTGGACGGGATCGACCAGATCGTCTTGTCGCTCAGTGCGCGAGGGTTGACGACCGGGGAGATCGCCGCTCACTTCGAGGAGGTGTACGGCGCCAGGGTGTCCAAGGACACGATCAGCCGGATCACCGAGAAGGTCGCCGGTGAGCTGGCCGAATGGTCCAGCCGACCGCTGGACCCGCTCTATCCGGTGATCTTCGTGGACGCCATCGTGGTCAAGGTCCGCGACGGCCAGGTCCGCAACACCCCGTTCTACGTGGTCATGGGCGTCACCACCAACGGCGAACGCGACATCCTGGGGATCTGGGCCGGGGACGGCGCCGAAGGCGCCAGGTTCTGGCTGCAAGTGTTCTCCGAGCTGAAGAATCGCGGCGTCGACGACGTCCTGATCGCGGTGTGTGACGGGCTGAAGGGCCTGCCGGAGGCGATCACCACCACCTGGGACCGCACCGTCGTCCAGCAGTGCATCGTGCACCTGATCCGCAACAGCTTCCGCTACGCCGGCCGGCAACACCGCGACGCCATCGTCAAGGCCCTCAAGCCGGTCTACACCGCCCCGTCAGAGGCCGCGGCCGCCGACCGGTTCGCCGACTTCGCCCAGGCGTGGGGCGGCAGGTATCCCGCGATCGTCAGGCTGTGGGAGAACGCGTGGGCCGAGTTCGTGCCGTTCCTCGAATACGACGTGGAGATCCGGCGGGTGATCTGTACGACGAACGCGATCGAGTCGATCAACGCCCGCTACCGGCGGGCGGTGAACGCCCGCGGCCACTTCCCCAACGAGGCCGCCGCCATGAAGTGCCTGTACCTGACCACCCGCTCCCTTGACCCCACCGGCCACGGCCGGGCACGCTGGGTCGTCAGGTGGAAGCCCGCCCTGAACGCCTTCGCG
>NZ_JAYFPT010000019.1:0-23160 GCF_034927565.1 Propionicimonas sp.
GCACCCGGGTGGACTTCGTCACTCCGCCGTGCTGCAGGCCGGCAGCCAGCAGCAGGGAGATCCACTCGTCCCGGGAACGACGCGTGTCGCCCGTGATCACCACCCGATCGCCGGGGTGAAGCTGGATGCCCTCGGCAGCGACAGCCGTGGACGGTGCGGGTGCGGCGAGTGCCTGGTCGACAGCACCGGCGCCCAGTCCGAGACAGGACGCGACGCGTTCCAGGTCGCGACGCTCCTCGGCGGTGACCACGCCGTCGGCGAGGGCGACCGCACCCATCGCCCTGAGATAGCGCACGTGGAGGTCGCGGAGCTGTTCCTGGCCGAGGCCGAGGTCGGTGGCGAGGGCGACCAGTTCGGCCTGTTCGTGGGCAGAGAGGTACTGGTCGACCAGGGCCCGTCCCAGCACCTCCAGGTACGAGTCCTCCGCCACGCTGCTGGCCCGAGGCAGCCGGGCGACGATCCGGTCGAGCCAGGCGTCCGGCCGACGCTGGCTCGCGCTGGGACGCTGAACCATCCGTACCTCGGGCAGTTGCCCGTTGTAGGTCGGCCAGGCGTAGTGCGCGCACTGGTCGGACACCTGCTGCCAGGGGATCGGCATGCCACAGCACATCAGGTAGGCGGTGAGCAGCCGGGCGGTCGCCCGGGCATCGCCGAGCGCCGAATGGGCGTTCTCCAGGGTGATCCCCGCCGCGGCACAGCAGTCGGCCAGCCGCCGCGACTGCGCCGAGAGGAAGCGCGGAGCCCACTGCATCGTGCACAGCGACGGCAGCGGAAGCGCCTGGATCGGAACCCCGGCGCGCAGCAGTTCCGCCGCCAGGAACCGGGTGTCGAAGGACGCGTTGTGGGCGACGATCGTCCGCCCGGTCACGGAACGGAGCACGTGGGGCGCGATGTCCTCGAAGCGCGGGGCGTCCAGGACGTCCTTGGCGGCGATGCCATGGACTTGGGTCGGGCCGACGTCACGGCCGGGATTCACCAGGGTCGTCCACTCCCCCTCGATCTGGCCGGACTCAGACACGTAGACCGCCGCGATCTCCACCACCCGATCGTTGAGTTGGGGGGAGAATCCGGTGGTCTCCAGATCGATGACGGTGTAACCACTCATGCGTTGTCCTTCGCCTTGCCTCATGTCAAGGTGATCGCGAGGCTTGATCGGGTGCCTCACGTGTTTTGATCGCGAAAGGTCAGGCTTGTCGGCTGGTGAGGGTACGGTCTTTGGCGGAGGCGATCAGTCGGGTTTGGATGGCGTTGATCCTGCGGGTGACGGCGGCGGGGTTGAGGTCGTAGTTGATCTGAGCGAGCCGGTCGGCTTTGGGGCCGGTGAGGACACCGCTGGCGACCAGCCGGGCGTACGGGGTCGTGGGTTTGTCATAGACGCGTTTCTTCCGTCCGGACGCTGTTTCGGTCCAGTCGACCGCTTTCACACACGGCAGCAGGTGGTTCTTGCGGGCTTCGACCTGGGTCCATAGCAGGTTCAGGTCGTCTTGTTCGGCTTGGGTTTCGTAGCGGTACCGGAACGCGTGGCGGCGGACCCAGTCGCCGTTGCGTTGCTCGATGTGAGCGTTGTCGTTGTGTTCGTAAGGCCGCGACCGGGTGATCGTGGGGATGCCGTGGTCGTCGCACCAGCCGATCAATGACCAGTTCAGGAACTCGCTGCCGTTGTCGAAATCGACCCCGAGCAGCGGGACCGGATAGTGGGCCAGGATGTAGTCCATGCCGGCCTTCATGTGAACGAACGCCTTGTTCTTGACGGTTCGGGCGATGCCCCAGCCCAGGTAGGGGTCGGTGGCGTTGATCGTGACCAGGTAGTCGCCCTCGTTACGGTGCCCGCAGTGCGCCACGGTATCGATCTCCAGATAGCCGGGCTGTTGGGGGAACCCGTCCATGCAGGTGCGCAGCGAGATCGAGGAGCGCAGGATCAGGCCCGGGCGGGTCGTCGATTTCGCTTCGGGGTAGCGGGCCTTCTTGATCGGCGCCAAATAGCGGTCGATCGTGGCCGGTGACATCGACCGGACCTCGGCAAGGACCTCGTCGCTGATCCGGTCAGCGACCTTGCCCAGTTCACGGAACCGCTGCAGCCGTTCCACAGTGTCGTCCATCACCGCGACCAGGTACTTCCCACACGGCTCGCCGGCCAGCGTCCAAGCTTCTTCCAGCACCTTCAACGCATCGTAGGAGTACTTCCGTGCCCGTGGTTTGCGAGGCGCCTGACCCGCGCGGCCCTTCCGGCTCGCGGCTTGCCGGAGCTGGCGGCGGGCGTTCACCCTCGACCAGCCGGTCGCTGTGCACAACTCGTCCAGCATCTCCCCTTTCCGCTTCTTGCCCGCACGCTGGTACTCCCTGGCGTACGCCTTGGTCAGATCCCGCCTGGTGGCCATCGACAACTCCCTCACAAGACACCGAGCGAACCGGACCCCAACCCCGCCACCAGGCCGCGACACGCACCCCGCGTTTCGCGATCACAGATATCTGAGGCAAGCGCCCCGTTTCGCGATCATCTTTCGTGAGTCTCGTCGTCCTTTGCGGTTCCTGATCACCTCGCACGCTAGTGATGCGGCCACCGCCGCGCAGGACAATCGGGGAACCCGATCCGAAATCGGACCGCGGCGCCGGACCATGATGCCGCTGGGGCCCACTTCCGAGGACGGCCAGCAGACATCTGAACTGTCGCGTTGCCGAGGGCGAACCCTGTTGTCCGATCGCCGATTCTGGGCTCCTCACCCACGCACGGTGCGGCTTTTCACCGCGGTGGCGGCGTGACAGTCAGGTCCGACAAATTTCCAGCCCATTTGTTGTGTGGCAAGCAGCGATGAGGGGGTCGGGCGGCCGATTTTTGTCAGTGGCGGGCCGTAGAGTCAAGCTATGGACGAGTCGATCACCCACCAGCTGGATCAGCTGGACGCCAGCGAGCTGCTGGCCCTGATCGGCCATGCCACCCACGCTCTTACCGACCCCCGTCACCGGCTCGCCACCGATGCCGACCAGCTGGCCGTGCTGCACCAGGCACTCCGCGTTGATGCCCAACTGAACGCCTGGCTGCGCCAGTGGGCCGCCCGGCTGGACACCAACCAGGCGGTGTGGCGTGAACACGGCACCTCCGCTACCAGCTGGCTCGCCGACGTGGCCAACCTCACCCGCCGCGAAGCCACCGCACTGATCAATGCCGGCCACGAACAGGCCCGGTTCCCGATCATCGGCGACGCCGCCCTGACCGGACAGATACTGCCCACCCAGGCGGCTGCCATCAGCAGCGTTCTGGACGACCTGCCACCCGAGTTCCCCACCGACATCGTGGACCGCGGCCAAGAGTTGATGGTTGACTTCGCCCGCACTCACACCAGTGTCGAGCTCCGCCGCCTCACCAGACACCTGCTCGAGGTGCTTGCCCCGGAGACTGCCGAAGAACTCCAGGCAGCCCGCCTCGACCGTGAACTCCGCCAGGCCCGTCGCAACCGACACCTCGTCTTCACTCCCGACCACCACGGCTCCATCCTGATCAAAGGCAGCCTCCCCGTGATCGCGGCCGAGCCGCTGATCCGAATCATTGACGCCTACACCGCCGCCGAGAAGCGTGCCCTCGACGCCCTCGACCCCGAGGCCGAATACCTCACTCCTGCCATGCGGCGGGCCGACGGACTACTCGCCATGGTCAACCACCACACCCAACAGGCACTCGCACCGGTGAACGGCGGCGACCGGCCACGGATCAGCATCCTGCTCAGCTACGACAAGCTCCACAAAACAGCCCACGACAACGGGCTCCTCAGCGCCACCCTGGCCGGCACCGGCGAACCCGTCCCCGCCGGCGAGCTACGCCGGCTGCTGTGTGACGCCGACCTACTCCCGGTCGTCCTCGGCGGGCCGTCGGAAATCCTCGACCTCGGACGGGCCCAACGCTTCGTCACCCCGGCCCAGCGCACCGCGCTCGAGATCCGCGACCGCGGCTGCGCCTTCCCGGGCTGCGACAAACCAGCCCAAGCCTGCCACGCCCACCACATCACCCCCTGGTGGGATGGTGGCCCTTCCGACCTTGCCAACCTGGTCCTGGTTTGCCCCCACCACCACGGCATCGTGGAACCCGGCCACGACCCCACCGCGGATCGCTGGCAGATCCGCCTCGGCCCGAACCACACCCCCGAAGTCATCCCACCTCGCCGCGTCGACGCCCGACAGCGGCCACGCCAACACACCCGATACCTCACCCGAGGACTGCAGCCAGAGAAGGCCTCGGACACAACCATGCCCGCACGCCGCTGAGTGGCCATGGCCGTGCCTGAACGACCGGGGCAGCAGTCATCCGGGCGATCGACCAACGAGCCGCGCACGCTCCTGGAGCACCCCGGAGCGGCTCCAATCACGGCACATGTGTGTCGACATAGGCCACGAGCTTGTCCAGTTCCTTCCGGTGAACGTCCAGGAACGCCTGCTCATGCTCACGCTGGACGGCGATGAACCGATCGAGGTAGCCGGTGCTGGCCCGGCAGTCGTAGTCGGCCAGCGCGATCCTGAACTCCGGCTCCGAACCGACCAGCGACTGCTGGTCGATCCGCGCGGGGTCGTCGCCCGGGTCGGCGGCAAGACCGTCGGCGCCGGTCCGGACGGCGATCAGGTAGGCGGCAACCGGACCGTCCCACGGGCCGGGCTTGGTCGACCAGGCCCGGTCGTCCTCGATCGGCAGGCCGGACGGCGCCATACAGGCACGCCACTCACTGTTGAGTTGCACGATCCGGGGGTCGGCCTCGATGTCGGAGGTGGAGCCCCGGACGTGGAACCCGACCAGGTCAGACAGGAGGTCGCCGAACCGAGCACTGATGAAGTTCTTCCGGTAGGGCTCGTCCGGAACGGGGTTCTTGCGCTGGAACTGCGCCCGGCAGCCGTCCAGGGCGGCCTTGTACTTCTTCTGCCTGGCTGGCGAGAGGGAGTCCAGGTAGGCGGTGTTCTGCGCGTCGTCGATCAGCGCCGCGTCCTGGCCGGGCAGCTCGGCCGCCGCACTCCGCAGGCCGTAGCCGACCTGGGTAACCACGGCCCGATCGGCGTCCAGGCCTGGAATCCGCAGCCGGTTGTGGTTCTGGATAGCAGCCCTGGCCTCGGCCTCGCTCCCGGGCTCGGGGCCGTCCCAGGCACGGCGCTCGGGGACGTAATCAAATCCGCTCTCGGCCAGGCAGATCGGCAGGAAGGCCTCCCGGGCATCCCACCATGTCCGGTAGTCCGACGCGGCGGCCAGCCGATTCTCGTAGTCCTCGGCCCTCCGGACCGCGTCCCAGTAGGGCGTCAGCGGCAGATCATCGGGGGCGATGGTCTGCGCCGACCCCCAGCGCGGGGCCAGTTCGCCGGACGGTGTCGGCGCGGGCACGGCGGTCATCGTCGGCACCGGGGTCTGCCCGGGCGAGGCCTCGATCGGACGGAGAGTGACCGCACCCGAGGCCAGGACGAGAACTGCCACCACCGCTGCCGCCGCGGACAGGCCGATCGCCCACCGCACCCCGGGACGCGGCCGTGCGACCGGCTGTGGCTGGCCGGTGGCAGGCACCACGTCAGAGACAGCATCATCGTCGTCAGTTTTCCGCGTCAGTGGTCCGACCGGGTCGACCGCCACCGGTGGACGGCGTCGCACCGCCTGTTGCAGCCCCTCCCGGAACAATTGCTCGTAATCGGCCATCACTGGTGTCCTTCCACCCGCGCCCGCAGCGCCAGCACTGCGCGATGGACGTGCGAGCGGGCCGTCGCCTCCCGGCAGCCCAGCACCGCTGCGATCTCGGCAAAGCTCAACTCCTGGTAGAACCGCAGCACCACGGCCACCCGCTGGTCCGGCGACAGCTCGCCACACAATCGCCACACCTCGTCGGCTGCTGCCACCGCCTCGGCCGGGTCGGCGCCAATCGGCGCCAGCGGAAGCCCTTCCGGTTGCGCCACCGGCAGCGAACGCGGCCGCCTGCGGATCACCCGCAGGCAGGCGTTCACCACCGTCCGGTAGGCGTAGGCCTCCAGTTCGTCACCGGACGGCAGCCGCGGCCAGCGTGCATACAGCCCGGCGAACGCATCCTGGACGGCGTCACGGGCGTCCTCGGCATCCCGGGTGATCAGCCACGCCAGATCCAGGAACCGCTCGGTCCTGCCGCGCGCGAACTCAACGAACGACCCGTCGTCCGCGATCACCACGGTGGCGGCCCCTTTCTGGTCCACTGCCTCCACACCCAAAGACAAGTCAACACACATCAATTTCGTTGCGGAAGGAAAGCAGGTTGCGGGAGGAAAGCGACGCTGAGGCACTACCGCCGCGCAACACCCTGGCGACCAGACCGCTGCCGTCGCCGGACACCGGCCTCGCGGGCCGCAGTCCACGCCGGCTGGAACGAATCCGGGACGATCGAGGACGGTGGCGCGATATCCCTCAGCCCCGCCCGTGCTCGCGCCGCAGTTCCTCCACCGCGGCGGCGATTGCCGTCCGGGCGGTCTCCCGCAGCGTGGCGACGTCCATCCCGGGCTCGGTCTGGATCGGGTCGAGCACGCGTACCTCGGCGTGGGTGGCGCCGAACCGCCAGTCGTGTTTGACCAGCGCGTCGCGGGTACCGATCACCGCCAGCGGCAGGATCGGAACTCCAGCCTCGATCGCAACCCGGAACGCGCCGTCGCGGAACTCTCCCAGTTCCCCGCTCGCCGAGCGGGTGCCCTCCGGGAAGACCATCACCGATACCTTTTTGCCCAGCCGGTCGGCCATCTGTACCAGCCCGTCGCTTCGGGAGGCCTTGTCGTGGCGCACCAACCGGATGTCACCGGCCATGCGCATCAGCCAGCCGACCACCGGATAGCTGAAGAAGTCGCTCTTGGCAAGCCACTTCATCTCGAACGGCAGGTGCGCGATCAGCAGGATGTCGACGAAGCTCTCGTGGTTGGCGACCACCATGTACGGCCGCCTGGGATCGGCCGGAACCTGCCCCGAGACAGTGAACCGCCACAGCGGGTTGAGCCCCGCGATCACCACCGCTGCCTTGCGGAAGGTATAGCCGGCCCAGTAGCGCCCCGGATCCCGCCAGGCAGTCGCCAGCCACACCAGCGCCACCACCGGCAGCGCCACCAGGACCGTCAGGCCCAGCACCAGCCACGCCCAGATCGACAGCACCGTCCGTCCGGGGAATCTCGCCAGGGCCTCGCTCACCCGCCGAGTGTGCCAGCCGGATGCGCCCGGCGCACGTCGGCACCCCGTCCCGCACCGGCAGCGAGTGTGGCGGTCGCCAACCGGTGCGGCGCGGGCCCGCGCGTGGCGTGCTCAGGGTCGCGACAACCCGATCAGCCGTAGCGGTACTCGACCCCCATCGTGGGACGGGGGTACTCCCAGGTCGCCAGGACGCCGCCCTCGGCGACGATCCGGCAGGTGCCGCACTCCAGGCAGCCGGCATAGTCGAAGACCGGCTCACCGCCCTCACCGAGCCGGTAGAGCGCCGCCGGGCAGACCCGGACGAGCTCACCGAACCGTTCTGGATCCGGATCCTCGGCCAGCGTGATGTGGGCGTGTTCCTCGTCCACGTCGTACTTGTTGAGGCCGAGGTACTCCTCGACGTTGACAGTGATCGGTGCCAACCTGCTCACAGCGCCCTCATTCCGTTGCGGAGATCCTTCGCCAGCTTCAGCAGCCCGACCCGTTTCACCAGGGGCAACACCGCCTTGCGCAGCGGCTGCTGCGGCGTTCCGTCCATCAGGAACAGTTCGCGCATGGCGTCCCTGGCCAGTACCGGGTAGTCGGTGAACAGCCGAGGAGTGTCTTCCATGAAGCGCGGGAAGCGGCGCAGGGTTCGCAGGTCGCGCAGCACGAAGCTGTCCTCCAGCGCCTGCCGGTAACCCGCCAACCCGGCTGCCGAGGTGTCGCCGGCCTCGAGAGCCAGGGCCGCGCTGCGGCCTGCCTGCTGCCCGGCGGCGAGCGCGAAGTCCATGCCCCGCACCGTGTAGCCGGCGTTCACGCACATCATCGCCGACTCCCCGGCCAGCAGGACGCCATCGGCCACCAGCGGCGGCATGGCGTCGTACCCGCCCTCGGCGACCAGATGACCGGAGTGTTCGACCACCGTCCCGCCGGCCAGGATCGGCGCCAGGCTCGGGTGTCTCTTGAAGTCCTCGAGCATCTGGTAGATCGGCGTCTCGGCGTCGACCAGATCGGCAACCGTCGCCACCAGCCCGATGGAGATGGTGTCCCGGTTGGTGTAGAGGAAGCCCCCGCCCACCCGGCCGTGGGTGGCGTCACCGACGAACAGCCAGGCCATGCCGTCGCCGTCGGCGCACAGCGCACGATCGGAGATCACCTTCTCCGGCAATGCGATCACCTGCTTGATGCCCACCGCCACCTCGTGCGGCGTCGGACGGTCGGCGCCGACCGCCTGTGGCACCAGCAGCGAGTTGACCCCGTCGCACAGCAGCACGATGTCGGCGGTGATCTCGTCCTCGCCCGCCCGCACCCCGGTGACCCGGCCGTCCTGCTTGAGCAGGGTCTCGACCGCGATCCCGTTGATGAACTCGGCACCGGCCTCCTCGGCCCGGCCGACCAGCCACGGGTCGAACCGGGCTCGCAGCACCGAGTACGACTCATACCGCTCGTCGGCCATCAACTCGTCCGAGACGTCGAGCGTGGTGGCCGCATCAGGACTGAGCATCGAGATCCGCTCCCGGACGATCCGTCGCTCCAGCGGTGCGGACTCCTTGAAGTCGGGGAAGACGGCCCGCAGCGCGTGGGTGTAGAGCCGCCCGCCCGAGACGTTCTTCGCACCGCAGTAATTCCCTCGTTCGACAACCAGGACGCTCCTGCCCGCCTTGGCCAGTTCGTAGGCGGCCGCGGGCCCGGCACACCCCGAGCCGACCACGATGGCGTCGAAATCAGCCATGTGAGTTTCCTTTCTCCGACAGTGAACTCGCCTCGCTCAGGGTCAGCCCCCGAGTCTCGGGAGCCATGAACACCGACAGCACCAGCGCCGCCAGCAGCAACCCGGCACCGGCCAGCATGGTGGGCCCGATGCCGTAGGCGTCCAGGAACAGCGGCAGCCCGTAGGTCGAGACCACCACCCCGATCCGGCTGATCGCGATCGCCACCCCGACAGCCGTGGCACGCACCTCGGTGGGGAACATCTCGTTGGGGTAGAGCCATTGCAGGATGCCGGGGCCACCGGAGAAGAAGGCGTAGAGCCCGAAGGCGATCATGATCACCGCAAGGTGCGCCTCCGGCCACAGGCCGGGAATCAGCAGCCCCACCGCCATCAACGCCAGCGAGCCGATCAGCAGCGGACGACGTCCCAGCGAGTTCAGCCAGAACATCGCCGGCACGGTCCCCACCAGGAAGAACAGGCTGACCACCGACTCGCCGAGGATGGCAAGACTGCCCTCGCCGAGGCTGAATGCTGCCATGATCCTGGGCCCGAAGGTGTACATGGCGTACATCGGGACCACCTGACACAGGATCAGCAGACCGAGGTACACCACCCGTCCCAGATAGCCCTGCCGGAACACCGAGCCGAAACCGGCACGCACCGGTTCCTCCTCCTCCAACTCGACCCCTTCGCCGAAGACCCTGTTCAGCACCTCCCGGGCCTTGTCGACCTGTCCGCGCTGGGCAAGCCAGCGGGGCGACTCGGGGATGTCGTGGCGACCGATCAGCAGGACCACGCACGGGACGAGGGCGCTGCCCAGCATCCAGCGCCAGCCGTCGGTGACCGAGTACAGGCCGAAGCCGACGAAGGCGGCTGCGGTGGCACCGAGATACCAGGATCCTGACACCACCCCCATCGCCACGGCACGCTCCCGGCGCGGCGCGAACTCCGCGATCAGCGAGGTGGCGATCGGGTAGTCGGCTCCGATGAAGAAGCCCAGCAGCAGCCGCAGGGCGATCAACTGCCAGGCTTCGGCGACGAAGCAGGCCGCCAGTGATGCCAGCCCGATCGCCACCACGTCGAGGATGAACATCGTGCGCCGGCCGAGGGCGTCAGTGAGTCGGCCGCCGGCCAGCGATCCGAAGAAGATGCCGGCCAGTGCGGCCGCACCGGTGGCCGCGACCTCGGCGTCGCTCAGCGACAGCGCACTGCTGAGCTGGACCAGCGCGACCCCGATGATCGACAGCACATACCCGTCCAGGAAGGACCCGCCGCTGGAGAAGAAGACGATCTTCGCCAGAAAGCGGTTCATCGTCGCGTCGTCGATCAGGTGCCTGACCTCGGACGCGTGCTGACCGGCTACGTCCATTCGATGACGCCCCAGTTGAGGTGCGGCTTGGCTTCGGGATGGTCGGTGTCCACCAGCGCGAACCGGGCCTCGTGGTCCCCGACCTGCCACAGCCGCGTGGTCAGCGTCGAGCCGGGGTGGACCGGCGAGGTGATCCGGGTCTTGAACCGGGTGAGTCGTTCGGGTTCGCCCGGAATGTAGGTGCTGATGAAGTGCCGCATCACCACACCGGCGTAGCTGATCGCGTGCAGGATCGGACGGGGTTCGCCGTTGGCCGCTGCATAGTCCCAGTCGATGTGCTGGGGGTGGAAGTCGCCGGAGAGCCGGTAGATCAACGCCTGGTTGAACGGGATGGTTTCCACCACCTCCGCGTCCGGTGCCCGGTCGGGCATCTCGACGACATCCTTCGGCGCGGCCGGGCCGCCCCAACCACCGTCATAGATCAGGCAGTCCCAGGATTCGTTGGTGAACAGCAGGGTGCCGTCGGAGTCGTAGCTGTCGCCGATGTGCTGGGCGAGCAGGCCCTTCCCCTCGCCGCGGTCGTACAGCCCGGCGAGCTTCACCTTCGTCTCGACCCGGTCGCTCAGCTTCGTGATCGGCTGGTGGAACCGGATGTCGAAGCCCCAGTGCAGCGAACCGGCATAGTTGTAGCCGTAGTCGATGGTGCGGGTGACCTCGGAATCGACGATCAGCATCGCCCCGAACATCGGCAGCACCTTCAACCGAGGCTCGCGCTCGTCGTGTTCGTTGAGATAGATCAGATCCTGTTTGCCGTCGATCCCCGCACCACAGCCGAGCGCGAACAGTTCCAGATCGCGGAAGGTGTAGTCGCGGACGAACGGGCCAAAGGTCTGGCCCACCATCTCGGTCTTGATCCTGCCCATGGTTGTCTCCTCCTGTTTCCTTGATCCCGCGGCGATGCGGGGAGTCAGTGCAGCAGTCTTTTCTCGACCTTCATCGACTGGGTGCGGGGGAAGTCGTCCACCAGCTCGACCAACTCGGGCACCTTGAACGGAGCAAGCAGTGAGCGGCAGTAGTCGACGATCTCCCCGATCGTCAGGCTCTCCCCCGGGCAGAGCCTGACGAAAGCCTTCACCGCCTTGTCGCGCACCGGGTCGGGGACGCCGATCACGGCGGCCTCGGCGATCGACGGGTGCGAGGTGAGCACGCACTCCACCTCGGTGGCCGACACGTTCTCCCCGGCCCGCTTGATCAGGTTCACCGATCGGTCGACGAAATAGAACCAGCCATCGGCGTCGGCATAGCCCTCGTCCTGGGTGCGCAGCCAGCCGTGAGGGTCGAGCGTGGCCGCGGTAGCAGCCGGGTCGTCGAAGTAGCCCAGCATCAGCGAACTCCCCGGTGTGCCCTTGATCCGGAACTCGCCGACCTGCCCCGGTGGCAACTCACGTCCGGCGGCGTCGAAGATGCCCACCTCGTAACCGAGTCCCGCCCGGCCGACCGAGGGCCAACGCCGCTCTCCCTGCGGCGGGTCGGTGACCGCCCAGCCAATGGACTCGGTGGAGCCGTAGCAGTTCAGCAGCCGGAGCCGGAACCGCCGTTCGAAGTCGGTCTTCTCGCTGGTGCTGAGCGGCATGAAATAGAGCGCCTCGCGGAGCTCATGCTGCCCGTCCCGTGCGCTCGGTGGCTGGAGCAGCAGGGTACGTACCATCATCGCGATCAACTGCACGACGGTGGCCCGCTCCTGGCGTACCTGCTCCCAGAACTGGCTGGCCGAGTACTTCTCCGTCATCACCAGGGTGGCTCCGGCGACCAGCACCGGCGTCAGCGCGGCCAGCTGGAAGTTGGAGTGACAGGCCGGCATCGTGGTGAACACCCGGTCCTCGGGCCGCAACGAGGTCTGCCACACCCCGTAGTGCCCCGAGAAGGCCAGGTTGGCGTGGGTGATCATGACCCCCTTGGGAGCTGCCGTGGTGCCGGAGGTGTAGAGCAATTCGGCCACCGTCTGACTGCTGAGCGGGACGTCGGGAACCGGCTCGGCCGGTTGCCCGGCGCACAGCGTCTCGTAGCGCAGGACGCCATCGGGCAGCGTCGCCGCTGCGTCCCGGACGACCAGCAACCCGGCCGCGGCGACACTGTCGTGACGTCGCAACGCCAGATGGACATCCAGCCTGCTGCTTTCCACCACTGCCCAACGAGCTCCGCTGGCCTGGTAGGCCTGCCGCAGCTCGGCAGGAGTGGCCGCCAGCCCCAGCGGGACGGCAGTCGCCCCGATCTCAGCCAGCCCGAAAAAGGCGGTGAGCATCTCCGGGCTGTTGCGCAAGTGCAGCGCCACCCGATCGCCGAGACCGACCCCGACCGCGGCGAAGGCCCGGGCGGCTTGATGGATCAGCCCAGCGAACTCCTGGTAGCTGAACTCGCTGCGCCGGCCGTCACCGTCCAGCTGGACGAGGAAGGGGCGATCCCCGAACAGCCGGCAGGCCGATGCCCACAACCTGGCCGTGGTCAGGTGCGTCGCGATGTCGGGCACCACCCACCTCCTGTCCTGGAACCGGTGCCTGCTAGAGGGCCTTGAGCAACTCGGGCAGAACCTGGTAGAGATCCCCCACCACGCCGAAGTCCGCGTGGCTGAAGATCGGCGCGTTCTTGTCCTTGTTGACCGCGACGATCACCTTCGCGTTGGTCACCCCGACCAGATGCTGCACCTGGCCCGAGATCCCGACAGCCAGGTAGAGCTCCGGCTTGATCGTCGCCCCGGAGACCCCGAGGTACCGCTCGGCAGGCATCCAGTTGACGCCCTCCGCGATCGGACGGCTACAGGCCAGCTCGGCCCCCAACCGTCCGGCGAGTTCCCGGGCCAGTTCCAGGTCGGCTTCGGCGGCGAAACCGCGTCCGACCCCGACCACCCGCTTCGCGGCGCCCAGGTCGACCGACTCGCCGCCCTTGGGCCGGAGCTCCACCACGGTGAGACCAGCGGCGGGACTGGCCGCCACCGCCTCGACCGCCCCTTCACCGGCCACCTCGGTGGCCGGCAGTACACCCGGCCCGATCACCAGGACCGCTACCGGTGAGGTGATCTGTTCGGTGGCGACAGCGAGCCCGCCGAAGGCGAGCCGCTGCACGGTCAGCCGGTCAGCCAGCTCGACGGCAGCGGCGTTCACCGGGCTGACCCCCAGCTGTGCGGCCACCAGGCCCGCCAGGAGTCGGCCCTGGGTACCGGCGTCGAACAGCACCACAGTGGCGCCGCGAGCGCTCAGCAGGTTCGCCACCGCCGTCGCGTAGGCCTCGACCGGGGCCGCCGAACTCGCGGTGTCGATCGTGAGGGTGAGGTCGGCGGCCGCCAGCCCCCCGGCACCGAGGCTGACCGCGTTGACCTGGCCGGCCAGCGTCCGGGCAGAACTGGCCAGGGCCTCCCCGCCGACCCGGTCGTGGGCGACGATCCAGACTTCGTTCATGGTCAGGGCTCCTTACAGCTTCTTGAGGAACTGGGCGAGTTGCTGGGCGACCTCGGCGGGGTCTCCCTCGACGACCGTCCGCTTGCGGTCGACCTGCTCGGGAGCCAGCACCGACACCACCTGGGTGGAGGCACCCGGCATGGTGGCCACAACCTCGGTAACCGGCTTGCGGCCAGCGGCGAGGATGTCCTTCATTCCCGCGATCCGCGGGGTGCTGATCGCCGGGGTGACGCTCAGGACGGCGGGCAGGGTGACCTCGACCACCTGGACGGCGTCCTCCAGCAACCGCTCCACGCGTGCCGTGTTGCCCTCGACGGCGATCCGGTTGACGTTGTTCAGCGTCGGCAGCCCGAGCAGTGCGCCGAGCTGGTTGCCGACCTGCTGGGCGTAGCGGTCCGAACTGCCTGCCCCGAGCAGGACGAGGTTGTAGTCACCGAGGTGCCCGAGCGCATCCGCCAGCGCGCTGGCGGTCTGGAAGCTGTCCGCGTCCGGTTCGCCGGCCACCACGGTCAGGCTGTCGAGGCCGCGTGACAGCACGTCCTTGCGAAGCTTGGAGTTGGCCAGGGCCTCGCCACCGACGCTGAGCCCGACCACCTCACCGCCGGTCTGGTCGGCAACCTGGCGGGCCGCCTCGACGGCGTTCAGGTCATAGCTGCCGATCTTTGTCTGCGCCCTGCTGAAGTCCAGAGAGCGGTCAGGGTTGACGCCGATATCGGCGTCCTCGGGGGCAGCTTTGACACAGGCGATGATGCGCATGGGAGCGTCCTTCCTCAACGGGACTGTTTGATGACGCCGACCTCGATGAGGTGGTCGATCTGGTCGGGGGAATAGCCGATCCTGGCGAGCACGTCGGCACTGTCCTGACCCTGGGCAGGCATCGGTCGCCAGACCTGGCCCGGGTGCTGCCCGAACCGGGGGAAGACCCCCAGACCGTGGAAGGTGTCCCCGTCGGCGGTCTGCCAGTCCTGCCAGACGCCACGGGCCCTGAGGTGCTCCTCGGCGACCAGGTCGGGAAACTCCATCACCTTCTGGGCCGCGATCCGGTGGGCCGAGAAGTCACGCTCGACGTCCGCGGCTCGGCGGGTGGACAGGTACTCCTCCAGCTTCTGCTCGATGAGTTGCGCCTTCGGGCTGGACAGCCACAGCGCGCTGCAGTCCTCCGGGTAGTCCGGGGTGCCCCACAGCTCACCCAGCCCGATCGTCTCCAGCAGGTACTTGTTCTGCGCCACGCCATAGACGGTGAGCCCGATGAAGCCGTCGGCACAGGGGTACTCCCCGATCGCGCACAGGTTCTGGTTCCGGGCCCCCGGACGGGGCCAGATCACGTCCGCGTTCAGGTAGTCGACCAGGTAGTACTGGCCGATGGCGAGCAGGGTCTCGTACATCGCGACGTCGATCGACTCCCCGCGTCCGGTCCGGGCGACCTTGTGCAGGGCAGCCAGGGTGGCGCTGACGATCATCAGCGTGTTGAAGTAGTCGCCGGCGTACGGACCGGGGTTCATCGGCTGCGCGGGGGTGCCGTTCTGGCTCATGTAGCCCGAGTAGGCCATCACGGTCAAGTCGTAGGCCGCCCGTGAGACCCGCTCCGGGACGCCGGTCTGGCCGTAGCCGGACACGTGGACGATGACCAGTCGCGGGTTGATCTCCCACAGCACCTGGTCGGTCAGACCCTTCTTGGCCCAGGTTCCACCCTTGCTCGACTCGATGAAGACGTCGGCGTCGGCCAGCATCCGCAGCAGCACCTCGCGACCCTCGTCGCAGAAGTAGTCCAGTGCCACCGAGCGCTGGTTGCGGCGTTCGGCCTGCTTGATCCAGGCTGTGTCGCGGATCGTGTCGCCGGCTCCGGTGTTCTCCAGCCAGGTCACGTCGGCGCCCCACTCGGCCATCAGGCAGCAGGCCTTGGGAACGGCCAGTTCGACCGCCGCGTAGACGACCCTGAGGTCGTCCAGGACGCCGAAGCTGGGCTTCTCGGTTGTGATCTGCATCGTCGTCACCCCTGGTTCGCGTAGCTGCGCAGCACGCCCTTGGCGACGGTGAGGATCATCATCTCGTCGGTGCCACCACTGACCCGGTCCACCCGCAGGTCGCGCCAGATCCGCTGCAGCCGGTGCTCGCCGGCGACCGCCACACCACCCATCACCTGCATCGCGTCGTCCACCACCGAGAAGGCGGCGTTCACGCAGTAGTACTTGCACATCGCGGCCTGGGCCGAGGTCATCTCGTCGTTGTCGTAGTGCCAGGCAGCCTCGTAGACCATGTTCTTCATGGCGGTGACCTTGATCGCCATCTCGGCGAACTTGAGCTGGTTGAGCTGGAAGCGCCCGATCGGCTTGCCGAACTGGACCCGGACGTTCGCGTAGCGGGCCGCGTCCTCGAAGGCCGACAACGCCACCCCGTAGTCGCTGGCAGCGACCAGGAAGCGCTCGAAGTCGAAGTCCTTGACGCCGCGGTTGAAGCCGTTGCCCTCGGTGCCGAAGATGTCCTGTTCGGACAGTTCGACGTTGTCGAGGTACACGTCGGAGCAACTGTCCATCCGCAGGCCGAGCTTCTCCAGCGGCTCGATCCGCACCCCGGGCAGGCTCATGTCGAGGAACCACTCGGTGAAGCAGCTCGGGTCGTCGGCGTTGCGGGCCATCACGACCAGGTAGGGCACGTGCGCGGAGGAGGTGATGAAGGTCTTGTGGCCGTTGAGGTAGATCCTGCCGTCCCGGCGGGTGTAGGTGGTCTGCAGGCTGCCGACATCCGAGCCGGCGCCGGGCTCGGTGCAGGCCGAGTTCCAGATCTGCTTGCCGGTGCCGACGTAGGCCAGCACCTTCTCGATCTGCGCCGGCTTGCCCTCGCGCAGGATCGTGTCGAAGCACGGCAGCTGGTAGAGGACGTAGGTGGGTGCACCCCAGCGTCCGAGTTCCTCGTAGACCGCCGTCAGCGTGACCAGGCCGAGGTCGAGACCGCCGTGCTCGGTGGGCAGCATGATGAGGTCGAAGCCGAGGTCACACAACGCCTTCACCCACCGCTCGGGGTACTGGTGGGTCTTGTCGCACTCGGCGAAGTAGGGTTCCCAGTTTTCCCGCTGCATCAGTTCGCGGACATTCTCGACCAGCAGTTGCTGCTCGTCGTTGAGCCTGAAATCCATCTGAATCTCCTTGTCAGGGTTGGTTGTCGAAGGTTTCTCGCAGGAAGCGGGCGCCGTTGGCGAGAGCCTGGGCGGCTGCGTCCAGCAGCCGGGAGTTGTGCAGGAAGGCGTGCAACACGCCCGGGAACACCTCGTGCTCGTGGACCACCCCGTAGGTCTGCAGCATGGCGGCCAACGCAGCGGTGTCGTCGCGCAGCGGGTCGAGGTCGGCGGCCGCCAGGTAGCACGGCGGGATCCCGCGGCTCAGGTCGGCGGCCAGGCAGTCGACGTAGGGGCTGCGCACCTCGGCCCGGTCTGCCAGGTAGCAGTCGAGGTAGTAGTCGAGGTCGGCCTCGGTCAGGCCGTCCCAGGGCCCGCCGAGCAGCCGGCGCGAGGCGGAGTCCCGCAGTCCGTACATCCCGTAGTACAGCGCGAGCGCCCCGATCTCCACGACCTGCTCGCCGGCGTCGGCCTGATCGCGCAGCCACAGCGTGGTCGCCAGGCACAGCTGGGCTCCGCCGCTGTCGCCGGCCATCGCCAGCCGCGCACCGTCCACGTGGTACCGCTCGCCGGCGTCACGCAGGTGTCGCGCCACCGCCGCGCACTGCTCGAGCGCCACCGGGAACTTCGCCTCCGGCGACAGCGCGTAGTCGATCCCGACCACCGCCATCCCCGATTCCCGGGCGAGAACGCGCATGATCCGGTCGTGGGTGTCCAGGTTGCCCAGAACCCAGCCGCCGCCGTGGACGTAGAGCACGGCCGGCAACCCTTCGCCCTGCCGCGGCAGGTGGCAGCGGATCGCCACCTGGCCGTGCGGGGTCCAAACCGTGTCGTCGATGGTCAGCGCCATCGACGGCCCGCCCTCGTTCCAGAAGCGGCGTTCGATGCCGTAGGCCTGACGCAACTGCTCCAGGCCAGCATCGGTGGCGTACGCGTCCGGTGCGAGTTCGGCCGACTTGTCCAGCACGGCCCGCATCTGCGGGGAGATCAGATCCAGGACCGGCAGGGTGTTCTGGGCAACCATCGCGTCGTCCTAGGCGACGGGGACGGTCTCGGCCTTCGCCTCGGCCCGGGCCCGGGTCGCGCGAAGGTAGAGGTACAGCACCAGCGAGAACACCGCCGCCAGCACGGCGGCACCGATCAGGATCCAGAAGATCTGCTGGTAGGCGCTTGCCGCGACGTTTCCGGCGGCATCGGTCTGCGCGTCCATGATGGAGCCAAACCAGGTGCTGGAGAAGGTGTCGGGCAGGAAGCCGATCACCGACAGCAGGCCGGTTGCCGCACCGAAGTAGCCCAGCGGCACCTTGCCCTCGGTCAGTTGTGCCGAGACCACGCCGAAGGCACCGTTGGCGATGAAGCCGAGCAGGACCACCAGCACGCAGGCGATCACCATCACCGACGGTCCGGTCGGCAGGTACATCATCACCAGCAGGGCGGCGACGAAGACCAGGGAGCCGATCGCGATCGTCACCGACGGCCGGGTCTTGGCTGCGATCCAGCCGAAGATCGGGCCGGAGAGCAGCGTGATGCCGTAGTTGCGGATGTTGGCCACGACCGTCGCGGCCGCCAGCGAGACCCCGAGGACGCCCGTCATGTAGGGGGTGGTGTAGGTGACACCGGTGTAGAAGAAGTAGACGAAGAACAGGGAGATGGCTGCGATCCACACCACCGGGTCACGGAAGGCCTGGGTGAACTCGACCAGGCTGAAGCCGCCCTCGGTCTTGATCTCGCCGGCGAACTTCGGGATGAACAGCCACGACAGGATGCCGAGGATCAGGATCACCGCGCTCAGGAAGTACAGGTAGATCGAGACGCCCAGGTTCAGGTTCTCCCCCACCATCGCGACAATGGCCGTCGACACCAGACCGATCAGCAGCCCCGCCACGCCGTAGATCCCGTACGACAGGCCGATCCGCTTGGGATACGCGTCCTCTTCGGACACCAGCCGGACGAGCTTGTAGCGGACCCCCCACCAGATCAGGATCGTGGTCACGCCCATCAGAATGAAGATCAGGTAGAGCACTGTCAGGTTCGGCAGCATCGCGTAGAAGAAGGTCAGGACCGCTGTCGAGATGAAACCGACCGAGGACAGGGTGCGCATCCTGATCTTGTCGGCGAGGATCCCGGACGGCAGGTAGCAGATCAGGGCGGTGATCGCGTAGGCGCCGAAGACCGCGCCCAGTTCGGTGTTGGTGACCCCGAGCGCTTTCTGCAGCGGGTCGTAGAAGACCGCCTTCAGATAGGCGGGTGCATAGATGATCGAGCTTCCGATGCTCGCCAGGATGAGCAGGAACCAGCGTCGCCCAGAACTGAGGTCTGAGTAACTCTTCTCGTCGCTCGCCGAGTTCGCCATTGAGACTCCTTCGCGTGTGTGCAGGCCCCCGTCCGTCAGTGCAGAGAGGTGACCAGGACGTCCTCGTCCCGAGCGTCACTCTCGCCGGGCGTCTCGTCAGCCGCAGCGCACCAGCATCCCCAGATCGGGGTGAAACCCAAGAGCACCACTTTCAGCCGACACCACTCGTTAGGTTCTTGTGATGGTGCGGCCTGGTCATTGATGAGACACTAAGGCCACGCCAGCCGCGCAATGTGGCGCTCCGGCGGCCGCACGGTTCCCACCCCCGACCAGTACTGCGGCACTGCCCCGACTCGAAGAGGAGCCATGAACGAAGCCCTCGTCAGGGCGTCCGACACCACGCTGTCCCGGGTCGTCCTGGGGCCCCGGTCGAAGTACCTCGGCCTCACCACCCTGCTGGCATGGCACTACTGCCTGTGGTTCGTTCCCAGCGCATTCCCGAACACCTTCCTGCTGGACGACCGGATCACCTTCTCGTGGCTGATCGCCCTCGCCGCCGCCGGCGTCGTGCCGCTGGTGCTGGCGTTCCAACTCGGTCCCAGACGGCACCTGGGTGCGACCCCGGCGCTGGTGTGGTCGGCCGCGGGACTCGGCGCGCTCGGCACCGGCGTCCTGGCGTCGGTGGGGATGATGGTTGCCTCACCGTGGATCGCGTACCTGTCTGCGTTCGTGATCGGCTCCTGCGCGGGTGTGCTCTGGGTGTTGTGGGGCGAGCGGCTCGCTTGCCACAGGGCACGGTTCACCCTGCAACGGGTCGCACCCATGTACGGCGGCTTCCTGCTGGGCGTCGTGGCCACCACCTACCTGCTGCCGGGATGGTCGGCCGTTGCCTTCGTCTGCCTGCTGCCGCTGCTGTCGGGGTTGCTGCTCCACGTTCACGTCCGTGCCCTCCCGGACGCCCGCTATCCCTCCCTGCTGCCGGCCAAGGTGGCGACCGAGGGTCGCAGCACCATGGTCGTCGTCACGGTGATCTCGTTCGCGGCTGCCTTCGTCTGTTACTACACGGTCGCGATCGTGCCCTGGGAGGCGCTGGGCGTTGTGCAGGACAGCTTCACCGTGGGCATCCTGCTCGGCGGCGCGCTGATCCTGTTCTTCGCGCTGGGCCAGCGGCTGAGCCCGAAGCGGCGCTCGGCCTACCGGGTCTATCCATGGCTGCTGATGTTCAGCGTGGTCGCCTGCGTGCTCTACCTGACCGACGAGCGTCTCCATGTGGTCTCGTTCCTGCTGGCGCTGGCGATCTCCTCGCTGTTCGAGATCCTGATCACGACGTACATGGGCGTCCTCACCCTCCGTGGCTATGCCCCACCGGCGACCGCCTTCGCGCTCTCCAGCGGCGCGATCCGGCTCGGCATCTGCCTGGGCAACGGAACAGCCCTGCTCTACGAGCGGGTACCCGGCCTGCACCAGACCCTGACGCGGCCCACCTTTGTGCTGCTGGTGGTGCTGATGTCCGGGCTGGTGATCTCGATGGTGCGCCAGGAATACGCGATCGAGGAGTTGATCCGCACCCCTCAGGCGGAGTCCGCCCTGGCCACCATCGTCAGCTGTGTTGCCGAGGAGTTCCGCCTGTCCGAGCGGGAGCGCGAGATCCTGGGCCTGATCGGCCAGGGGTACACCGCTGCCGCGGTCGCCGAGAAGCTGGTGATCTCGCCCTACACCGTCAACACCCATATCCAGCACATCTACGGCAAACTCGGCATCCACAAGCGCTCGGAACTGATCAGCTACCTGCACCGGCGGGACTGAGGGTGGCAGTGCCCCGGGCCTCAGCGCCGGGGCGGACGCCGCGGCGGTTCGGTGGCGGGCTTGTCCGAGTCGGGCTTCGGCTTGTCCGGCTCCTCCTTCTTCTTGCCGTTGGACACCTTGATGGCTATCGAACTCAGCTTCGGCGCTTTCCCGGACGGGTCAAGACCGACGACGGTCCCCTTCGCCGCGGCAGAGTCCACCTCGTCGAGGTAGCTGCTGAACCCGGCTCGCTCCAGCCGTGACCGGCAGGCCTGGACGCTCATCCCGGTGCAGGCCGGGACGGCGCGCCACTGCCCACGCAGCACCGACTCGGGTGGGGAGTGGAACCTGGTCCGGTCGTACTTCTTGATCGCCGCGGCGAAGGCCGGCTTGAGCAGGCGCTGGCCAGCGTCCCCGCCGGAGAAGCCGGTCAGGTAGGTTCCCGACTTCGGGAGCGTGGTGTAGCGCAGGTAGCTCGGCCGCCGGTTCCAGAACTTCTGGTACTTCTTGTTGTTGTCGTAGGAGATCATCGCGGCCGCCACGAGTTCCGGGGTGTACCCCACCGTCCAGATCGCCTTGTTGTCCGGCACGGTGCCGGTCTTGCCCGCCATCTGCACCCCGCGCACCTTCGCGCGAGTGGCGGTGCCACCGTTGTAGGGGCCCTGGAAGATGCGGTTCATCGCGTCCGCTACCCCGGCCGACAGCACCCGCTTGCAGTTCGCGCTGGGCACCTCCAGCTGCTGTCCGTCCCGGAGCTTGATCGACTTCAGGATCACCGGCTCGCAGTGCACGCCGCGGTTGGCGAAGGTTCCGTAGGCCTCGATCATCGACAGCGGGGTCACCTCGACGGCTCCCAGGGTGAAGGACGGGATCGACCCGTACCTCTTCACCAGGTCGGAGCCCATCGACATCTCCAGGCCCAGCCGCTTGGCCATCCTCACCGCCTCGCACACCCCCACCGCCTTGATGAGCTGGGCGAAGTAGGTGTTCACCGAGTTCTTCACCCCGCTGAACAGGTTGTTCTTCCCGGTCCCGCCGGCGTTCACCACCGTCCACTTGCGCTGCTTGAACGGGCCCTGGCAGTTCTTGAAAGTCTGGCCGTCGAAGGTCATCCGCTGCTTGGCGTCGAAGACGCCGTAGGCGCCCATGCCGTTCTCCAGTGCGGCGGCGGCGACGAAGGCCTTGAAGGTGGAGCCGCCCTGGTAGCCGTCGGCGCCGCCCATCGCATGGTTGACCGCATAGTTGTAGAAGGTCTGACCGTCCTTCTTGCCCATCTTCGGACGGCTCTGCGCCATCGCCACGATCTGACCGGTGCCCGGCTCCAGCATCACGATCACCGAGACCACCGGATCCTTCGGGCTGATCATCGCCCGAATCACCTTCTCCGCCCTCCGTTGCGCCTTGGGGTCGATCCGGGTCTGGATGGTGAGGCCACCACGCAGCACCCGCTGTTTCCGTTCGGCAGGGGTGGCGCCCAGGCTCTTGGTGAGCATCAGGGTTCGCCAGGCGTAGTCGCAGATGAACGGGAATTCGGCGTTGGCACAGCCCAGCCGGTACTCGCGCACCTTCTTCGGATCGAACGGGGTCTGCTTGGCCGCAGTGGCCTGGTCGGTGGTGACGATGCCGAGTTCGGCCATCCGGTTGAGCACATCGGCCCGGCGGGACAGTCCGAACTCGGGATGGCTGACCGGATTGGTGCTCACTGGATTGCGTACCAGTCCGGCGAGCATCGCCGCCTGCGGGAGGTCGAGATCCTTGGCACTGACCCCGAAGTAGTGCCGGGCAGCCGCCTCCACCCCGTAGGCACCGTCGCCGAAGTACGACATGTTGAGGTAGCGCTCGAGGATCTCGTCCTTGCTCAGCCGCTGCTCCAGGGCCATGGCGTAGCGCAGCTCGCGCACCTTGCGGGCAATCGTGTTCTCGGTCGCCAGGGTGCGGGCGCGCTCGTCCCCGGCGCGCTCGGCGGCATCGACCAGCACCAGCCGGACGTACTGCTGGGTGATGCTGGACGCCCCCTGGGTGACGCCCTGGGAGGTGCTCACCAGCGCGCGCAGCGTGCCCTGCAGATCGATCGGGCCATGTTCGTAGAACCGGTGATCCTCGATCGCCACCATGGCCTTCTGCATGATGGCCGAGACCTTGTCCAGACCGACGTAGTACCGGTTCTCGTCGTAGAAATAGGTGAGCACCGAGCCGTCGGCGTTGAGCAGCCGGGACCGCTCGGCCATGGGTGGCGTCTCAAGGTCAACCGGGAGCGACTCCAGCGACTCGACTGCCTGTTCGCCGGAGTCGGCGAGCAGCGAGGTGAGGGGGATCGCCAGCCCAGCAACCAACGCACCGCCGAGCCCTGCCACGATCAG
>NZ_JAYFPT010000080.1:0-6358 GCF_034927565.1 Propionicimonas sp.
GATGCCGAGCGGGGTTGGGTCGCGTGACGAGGAGGCACCATGACCGAGGAGTTCCGCCACAACACCGACCAGAGCCGGTTCGAAGCCTGGGTGGACGACGAGTTCGCCGGCGAGGTCACCTATGTGCTCTCCGACGGTATCGCCGAGTTCGACCACACCTGGGTCGAGCCCGCGCACCGCAGCACCGGGATCGCCGGACGGCTGGTGCAGTACGGGTTCGACACCGTCCGGGCCGCCGGTGAGTGGAGGATCCGCCCGGTCTGCCCGTTCGTGGCGAGCTGGACCAAGCTGCACCCGGAGTACCAGGACCTGGTGGTCGCCTAGTTGCGGGAGTCGGTTAGCCCGTCAGTTGTCACCAGGGTGTCGTAATCCTGCACCTCGATGCTGCGCAATCGGCCTTTTGGTGTCGCCAGCAACATCGAGGCGCAGAATCGCGACATACACAGCAGATCCTGCAACCCAGGCCCGGAACGGCGGATGGTGGCCGGCTCGGTGCTCAGTCGGCCCGGAGCGGGACGACGTCCACCTCGACCTGGAGGTCGGAGTTCGTCGCCTCGGTGGAGACCACACCGCGCAGCGGCGAGACGTCGGTGAAATCGCGTCCCCATGCCGTGACGACGTAGCGCGAGTCCACCCACTGCGCGTTCGTCGGGTCGAGCTCCAGCCAGCCCAGGGACGGGGTGAGCACCGCCGCCCAGGCGTGGGAGGCGTCGGCCCCCTGCAGTTTCGGCGTCCCGGGTGGCGGCTCGGTCTCCAGGTAGCCGCTGACATAGCGGGCGGGCAGGCCGGCCGCACGCAGGCAGCCGACCGCCAGGTGCGCGAAGTCCTGGCAGACCCCTTGGCGCAGAGCCAGCAACTCGTCCAGGGTGGTCAGTACCGACGTGGTCCCGGCGGCGTAGCGGAAGTCGGCGAAGATCGCGTCGACGAGCGCCTGCAGTGCCTGGCCGAGCGGCCGCCCGGGCGCCAGGATGCCGGCGGCATACCTACCGACGGCGTCGGTCAGCCCGATCAGCGGCGAGGGCAGGGTGAAGTCGGCCAGCAGACACGGGTCCGCCTCCCGGGCGAGGACGGCGGCCGCCTCGGCGACGCTCAGCCGGTCGAGTTCGGCCAGGTCGGGCGGCTGCCGGTCCACCTCGACGGTGCTCCGGCAGGTCACCGTCAGCCGGGTGCTGCCGTCGCCCTGGCCCTCGACCGGGCGGCGTCCCTCCACGTAGGTCGAGTGGTTGCCGAAGTAGTCGAGGTGGTCGCTGACCAGCTGCGGCTCCGGGGTGATCTCCAGGCTGCTGTCCAGCACCGTCTGCCGGTCAGTGGTGCGAGGATGCAGCAGAGCGCGGTTGTAGACCGCCTCCACCACACCGTCGTAGGAGTAGCGGGTGAGGTGCACCACCCGGTAGCGGCGCCGGCCGTACAGCTGCACGCTCATCAGGCCCCCGGCGTCCAGCGGGTCGCAACCGGCTCGGCCGAACGCCGGGTGGCCTGCCGGACGAAGTGCCGGTCGGCGATCCGCTCCTCAAGGGCGTCCAGGTCGGCCGCCAGCTCGGCGAACCAGGCGAGCGGCTCCGCCCCGGCGCCAGAACCGCTGGCCGGGGGCAGCCCGTCCAGCCGGTCGTGCAGCGCCTCGGCCCGGGCGGCCAGCAATTCGTCCCCGACCAGCCGGAGGCCGGCTGCGGCGGCAGTGAGCTGGTGGGCAATCGAGCGCGGGTTGCTGTCGTCCTGCACCAGGAGCTGGAAGGCCGACTCCCTGGCCTCGCGGGGGCCGGTGCCGGTGGCCGCGCGGCGCCGGTGGGTGATGATGCTCTCGCACGCTCGCAGCACCGCCTCGCCGACCAGGTCGGCGGTTTCGGGCGGATCGGTGCGCAGCAGGGTGGCGCGCAGCAGTTTGAGCGTGTGCTGGGCGCGTTCGAGCCGGCCGCCGGCGTCCAGGAAGGCCCAGGACGAGTCCCGCACCATCGACTGCGCCATGATCCCGCTGTAGGCCAGCAGCGACTCCAGGACGTCGTCCAGCAGCGGCTGCAACTGGGTATCGGCGTCCGGCACGACGGCCAGCGTGTTCTCCAGCCGGGCGAAGACACTCCAGCTGTCCACACTGAGCAGGTCGCGCACCTGCTGAGCCCGGTCGGTGAGGACGCCGGCGCTGTAGGCCACGCCGCCGGGCAGCGCCGGGTCGAGGGTGGCCCGGCGCAGGTAGTCCACCGGCGCTTCGCCGTAGCCGGGGGCGATGCCGGTGATGGTGGCCAGCGCATCGGTCAGGACGATCATCGCCGCCGAGCCCGGCGTCCCCGGACGGCTGGAGTAGTCCTCGGTGAGGTCGTCGGCGACCTTCAGCAGGCGCGCTGTGGCCTCGGCGCGTTCGGCATGGCGTCCGATCGCCAGCAGGGTGCCGGCCACCCGGGGAGAGACCTGCGACGGACGGACGGTGGCCGGCACCGCCAGCCGCAGCCGGGCCGTCGACCGGCTGCGGCCCGGCAGCGCGCTGGACGGCAGCCAGACGTCCTTGGCCAGCGCCCCCGTCGAGCTGGAGATGGTGTGCTGGCGCACCGAGCCGGCCACCCGTCCCAGGCCACCGGGCAGAAAGGTGTACTCATTGTCGGCGGCGACGCCGAAGGCACGCAGCATGAACCGGCGGGGTTCCAGGCCTCGCCCGGTCACCACCGGCGTGGTCGAGAGCTCGAGGGGCTCCTGGCCGCACCAGCTCCACGGCTCGGCCCGCAGCCTGGCGAGCAGGTCCGTCCGCTCGCTGCTGCTCAGTTCCCAGCCGTAGCGCACCTCGGCGCGCCCGCGGGCCAGCGGTTTGAGCACCAGCCGGTCGAGATTGGCCGTGACATGCGAGAGCGCGGCCGGGTCACCGCACCACCAGGTGGCCGGGGAGTCGAGCAGCGGGGACTCGCCGAGCAGTGCCTGGGCGATCGGCTCCAGGTGGGCGATCAACGCCGGATTGTCCAGCACTCCGGCGCCGACCGGATTCGCCATCCTGACCTGGCCGGTCCGGGCCGCCTCGACCAGCCCGGCCACCCCGAACTGGGAGTCGCCCCGGAACTCCAGCGGGTCGCTCAGCGTCGCCGGCACCCGGCGGAGCAGCACGTCCACCGGTTCGAGTCGATCGCCGGCCCGCAGCCAGAGCCGGCCCTGGCTGGTGACCAGGTCGTCGGCCTCGGCCACGACGAAGCCCAGCATGGTGGCCAGGAAGCTGGTGTCGAAGGCGTGGTCGCTGGCAGTGCCGGGGGCGAAGACCACCACGCGCGGGGTCTCGGCGGCAGTCGGTGCCGCGTCGGCGAGGGCGGCTGTCATGGTGTGGAAGAAGCCGCGCAGCCGAGCGAGGTCGCTGCTGCGGTGCAGGCCAGCCATCACCCGGGAGACGATCCGCCGGGTCACCATGGCGTAGCCAGCCCCGACCGGCGACTGGGTGCGGTCGGAGATCACCCGCCACGCCCCGGCCGGATCCCGTCCCAGATCGGTGGCGGTGAGCAGCAACTGGCGTCCGGTGCTGTCGAGGTGATCGGCCTGGCGGGTGAAGCCGGGATGGCTCAGGACGGCGGCGGCCGGGAGGACGCCCCGGCGCAGCAGGGTGCGATCGGTGTACAGGTCGCGCAGCACGAGGTCGAGCAACTGGGCGCGCTGGGTGAGCCCGCGCTCCAGGTGGCGCCACTCCGCCGGGTCGAGCACCAGCGGCAGCGGGTCGAGATTCCACGGCCGGGGGCCGTCGGAGGTGCCGTGCTCCACCCCCTCGTCGAGCACGAAACCACGGGCTTCGGCGCGGGCGGCAAGCAGTCCGCCCAGCCCCAGGGCCTCGATCGTGTCCGCCACGGGCTGCTGGTGCGGACGGACGCCGTCGCTGCCCAGCAACTCGTCGAAACCGCCGAGCGCCGGGTGGTGACGGTAGCCGTCGACCAGCCCGCTGAGCGCATCGGAGGCGGGCAGGGACATGCCGCCCACGATACCGAGCCGCGCCGCGATGGTCCGCGGACGACACCTGCCGGGCCCCGACCGCCCCGGCGGACGAGAATGGGAGCATGGACGAACGGGTGCTCTGCCTGGGCAGTGGGGCGGTGACCGGTGCGGCCTGGCAGTTGGGAGTGCTGCTCGGCCTGGCTGACGCCGGGGTCGAGGTGACCGGTGCCGACCGGCTGCTGGGGACGTCTGCCGGCTCGCTGCTGGCTGCACACCTGGGCCTGGGACGGTCGTTGGCCCAGACCCGCGCGCTGCTGTGGGAGCTGCCGATCGACGCCCGGGTCGGTCCGCTGACGCTGGCCCGGCTGGCGGCAGCACAGGTGTGGCCGAGCCGCCGACACGCCGTGCTCTGGCTGGGCAGGCGGGAACTGGCCCGGTGGAGCACCGACCGCGCCGAGGCCTGGGTCGACACCGTGTCCCCGGGCTTGATCGGCAGTGCCTGGCCGGCCGCCCTGGTGGTGACCGCAACCGATCTGCTGACCGGCCGGTCGGCCTGGTTCACTGCCGACGCGGGGGTTCCGCTGGAACGGGCGGTGGCGGCCAGCACCGCAATGCCGGGGGTGTTCCCGCCCGTCATGGTCGACGGCCGGCCGCATTTCGACGGCGCGCTGCGCTCCCCGGCCAACCTCGACCTGGCCGACGGTTGTGGGACGGTGCTGGCGATCGCGCCGGTGAGCTACGCGCTACGCCGGCACCGGCGCCCGTCCGAACAGGCCAGGGTGCTGGGCCGAAGTTCGCGGGTGGTCCTGATCGAACCGGACGTCACCGACCGTGCGCTGATCGGCGCGAACGTCACCGATCCGGGCCGGCGGGATGCGGCACTGCGGGCAGGCCGGAAGGCAGGTCACAGCCGGGCGGCCGAGGTGAGTGAGGCCTGGTCGGCAGCGCTGCCGTAGCAGCAGCGTCGGCTGCGGGGCGACGCCGTCCAGAACCGGCGCGCGTCCCCTGTCGGACCGGTGGTACGCCTTTGTAGGCTGGCGAGGTCTCTGGAGGAGGAGTTCGCCGTGTTCCGCAAGATCCTGGTCGCCAACCGTGGTGAGATCGCCGTCCGCGCCTTTCGCGCAGCCACTGAGCTCGGCGTCTCGACGGTGGCGGTCTTCCCGTACGAGGACCGGCATGCGGAGTACCGGCTGAAAGCCGACGAGTCGTACCAGATCGGCGAGCAGGGTCACCCGGTCCGCGCCTTCCTTGATGTGGACGGGATCATCGCCGCCGCCCGGTACGCCGAGGCGGACGCGATCTATCCCGGCTACGGCTTCCTGTCGGAGAACCCCGATCTCGCCCAGGCCTGCGAGGCTGCCGGGATCGCGTTCATCGGTCCGCGGCACGAGGTGCTCGAACTGACCGGCAACAAGGCCCGGGCGATCGCCGCGGCCCGGGAGGCCGGGCTGCCCACGCTGGCCGGCACCGATCCGTCCAGTGACCCGGAGACCCTGATCGCCGCCGCCGCGGAGGTCGGTTTCCCGTTGTTCGTGAAGGCGGTGTCGGGAGGCGGTGGCCGTGGGATGCGCCGGGTGGACGACCCGGAGCGGCTGCCGGCCGCGCTGGCCGAGGCGATGCGGGAGGCGGACGCCGCCTTCGGCGACGCCCGGATGTACCTCGAACAGGCGGTGATCCGGCCGCGGCATGTCGAGGTGCAGATCCTGGGCGATGCCACCGGTGAGGTGATCCACCTGTTCGAGCGGGACTGTTCGGTGCAGCGGCGTCACCAGAAGGTGGTCGAGATCGCTCCGGCGCCCAATCTCGACCCGGAGTTGCGGGTGCGGATGTGTGCCGATGCGGTGGCCTTCGCCCGCCACATCAAGTACGTCAACGCCGGCACGGTGGAGTTCCTGCTGGGTGAGGACGGCCGGTACGTCTTCATCGAGATGAACCCGCGGATCCAGGTGGAGCACACCGTCACCGAGGAGGTGACCGACGTCGACCTGGTCTCCTCCCAGCTGCGGATCGCCGCCGGCGAAACCCTGGAGCAGCTCGGCCTGCGCCAGGACGCGATCCGCACCCGGGGCGCCGCGCTGCAGTGCCGGGTGACCACCGAGGATCCGGCCAACGGCTTCCGTCCGGACACCGGGACGATCTCGGTCTACCGCACCCCGGGTGGCGCCGGAGTACGGCTGGACGGCGGCGTGGTCTACGCCGGTGCGTCGGTCGGGGCGCATTTCGACTCCATGCTGGTCAAGCTCACCTGCCGGGCGACCGATCTGCGCTCGGCGGCGCGGCGGGCGTACCGGGCGCTGACCGAGTTCCGGGTGCGGGGGGTGTCGACGAACATCCCGTTCCTGGAGGCGGTGATCTCCGACCCCGACTTCCTGGCCGGGCACACCACGACGTCCTTCATTGATGAGCGGCCGCATCTGCTGCACCACCACATCCCGGCCGACCGCGGCACCAAGCTGCTCACCTACCTCGC
>NZ_JAYFPT010000116.1:0-37404 GCF_034927565.1 Propionicimonas sp.
CTGGAAACAGCCATTCGTAGGGCCTCGCAAGGATGCCTGCCGCCGACATGGCCACCTTACTCAACCGGCAACCATCATCTGACTAGTGTTTTTATTGGCGGCCCCAGCAGGAATCGAACCTGCGACACAAGGTTTAGGAAGCCGGTGCCGTTGCCACAAACACCATCGATTCACAAGGGAGAACGCTCGACTAATCGATGGTTAGACGCTAGGCGTGCAATATACGTGCAATAGCGTCTTCGCGAATCGGACGTCGACCGTGTCCTACGAAGGTGCAACCAAGCATTGAGCAGCGGTCGGGAACCACCAACTCACACCAGACTTGCTGGCACCTGTTCACGGTACCGCGACGATCTGTCCATCTGCCGCAATAGAGTGGCTTGGGCTAGGTATGAGCACACCCAAGCCCTCACCGGCATCCCCCAGCAAGACACTGCAACTCGAATCACTTCAGGACGCGGCCAACCGACTCGGGGTCAGCGTCGACACCATTCGCAGGCTCATCTCGGACGGCAAGCTCACCGGCTATCGCCTGGGCCGCCGCATCCTGCGCGTGTGCCCCGAGGAGGTCGACCAGGTGTTTGAAGTGACCACCGCATGGGCGAGGAAGCCTCGCAGGGCCAGACAGGCGTCATTGGCTGGCTGATTGCCCCAAGGGACCGAGTCGCGACGACCGGCAACAACGGCCTCGATCGGACTCACCAAGGAGCTCGCCCTCCGAAGAACTAAATGCTGCAGCACGTCGGGGCGCCGCGCGCTGCGTTCAGTTCGCGTGAGAAGCGCACAAACCGATGTGGCCCGGCCTGTTGATCACCACCCTCGGCGTCTCATCACCATCTCAGCCCGGGGGATCGGACTTGCTCATGACTGGAGGATTCTCGAACTGGAGCTAGGCGAAATGAGGCGGCACTGGTTCGTGCCAATCGCCGCCTGCCCAGAAGAAGGCGGCTTGGCTTTCGGGCACCTTCGCGGTTTGGAAGGGGGATCCGTCGTCGTCCACCTTTCGGATCACCTCTCGTCCGCCGACCACCAGGGGCAGGTGAAGTGACCATGAATAGACTCCCGGCCAGTCTGGGATGGCCCGGATGAGGAACTGTTGGGCGTCCCCTCGCGTCATGGCCCAGCTCAACGGAGTCGAGCCGTCTGCAGCGTCCATTGCGTCGGGCTGGGAGAGGCCCAAACCCAAGCGCACCTCGAAGCGGACGGTCGGCATGATTGTGGGACCACCTTGTGGTTGCCACATCAGCTTGGTTGCCGCAGGTCCGATGTCCTTTCGCTCGACGTCGAGGAGCGGCGGTCTCACGACGACAGTCGTGTCTGCGTCGCAAACCAAGGTCACCAGTAGGAGTAGTTCTCCTTCCGCGGCGCCACCCTGTGATCGAATCCAATCGGGCCACTCAGCGAGCGTTCCGGGTGGCTGGCGACTGAGCTCTGCTCGCGGAACGTAGAAGCTCTGACCTATCCATGCCTGCGGGTGTCCCGCCCAGATGGACTCATATTTCGTGGTTACGCTAACTGTGATCGGTCCAGGGCCACGGGCCAACAACCAGCGTCTGAGGGATCGTTGAGCTGGTTCCGTCATGAGCAGCAGAAAGCTGCTGACCACCGTGAGCACGACTCCAACCAAGCTGAAGAGGATGTCTCGTGGCAAGCCGGTCATGGTTTAAGCGTACCCAGCTGGTTCCCCGGATCCGCATTAGCCTGAGTTCGCATGTGGTCCGGGGCTTGAGGCTTGTGCCCTCGATTGGGCAGATCTGCGACCGTCGTCGAAGAGGCTCCAGGCGGCAGCTGTGACAGCCACGGAGGCACTCATCCACTGACCAAGGGTCTCAACCGTTCCGCGGCTGACCGAGACACGTTGTTCTCCGTTGTACACGCCGGCCTCATAGCCCGCTCGGTAGCGCTTGTCCCAAGTTCGGCCATGGGCCTGAGCACTCATCATCCGCCACTGACTTACGTACCAACGGCTCGTGCCCTGCGGCACATTCATGATCTGCTCGACATGGGCGCCTGCTTCACGGATGATCGCCGTCGCCTCATACTTTTCGTTGAATCCGGTTCGAGCGAGGATGGCCAACTCCTGGTCGCGTCGTTGTTTGAAGACAGCAGCTCCTCCTGCCGGATTGCCCCTCTCTTCGGGGTCGTCGTTCAGGAAGGCTGCATGGTGGCGCAACTCCTCAGCGGACAGAAGGTGTGCGCGACCTGTGCGCACGCTGCGTTCGCGTGGACCCATGAGCCAAACAGCCTCGGCAGAGCCGAGCAAGGCGGTGCGGAGGAGACTGGGGTACGCGAAGACGCGAAGCTCAGGACGCGACACGATCAGATCCACCACCGCCCCAAGGTGATCAACCGACTGAGCGAGCGCATTCCAGACGGCCGCGAAGTAATAGAACATCTCCTCCTTGTCTAGTGCCATTTCGCTGCCAGGCTCTGGTTCATTCGGATGAGCGCCCGTCTCCGTTGCCTCATTGTTGACCTCGTGGATCCGCTGTTCCCACCCCCGGATAACGCCAGAGAACTGTTCGACCACTTCAAACCAAGATCGGCTACCCACGATCTCCATCCTCGCCTTTCACCTGCATTGATGCAGTCGTGACTGACAGCAGCGCGTGCCGCCATTGCTCGATCGCGAAGCCACCGCAGAATTTTGACTTACTTCCAATGACAGGCCGGGCGGAGAGTGCCGCCACTGCTCGCTTGACACGCCGGCGCAGTCGACCTTCACCGGTCGCCCTCCCAACTGCCGTTGTCGTTGGGCATTACAGTAGCTTCGATTGGGGAAGCGGCCTACCCATCGCCTTCCGTGCTCCTACTGGGCTGCACCCGCTCGTAGAGGACCGCCTCGGCGTCCAGGAGTTGGCGCTCCACCAATTCGGCGAGCGAGCGAGACTGGACGCGGAGTCCGAGTTCGATGTTGCGCTCTTCTGCGCTCTTGGAGAAGTTGGCGCTGGTGACGATGAGGAACTGGTGGTCGACGGCAACGAGCTTGGCGTGGTTCCGGACCGGCTTGCCGTCGGGTTCTGTGGTTCGGAACACCTTTGCCCCGGCAAGTTGGGCCCCGACTTCTTCGCAGGTCGGGGTGTTCGCCCAGACTGGTCCGCCTCGGGCAGCGTTCGCGTCCATGTACACGCGGACGTCAACGGTGCCCCGCAAGGAGACTTCACGCAGGGCCTCCCACAGCGCCGATGATTTCTGGAAGTTGAAGGTCGAGCAAGTCACCGCGTGCCTGGCGGACAACACCAGTTCCTTCAGTGAGGTGGTGAGGGTGCCGTAGTCGGCAAGGTAGCCGGGCAGGGTCCAGACGGGGTCGATTGAGGTCCGGCGCGCGTTGGCGCCCTGTACCGCCCGCAGGACCGGCACTGCGACGGGGCTTCCGGGCACAACACCAGCGGCTTCAAGCTGCGACCGCACGTCCTGTCGTCGAGAGGCCGAGACCGTCTGCAGCGCCTGAGTGAGGGTCAGCCCTTCGCCGTAGAGTTCAGCCAGCTGGTCGGCCTCAGTCCCGGTCAGAAACTCCCCGAGCCGTCGGAAGGCGTCCTCGCTCACGTCTGCGCCTGGAAGAAGGCGAGGTCGGCGAACGGTCCGGGCAGCGGCACGAGGAAGCGGCGGTCGAGGAAGCGGTTCGCCCGCTCGCACGACGTCTCGGACGCCATGGTGCAGCAGTGGCAGGCGGCGCCGTGCAGGAAGTCCTCGGGTTCGGTCGGCGTCCGGTAGGCGCAAACCGGATCCGAAGAGCACCGTCCCGCCCTTCGTAGGGCGTTGTCGACAGCCCGGCGCAACCGCTGGGGTTCGCTGAGCTGAACGAGCCCGCCCAGGGTGCCGTCGCTGTCCGACGAAGTGGTGAGCAGCAACAGGCCAGCGGCGGGCGGGCGTCCGGTCTCTGCTTTCCATGCGTAGATGCGTTCGGATATGCTCGCCGCCCCATAGCCGGATGACATCGCCATCTCCCGCAGTAGCACGTGCGCGAGCGTGTGAACCATCCAGTAGCGCGGCGGTGGAAATCGGGTCTCGTGGTCGACGTTGGTGGAGGTTTCGGACATTCGGTTCTCGAAGTTCCGCTTGTGGGCCGCGCGATGGGCCGCCCAGAGTCCGGATCGCTCGACGCGCTCCTCCCAGGCGGCTACGGCTGTCTCGTCCAGCTCCAGGAAGACACCCTCGCCCCGGTTCTCGGTGCCGACCACCCAGGTAGGGTCAGCGGTTGCCAGTGGTGCCCGTCGCGATGGCAGGTCGAGAACGCGGTCCATCTCGTCGATGCGTGTGAACCCGATCAGAGCGGTTGCCTCCCGCAGCTTCTCGACGGCGAGAACGCGGCTGACGGCGGCGGGCATCACCGGGTCGACACGGCGATTGCTGACGGTCAGGCCGCTGACGGGATCCTCGTGGTGCTCGCCGGCGGCGTCCAGCTTCAGATAGTTCCACTCCGGGACGAGCAGGTCGGTCGGTGACCAGGACCGCTGCTCTTCGGGATCCACGCTCGCGGCCCTTGACGCCAATGCCATGTCCACCGCTTGGCGCAGCTGTGTGTCTTCGGTGTTGGTCACGTCCAGCTTGCCCTCAAGTAGGTCGCGGACCATGCCCAGATCGTGGGCGTACTTGGCGAGTTTGTCGCCGAGGGCCACTCGCAACTGGTCGGCGAAGTCCTGCTTGCGCTCGCCGGCGTCCATCGGCATCACGATCACCGACTGCAGGACTGGGAACCACAGGTTCGAGGCGCCGATCAGCATAAGACTCACAGGCGCGTCACAACCACCGGGGGCGAAGGCGTCCAGATGGGGGAAACGTCCCCGGCATTGGGGCAACTTTGCTTTGCCAGCCGTCCCTTGGGCCTCATTCATACCGCGGTGGGCGCCGCACGAAGCACATTCGATTATGGCGGACGCCCCGCGGCCAGCGGTGCTCTCGATCATCTTCAGGTGCGCAACCTCGGCTTGGGGGCAGGTGCCGCCGCGATGAACCCACCGGTCGTAAGGGAACTCGTCCAGGTGACCGTTGGTGCAGGCGAGCAGGTACCGTGCCGGCAGAGCGAGCGATCTCCGCTTGCCGCCGCCCTTGTTTCCCTTGCCGAAGCCGGGGCACCCGACGTGCTCGAATCGGGCCTCGTCGGGACGGTAGGGGTGGGTGTTGCGGTACTCCAACAGGCTAAGTGGGGCGAGGCGGTTGCAGCCAGTGCAACGCAGCCACTGGGGGAACACGATTGCGGGGACGCCGAGATCGCGACCCTCGTCGGAGAACGCGCCCGCGTCAGGTTGGTGTGGGAAGGGACGGATCTGGTCAACTTGCGCCCCGAGTTGCACCCGGACGGCCTGGAGCAGCCGCGGGGCATGAATCGCCGGGACGCCGTCGCGCCGCTTCCAGATCTTCTCCCACGCATCGAACCCGCTGGGCATGATGGTGAAGTGCGGCAGGTCCATCACCGAGCCAGGACCGTAGGTGTAGAGCAGCGAGGAGGGTCGGCCGGAGCCAACCTTCGCGTAGTTCTTCTTTACGCCTTGATCCTTGAGCGCATCAGCGTCCCCCAAAGGGTCGAGCGCGTTCCCGCCAGTGAGCCACGTCGTCGTCATATCAGTCCTCGTCCTGCGTGGGGAAGACCCAGTCGGGCTGGTTGTCCGCGGGTTTGAGGAACAGCTTGCGGGGGTCGGGCGAGACGAGCAGGTTGATCTCGGGCTGCACCTCGCGCATCGAGTTCGGGACGATGAACGGTGCCCCTTCGGCAAGATCCTTGCGGGTGCTGGCTTCAGCTCCGATCATTAGCGGACCCTGCTCGCTGCCCGTGAGGGCACGTTCGTAAACCAGCGTCCGGCCCTGCTGCAGCAACGCCTTCCTGCGGTTCTTCCAATGCTCGACCCGACTGTCGAGCCGCAAGCGGATCCGCTTTGCGTAATCTTCGCCTGATGCCGCCAGTCCCCGTGCCGTCAGCCGAGCGACGAGGGAGGCGAGCAGGGCCGACTCCGCGTCCACCTTCGCCGCCCCCTTCTCCGGCGATAGCCCCTCACTCCCCCGGTTTCCTGAGATGACGCGTGCGGCGCTGACCAGGACGCCGTCCATGCCGCGTTCGATCGATGTCTCGGAGAACGGGGTGACCGACAGGGCTTCCACCTGGGAGTAGAACGTCTCGTGGTAGTGCCGGAACTGCTCGAAGTGGGCGAGGTCACGGGGCCGTGCCCAGTTGCCCAACGTGACGACGAGTCCGGGGCCGTCGGCGGTGCGACCCACCCGCGAGGACGCCTGAATGTACTCGGCGGTGTTCTTGGGCTGCCCCACCAGCAGCATCAACCCCAACCGCGGCACGTCCACGCCCACCTGCAACATCGAGGTCGCCAAAATGGCGTCGAAAGGAATCTGGGATCTTCCCTCCACGCTCCGGCCCTCGTTGAGGGCGGCGATCCGGGCGGCCCTGGCATCGTTGGTGTCGTAGTCGGGGTCAAACGGGATGGCAAGCTGGTCAAGGGTGCTGGTGATGGCAGAACTGGCCACCCGAGAGGTGAGCTCGGCAACAGTCAGCGATCCGAACCCGGTGCCTGAGCGGCGCGGCAACTTGGACCAACGGCGTCCCCGGGCTAGCCCGGTCTGGATGTCGTCCTGCATGTACCGGGCCATGCCCGCCAACTCGCGGGTGGCATTGAAGTAGGCCACCAACGTCAAGTACGGGTCTGCCGAAGCTGGGTCGCGGTCCAGCAGCAGTTGAGCGCCGGCCATCAAGACCTCAGCGACGCGAATCTCTGCCGCGGTGAGCCGCACGCCAGAGGCGCATACGCCGACGTAGCGGCGCCCCGGGCTCTGCGGCGAGATCGGCACCTCGGTCGAGAACCACGTGTCGGAGGCGTCCAGAACCTGCGGGGGGAAAATCGCCGTGCGGCGTCCGTACAGATTGCGGACCTGGTCGGAGGCATTCCGGACTGTGGCCGAGGAGGCCACAATGAGGGGCTGGCAGGGTGCCCCGTCGAGGGTGGCCCAGGCGGTGAGAGTGTCGATGGCCACCTCGAACAGGCCAACCGTGGTGCCTAGCGCGCCGGTGATGAGGTGCAACTCGTCCTGGATGATCAGGTCGGGCGGGCGAAGCCGACCGGTCGGACGCACGTGTGCGGCGGGGTGCGGTCCCTTGGCGTTGTGGCGGTCGCTGTCGCAGCCCGGGAAGTCAGGGTGCACGAACCCGTGCCGATCGCACTTGCGGCTCACGTAACCGAACAGGGACGCCGCCTCACCTTCGCGAGCCAGCCGGGCGAACTTGTCGACGGTGGCGATGACGAACGCTGGCGCGAGGCGGTAGATCTCCTCGTCGACGGTGAGCACCGGGAGACCCTCGTCGACGGCTCCACCGCGGGCGAAGGGGCACTCGGCGAAGGGGTCGCTGCAATACACGTAGACGCGACCGACGGTCATGTCGACCTTGACGTCCTGTTTGCTGATCGGGGCCCCGCACCACGGGCAGCGCCTGATCTGCAACACCGTCAGACCGTGGTCATAGCCGCTGTCAAGCGCGGCCCGGAGTTGCTCGTCGGCCTCCTTTACGCGCTTGGGCGAGACGTTCGTCCCCACCCACAGGCCGATCCGGAAGGGCTCGTCGCCCCACAAGTCAGGCCGTTCGCGTCGCGCGAGTTCCGCCGCACACACCATGGTGGACGCCCGCTGGAACTGCTGGGCGGTGAGCAGACGCAGCGTGTAGCGCATCAGCACCGCCAGACCGGAGCCGCCGTCGAGAGGCCCATCCGCCGAGCTGACTACGCCCTGCAGCCGCCTGATCGCGAACGTGAACGCCGCCAGGCCGAGATAGGCCTCAGTTTTGCCGCCACCGGTGGGAAAGAACAACAGCTCGACCTGCGCCAGAGTGGGGCGCGACCGGTGCTTGTGGGCAGGGTCGCACAGCGCTGGGAGCTGCAGCAGCACGAATGCGAGCTGAAACATGCGCCAGCTGTGTGCCCCCGCGCCGCGGGCCGTGACCAGGGCAGCGGCAGCGTCGGTGTCGAGGGAGTCGTCCTTGCTGCGCAGTGCGGCGATCTCGGTATGGACTCGCTGGTCTGCCATCACCCGGTTCATGAACCGGAAGCACACAAGCGCATCGTCATGCGCCAGCAGGTAGGCGATCCCGTCAGTCAGCCGCGTCGCGACCTGCGACGCCTCCGCGATGGCACCCATCGCTTCGGACCGGAGGTGCGACGGAAGGTCGGCGGCCTTGGCCTTCTGGAGCTCCAGCCAGGAGGTGTATCCAGTGGCGATGGGTTCCAGACCGGCGCGTAGTTCGTCCACCGAAGCAGTGGCCAACGCCCGCATGTCAGTGATGACCTCGGCACTGGCGAAGGCTCTGGTCTGCGGGGTTTCGGTGACAGGCAGCCAAGTGGTCCACACCTTGGACGCGCGTCGCGCCCCAGCCTCGACATGCCAATCAACCGAGCAGGTACGCCCCAGGGCGAACTCGAGGCGGTCGCGGTACTGCAGACTGAGCCGATGGACTTCAGGGTCAGGATCGACATGGGAGTCAACGAGAGCATCCCGGACCGGCAGGAAAGCGGCCGCGCCGTCAGCCTCGACCCACAGCTTCGCCTGGAAAAGCCACGCACTCACCGGGATGCGCCCGACCACTTCGGCGTCGTTGCACAACGCAATCTCCACCAACCGCCGGTCAGGCTCGACGAACGAGTCGACCCGTAGTACACAGTCATCCAGGAGCGGGTAGGTGACGGTCACACCGGGCGTGAGGTCGGCCACCCGGATGCGAACCGGGATGTCGTGGGGAGTACGGACGAACTCGCGCGGCTGCCGGCCGCCGTCGGGCCGCTCCCCCTCCGGAGTGTGGGAGTGATAGGTGCCCCAGGACGCGATCACCGTGAAGGACTCCGCCTCAGGTGCCAGCTGGAATCGCAACCCCATGGACGCCGGAATCATCAGTCCGCGCTTTGGCCCTGTGTCCTCGGCCGCGTCCTCATCGGCGTCGGTCGTCGTGTCGTCCGCCCCTGGCACCGGGATGCCCGTGCTCCTACCGGTTGCCTCCGGCTCGGACAACTCGGAATCGTCCTCCGACGGAGAGGTGCCGGCCGAGCCGTCGGTGAGCCGACGGGGGGCGATCCGACCGATCGGGTACACAGTGTCAGGTGCGGCAACGAGCACCTCATGGTCTCCGTACATCGGGCCCAGCAGCTCTCGGGAGAGCATGTCGGTCAGATTCTCCCTCGCCGTCCACGACGTGTGGTCGGGCTCAGCCTTCAGCTCATAGGGCATCCCGGACGTCACTGGGCTCGTCATTCCTCGAACTCCTCGTCGTCGGCCGGGGCAGGGACTGTGTCACCCTGAAGGGTCGCCCGGCGGTGGTTCTCCTCCAAGAGGCGGTCCAGGATCTCGACCCGCGCCTCCGGGCAGACGGTCCAGCGCTCCATCTGGCGGTATGTGTGGAAGCCGTGATTCAACGGCACGTCTTGCCACCCGTACGCGGCCATCACCGCCTCGTCGAGCTCAACTTGGATTTCCCGCATGCGGGCCGCATCCGAGTCGGACGCCGACGGCAACTCCGGATCGTTGACCAGGTTGTACAGCTTCGTCAGCCCCAGGTCACGCCGAAGCATGATCTCGTGGCGCTCGGCTCCGAGGACCTGGCCAATACTGTGCAAACGGTTCGTCGCCTCCGGTTGCGGGAACGTGTCGAAGACGTCAGTAGTCGAGTAGCGAATACTGACCCCTAGAAGTGAGCCCCAACGCATCACCCACAGCATATGAGCGCAGGAGGTCAATGCCGCCAGCGTCGCGTCACTTGTGTCCGTGATCACCACGATCGCGGTGCTCATGACCGACCCGGTTGGCAGCGTTACTGGTATTGCGAAACTACTGACAGCCGACAATCCAAGGAACTTGTCGATCGTTGCCAATGCTTGCGTGAGAGCGGGGCGCGGTTCCGCATAGATCCACCACTTCTCTCGATAGAGCGCACGGTTGTTCACGTCGCGTACCGGTTTCACAAGCTGCCTTACGCGTTCGAACGGGGCCCTGTAGCTCGCAGCCTCTTCGATTGATCTGGTTCCGAAATTGATGACCCAGCCATCCCCGGCTAGATGTGGGCTGGAATTGAGGTCGCGGCCGTTCAAGTAAGTGAATAGGACGTCCCGATTCCGGCAATCCTCGAGGATCATTGCTTCAGCTTCCTCCTGTGACATAAGGAAGCCCTTGCCGCCGAAATCGAATCCTTTGAAGCATTCACCCCTGTTCTCAAGAAGCCTAATCGGGGTGCCTGAAACTCGGCTGGCCGGTTCAAGAGAAGGGGTGATGTGCCTGACTGCGACATCGTCTAAGAAGGCTGCTGTCCGTTGGTCGCGCCAGCCGCCCCACACGATCGAGTATCTCGTTGCGACAGTGCCCCGCGAGGGCCATTCGCGGCTGCGGACTGCCCGGTGGATCCTGAAGCCCCGCAAAGCTAGTTGCTCGAGACCGACCTCTCGCGTGTCACCTTCGCTGATTACCTTGGCGGTAACGAGCCCCAAGCAGCCAGTAGGTCGGAGAAGGCTAGTTGCACGAATGACGAAGAATGCGACCATGTCCGAATTTCCGGTTCTCGAATCGGCAATTTGGTTCACCAAGTACTCGCGGTGCGCGACGCCGATAGCCCCTGAAATCTTCTTCCCCACTAAGAATGGAGGATTGCCGATCACGGCATCGAAGCCATCCCTGACGCAGATGTCAGGCAGTTCGATGGCCCAATGAAGCGGCATCCATCGTTCGTAGTCAGTCTGGACTGTGGGCGTGAGGCCGACGTCTTGGATGGCTTCCAGCCTGGCGCGGTTCTGGTCGCCGTGGCTGGGGTAGGCGTCGTTGACGGCCAGGCGGAGGTTATCGTAGGCCTCGTCGAGGGCTTTGCCTGGTTTGCCCCCGAGGCCGAGTCCAGCCGCGATGACACCGTCTGCGATGTCGCGAAGTTCGTCGGTGGTTCTGCGAAGCCGCTCGAGCTGGACCTTCTTCGCCTTGGCGGAGCGCTGAGGATCGTTGTCGTCGACCTCGCTGGCGAGCGTGTGCCGAATGCGGACGGCCTTGGCGACGGTCCCCCGCACGTCGACGGTGCTGGCGTAGCCGGCGCTGGTGACGTCGAACAGGGCCTCCTCTGGCGGCACCCGGGTGGGGTCGATGTGCAGGGCTTCGAGTTGGGCCAGGTCGGTGATGCCGAGCAGGGAGTTGCCGACGAGCATCTTGTCGTCGACGAAGCTGAACGGTTGTTTGGGGTCGAGCGACACCAGCCACAGTGACAACTTGCACATCTCAATAGCCATCGGGTTGATGTCCGCACCGTACAGGCACTGGGCCACCACCTTGCGCAGCGCGTCGGTCTCCTGTTGTTTCGGCGTGCCGATGCCCGTGCCGGTGGCTGCCCACGCCTCGACCAGACGCGCGGCCAGGTAGCGGGCGGCGGCAACCAGGAACGCGCCCGAGCCACAGGCGATGTCGGCGACCTTGAGATCGAGGATCTCCTCGGGCGACTTCAGCCGCCACTCCTCGCGGTTTGGCGTCTGGTACGGGCCGGGTGCGTAGACGAGTGGTTCGAGGGCGTGGAACACGACTTCTTCGGCGAGGGAGCGGGGTGTGTAGTGGGCCCCGGCGTTCTTTCGTGAGGGGGTCTCGATGACAAGGAGCCCGCCCTGGGTGACGACCGTGGGTCGGTTACGCAGGTCGCGGCGAATAATCCCGATCCAGCTCTTGAGCTCGGCGGTCAGGTCTGTGTCGTGGGTGACGGCGCGGATGGCCAGGTCGGCGTCCTCGATGGTGTCGCTGGCCTTTAGCGCCTTGATGAGCGCCGACGAGGTCGTTGGCACGGCGCCAGGTTGGTGTTCCTTCACCCATGCCAGGATCGCGGTGGCGATGGACTTGTCGTCGGCGTGCTTGTCTGCGATGTCGTTGAGCACGGCGAGCGGAATTTCGGGTTCGGAGCCTGACTTCCCGATCAGGCCGACGATCGTCTCGGTGGCGAAGGCGCAGGTGTAGCCGAGTAGGCCCTCGTAGATGTATCCGATCTGCTCGACGTCGATGTCGCGGAACGATATCGGCCGCCGCCCCTGCCCCTTGATATCGGCCATCTGAACGGCGTCCAGCACTTGCATCATCACCCGGTCATTGACCGCCAGCGCCAGTGGGCCGCGGTCGGCGCGAGCACTGAGGAACGGGAAGCGGGTTGGGTCGAACAGGGAGCCGCCGTAGGCGGGTAGACGCATGTCCTCGAAGGTCGCGCCGTAGAACAGCGCCCGCGAGGTGGCGAGCAAACGGTGCCAGACCGCCGAGGTGGCGTCCAGGCTCTCGGGCGATTCGGCCTCAGCGCGGCGGCGCAACTCGTCCAATTGCCCGGTCAGTCCGTAACCCTGGTCAAATAGCTGTCCCTGCGGCAGCAGGTCGCGTTCCTCGGCAAACAGCAGGAACACAACCCGCATCATCACGGTCACCGCGGCAGAGTAGATCTGGTCGCCGTCGTCAGGCAGCGGGTTCGGTTCGCCGCGGCGTCCGGCATCCTCGGCCGACTCGGAGAACGACTGCACGATCAGCTCGATCGCTCGGCGGACCTGGCTGCCCAGCGACTCGGTGATCTCCTCTGCAGCCGCCACGGAGTCGCGGAACATCGCCGGCAGCCGGTCTGCCTCCGCTCCGCCGGCCAGCCGGATCGGTGAAAGCAGAGCGGCGAAGGCGTCTCGGGTGTCGGACTCCTCAACCCAGGTCTGGCTGTCGACAATGCCGGAGGCGACCATCGTCTTCGCCGGCGCGCTCACGATCGCCCACCAACGGCCGTCCGTCACCACCCCGACCGGGACACCTGCGGATCGGAGCATTAGCTCCATACGGTCGATGGGGCTGGTGGCCCAGCCGTCGTCGAGCAGATCATGCAGGTTTCGGACTGGGTCGATCACCCAGGTCAGAGCAGCCGTGGCTCCCGCCCGGCGGAAGGCGCCCGTGCTGACGGCAACGACCCGGCCGTTGGGCGAGCCGACCCCGACCGGGGCGTCCGTCACGTAGTGCTGGGCCCAACCGAACACTCGGCGAAGGACGACGTTGACCCACGCGTCGCGGGCAGTGCGGTACGCGGCCAGCTGTGGTTCGCCCTCCCGGTCGAGGGCGTCCCACGCCTGCTCGAACGGTGCCTTGGTCTCCTTCAATTGGCCGAGGACGCGATCGTCCAGCGGTGCGATGCCTTGGGGGTAGACGCGCTTCATTACGGGGATCGACAGGAATGGACCGTCGGTCTCGACGAGTTGCAGCCACTGCCGGTGTTGCTCGGCGACGGAACGGACCGGACGCCGGCGTGGCCTGACCGGGCTCATCTGGCTGCCCCCCAGGTTATTGTGTCGGTGGGAGTCATGGCGAACACCACGGCCGCGGCCGATACGTACGGCTTCACGTCGGTGTACCGGTCGGCGATGGCGTCCAGTTCGCGCCGCTCTTCGTCGTCCAGGGACTCGAGACGGTCCCGCATGGCGCGCAGGTCCTTGCGGCGCTGTTCGCGCTGGTCGTCACCGAACAGCATCAACAGTTGCTCCTCCTCATCGCGTTCGAGGCGCCGGATCGAGTCGGTCAGATTCACCCGGAAAGCCGCGAAGATGTCGCGTGCCCGCTGGGCGTCCGCCTCCTCGCGTGACTTCAGGAGGGCTTCGACGCGGGCCTGCCGAGTCTGGGCGCGGCGTTCCATGGCGGCGGTGAGACGTTCGCGCATCCGGGAACCCTCGGCATTCCATGCATCGGCCAAAGAGGCGCGGACACCGGCGTCCGGCACCTGGTGCGCGCCGGCGTCCAGCGCCCGGTCGAGCACGACCAGCACCTTCTCCTCTGCGAGGTCCTGCGCCCTCAACCGGATGCCAGTCACGAACACCTCCTCGTGGAGCCGCAGCCCGCCGCGTCCAACCAGTACGAGGCGTGAGACGGCGGCCACGCAAGAGGCGTCCAGGTTATCGAGGACGACGGCAGTGACCCGGTTGACGTCGGAGCGTCCGGTCATCAGGGCGTTGCGCAGCAGCCGTGCGGAGCGTTGCAGGAGTGGATGGCCCAGGTGCACATGAACAAGGTCAGTGCGGGTCGAGCCGTCCTCAGGGTCGATCAGGGCCTCCGGGTCGAACGTGATGGGACGCTGTCTGGTGGGGTCGAGCTTGGTTGCCAGGCCCTCCAGCGACTTATGCCAACGGGCGCTGAGCCGGGGAACCTCGAGGACGCGGGCGTCCGTGCGATCGTCACCGACCAGGACGAGCGGGGGTTGGTCGGTGATCTGCAGGGCCGTTGCGACGACCCGCTCGGTGCTCGCCGGGGTGAGGTGCAGATCGACCTTCTTTTCCTCGAAGGTGCGAGACAACTCGTTCAGTTGCCGGTTGAGTTCCAGCCCGCCCGCCAGGGTGCGGTTGATGATTGCAGAACCCTCGTCGGTGACGACCGTGGTGCGGCTCCGGTTGGGAGAGAAGTGCTGCTGGATCTCGGCGTCGATCACCTGGTTTACCGAACCCAGGTCGACGGCGACCTGGCCGACCTTCCGTGCGATCCGGGCCATGAAGTCCATGTCGGCGGCGTAGGTGGTCGAGGCCTTGCCGGGCACGAAGTGGAAGACCTCGGGGGTCTGGGTCTGGCCGTAGCGGTCGATGCGACCGATGCGCTGCTCGAGCCGCGACGGGTTGAACGGTATGTCGAAGTTGACCAGCCGGTGGCAATGGGCCTGCAGGTCGATGCCCTCACCAGCCGAATCAGTCGCAACCAGGACGCGGACGGGCTCGTCGTGCGGGTTGGCCACAAAACGTTGCCGGATCAACTCGCGCTCCTCGGGGTCGGTGGACCCCTGGATCACCGCCAGTCGTGGCCCGTAGCCCCGGGCCGTCAGGACGTCCACGATCCAGTCGAGGGTGGCGGCGTACTCCGTGAACACAACCACGCGTTCGTTCAGCCAGGTGCCATCGGGACGGCAGATCCCGTCCAGGAAACCGAGCAGAGCCTCCAGGCGCGAGTCGGGCCGGGCCTCGTAAGACAGGCCCCAGTCAACGAGCTCACTCAGGTCTTTGCTCGACGCCGCAACGAGCGGGTTCGTGCCCTTGCGCAACTGCAGCGCAATGTACTCCGGATGATGCTCCAGACCTTCTTCTTCGTCACTCTGCTCGCTGCCCACGGTCTCGCGGAGCACCTCGTCGTCATCGTCGAACATGGACGCCGCGGTGTTGCGCGTGCTGACGCCGTTGCTCAAGGTCTCCAGGTAGGCGGAAAGGGTGCGTCCGAATGACAGCGGTGAAGACATGAACCGCTTCTTCAACAGCATGCCAACCAGATCGCCGCCCTGCTCACGTCCATTCGCCTTCTTACTGCGAGCGATGATCGTGGCAAGTTGCTCGAAGGCGTCCTGCTCGGCGTCCGAGGGGGTGAACGGGATCGGCTTGATGGTGCGGGTCTTGAAAGACTTCGACGTGATCTCTGACTTCAGCCGGCGGACCGTCACCTCCTTGAGAGCCTGCTCGTTCAGATCAGCCCCCCGACTGAAGCGGCGGTTGTCGATCATCTCCAACAAAGCCGTGAACGACTCGGCGTGGCCGTTGTGCGGGGTCGCGCTGAGGAACAAGCGGTGCTCGCAGCGATTGGCCAACTCGCGGGTGTAAATGGTGCGCTGGGAGTCAACGGCATACCCGCGGTTACGGCCAACCACCGTGGGGCTCGAAGGGGCCACATGGTGGGCCTCATCGACGACCAGGATGTCGAAGGCGTAGCGGCGTCCGGACGCCGAATCGTCCACGTCTGCATAGATGTCGCGCAGCAGCCGTTGCGCGCGCGCTGAGCGGAGCCACGCCATCGAAACGATGACGCGAGGGAACAAGCGGAACGGGTTCGCGTTCAGGCCGTGGGTACGGCGCAACTCGGCCATGCGCTCACTGTTGACAATGACGAAGTCGAGGCCGAACTTGTCGCGCATCTCGTCCTGCCATTTCAGTGACAGACTCGGCGGACACAGGATCACGACATTGCGGGCACGGTGACGCAGTAGCAACTCCTGGACGACCAGGCCCGCCTCGATGGTTTTGCCAAGGCCGACGTCATCGGCGAGCAGCAGGTTTGTCCGCGGCGCCTGCAGGGCACGACGCAGGGGTTCGAGCTGGTATGCCTCGACGTTCGCCCCGGAACGAAAGGGCGCCTGGAACGCTTTGTCGTCGGCGGATGTCACCGCGCCCCATCGCACGGCATCCACGAACGCACCCAACTCGTTCGGCTCGTCGAAGAAGTCGGGGTTGAGACGCTCCGGCAGCCCCTGGTCCGGAGCGAGGGTGTGACCGACCTCGAGCTCCCAGATGACCCGGAGTTCGTCGCCGGAGTCCTCGCTCAGCGCCTGCAACGTCACGACGTGCTGTAGACCGGCGACGGTTTCATCTGCAGGAGAACGGGAGATGCCCTGTTCCAGCACGTCGGTGACCGCCCATGTGGAGCCGCGCACCTCGACCACGCGCCCTGGCTGAGGGACCTCCGGGATCTCAGTCAGAGCGGGCACCGTCGCCGTCATACCTTGTCTCCTTGTGTGGGGTAACCCCCAGTCAATCACGGAACGTTCGCGCTCGGGCCGAGGTCACCGCGCCCGAACCTCAGCAGGTCGAGACAGATGACCCTGACTTGTTCTGTTCGGTCCGGACGAGTTGCAGGTCCATCAGATTGGGTCCGACCACAAGGCGCGCTGCTTGGAGTCAGGCAACTTCTCCCGATTCGCCATCCACCTCCTCCGCCGCGCGCCGCAGTCGCGCGATCTCTCGCGGCGTCAGCTGGACTGCGCACCATTCCTGGACTTCGCGGACGCCGAGTCCGTGCTGGTCGATCATCTGGTTGAGTGCGCGTCCGGCGGCGGCTTCGGCTTCGGCCAGCGCGCGGCGTCCGGCGGCCAGGGATGCGCCGACTTGGATGGCGAGTTGTTCGAGTTGGGTTTCGCGTTCGCGTCGTAGGCGGACGCGTTCGGCGTGGGCTTGTTGGATCGCCTTTCGGGCGGCGATCTTGTCGGTGTTGCTGGCCATGACGATGCTCCGTTCGTGTTCGACCTGGCTGTCACTGGACCCAAGACCAGCGTCGCGTCCTCGTGGACGTTTCCCACGACGACGATTGTCGAGAAGTCCCGGTAGCAACGCGAGGGGTAACGCGACTTTCAAAACCTGACACACCTCTTGCACTCTCGGAATAACGTGTTAAGAATTGGCTTATGGAGCACCCCGACAACGACGACGTAGCCGCACCAATGAGGGGTGTCTGCCCGGTCTGCGGGACGCCGGTAGAGCCCCAACCCGGTCGCGGTCAGCCTCGGCGGTACTGCTCGTCGCGGTGCAAGAGCCGGGCCGCGCGCGACCGGCGAACCGACCCCGTCACCGCCGCCGAACCAACCCCGAAACCGGCCGCGGCAGTCGACGATTGGGCGTCCGAGGAGCGTCTGCGGGTCACCGGAAGCCTGACCAGGGACGCTGCGATCGAGCTGGTCGCCTCCGACCCGGACGCGCTGGCGGAGGCGCTGCGTCGGTCGCGGCGGATGGTCGCGTCCCCGACGATGCGGGCCACTTCTTGGCGCGAAGTCGCGGCTGCGGTCGCCGAGTTGGCAGAGATGGTTCCCGCCGACATCGACTGACCACCCGCCCCGTTCAGACCCAGGCCGTCGGGCGTCCATGACGCCGATCGTGGTGGCTTGGTTTGGGTATGACGGCGTCGTTGCACAAGCTGAGCGCGGGCAACGGCTATGACTATCTGACTCGTCAGGTGGCGGCACAGGACGCCACCGAGCGCGGCTACACCGGGTTGGCGTCGTACTACTCCGAGAAGGGTGAGACCCCGGGTGTTTGGGTCGGCTCGGGCTGCGCGAACATCCGGGACGGGTTCGCCGGCTCGGTGGTCTCCCAAGTCCAGATGCAGGCGCTGTTTGGCGCCGGGCACAACCCGATCGGTGCCGAGCTGGTCGCCCAACTCGGCCCGGGCGCCCCCGCTGAGCTGGTCGCGGCGGCGACGCGTTTGGGTGTGCCGTTCCGGGTTGGGGGTGAGGTGTCGGCGTTCCGAATCGAGGTGGCCCGACGCGTGGGAACGTTGAACACCAGCCGCGGGCTGCGCCGTGACGCCGAGGTTTCGGTGGACGACAGGGCACGGATCCGCACCGAGGTTGCCTCCGAGATGTTCACCGCCGAGTTCGCCCGACCCCCGGATGGGCCGCGGGAGTTGGCGAGTGCGGTCGCCCGATACTCGCGGACCGGGTCGTCCACGGTGGCAGGTTTCGACGTGACGTTCTCGCCGCCGAAGAGTGTCAGCGCGTTGTGGGCGGTGGCCGATCCGAAGGTCGCCGCAGGTATCGAGATCGCGCACCGGCAGGCCGTCCATGCTGCCCTGGCCTATGTCGAGCGGCACCTGTTGTATGCCCGGGAGGGTACCCGCGGGGTCCGTCAGGTCGACGTGTCGGGCATGGTCGCGGCGGCGTTCACGCATCGTGACACCAGGGCGGGTGATCCCGACCTGCACACCCATGTGGCGGTGGCGAACAAGGTCCGCACCGCAGGCTCGGGGAAGTGGTTGTCGATCGACGCGCGCGTGTTGTACCGGGGCATGGTGTCGGTATCGGAGACCTACAACACCACGTTGATGAAGCTGCTGGAACGCCAGGGGTTTGCGTTCGCCGACCGCCCCCAAGCCGTCCGGGACGCAGGCAAAAGACCGGTGCGTGAACTCGTCGGCGTGCCCGCGGTGTTGAACGAACGCTGGTCGTCTCGCCGGGTCGACATCGAGGCCCGCCACCAGCAGTTGGTCGCAGCCTTTCAGCGGGAGCATCAGCGTCCGCCGTCGACGGTGGAGTCGATCCGGCTCGCCCAGCAGGCAACCCTGGAGACCCGCGACGCCAAACACGAACCCCGATCCCTGGCCGAACAACGCGAGGTTTGGCACCGTCAGGCGGTCGAGGTGCTCGGCGGGGAACGCGCGTTGCGGCGCATGCTGAACAACGCCACGACCCCCACCCGCACCCGGCTGGTGCACCCGGACGCGGCGTGGTTCGATCAGACGGCCGACCGGATCGTGGCGGCGATGGCGACCCGGGCGGCGACCTGGCAGGACTGCCATGTGCGCGCCGAGGCGCAACGGATGGTCCGCTACACCGACCTGCAACCCGACCAGGTGCCGGCCGCGGTCGAACGGCTGGTGCACGCCGCCCTGGGCCGCAGCGTGCGCCTGTCGCGACCCGAAACCGGTGTCCGCGAGCCGCTACCGTTGCGGCGGGCGGACGGTTCCAGCGTCTACACCGTCGCCGGTTCCACCCTCTACACCAGCGCCGCGGTGGTCGCCGCCGAGCGTCACCTGGTCGACTTTGCCGGACGCGCGGATGGCACCCCGGTGCCGGCCGAGCACGTCACCGCCGCGCTGTCGGCGAGCGCGGCCGACGGGGTGCCGCTGAACCCGGGGCAGGCAGACTTGGTGCGCCAGATGTCCCAGACCGGCGCCAGGTTGCAGTTGGCGTTGGCGCCGGCCGGGGCCGGGAAGACGACCGCGATGCGAGTGCTCACTGACGCGTGGGCGGCCGACGGGCGCGCCGTGATCGGGCTGGCGCCGTCGGCCGCGGCGGCCGCCCAGCTGCGCGAACACACCCACGCCACCACCGACACGCTGGCGAAACTGGCGTGGGGCATCACCCACCACGCCCTGCCCGACTGGGCCGACACTGTGCGGGCGAACAGTCTGGTGATCATCGACGAGGCCGGCATGGCCGACACCCTCACCCTCGACACCGTCGTGTCCTGGGCGGTCGAGCAAGGCGCCAGCGTCCGGCTGATCGGCGACGACCAGCAACTCGCCGCCGTCGGCGCCGGCGGGGTGCTGCGCGACATCCAAACCAGCCAGGGCGCCTCGGTGTTGACCGAACTCATGCGGTTCACCGACCCGAGCGAGGCCGCGGCATCGTTGGCGTTGCGGGACGGCGACGCGTCCGGTTTGGGGTTCTACCTGGACGGGCAGCGCGTGCATGTCGGTGACCTGGCGACCATGACCGGCGCCGCGTTCGGCGCGTGGCAGTGCGACACCGCGACCGGGCGGGCGTCGATCATGCTCGCCCCCACCCGCGAACTCGTGGGCGAGTTGAACCAGCGGGCCCGCACCGATCGACTCGCCCGCATCGGCGTCCCGGACGGACCTGAGGTGCTGCTCGCCGACGGGAACCGGGCCAGTGTCGGGGACACGATCATCACCCGCGTCAACGACCGCCGGTTGCGGATCTCGCGCACCGACTGGGTGAAGAACGGGGACCTATGGACCGTCCGAGACATCACCGCCGATGGCGGACTGGTGGCGGCCCACCGCGCCAGCGGCCGGCTGGTCAGGCTGCCCGGCGACTACGTCACCACGGCGTCCGAGCTCGGCTACGCGTGCACGATCCACTCCGCGCAAGGGGTGTCGGTCGACACCATGCACGGCGTGTGCACCGGCGCCGAATCCCGTCAGCAGTTCTACACGATGATGACCCGCGGCCGACACGCCAACCACGTCTGGCTCGAAGTCGTCCCCGACCCCGACCCCGGCGTGCTGACCAGACCCGAAGGCCTCAACCCGCCAACCCCGACCGACATCCTTGAGACGATCCTGCGCCGCGACCAGACGCAAACCTCGGCCAGCAGCTTCCTGCGCGCACAATCCGACCCGCGCCTGCTGCTCGGTCAAGCCACCGCTCGTTACCTCGACGGCCTCGGGGTCGCCGCCGCCCACCACCTCGGCACAGCCGCCGTCGCCGACCTCGAGACCTGCGCCGAAGCGCTGCTACCGGGCATCACCGACCAGCCCGCCTGGCCGACCCTGCACACCCACCTGCTGCTGCTCGGCGCCACCGGCGCCGAGCCGATCGGTTCGCTCACCGACGCCCTAGATGTGCGTTCGATCGCCGGCGCCCACGACATTGCCGCCGTCCTGTCATGGCGCCTGGACGACACCGGCCTGCGCAACATCACCCCCGGACCGCTGCCGTGGCTGCCCGGCATCCCCACACCACTCGCCGCCGACCCCACCTTCGGGGAATGGCTGACTAGCCAGTCCCGGCAGGTCACCGAACTCACCGCGCAGGTACGCCAACAGGTTTCCGAGCAGACCGCTCTGCCGGCTTGGACGCGGATCGGCGACCACCAACCCGACACCGACCTGCTCGCCGCGATCGAGGTGTGGCGGGCCGCGATGCAGGTCGACCCCGCAGACCCGCGCCCCACCGGGCCACCCCAGATCTCCCGGGCCGCCCACACCTGGCAGCGCCACCTCGACACCCAGCTACGCCACGGCCTCGCACCCGCCATGGCCGAATGGGGACCGCTGCTCGCCCGCCTTGACCAGGCTGTCGACCGCGACCCGTTCACCCACCAGCTCGCCGAACACCTCGCCGCACTGTCCCGCAACGGCCACGACGCAGCCCGGCTCGTCCGCACCGCCGCCGACCGTGGGCCGCTGCCCGACGACCACGCGGCCGCCGCGTTGTGGTGGCGCATCCACCAACTCCTTCCCCAACCAGACGCCGCCGCCCAGGGGCGTGTCGAGCCCGGCGAGTGGACCTCCCAGCTGGCGTCGCTCGTCGGCGACCAGCAGGCGGCGCGCATCACCAACAGCCCGCTGTGGCCGGCGCTGGTCGCCCAGGTCGACGATGCGCTGGCCCGCGGCTGGCGACTGTCCGGCCTCATCCGGTTGCCCGACGATGACACCGGCCAGCCCGACCCGTGCCTGACCCTTCTACAGCGCACCGCGATCGCCATCGAGCAACCCGCCGAACTCGACCCACCCGAGCCCGACTACGCCGTTGCGGTCGGAGACCGGATTCACGCCGAGTCCGATGCCGAGGAGTTGGGCTGGTTGGCCGGGGACGTCGACGCCCGGCTGGGGATGGCGGGGCTCGTCCGGGCGTCCATGGGGCCACCTGAGGCCACTGCAGAGGACGTGCGACGCATGATCGAACGCGACGACGCGTGGCGCACCTGCCCTGCCAGCCGTGACCGGCTCGTCCAGGTCAACCGGCTCACCCAGAACTTCTACGCCGCCCGACTCCCGGGCTCCTGGGCACGGCAATACCTGATCGAACGGTTCGGAGCCGACCTGGCCGGGCACCGGCTCGTCCAACCCGGACACGCCCCGGCAGGGTGGACCAACTTGGTCGACCACCTCCGCCAGCAAGGGGTGACCGACACCGAGATGATCGCCGCCGGCGTCGCCCGCGTCGCATCCACCGGCCGGCTGATCGACCAGTTCCGCGACCGCGTCACCTTCCCCATCACCAACCCGGACGGCGAGATCCTCGGCTTCGTGGCCCGCCGCAACCCCGCCAGCGGCGACGACCCGAAAGCCGGACCGAAGTACCTCAACACCGCCCAAACTCCGCTGTTCTGCAAGGGCGACCAGTTCTACGGCCACCTCGTGCCCGGCACCACGCCCGTGATCGTCGAAGGCCCGATGGACGCGATCGCCGTCACGCTCGGCAGCCAAGGCCGGTACAGCGGCCTCGCACCCCTCGGAACCTCGCTCACCAGCCAGCAAGCAGCCATCCTCGCCGGACAACCCCACGTGGTCATCGCCACCGACGCCGACCTCGCCGGCCACGTCGCCGCCGAACGCGACTACTGGCAACTCACCCCGCACGGCATCAACCCGCAGCGGGCGCGGTTCGACCAAGGCACCGACCCCGCAGACCAGCTGCACCACCACGGCACCACCACGCTCACCAACGCGTTGGACGCGGCCACCCCGATGGCCGACACGATGATCGACGAACGCGTCGCTCACCTGCCAATCCCGGTCGCCGCGAACGATGCCGCGCGGATCATCGCCGCACTGCCCGCCGACCGGTGGGACGACCTCGCTGCGACAACCGCCACCCGGCTTGGGATACCCGAGTCCGACCTGCGCCGCCAGCTACTGGCGCACGTGCAGGCGTGGAACACGGACCCTGCCCGGGCAGCAGCCGACGCCACCGCCGGCACCAGCGATGTGCGACAACGCATGCAGTTCGCGGCCGTACAGACCAGGTGGCGGCGACTGGCCAACCAGGTCAACCCGCGACTCACAAGGCAGTCCGATTGGCCCGACCTCGAAACAGCCATGCAAGCCGCCCACGACAACGGCCACGACGTCGAACTTGCCGTCCGCCTCCTCGCCGAGCTGGACGCTGGCTCCGTCAAGCCGGTAGCCGACCTGCATGCACGACTCACCGCCTCCCTCGACCTCGCCGACACCAAGCCGCCCACTCTTGCCGCGACCCGGCAGCCCGAGGTAACACGGCACAGCCAGGGTCGGCCGCAGCCGGCGCCTGCAGTGACATGAGGAACACTTACCAGCGGAAGGAGACACCCGATGTTCATCGTCGCCGCCGTCCTGGCCGGGTTACTGGTGGGCTGGGTCCTCACCCGGCGGCTGGCCACCCTCGGTTACCGCCGTCCAGATGAGACCGGACGAGCGACCCCGGCCAGTCGATGGTGGTTGATCGTGGCTACCGGCGCCGCCTGGGGTTGGCTGGTGTTCACCCTCGCTGACCAGCCGGCGACGGTCATCGTCATGTGGCTGCCACTGTCAGCAGCACTCGGTTGGATCTCGGCAGTCGACCTCGACGTCCAACGCATCCCCAACCTAACCCTCGGACCCACCGCCATCTGGGTTGCCGTCTGCTTGATCGCGCTCGCGATCACCGAACACCCCTCGGATCCCCTCTTGCATGCCGTGATCGCCGGCGCGGGATGTTTCATCGGCTTCGCCATTCTCCACATCGCCAGCCCGAACGCGCTCGGGTTCGGCGACGTCAAACTCGCCGCCATCCTCGGCGCGGCCATCGGCGTTGTCTCCCTGACAGCGGTGCTCGCAGCCCTGCTGTTCGCATGCATTCTCGCCTTGACGTGGGCAACCGCCACCCGGACCACACACCTCGCGTTCGGCCCCTGGATCGCCGCCGGAGCCATCCTCGGCGTCGGCCTGCCCGCGTTGTCGAGCGCCTTGGCGTGAGGTCCTGGGAGCCGTAGGTGCCAGCAGTGCGCAGCATCTACTTCTGCCCGCGATCGAGGAATTGTTGACATCCCGAATCAGTTGGCCGAAGCGGAGGCCTACTGCAGACTCAAGATCCCCGCCCTGGCTGCAAACACAGGATGGTTCGTTCCACAGACGGGCAAGAGCGGTCGCGTTCTGGTGTACTAACCAGGCGATGGTCCCGTCCGGCATGATGGGTCTGTGACTCATCCGGATTGGCGCGAGCCGGTTCGACGACTTCGTGCAGCGACTCGTACGGCCACATCCGAGCAGCTTCGGATCGCCGCGGCTGTCGGATGTCCCTTCGACAACGAACCGAGCGGCGTCCTCACGGCCATCATCGAGTGCTGGCTGAGGCCAGTGCTCTACACGGAGGACCCACTGCCCGCGACGGACCGGCAGTTGGAGTACTTGGACAAGCTTGGGCACGCGCAAGTGGGACGGGAGATGCATCGGTCCGTTGCTTCCGCATGGATCGACCACTACCTATCCTTGCGGACCGCTGACGCGCTGGAGAGCCTCAGGCTCAAGGCTGGCGATCGGGTACACCGCCAGCACGAGTACGCCGACCCGAGTACCGGCGAGGTTACATCCCTCGATAGATCGTTCACGGTGTCGAGCATTGGCTCCAATGGCTTGGTGTACTTCCGGGGAGGGAACGGCCAGTGTGGGTGGCCCTCCAACCTGCGTCGAATCGAGGAATGACGGACCGCGATCGGAGAACTCATAATTATCGGATTGGTGCTCATCCAGCGGGTCGAGCAGGGCAGCGCAGGCGAGGCGTCGGCGGCAATGAAGGGAACGCCTCGCGCTGATGCGAGACTTCTAGCTGCAGGAACGTTGGCGCGAAGTCAGTCTTGGGCGCCGGCCCGAGCGCGTTCAACTGCTCTTGTGAGGTTGGGCAGCAGTTCGGCGGCTTCGTCAGCCCCGATGATGACCGATTGACCCGAGGTTGGCCGCAGGATCGCGTGATCGTGGTTGCGCTGGCCCTGCGCCATGGCCCGGATCATGTCGAGTGCAGCATCGAGTTCTCGGCCGGTGTATTCGCCAGCTGTGTCGAAGTTGTAGTCCATTAGCTTGACCGAGATCTCGCCGAAACGGCCGTCCGACCGCCTCATGCAGACCCATCCCTGCTCAGGGACGTAGATTTCCAACCACCGCACGGTGGAATCTTACGCCGAGGCGCTCAGCCAATGAGACTGGCGATCTTGGAACGCCGCCTCGGGGAAACGGATCGTGATGGTCGCACGCATCGTCCGGGTTGGCTGTGCCAAGGGCCGGGTCAAACGCGTGGGGCTGTGCGCTCCGCCGGCTTGGTCACACCGGCGCGGTGTTCGGGTCTGTGGGAGCTCGGCACCGCCAGCCCCGCACCGGACGTCGGCTTGGCCAGCCCCGAAACGGGCTGGCCGTCTGGGCGGTCGAGGAGTCTGCGGAGGTGGGCGCGGGCGGTGTCGGCGATCCGTCGGACGCTGGTCGTGCTTGTTCCGAGTTCTTTGGCGATGGCCTGTTGGGTGCTGGGCGCCTGACCGTTCAACCCGTACAACTTGTCGATGACTTGTTGTTCGAGCGGCGGGAGCATCCGCACGTATCGGGAGACATCGACCTGGAGGACCTTGTCGAAGGCGACCTGGGCGCGTTCGGAGGCGTCGACGACGTCAGCGGCGTCCAACGGAAGATGGGAGTGGCGGGTGTAACTCATGACCTCGCTGATCTCCTTGACCGGCCGGCCAAGTTCAGCAGCGACGGCCGCGGGGGTGGCGGGGCGCCCGTCGGACATCAGTCCCAGCTCTGCGCGGCGGACCTCCATGAGGTCCTTGGCCTGGCCAGGCCGCAGGTGCAGTTCGCCGCCGCCGGTCATCAGCGCCGTCAGGACGGTGCCGCGGATGTGGTGGTAGGCGTAGGTGGTGAACGCGGTTTGGGTGGGGTCGTAGCGCCATGCCGCGGTGATCAGGCCGATAACGCCTTCCTGGAACAGGTCGTCCCTGATCCTGGCCCGCCCGTTGGCGTGGCGGGACAGCACCAGCCCGACCACACCCAGGTTCGCCTCCACCATCTCCTGGACGGCGCGCCTGCCGTCGGCACTCAACGCGGCGACCTGTTCGGGTGGGATCCCGGCCAGCAGTCGCCGGGCGTCCAGGTGCGTGCTCGCGGCGTCGGCGACGATGCCCATGTCACGCCGTTCGCACAACACCAGCAGCTGTTCGCGGGTCAGCCTCATGGCAGCACCTCGCCCGTGGTTGGGTCGATCAGCAGCCCGTCGACCAGCCTCAACGCTGCCCGCCCCGCTGAGCCCGCGGCGGCCGCGCGGGTGGCGACGTCCTGGGCGAACAGTTCCTGCCGGGCGTCCACGGCGGCCGCAGCAAGGTATCGGCCGGTGCGGGTAGCGCTGGGCGGGTTCTTGTGGCCGTCCTCGCAGATGCCGCGGGTTCGGGTGTGGATGCGGTCGAGGAACTGCGGCAGGCCGTAGCGGTGCCATTCCTCCAGCAGTTCCGAGGTGACTGCGAGTCCGGCGCGGCGCCGCTGGTCGGCCAGGCAGCCGATCTCGTGGACGAGGTGCGGATGCCGTGGCCAGCATCCCGGGACGAGACTGTCGGCCAGCCACGCGTGCTGGGTGTTGATCCACCCGACCACTGCGTCCAGCCACTCCCACACCTCGCGGCGCAGCCCGGCGTCGCGGCAGCTGGTGACGTCCCACGGACGTGGCAACAGCTCCAGTGGACCCAGGTCGAGCACCTCGTCCAGGTTCTTGGCCTGCTCGACGCGCGCCAGGTCGGCGTAGGCCCTCATCATCAACACACCGACCTGCGGGAACGGTTCGACCAGCGCCGTGCTCACCGTCCGTCCTCCCACGTTGTGGACGCCAACCCGAGGGTGCGCGCCTGGGCCAGCGCGTCGGCCTGCTGGGCGCGGGCGTCCGGTCCCAATCGGCGGGTGTTGGTGAGCCGGTCGCGCAGCTCGGCCTGCTGGCTCAGCAGGGTCTTGCCGCGGCGGCCGTCGATGCAGCGGGTCAGCGCGGCGATGATCGGTTTGCCGTTCTCGGCCACGACCAGCGCCGTTCTTTCGGGAAGTTCGCGGACCTCTTCCGGACGCAGCACGGGAATGTCCTCACCGCTGAACGTGCGCCCGCTGGTGCGGCCGGTCTGGTGGGTGACCCGGGCGACCCGGACGCTGCCCAGAAGGTCGGAGACCTCCTTGTTGAACGACGCGTCCTTCGACCCGCCGAACACCATCAGCACGTTGGTCAACCCGAACAGGGCGCGGGCCTCCTGCTCACCGAAGATCGCCGCCAACTGCCGCCACGTCTGCGCGGCGTAGATGAACGCCAACCCCAACGCCCGCTCGTTGGCCATCCGCGTCCGCAACGTCGGCAACGGCGCCGTCGAGGGCAGCTCGTCCAGCACCGACACCATCGGCGGACACAACCTGCCGAACCTGGACGCGTTCGCCAACCCCAACGCGGTGTCCAACACGTGCTCGGCCACCGCGGTCATCAACGGCGACGCCGACGCGTACGGGTCCTCGCGACCAAGCAGGTAGATCGTGCCGTTCTGACCGATCAACCCGGCGATATCAGTTGCCGCCTGGGTCGCGGTCGGCACGCAGCGGGCGCGGATGTCGGCCTGGAAGAACAACGACATCGCCTGCTGCACCGTGGTGACGGTGTTGCCGGCCGTCCGGTCGTCACCATGCAACGCGCCGTGCAACAACCCGTGCCAGAACCGGGCCGCAGCCGGGTGCTCACGCAGAATCTCTGCCGGCTCGGTCGCGGCGTGCGGGCTGGCGACCCAACCCAGCACGTCGTCCAGGTTCCGGCCGGTCAACGCGGCGGCGTGGAAGTAAGCCTGCAGCACCTTCGCCGCCTCGGACGCGTAGAACCGCGCCGCGTCATCACCGTGACCGCCAGCCACGGCACCCTTGATCGTGCCGGCGGTGAACGCCTTCGCCCGCCGTTCGGCCAGCATCGGATCCACACACCCGCCGATCGGGTCCCACACCAGCTGCGGCAACCCAGGAGCCAACCCGAACGGGTCCAGAACCGCGACCGGGCCACGCTTCGAACGGGACGTGATCGTCAGCAGCAGGTCGTCGGTCTTCGTCAACGTCACCAACGCCGCACCCGGCGCCGCCAGCAGGGCTGGGGTCAACAGGTCGAGGGTCTTGCCCGACCCCTGCGGCCCGATCACCCCCGCGGTGCGATCCCATGGACACCATAATTGGCCGGCCCTCGGATGCCTGGCCCGCCCGATCCGCCAACCCACCTGCGTGGCGTCGAACCTTCCCACGACTACGCCCCCTTCGCAGGGAGAGCGCGCGCGCCGTAAAGGTCGGGGCGCACCATCCGGCGTGACCGGAACAGCCTTGAGCGGCCGAGCAAGCGCTCCGCCTCGCTCGTCGTGGCCATCCCCTTCGGAGCCGTCGGACCCCACCGCGAGACCAACTCGTAGCCCGCCCAGCCCAGCACGGCGAACAGGACCACCTCGGTCGCGATGATCGTCGCCACGAGCAGGCCTGGTGGGACGCCGGTCACCGCCTCGGCCAGTCCCGCGGCTGGATCGCCGGTCAGCACTCCTGGCAGCGACCCGAAGAACTCGGTGGAGCGTGGCCACCTGAACCCCTTACCAGCGAGCAGGCAGGCGATCGCGCGTCCCGACTGGACGCCCACGGCGAACACCATTCCGCAAGCCGCGATGGCGGCCAGCGGGATCTCCCACGTGAACGGGTACGGGTCTTGACTGGGACGCGCCACGGCAGACTCCCTCCAAACAGGTCTCAACCAACCCAAGACACGGGAGGCAGCTTCGTGGACGACGCTGACCGGAATCGCTCAGCCCATTCAGCGCCGCGCGAAACTAGACTCTCGGTGTGACCCCTAACGTTGAACTTGACTACGCACTTCTCGCGGAATGGGCGCGGGTGAATGCGACTGGCACGCTCACCGTGATCGACGGGAGCTTCTTGCGCGTTAGCGCCCCGGTTGGCACGCTCGTGCCCCTCGCCGTTGCGGGGCGTGTCCGTTTTCTCGGAGAACCGTTCGAAACCACCGTCAGAGTCCAGTTCGAGCTCACCGAGGGGCCGTCCATTTCCTTCGAAGTGGTGGCCACAGCCGAGGAGGAAACCTCCTATGGTGAGGGCCGAAGGCACGTCTTGTTTGCCTTGAACACACAGCTACCCGTCCTGTCTGCGGGCCGCTGCAAGGTCAGCATCTTCCTCAACGGTGTCTTGGCACGCGACCTCTACTTCGCGATGGTGCCGCAAGGACCAGGCGAGGCGCCGCAATGACTCCGGCATACCGACTGTCGAGGCACGCGCAACAACGTATGATTGAACGACATGTTTCGGACGCCAACGTTGAGGAAGTGCTAGCTTCACCAGACAGCGCACGGCACGATCCCAACCAACGCAGCTATCGGCTTGAGAAGCGGCTACCTCAAGGAGTGCTCAAGGTGTGGGTGGTACAGCCGTGGCCACCGAAAGGTGTCGTTCTGGTCAAGTCGGTTGCCTGGAAAAATTGAGGAGGGTTCGATGAACGCGACGCTAACTGTCGATCTCACCGCCGACGTCGCCTACCTCCGGCTGGACGACGGCGAAGTCGCCCGCACCTGCGAGGTGTCTCCCGGGGTCTATGTGGACCTCAACGAGTTCGATGTTGTCATTGGCGTCGAGGTGCTGGCTCTGGATGCTTTGATCCCCTATTCGGAGTTGGCGACCAAGTTCCACGTCCGCCAGGATCACCTTCGGGTCCTGGAACAGATCCGCCCCAACGTCACGAGCTTCGTGGCGCATCAGTCGGGCACAGAACCGCTCAGCAAAGGCACTCGTAACGGGGTTCCTGCCTGACGCGCAACAAGCCCAGCCTCGCTCAGTTGGACCGTGCGGTGTCGGCGACGTTGCCGACCCGCCAGATCTCGAAGATGGTCAGGTTCGCCCAGCCGGTGTAGTTGCCGTGGATGACCCCCAGTTCGCTGCTAGCCGCCTCGATGGTCTGCTGGGCTACGGGGTCCCAGACGAGGGCGACGTGTCCGATCCGGTTGGGTCCGAGGTAGGAGTCGATGAAGATCAGGTCTCCGGGTCGTTCCTGGCCGGGCGGCACGCGGTAGCCGTTGCCGGCGGCGAGCCAGTTGCGTTGCTCCTCGGCGGTGCGCGGCATCGTGACGCCGATCTGCGCGTACGCGGCCTGGGTGAATGATGAGCAGTCGTAGGCGTCGGGTCCGTTGGCGCCCATCCGGTAGGGAAGACCGAGCCGGCCCCTGGCCCAGCCGAGCACGGTTTGGAGGCGTTCGGACGTGAGTGGCGGCAGTGTCGGGTCGCCGGTGCCGTTGCCCGACAGGCAGCCGCTGGTTCCCGCGAGTACCTGCCCGCCGCCGTAGGAGTTGGCGTAGAACAGCACGTCGCCGACGTACCAGTCGGCGTGGTTGTAGGCGAACACGGCTCGCTTGACGCCGTCGGGCCCGTCGAGGGCACCGGAGGCAACCAGGTAGTTCGCGGCCGAGTGGACGCTGTCCGCCGAGTTGTTGATGTCCGCCCGCCCATCGTTGTCGCCGTCGACGCCGTAGGCGGCCCAGGTGGCGGGCATGAATTGCATCAGCCCTTGGGCGCCGGCGCTGCTGACGGCGGTGTTGCGGCCGTGGGCGGTCTCGGTCATCCCCACGCCGGCGAGCAGCGTCCAGGGCACCCCATACCGGGCGGCGGCAGCTTCATACAGGCGCTGCACCTCGGCGGGGATCGGCAGGGGCGGGTTGTGCAGGGAGTCCTGCCGCATCTCGGGCTCGGGCAGTTCGAACCCGACTCCGCCCTCCAACACCCCGGGCGGGCTGCTGGTGCTGGACGGCCCGGCCGGTTGGCCGTTCAGGGGTGCGCCGTGCTCGAGCATGAACGGCACCGGGTCGACGGCGGCGCCGTCTTGTTTGATGGTGAAGTGCAGGTGGATACCGGTCGACCAGCCTGTGGATCCTTCGACGCCGACCGGCTGCCCGATCGCCACCGGCGCGCCCACGGCGATGGCGGGATCGATGGAGTCCAGGTGCCCGTACAGAGTGGTGATCCCCGCACCGTGGTCGATGACGACGTGGTAGCCGAACCCGTCGCCCCACCCGGCAAAGCTCACCCGCCCCGAGCTGACGGACACCACTGTCGTTTGTGGCGCGGCCAGGTCGGTGCCGTCATGCAGCTCCGACGCACCGGAGATCGGGCTGTAGCGGTATCCGTAACCGGACGTGACCTGGTATGCGGTGTCGACGAACGGGACCCGCCACTCCCCCGTCGAAGCCAGCGACCCACCGCACGCAATGGTCTGCTGCACCTGCGCCGCGGGCACGAGGATGGCAGCGACGACCAGGGCGAGCAGGAGCGGGCTCGTCAGGACGACCGCCGCCAGTCCACCACCGACAACCGCGACCAGTTTGCCCATGTCACCGAGCCTTTTCGAGTGCGGTGTTGGTGTACGTGAGGTGCTGCTCGAGCGGGTGGAGCACGGTCTGAACCTTGTAGGTCTGCTCGCCGACGCACCACAGCGCGCGTCCGCGGCCTTGCATCGCCCAGCCGGTGATCAGGTCCTGGGCGATCGGGCCGAGCCCGAGCAGGGTTTCGAGTTCGGCGGCGACGCCGGGGTCCTGGCCGTGCAGGACCTTGATGTCGGCGAGGTGGAGCAGGTCCTTGGCGATCGACACGGCTTGGGAGCCGTGGTCGCCGACGGACAGCAGGTCGGATGGTTTGTGGGCGATGGCCCATTGGATGTCGCCGTCGCGGCGGGACAGCCGCAGGTCGGCGTCGAAGCTCTTGACGGCTTCGGGGCCGAGGCGTAGTTGTTTCCAGGCTTCGTCGCGCACCACGATCCGCACGTCGCCGGGTTCGGCGGTTTCGCGCATCGCCCGTCCCCAGGAGTTCAGGCAGGTCAGCGCGATCCCGACCGCTTCGTCGCCGAGGGGTTCCAGTCTGGACAGGCTGAGCGATTGGATGGGGGCGCGCCAGTCGACGTTGATGGTGGTGGGGCCGTCGAACAGCCCGGCCAGCGCCCCGGACACGAGTTGGCCGAGCGCGTCGCGCAGCAGGCGGGTGGAGTCGTAGAAGTCTCGGCGGTCGCGGTAGCGGCATTCGTTGATCAGTTCGGTGGCGGGTTCGTCGAGTTGGCGCCACAGGGCGGGGATGGTCGGCTCGGTCAGCCGGGTCGCGCCGGTGGTGTAGCCGGTGAGGTGTCCCAGGGCGGTCTTGATGACGGTTTCGTCGGTGGGTCCGAACGGGACGCGCCGGTCGCCGATCTGTTGGGAGCCGACCAAGCCTCGGATGAGGGTGAGCCAGCGTCCGAACACGACCGCGCTGCGCCGCTGGGCTTCGGCAGCGTCGAGGTCGGCCCAGCCGTGCCCGAGCGGGCCGAAGTCGAGCGGGTTGATCCGGGCGGGCAGTCCGTGGCCGATCGCGAACGGTTCGACGCCCAGCGCGCGGCACAGGTGTTCGTATTCGTCCTTCGGGTCGCCGAGGATCAGCACGCGGTAGCCGAAGTCGAGCATCCGCAGGATGAACGCCTTGGTGGTGGCCGATTTCCCGCGGCCGGGTTTGCCGAAGCTGAACACGTTCGGGTTGGTGACCGGCACCTGGTCGCTGAGGACCCAGCCGAGCGGGTCGGCGTAGAAGCTGCCGCCCGACAGTTGGTCGATGCCCAGCTGCGCGCCGGTGGGCGGCAGGCCGGGGGTGGCGATCAGCGGCCACAACACCGGCGCCTGGTCCGACGTCATCCGCCACGTCGACACCTGCGCCCCGGCCGCAGACCAGCCGCGACCGGCACGAAGCTGACCGCGCATGGGGGCGTGGTGATGCAGGTTCGGTTCGCGGCGGCGCTCCGGTGGTGCTGGGTGGCGGGGCAGGTCGTGACCGAAGTCGGCGAGCAGCCGCGCCACATCTCGGCTACCCGGAGCGGACGGGCGGGGTTTCATGCGCCGCTGCCCCTGGACAGGCTGATTCCCAGCGGGATGGTGGCGGCGGCGAAGCCGGCGTCCTGGGCCAGGTCGAGACGCAGCGGGGCGAACCCGGCGCGGCGCACGCAGCCGTCGAGGCGGCGGCCGTACTCGCCGATGCCGGCGGTGCGTGGCACGGTGACGCAGCACACCGCGTAGGGGCGGATCAGCGCGTTCCCGCGGGCCAACTTCTCGTCCATGGCGTGGGCCTTGGACGCGTCGTTGCGGTGCCGCGCCTTGGCCTTCACCCCTGCGCGGCGGCGCAACTCGTCGCCCATGTCGGCGGCGAACTCGGCGTTGTCCGACGTGCGTTCGGCGGCGGCCTGCCCCAGGATCGGGAACGCGACCATGAACGACCGGCGTTCGCCGGGTTCGGCCGGGGTGAGGACGGGGGCGAGCGCGCCGATCACCGCGCCCTTGGCGGGCAGTTTGATCGTCGCGCTGACGGAGTCCCACGCGTCGTGGCTGTAGTGGCGGACCGCGGTGTCGGCGCTGCTGGGTCCGGCCATGGCCCAGGGCACGTCCGGGTTCACCTGTGGGTTGCGGGTGTGTTCGGCGGCCGCGTCGATGACGCCGGCGCGGTCGGCGGGGGCGAACCCGGTGCGGCAGGCCAGCGCGAGTTCGGGTGAGGTCAGCCAGCGCACGTCGGTCATCGCCATGGCGGCCCGCAGTTGCGCCTCGACCTCACCCATCAGCCCGTACAGCACGCGGGCGCGCCCCTCGAGCCGGCCGCCGCTGGCCCGGGCCTGCCGGGCGATGCGGGTCTCGGGCACCACGATCGTGACGAACGCCTCGGTGCGCACCGACGCCGCCGACAGGTGGCGCTGCAAGTCGTCGTTGACCTGCCGGGCGAGCGGGCTGGCGTCGGGGACGCGGTGCCGAGCCACCCACACGCTTCGTTCGGCGCCGTCGTCGGGAACGGTGCGGACCATGAAGATGACCTCGTCGATCAACTCCCCACGCGACGCCAGGTCGAGCAGCGACGTCAACCCGGCGGCCTGCCGGTTGCGTTCCGCCGCGTCGCTCATCCCGATGCCGGGGTGGACGACCGCGGCGGTGACCGCCCACGTGCGGGCGGCGTGGTTCTGGATGATCGCGGTCCGACTCTGCGCGGGCCCGGCCGGGGGCCCGTCGTGGACCTGCACCCCCTGCAACACCCCCGGCAGGTCGACATCGTCCAGACTGTCCGCCCGGCCTTGGGCGGCGCGGGAGGTGAACCGTCTGGCACCGGTGAGGCCGGCGAACAGGTGGCAGCCGGACGCCCACAACCAGCCCACCGCCGGGCGTCCCTGGATCGACACCACCGTGACCAGGAACACGAACCCGAACACGGCCAGGAACACCAGCACGTGGGCCCACGCCTGCTGCTGTAACGCCCAGAACACCGGCAACGACGCGCCGGCCAGGATCGCCAGTTGCTGGCCCGACAAGCCGAAGAACCAGCCGATCCGGTCTCGTGAGTAGTCGGTGTACGTGTTGGCTGACATCATTGTGACTCCCTTGCTCGATCGTTGGCTACACGACGGCCACGGCGGCCGCGCGGGCGGCGGTGGCGGCCTCCGACGCACCGGCCCCACCGGCAGTGACACCCGTCCCACCCGCGGAACCTGCTTCTCCCGCGGAACCGGCCGCACTCGATCCCTCGGCAGGGCTGCCGGGGACGATCGGGGCCTGCGGGGCGGGGCCGCCGGGGTCGCCCGGGGTGCCCGGTGCTGGTGCGCTGTCGGGTATCGGGGGCTGCGGCGTGCCGCCGCTGCCGTCCGGCGCGCCGGGCTGATCGGTCGCAGGCTGCCCGCCGGGATCGGCGCCGGCCGATTGACTGTTCTGGCTGCCGCGGTGACCCGTGCCGGAGAAGTCGGGCTGATAGGTGTTGTGCCCGACCCCCATCTGGTTGGTGGTGTCGCTCGCTACCGCTGCCGCAGAACCGCCGACCGACGCGAGCCCGCGGACCCCGGCCGCCAACGCCATCCCGGCCACACCCGCCACACCCGCCACGCCCGCCGCAGCACCCGCCAACCCGGCCCCTGCGCCGGCCGAGGCGGTCCCCGCGCCGGCCGACGCGGTTCCCGCACCTCCCGCAGACCCCGCCTGTCCGGCCTGCCCGGCGGCGAAGCGGCGGCTGGTGGCGTCCTCGCCCTGCGCCTCGCCCTGGGAACGTCCCGAAGCAGCGGTTTGGGTGGCGGTCCCGGCGTCCCCGGCGCCGCGCTGCCCGCCGAGGAGCCCGGACATGCCGCCGAGCGCCCCGAGGCTCATCCGCAGCGACGCGCCGGAGTTGGTGCCGGGGTCGACGAACGCGAGCAGCTTGAACAGCGCGAGTGGGGAGACCGCGGAGATCAGCATCAGCACCACGGCCGGCAGCGCGGTGCCGATCGCCTCGTTGGTCTTGTCGGCCTGCCCGCCGGCCACCCCGGACGCCATCTGGACTCCCACGCCCATGACTAGGGTCATCACGACCGGGGTGAACGCGGCGGCGTGGAACCAGCGCAGCGACTTCCAGAACCAGGCGCGTCCGGTGTCCCCGACCAGGCCGGCCGCCGAGATCGGAGTGGTCGCGGCCAGCACGACCAGCGCACCGGCCCGGGTCAACAGGACAACGAAGTGCGCGATCGCCGCGACACACAACAGCACACCCAGCAGGCCAAGGACTCCGGCAGTCACCACCTCGGTGACGTCGCCGACCTCGAAGCCGCCCAGCGGGTCCCAGCCGGCCAGCGAGTCGGTCGCGAACAAGGTGCGCATCAGCGCCGCGTTCAGACCTGAGCAGGCCGCGATGACCGCGGCCGCGTAGGTAAGCCACGCCGCCCACACCACGACGAACTGTCCGACCCCGAGCAGCAGACGCCCCAACGATTTGCCGTCCCGGCGCAGCGCCGCGACACCGAGTTGGACCATGATCATGATCACCAGCAGGCTGGCGGCGATCCAGAACGTCGTCGCGTACACGTCGCGGGCGGGGCCGGACTCGGTGAGGTCGGGGGTGAGGAAGTGTTCCTCCAACCTGAGGACGAACCGCATGAGCAGCAACCCGACGTTCCAGACACTGAGCATGATGGCGGTCCAGATGTCGGTGCCGACCTTGATCGCCTGACCGGCGAGTTGGCTGAACGGGTCGAACGGCATCGTTCACCTGCCCGTCGGGGCCCAGGTGCGCCAGCCGGCGGCGAACGCCAGGTCGGTGTCGGGCCACGTCGACGGTGCGGCTGCGGGTGGTTCGCCGGGGGCGATCAGCCAGCGGGTGCCGTCCCACTGCATGCGTTCGCAGTAGCCGAAACCCATCCGCGCCTCGACGTTGATGACCGCCCGCACCTCGGACAACACGCACGCCACCACCCAGTCCGGGCCGTCGGTGGCCTTGACCTGCGCGGCGGCTGGGGTGACGGTCACGGTGGTGCCGGGATCCTTCACCGAACCCATCCGCGCGGTCGACAGGAACGACCGCACGTGGCCCATCAACGGCCACCGCTCCACCGGTGGCGCGTCGGGTATCGACCATGCCGCGTGGATCTCGCCAGCCCGCGCGACACTCATCTCGGTCAGCACCGCCACCTCGATCTCCGCCAACTGCCCGACCGCACCCTCCGGGGTGCGCGGGAACCCCGAAGGCACCCTCGCCGGCCCGATCAACGTCGATGCCGGCACCTGGATCACCGGGCCCGGGGTTGCGGCCGGGGTGCCGCGCCACGCGTCGTCCGGGTTCACCGACACCATGCCCGCGGCCGCCAGCTCGTCGCGCCGCGCCTGTTCACCCTCGCCGGGGCGTGCCTCGGTGTGCGTGGCTGGGGGCGCGTCGTCGGCTGTCGGGGTGATCGTGGCGCGGATCGTGAACAGCAGGCCGGCGGCAAGCGCGATCGTGGTGGCCAGCCCGAGGGCGAACAGCACCAGCAGCCGGCCCTGCCCCCACGGTTGCGCCACCGGGTCCGGACGCGGCGGGCGGGGCCGTGTCATCCGATGCACCCCGACCCGGTGATGGCGGCCACCATGGACGGCAGCACCATGTAGGCGATCGCGGAGATGAACACCACCACCGCGCCGATCACACCAGCCCGCGAGGCGTGCGGCATGCCGAAGATCCGGCCCGCGACCACCGCGCCCAACGCGACCACCACACCGACCACGAACAGCGCCAACACGCCCCACAACACGTAGCCGGTCAACTGATCGGCGTACTGCTGCGCCCCCGGCGGGGCCACCGGACAAATCTGCAACGGAACCAGCAACATCAATCTTCCTCTCGCTCATCAGCGGAATCAGCTCGGCGGGTGGAGGCCAGCACCACCTCAGCAGCGGTCAGCAGGTCGGCGGGCAGCGGACGCGAATCCACCCCGCCCACCCGGAGCGAAGCCACGAGCGGGACGCTGAGCACCCACCCGCACCGCTCCGCTGCTCGGGTTAGCGGGCCCAACGTGGCCGCCAGGCCCCTCGGCCAGCGGCGCCGCGGCGGGCCGAGCAGCACGACCCGGGACGCGTCGGGGCGGTCCAGTTCGCCCAGCGTGGTCTCCAGCCGGCGCAGCCCCGC
>NZ_JAYFPT010000122.1:0-21952 GCF_034927565.1 Propionicimonas sp.
AGCGCCGCGTCGAACTCGGTGGAGAAGGCGATCAGATCCTGGGCAGGCCACTCCCCCGGTGGGCCGAAGATCTCCGAGTGCGGCATAGCCGGATTCTCCCACCCGTCCCCGACAGCCCCGGCCTGCCGGACCGGGGCCAGAAACAAGCTGTGGCAAAGAGTCCGTCCACGGCATCACACCAACACCGCGCGGTCGAAGCGGCCGAAGCTGGGCCGGGATGGGCTCGAACTGGAACAGCCCCACGTGAACCACAGTGGACAAGCTGTGGCAGAGAATCCGTCTGCGGATTTACAGCAACATCCTGCGGCCGGAGCGGCACTGCCGGACCAAAGCAGGAACAAGCTGTGGCAAAGAGTCCGTCGTCGGATCCACACCAACACCGCGCGACCGAAGCGGCCGAGGGCAGACCTGCCGGACCGGAACCAGGAACAAGCTGTGGCAGAGAATCCGTCTACGGATTTGCAGCAACACCCTGCGGCCGGAGCGGCACTGCCGGACCGGAACCAGAAACAAGCTGTGGCAAAGATTCCGTCCACGGGACCACACCAACACCGCGCGGCCGAAACAGGTGGAGCGAGGTCGGGCTACCGTGCTTTGCCCATCGCGGTTGCGGTAAGTGCTTCCACTTCCGCACCAGGCAGGGTCGAGCCGGGGTCGGATGAGGGAACTGACGGGTGCCCGTGGCATGGCGGGCTGCGTAGGCTGGTCTGGTCGGAAGGAGTGGGGATGGCAAGCGCAGGTGAGATCGGCAAGGAACTCGTCTCCCGTACGCCCGAGATGGCCGGCGGGTTGCTGCGACAGATCGTCGACTTCGCCATCGACGGCAATGACACCTTCCCCGGCGCCCGGGCCGCCGCCGCGAAAAAGCTCCAGGACAAGGGGGAACGCGAGGCAGCGATCGAGTCGATCGTCAACACGCACATCGGCTACGCCTCAGCCCAGGGCTTTGTCACCAGCGTCGGCGGTTTGATCACCCTGCCAGTCGGCCTGCCGGCCAATATTGCCGGGCTCGCTGTGCTGAGCGTCCGGATGATTGCCGCCGTGGCGCACCTGCGCGGCTACGACATCACCGACCGCCGGGTGCGGTCGGCTCTCACCCTGGCCATGCTGGGCGAGGACGAGGTGCGCAAGTTGATCGCCGACGGCCGGCTGCACACCACCCCGCTCGCGGTCGCCACCGCACCGGTCTTCGATCCCGACCTGGAGCGGCTCATTTCCGAGCGCGTGATGGGCTCGCTGGCCGGGCGGATGGGAAGCAAGCACCTCGCGGTGATGGTCGTCCGGCGGATCCCGCTGGTCGGCGGCGGGGTCGGCGCCGCAGTGGACGGGCTGCTGACCTTCGGGCTCGGCGCCTACGCCAAGCGGGAGTTCGTCGCCCGGCAACAGCTCACCCGAGTCGCCGAATAGCCCACCCGGCCACGGAGATCACTGGGAGGCGTGGTTCGACCGAACCCTCCCCGCAGAACTGCAGGCTGGGTGGAGTGGTTCGACTGTCCCTGTCGAACCACGTGGGGCTGGGCGGTGTCGTCCGGCAGACCCCCGCCGAACCAGAGGCCGTGTCAGCCGGCCTTCACCTCGGACGCGGCGAGGTCATCGTCCACATACCCCGGCGTGCAGGCGATCAGGCCGGCCACCAGCATGACCGCAGAACTGACGATCAGCACCCACAGCGGGACCGTCCAGCCGCTGCTGTGGGTGCGCAGGACGCCGACCAGCAGCGGCCCGCAGGCCGCCAACGCGTAGCCGACGGTCTGGCAGAAGCCGGAGAGTCGGGCAGTGAGGTGGTGGTCTCTGGTCCGGGCGGTGATCAGTGCCAGCGCCATCGGGAAGGCCGCCCCGGACAACCCCAGGCACACCGCCCACAGCCAGCTGGCGACGGTGGGCGCGTACAGGATGCCCAGGTAGCCGGCCACGAGCAGCGCCACCAGCACCGCCACGACCGCGCGCAGGTCGTGCACCCGCTCGACCACCATCGGCATCACCAGGCCGGTCACGATGCCGAGCGAGGCGAGCAGCGACACCAGGAGCCCGGCCGCATCGCGGTCGACCCCGCCGTCACGGAACATCTGCGCCGTCCAGCCGAACTGGGTGTAGGCGTGCATCGACTGGACGCCGAAGAAGATCCCGAGCGCCACTGCCCGGCGGGAGCGCAGCAGGCTGGGCCCCCGCTCATGCTGGTGGGCACCGAGCCGTCCCGACCCCTCCCGGACAATGACCACGAGGATCGGCACGGCCGCGAGCGCAGCGACCGGCCCCCAGACCGCCAGCGAGCCTCGCCAGCCGCCGGGCAGTACCTCGGCGAGCGGCACCGCCAGCATGCTGCCGAGGGTGGCCCCGACCGCCAGGAACGAGCCGTACAAGGCCATCAACAGCGGCACCCGGTTGGGAAACCGTCGCTTGATGAAAGCCGGCAGCAGGACGTTCCCCAGTGCCATCCCGCCCAGCGCCAGCGCGGTCAGTGCCAGAAAGACCCAGGCATCGGAGGTCCACGACCGCACGGCCAGCCCGACAGCGGTGGCGACCATGCCCCAGAACAGCGCCGGGGCCAGACCGACCCGGGTGGCGAAGGCCACCGACAGGGCGCCGAAGGCGGCGAAGCAGATCCCGGGCATTGCTGTCAGCAGCCCTCCCCAGGCCTCGTTCTGCCCGAGGTCACGCAACAGCTCGGCCAGCACCGGGCCGACCATCGTGCCCGGCCGCAGGTTGGCTGAGATCAGGACGACGGCGACCAGCGCCACCCAGTTGCCGCGGGCCCGCACCCCGCCGGTGGTGTCGTTCATCCCGTCCTCACCTGGCGTACGCGCGGGCAACGCGGCGCCCGACGGCGCAGGTGATCTCGTAGGGGATCGTGCCGGTCAGGCCGGCGAGCTCGGACGGGGTGATCTGCTCCTCGCCACTGCTGCCGATCAGCACCACCTCGTCACCAACACTCACCAACGGCTCCGGTCCGAGATCGATCATGGTCTGGTCCATGCTGACCCGGCCGGCGATCGGGTAGGAGCGGCCGCCGGCGAGCATCCGTCCGCGGTTGCTCAGCGCCCGGGAGTAGCCATCCCCGTAGCCCACCGACACCGTGCCGATCCAGGTGTCGCGCGAGGCCGTCCAGGTGCGTCCGTAGCCGACGGTCTCGCCGGCGCTGACCGGCTTGGTGAAGGTGACCCGGCTGACCCACTCCAGGCCGGGTAGCAAGGGGACGGTACGCGGGCACTCCGGGTCGGGATAGGAGCCGTAGATCATGATTCCGGGGCGCACCAGATCAAACCAGGAGTCGGGGTGGGCCAGGACGCCGCCGGAGTTGGCCAGGTGCTTCAGGACGGGGCCACGCGCAGCCTCGACGTCGGCGGCCACCGCGGCGAACCGGGCGATCTGTCCGCGGGTGAACTCCTCCCCGGCGGGGTTGTCGGAGATCGGCAGATGCGACATCACGCCGACCAGCCGGACGCCCGGCAGCTCGTCGGCCAGCAGTGCCAGCCGGACGGCGTCCGCCGGTTCGCAGCCGATCCGGCGCATGCCCGTGTCCACCTTGAGGTGGAGACCGGCCCTACGTCCGGCCGCGAGCCCGGCAGCGGAGGCCTCCTGCAGGCTCGGCTCATCGACCACCACCAGTTCCAGGTCGTGCGCCACGGCGTCGGCCACCTCGGGGCCGCGGGCCACTGACAGCTTCAGGATCGGCAGCGTGATGCCGGCCCGGCGCAACTCGATGCCCTCGCCGACAGTGGCGACACCGAACTGGTCGACCGATTGATTGGCCTGTAATGAGCGAGCCACTTCGACGGCCCCGTGACCGTAGGCGTCAGCCTTGACCGCCGCGAGTACCTTGCGGTTCCCGACGTGGGCACGGACGGCGGCAAGGTTGGCCCGGATGTGGTCCAGTCGGGTGGTCGCCAGGGTGGGGACGTCCATCACTGCCCCACCGCCACCGGACGGTCGGGATCGCTCGACCAGCCCGACCAGCTCGGCGGATAGAGCGCCGCGTCGATGCCCAGGCTGGCCAGCGCCAGCACCACCTGCGCAGCCGATATCCCCGAGCCGCAGTAGACGGCCACCGGCCGGTCCTCGGTCAGGTCCAGCCGCCCGCGCAGCGTGGCCTGGCCCGGCAGTTGGCCGCGGTCGTCCCAGAAGCCGGAGACCGGACGGTTCACCGCCTCCGGGATGTGCCCGGCCCGGGCGTCGATCGGCTCGGTCTCGCCGCGGTACCGCTCGGGGGCGCGGACGTCGATCAGGGTTCCCTCGAACAGCGCGACCTGATCGGCGGTCAGGGTCGCGAGATGCCCAGCGGTCAGCGGACCGATCCGGCTGGGGACGGCAGGCTCGGGGAGGCCGGTCTGCAGCGGCGCTCCGGCGGCCTGCCAGGCGGTGAGGCCGCCGTCCAGTACCCGGGCGTTCAGACCCAGCCAGCGCAGCACCCACCACGCCCGCCCGGCGGCGAAGGAGCCGGGCTCGTCATAGACCACGATCTCCCGGCCGGGATCGATGCCGAGTTCGCCGAGACCGTGCGCCACCTGCTCCGGCGACGGCAGCGGGTGGCGCCCCTGCCGGGGGTCGGTGTGTGGCCCGGTCAGCACTGCCTCGAGATCGAGGAAACGGGCGCCTGGAAGGTGGCGTTGCCGGTAGCGTTCCAGCCCGGAACCGGCGACCTCGCCCAACCGCCAGCGGACATCCAGCAGTTGGGGCGCGGCTGGAGCGTCGAGCCTGGCCAGAACCTCGTCGACGCTGATCAGCACCCGGGTTCGCGGGTCGGTCGCCTGCTCCATAGGCCCGAACTCTACGCCGTGCCGTCCGGTGGACCTCGACCGGGTCGAGCGCGGCCGGCGCTCAACCCGGTTCAGGTGGTTGGCGACCTCCGGGTTGATCAGGGTCGTTGCGGGATGCCCGCGCTGACAGGGTTCACCGGCGCCCGCCCGGACCAGACCTGGTGGTCGACCTCGCGGTGTTCTGCGCGGGACGTTCGCCGTCGCCAGTCCGGATCAGCCGAGGCCGCCGAAGCCGACGAAAGAAGGGGCCGCCACGCAACCAGCGCCGCTGCCCCTTTCCTTCGCCAGGAACTACCTCCACCTCAGAACAGCAGCGCGAGGCCGGGGTCGGCCAGGATGGTCGCCACGTCGGCGAGGAACTTCGAGCCGCTCTCGCCGTCCACCAGGCGGTGGTCGAAGGTCAGTGCAATGGTGCAGACCGAGCGGGGTTCGATCCGTTCCTCGGCGCCCGCATCGACCACCCACGGCTTGCGGGTGATCGTCCCGACGCACAGGATCGCCGCTTCGCCGGGGTTCAGGATCGGCGTGCCGGCATCGATACCGAAGACGCCGACATTGGTGATCGTGAACGAACCGCCGGCGAAGTCGCCGGGCTGCGACTTGCCCTCCTTGGCCAACGCGACCATCCGGTTGAGCGCACTGGCCAGTTCCGGCAGGCTCATCCGGTTGGCCTTCTTGATATTCGGCACCACCAGCCCGCGCGGGGTGGCAGCGGCGATCCCGAGGTTCACATCGGAGTGGATCAGGATCTCGTCGGTGACCTCGTCGAAGCTGGAGTTGATCTCCGGGTTGCGGGCGATCGCCAGGCAGGCGGCCTTGGCGAAGACCAGCAGCGGCGAGATTCGCAGCCCGTCGAACTCGCGGCGTTGCCGCAGGGTCTCGACCAGCGCCACCGTGTTGGTGACGTCGACCTCCACCCAGGCGGTCGCCTGCGGCACTCCGAGCGAGGCGGTCATGGTCTTGAACATCTCCCGCCGGACGCCGCGCAATGGCACCCGCTGGGTGGTGCCCGGTACGTCCACCAATCCCTTCGAGCCGGCTGCGGCGATCACATCGGAGTGCGTGATGATCCCGCCGGGGCCGCTCCCGGTGATCGTGCCCAGATCGACCCCCAGGTCGCGGGCCACCCGGCGTACCGGGGGTTTGGCCAGCGGTGGCGTGGGAAGGTCACCGCCACCGGTCGGTTCGCCCGGCTCCGGCAGCACTTCGCCGGACGGTTCGGCGTCCACCGGGTGCAGCGGCTGCACCTCGTCGATCGGACGGGAGACCGGCTGCGAGAGGTCATAGACCTCCTGCACGCGTTCGGTCTCGGGGACGGCCACAGACGCCGGGCGCTTGCGGGCCCGACGGGCGATCGCCCCGGGCTTGGCGCCGTAGCCGACCAGGCTGGGGGTCGGCGCCTCCGGCTCGACCGGGTCGCCGTTGGAGTACTCCAGCTTCCCGGAGACCTCTCCGGCCGCCCGCCCGCCCGGGGACGCATCACCCGCCACGCCGGGAGAGTCCTGGGTCCCGTCCACCTCGGACGGGTCACCGATCCGGACGATCACAGTGCCCACGTCCACCAGCTCGCCCTCACCGACCAGCAGGCTCAGTACCGTCCCGGCGACCGGGCTGGGCAACTCGACCAGGGACTTCGCGGTCTCGATCTCCAGCAGGATGTCGTTGATCGCGACCGTGTCACCGACCGCCACCTTCCAGGCGACGATCTCGGCCTCCAGCAGACCCTCACCCGGGTCCGGCAGCTTGAACTCGTACATCGCGTCCTCTCAGAAGGCCAGGGAGCGGTCGACGGCGTCGAGGACGCGGTCGAGGTCGGGCAGGTACTCGGATTCGGCCCGGCTGGGCGGGAACGGCATGTCATAGCCAGTCACCCGCAGGACGGGGGCCTGCAGGGCGTAGAAGCAGCGCTCCTGGATCCGGGCGGCAATCTCGGCGCCGACGCCGAGGGTGCGGTGGGCCTCGTGGACCACCACCGCCCGTCCGGTCTTGGCCACCGAGGTGAGGATGGTGTCGTCGTCCAGGGGGGAGATCGAGCGCAGGTCGATCACCTCCAGGTCGCGGCCCTCGTCCGCGGCCACGATGGCGGCTTCGACGCAGGGCCGCACCATGGTCCCGTAGGCCAGCACGGTGAGGTCGCGTCCCTGTTTCACCACCCGTGCCTGGTGCAGCGGCAGCGGGGTGGCCTCGGTGTCCACCTCGCCCTTCTCGTGGTAGCGCCGCTTGGGCTCCAGGAAGATCACCGGGTCGGGTGAGGCGATCGCCTGCTGGATCATCCAGTAGGCGTCGGACGGGGTCGCCGCCGCGACCACCTTCAAACCCGGGGTGTGCGCGAAGTACGCCTCGGGAGAGTCGCTGTGGTGCTCGACCGAGCCGATCCCGCCGCCGTAGGGCAGCCGCAGCACCAGCGGGACGTTGATCCGTCCGTGGGTGCGGTGGAAGAGCCGCGCGGCCTGGGTGACCAGCTGGTCGAAGGCGGGGAAGACGAAGCCGTCGAACTGGATCTCGACCACCGGACGGTAGCCGCGCACTGCCATGCCGATCGCGGTGCCGACGATGCCGGACTCGGCCAGCGGGGTGTCGATCACCCGGTCGGCGCCGAACTCGGCCTGCAGGCCCTCGGTCACCCGGAAGACGCCGCCGAGCTTGCCGATGTCCTCACCCGACAGCACCACCGTGGGGTCGGCGGCCAGGGCGCGCCGCAGGCCGGCGTTGAGGGCCTTCACCATGGTCAGGGTCTGGGTCATGCGGCAATCCCTTCCGGCACGTCAGTCGATGTCAGCAGACCCGCAGGGGCAGCCGACCCGGACGCGTTCGAGCGACAGTTGAGGTCCGGTCGGGTCATTCGGCGGCCTCCTCGAACGACACGGTGTAGGCGAGGTACTCGTCGCGCTGGGCGATCAGGTGGTGCGGGGTCTCGGCGTAAACCCTCTCCCACAACTCGCCCAGTTGCGGTTCGGGTAGCGCCACGCACCGCGCCCGGATGTCCTCAGCCAGGGCGTCGGCCTGGGCCGCCAGGTCGTCCAGCCAGGCCTGGTCGATCGCCCCCTGCCGCAGCAGGTAGGCCTTGACCCGCTCGATCGGGTCGCGCTGGGCCCAGTACTCGACCTCGTCCTTGCGCCGGTACTTGGTCGGGTCGTCAGAGGTGGTGTGGGCGCCCATCCGGTAGGTGTAGGCCTCGATCAGGGCCGGCCCCTCCCCGCGCCGGGCCCGCTCCAGCGCCCAGCGGGTGACCGCCTCGCTGGCCAGGACGTCGTTGCCGTCCACCCGGATGCCGGGGAAGCCGAAGCCGGAGGCCCGTTTGTAGAGCGGGATCCGGGACTGCAGTGCGATCGGTTCGGAGATCGCCCACTGGTTGTTCTGGCAGAAGAAGACCACCGGGGCGCCGAAGCTGGAGGCGAAGACGAAGGACTCGTTCACGTCCCCCTGGCTGGTGGCGCCGTCCCCGAAGTAGACGATCGCCGCGCCGTTGGCAGCCGGGTCGTCGTTGCCGACCATCCCGTCGCGCTGCATCCCCATGGCGATCCCCACCGAGAGCAGGGTGTGCCCGCCGATCACCCAGGAGTAAGGGTGGAAGTGCTTGCCGCGGGCGTCATAGTCCACCATGGCCTGGCCACGGAACAGCCCCAGCAGGGCGACCAGGTCGACGCCCATACAGAGTGCCACCCCGTGTTCGCGGTAGGACGGGACCACTTCGTCATTCGGCCCGATCGCACGCGCCGAGCCGATCTGCGCTGCTTCCTGACCCAGGGACGGGGGCCACAGCCCGAGTTCGCCCTTGCGCTGCAAGGCAGTCGCCTCGGAGTCGAACCGCCTGGTCAGCACCATGTCCCGCAGGCTGGCGGCGATAGCGGCGTCGCTGCCGTCGTAGTGGAAGTCGGGGTGCTCGACACGGTTTCCCGCTGGGTCGAGCAGTTGGACGAAATCCTCACCGCCAGGTTCGGGCATGGCACTCCTGCTGGGTCCGGGGCATGAACAACCCTGAACCTACGGTTGCGTAACCGTAGGTGTCAAGGCCGTACGCACCTCTACGGACAACGAATCAGTGGAGAAAGTAATTCATCAGTTGCCGACTCCGGGGCTGGTCCTGCCTGCACCGTCCCACCGGGAAGCTTCGGACGCACGCCCTCCCACCGCACACCGGCATCGCTCCCGGGCACGACCTTCGAGCCGACGATCCGGATCCTCGCCTTCCCACCACAGACCGGACTGCACCCCGGTGCCCGCTTGTGCACCCGAGCCCCCGCAGATTGCCGGATCTGGTGCGGATTCCGTCCGGGCCCTCCTGGAAAGCCACGGTGTCGCTGCTGGCATCATCGCCGCGGCGCAGGTTCGTCCGGGCACGCTGGAAAGCCACCCAAAGTTCACTTCTGTGGGCCTTCCAGCCGAGGCCGGACGGCGCTAGCGTCGTGTCCGGAGCCGCAGTGGCAGCGGCACCAGCGGTACCCCACAACACCCCCGGTTCACCCCCTCACCGAAGGAACTCACGATGCGACGGACCCTGTCCATCGCGGCGACCGCAGCGCTCATCCTCAGCTCGCTTGCCGTCCCCGCCACAGCCCAGACCCCCGATCCGGCCAACCCGGTGATCATCAGCGAACTCCACTACGACAACGCCGGGGCCGACACCGGCGAAGCGATCGAGGTCTTCGGACCCGCCGGCACCAGCCTCGACGGCTGGTCGCTGGTGCTCTACAACGGCGCCACCACCGGATCAACGGCACAACGCCCGTACCACACCACCGTCCTGTCGGGCAGCATCGCCGACCAGTGCGGCGGCTACGGAGTGGTCGTCGCGCAGTATCCCGTGGACGGCATCCAGAACGGCTCGCCGGACGCAGTGGCCCTGGTGGACGCGGCCGGCACCGTCGTCCAGTTCCTCTCCTACGAGGGGACGATGACAGCCGTCGACGGTCCCGCCGACGGCCTCACCTCCACCGACATCGGCGAGAGCGAAGCCTCCAGCGCGCCGGTCGGCAGCTCCCTCAAGATTGCCGGACCGCTCGACGCCCTGACCTGGACCGCCAGCAGCGACCACACCTTCGGCGCGGTGCAGCCGATCGAGGTCGGCACCGACTGCGGTGACGGGGGTGAACCCGGCGACCCGGAGGTGACGAAGATCCATGACGTCCAGGGGGCTGGCGCGGCCTCGCCGAAGGTCGGCCAGACCCTCACCGTCGAGGGCATCGTCGTCGGCGACCACGAGGGCGCCTCACCGAAGCTCTCCGGCTTCTTCGTCCAGGAAGAGGATGCCGACGCCGACGCCGATCCACGGACCTCCGAAGGCGTCTTCGTCTACAACGCCAGCGCCGCAGACACCGTGGAGCTCGGCGACAAGGTGCGGGTCACCGCCACGGTGGCGGAATTCAACACCTACACCGAGCTCACCCGGCCGACGACGACGGTGATCTCCCAGGGCAACCCGCTGCCTGCACCGGCGACCATCACCTTCCCGGTGAACGCCGTCAGCGACCTTGAGGCCTATGAGGGCATGGTCGCCACCTTCCCGCAGCAGCTGGTGATCGCGGAGTACTTCAACTTCGACCGCTACGGCGAGATCGTGGTCGCCCTGCCCGCCGAGGGCGAGGACTTCCCGATGACCCCCACCGCACTGTTCGCCCCGGACGACCCCGCCGCTTCCGCCCGGGCCGACCTCAACCTGCGCAGCCGGATCACGGTGGACGACGGAATCTCTGCCCAGAACGTCACCGTCACCCACCCGATCACCCGCGAACCGCTCACCATCGACACGATGTTCCGCGGCGGAGACACCGTGACCGGCCTCACCGGCCCGGTGTTCTACGACTTCGGCCTCTACCGCGTCCTGCCCTACAGCGCGGCGGAGGCCGAAGCCGCCTATCCGGGCTACACCACCTACCACCGGACGGACGCCTCGCCCAGCCCGGCCCCGGTGGGCGGGTCGGTCTCGGTGGCCTGGCTGAACACGCTCAACTACTTCACCACCATCGGCGCGACCTGCTCCCCCAGCCGCGACCAGGACTGCCGCGGAGCGGACGACGCGGGCGAGCTCACCCGGCAGCGGACGAAGCTGCTCACCACCCTGGTCGGCCTGGACGCCGATGTGTACGGCCTCGGCGAGTTGGAGAACACCCCGGGGGTCGAGGTGCTGGCCGATCTCGTGGCCGGGCTGAACGACCGGCTCGGCGCCGGCACCTATGCCTTCATCGCCGCCGGTGAGAACGGCGTGGTGGGGACGGACGCGATCAAGGTCGGGATCATCTACCGCCCGTCGGCGGTCACCCCGGTCGGGACGACGGCGATCCTCGACGCCCCGGAGTTCCTCAACCCGAACCACACCATCGATCCCGCGACCGGACAGCCGGTCGACCGCAACCGGGCGTCGATCGCCCAGTCGTTCCGGGAGAACGCGACCGGCGAGGTGTTCTCGGTGAGCGTGAACCACCTGAAGTCGAAGGGCTCGACCTGCGGCCCCACCGAGCCGGTGAACGACCCGCTGGTCGGCAGCTGCAACACCACTCGCACGATAGCCGCCCAGGTGCTCTCGGACTGGCTGGCCACCTCCCCCACCCAGATCGCGGACGATGACTGGCTGATCCTCGGTGATCTGAACGCCTACGACCACGAGACCCCGATCACCACCTTCGCGGGCAACGGCTTCGCCGACCTCGTCCGGGAGGCACACGGGGACTATGCCTACAGCTACGTCTATGACGGCCAGGCGGGCTACCTCGACTACGCCCTGGGCAGCGCTTCGGTGCTCGGTCAGGTCGCCGGTGTCAGCCACTGGAACATCAACGCCGACGAGCCCGACATCATCGACTACGACACCAGTTTCAAGTCGGCCGCCCAGGCGGCGCTGTTCGATCCGTCCACGCCCTACCGCTCTTCCGATCACGACCCCGTGCTGGTCGGGCTCATGCTGGGCAGCGGCATCGTCGCGACCGCGTCCCCGAACACGCTGTGGCCGCCCAACCACAAGCTGGTGCCGATCACGGTGAAGGCCTCCGACGGCAGCCGGACGAGGTTCTCGGTGAAGGTCGTCTCGGCGACCTCGTCGGAACCGGACGCCCGGCTGGGCCGCGGTGATGTCCCCCACGACATCGTGATCTCCGCGGGGGCACTGAAGCTGCGGGCGGAGCGATTCAGCCGGAAGGGCCGCACCTACACCGTCGCCGTCGTCGCCAGCGGCGGTGGCCAGGTGACGTACACCACGGCGACCGTCACGGTGCCGCACGACAAGGGCGGCGGCCACCCCAAGCCCGGCCGGCCCGGCCAGGGCAAACCACCGAAGACCACTCCCGGTCACGGTAAGCCCGGAAGCTGGAAGGGCGGCTCGAACCTGGGCGGACCAGGCCAGGGCCGCGCCCTGAGCCGGTAGTCCTGCCCGGGGCCCGCACCGCCGGGCGCAGCGGTGGTGCTGGTCGTCGCAGTGGCGGCCAGCACCACCTGCGGACCGCCCGGAAAAGCGGGAACGGGCGGGCGCACCCTAAGGTGGTGATCGTGAGTACGCAGGGGCTGGCGGAGTTCCAGGATCGGTATACGACGTTGGTGGTGGCCGCCTGTGAGTGGCGGGCGATGCAGGCCAACCCGGAGGCGCTGGCCGACCGGGTGTTCGCGGCGCTGCGCGATCACCGGGAGCCCCCCGACCTGCGGTTGGCCTACCAGGCGCTCCGCCGGGTGGTGTTCGACTCCTACACCGAGTACTCCAGCAGGCGCTCGTTGATTGACACGCTGCGCGGGGTAGCCGAGCCGGTGGCCAATGCGCCGCAGGACAGTGCCGAGGAGAAGTGGCTGCGCGAGGCGATCAGCCGACTGCCCGAGCGCGACCGGGATGTCCTCCAGATGGCGTACTGGGATCAGCTCGCGGAGTCCGAGCTCGCCGAGGCGCTGGGGCTGGATGCCGCCGCCGTGCGCGACCGGGTCGAGCGCGCCACCGCCAAGTACGTCGGCGTCGCCCGCCGCAAGGATCCGTCGGTCGGGCCGGAGGCGGTGCCCGCGATCTTCCGCACCCTGAAGCCCGGCCTGCGCTCCCGCTGGGAGTGACCTGACCGCGGGCTCTGCCACCCTGCCACCCGGCTGGGTTAGGGTGCCTGCGTGTCGACCCCCACCGGAGCCGAACCACCGCAGGCTCCTCCGCCACCGCAGCAGCCTGCCTCCGGTCACGACCCGGCTCGGCCGCCCTGCTCGCCGCCACCACCTCCAGGGACGGCACCGCCGGGCCCCGTGGTCCAGCCTCACCCCTCCCCGGTCGCACCGCAGCAGTACCCTCCCCCAGCCGCCTTTCCCAGGACCCCGCCACCGGCCGCACCACAGCTGCACCCGGGCCCGGCCACCTTCCCCGCACCACCACCGGGGCACGCCGCACCACCACCGGGGCACATCGCACCACCACCCGGGCAAGCAGGACCACCCGGCTGGCTTCCTCCCGGCACACCGCCGTCTCCACCGGCGGCCGGCCCAGCGCACCCGGGCGTCGCGGCGCCCCACCTCGCCGCGCCCCCGAAACCACCCCGCCAACCCTCCCGCTGGGCTCCGACGGTGGTCATCGGGCTCACGCTGATCGGGCTTGCCAGCGCTACCTCCCTGGTCGGACGGCCCACGCCGCCCGAGACCGCCGGCGTCGCCGGCTGGCTGCCGTCCGACGGCAGCCGTGCCCGGTTCGCCCAGCCCGGCAACTCCGACGTGCTGTTCTCGGAGTGGTCCCGGCCGGAGCCACTCAGTCTGGGTCTGTCCGATCTGATCGTGCTGCCGTTCTGGAAGCAGGACACGGCGCTGAACTGGCTCGACGTCCCCATCGTCCGGCTCCGGACGATCGCGGCCGGCCCGGACGGGCAGGCCACCGGTCAGTCGGACCTGCTGTGGACCCTCGAGGCCGACGGCGCCCGGACGGCCATCGATTCGGCCTTCCCCGGTGAGGTCAGCTACTTCGTGCCCGGCCGGCTCGATCTGCCGTCCGGCGTCCGTGACGGCGACACCTGGAGCTCACGGGGCACCGTCCACAACTGGGACGACGCAGCGGGCGCGTTCCTGGCCACCCCGTACCGGGCCGACTTCCGGGCCGGTGCCCCGTCCGACCCCGGCCAGGCCCGGCGTGGCTGCCTTGAGGTCGCGATGACCCAGCAGACCGGCGACCGCACGGCCGACGAGCGGCGTACCTGGTGTCCCGGCGAGGGAATCGTCGGCTTCACCGGCACCGACCAGACGTGGACCCTGACCATGGACGGCCCACCCGTCCAGCTGGGTACGAGCGTCGCGTTCGACTGGAACACCGCCGACAACCTGGAGTTCACCCGGCACGCGATCAACCGCGCGCCCGAGCCCGGCAGCCTCTCGCTGTTCCCGGTCTCGCCCCCCGGCCTGCTCGGTGGTGGTGCAGTCCTCGCGCTCCAGGCCCAGCCCGAGCTGGTTGGGGTGAACACCGAGGTCGACCCCCTCGCGGTGACGTGGGGAGCCCGTCCTGGTGGCACCCCGACAGCTGCGGCGACCATGGCCGGGATCAGCCTGGTTGCCACCATCGAGCGGCACGTCGTGGCCTACAACAGCCAGGGCCGCTGGCTCTGGGAGGCACCGCTGAGCGACCTGGCGGTGGTGCCACCGGTGCGGTTCGGCGACCGGGCGGTGCTGGTCACCCTGGACGGGGCGGTCACCGCCTTCGAACTCACCACCGGCACACAGGCCTGGCGAACCGAGCTGGGTGCCGAGATCCGCAGCCTGCCTGTGGCCGCCGGGGATCGGCTGCTGGTCGGCAACCAGGCCGGCGCGCTGGCCTGCCTCGACACCGCCGGCAACCAGCAGTGGGTGATCGACGCCGGCGTTCCTCGCAGCCTGGCGGTGTCTGCCGGGCCCGACCCGGTGGTGGTCTTCGGCGAGAACGGCTCGGTGGTGCTGCGCGGCTACTCCCTCGCCGACGGCAGCCAACTGTGGCGCAACCGGCTCTACCAGGACGCCCGCGACCTGATTGCGCTCGACTCGCTGGTGGTGGTGCGAGACGACGACGTCACCCTCGGCATCGACCCTGCGTCGGGTGAATCGCTGTGGACCTGGTCCGGGCAGCGCACCCTCACCGGGACCGGCGGCGGACGGCGGGTGCTGCTGATGAGCGAGACCTCGCTCGTTCTGCTCGACGATCAGGGCCGGCCAGTGCGCCAGTGGCCCCACGACCTCGGCCAGGTGGCGGCCACCTCCCGCTTCCTGACCACAAGCGGCGACACCGTGCTGGCCTACGGTCCCCGGTCGCTCGAAGTTGGGAGGCTGCCGTGAGTGCCGCCACATCCGGTTCGAAAAGGCAACCGGAGGGAGCCATCCCCTCGAGTCGTGTTCTGGAACCGGATTCGGCGGCACACCGAAGGAGGTCTCGGTGAAAACCGTGCTGACCGAACTCGTCGCCGCCGTCCGCGACACCCTGACCATCACCTTCGTCGAGCCGGTACGGCAGGGACGACCGCGTCCGTCCAGCTGGCCGCGCGGGCTGCCCGCGATCGGTGCAGCCGCGCTGATCGTCTACGTCATGCTGGGCCTGGCGACGGTGTTCGCCGTCGACCTGCGGCAGGAGGGTGAACTCGTCCTGGCCCAGTCCTCCCAGACCAGCCTGCCCCAGGCCGCCGTCGGTCTGCTGTTCTGCGGCGTGATCCTGTCGCTCGCGCTGGCCCACACCGCCGCCCTGCACACCTCGTGGTGGCTGCGGCTGGCGCTGTTCCTGCTCAGTGCTGTGGTGTGGCTGCAGTTCGTGATCTACACGACGCTCAACGCGCCCTGGCTGGTGCTGGTGTCGCTGGGCTGCTACCTCGGACTGGTCGCGTTCACCGTGGTGCGGTCACGCCACGACTTCGCCTGGTGGGAGTTCGTGGTGGTGACGGTGCTGCTGTCCGCATCCCTGTTGCCGCCACTGCAGGTCGGCGGGCAACTCGGCGAGACGCGCTCGCTGGTCATCGAGGGGACACTCACCACGCTGGCGGCGCTCACCATCCCCGCCCTGCTGGTTGCCGGCTCCGCCGCGGCCCAGATCGTCGTCACCGGCGCGGCCGCGGCGGCCGCCCGCCCGCTGCCGAAAGTGCTGTTCGGCGTCCTGACCGGGATCGCCGTGGCCTGGTTGCTTGCCAGCGCGGTCTGGGGCATCCTCGACGGCGCTGAAGAGCTCAACCCGGCAGCCTTCGCCTCCGGCGGCGTCACCCTCGCCGGGATCGCCGCCGTCCTGGCGGTCTGGCTGCGGCGGGGACGGCATCCGGTTCCCGATCCTCCTGCGGCCTACCCCGAAGCCTGGGGTCCGTGGCTCTACCCGCTGGCCACCGCCATCGCCGGCCTGCTGCTGCTCGCGCTCCCGCTGCAACTGTTCCAGATCCTGATGCGCACCGCCGGCGCCACCAGCCTCGCCGACGGCTTCACCACGGTCTGGAACCTGATCTTCGACAACAATCCCGGCTCGTTGTGGCGAGCCGGGATCGGCGTTGTCGTCCTGGTGATCGCCTGGCGGATCAGTGGACGGGGACGCACCACCGAGGCGGCCGTCCTGGGCGCCCTGGCGGTGTCGGTGGCCGTCGATGCCCTGGGGCTGCTGCCAGGGCTGGGATTCCTGCACGAGCGCACCACCGAAGCGATGGGCCTGCTTGCCGCGGCGATCGCCCTGGTGGCCGGCGTTGTGCTCGCCGTCCGGCACCGGCTGGATCGTGCCCGGGCAGGGGCGATCGTCACAGTCGTGCTGCTGGCGGTGCTCTACCCGCACCGCAACCTGCTGGCCGACCCCGCCGGCACCGCGCTGGTGTTCAGCGCCCAGTTGGTGGTGCTGTTCGGACTCACCTGGCGGCTGCTCACCGACGCCGACTACCTGCAGCGCGGCAGCCGGCACTTCCCCCAGCCCACCAGGGTGCTGCTGTTCATGGCGAACTCGCTGTTCGCGGCCACCTCGCTGGCCTTCGTCGCGCTCGCCCGGGCGATGGGCACCGGGACGGACTCGACCTCGATCTGGAGCGACGCCGGTGACTGGACGCTTGGCGAGGCGCTGTTCACGATCGGGCTGGTGGCGGCGGTCTGGCTGGCCGTGAGGCCTTCGCCGGCCTCAGCCGAGCAGCAGCACCAGGGGGATCACGACGATGCCCACGGCCATACTCACTGAGGTCATGAAGGTCGAGGCCTCCACGTCCAGGCCGAGACGCTCGGCGAAGCCCGGGATCATGCTCGCCAGGGGTGCGAACCAGAGCGCGCAGACGATACTGCGGACGTCCGCGGCCAGCGGCAGCCAGAACCAGGTGGCAACCGCCACCAGGATCGCGATCAGGTAGCGGACGGCCAGGAAGCGCAGCGCCAGCCGGAGCTTGCGGCGCGGCAATCGCAGTTCCAGCCCGACGCCGATCATCAGCATCGCCAGGAAGGGGTTGGCAGCCCCGATCGTGGACGTGAACACGATCACTGGATCCGGCAGCCTGGCCCCTACGAGCATCAGGATGAGCAGGACCGCGTAGGTGACCAGGACGGGATTGCGCAGCGCCAGCAGGATCCGGCGCAACCGTCCGGGCTCGGCAGGCTGCACCAACGTCGCCGCCCAGCCATAGCCCAGACCAGCCGAGCCGAAGGCGACGCCGAGGTCGAACATCGTCGTGTAGAGCATGGCCTGAGGGCCGATCATGCCCGCCACGTACGGGGTGGCGAAGGCCCCGATGTTGTAGCTCCCGGAGTGCAGCACCGCGAAGGCACGTTCGGGACGACCCCGTCCTCGAGCAAGCAGGTAGCCGATCAGCTGCTGCCCGGTGTTCACAGCAAACGCCAGCACGGTGAGCAACAGCAGTGCGGGGTGGAAGGTGTACTGGTTGAACGCCGTGAGCAGCGCCGCCGGCAGGGTCACCCACAACACCAGCCGGGAGAAGATCGGGAAGTGTGCTGCGCTCAGCCAGCCCGCCCGCTTCGCCAGCAGACCGATGCCGATGATCGCGACCAGGGTGAGGGCCTTGACCAGCACAGCAAGCACGACCTGACCCTAGCCTGCCGCTCCCCCGTGGTCGGCGAGGTCACCGAACTCGACACAACCGCTCACCAACCGGACGGCCACGAGCGCGCCATCGCCCGGGCACGCGAGTGCACGGCCCCACGAAACACGGAGCCGGCCGGCCCGTCTTGTCGACTCCAACGCACGCGACTGGTGAGAGGATCCTCCGCTGAGTTTTCGCCCCGGACGTGCGGATGGGCGAGCGCGGTACGCTCGCCCATCCGAAGGGAGCCTGGTATGAAGAAGCTCCTCGGGCCACTCTCCATGCAAGAGCTTGTGGTGCTCCCATTGTCGTCCCCCTGCCGGGGGACAGGCAAGACCCTGAGGCCAACGCCGGCTCCGGTGCGCGGGTCAGTCGAAGATCGGGTCCACGGTGCGGGTGCGCTTCAGCTCGAAGAAGCCGGGGTAGGCCAGGACGTTCACGAAACCGTCCCAGAGCTTGCCAGCCTCCTCCCCCTTGGGTGCGGGCGAGATCACCGGGCCGAAGAGGCTGGCCCCGTTCACCCGGATCACCGGGGTGCCGACGTCCATGCCGACCGGATCCATGCCCTCGTGGTGGGAGGCCCGCAGCGCCTCGTCGTTGGCATCGGTCAGGGCGGCCTGGGCCAGCTCGGTGGGCAGCCCGGCATCAGCGAGCGCGGCGGCGTAGGTGGTCACGTCGTTGGCCTGGCCACCGGGGTGGATCCGGGTGCCGACGGCGGTGTACCAGGCACGCAGCGCCTCCTGCCCGTGCTGCTGCAGGACGGCCAGCGCCACCCGCGGCCCGCCCCAGCCGGCGTCCATGATGGCCCGGTACTTCTCGGAGAGTTCCCGTCCCTCGTTGAGCACCGACAGGCTCATCACATGGAACTGCACCTCCACGGGCCGCACTTTCTCGACCTCCAGCGCCCAGCGCGAGGTCATCCACGCCCAAGGGCACATCGGGTCGAACCACAGATCAAGCGTTGTCTTGTCAGCCATGCGCCCACTCTAGGCAGCGTCGGTCACGGGGCGTCCACCAGGTGAGCGCCGGACGGCTGCCATGATCCCGGGCAGGTCGGCCGGCACCGGTGCCGTAGCGTAACCGCCATGATTCGCGTACTCGTGTTCGACCTGGGCGGCGTGCTCTCGCTGCCACCCGACCTGTACTCCGAACCCGCCGCACTGCTGGGCGTCGATCCGGCAGCCTACGAAGCTGTCTACAACAACGGACGGGCGGACTACGATCTCGGCACGCCGAGCGAGGAGTACTTCGGTGGCATCCTCGCCAACCTCGCAATCACGCCGTCCGCGGCGCTCTTCGCCCACCTGGGGAATCTGGACACCTCACTGTGGTGCCGGCTGCGTCCCACCGCGCGCGCCCTGCTGGACGAGGTGTCCGGCTGGGACCAGCGGCTCGCCATCCTGAGCAATGCGCCGATCACCCTGCGCTCCTGTGCCGAACGGACCGACTGGTACCCGCTGTTGGAGCGTCTGTTCGTCTCGGCCGAACTGCGCCTGGCCAAGCCTGACCACCGGATCTACCACCACGCCACCGCCGAGCTCGGTGTTGCCCCTGACGAGATCGCCTTCATCGATGACCGGCCGGAGAACGTCGCGGGCGCCACCGACGTCGGCTGGAACGCACACCTGTGGGTGGACGACGCCGACTCCCTGGCCTGGCTGCGCCAGGTGTGCGGACGTTAAGGCTCCCGGCTCAGCCGCGCAGCCGCTGCACCAGAAGCAGGGCGCCCGCAGCGATCGCCACCAGGCAGAACAGCACGCCGAGCAGCCGGGCCCGCAGCTGGCGTGAGCCTTGATCGTTCGGCACCTCCCGGATCCCGGAGCGGTCGGACGGTGCCGCGGCCCGGCCGGTCACGACAGCACCCGTGCCGAGTCGAGGATCTGCGCGACCAGGGCGGGGTCGGAGCCGTCCGAGGCGACCGCCACCAGCACGCCGTCCACCTCGACGGCGTCGTACCGCCAGGGCGAGGGCAGCTCCTGCAGGCCGAGGGAGGTCGACGCATCCGCGAGCCGCAGGTGCCAGACCAGCTTGTCCGCCGGGACGGTGCCGTCACAGCCAATCGCCGGGACCACCTCCGGATCGGCCTGCAGGCTCACGTACGGCGCTGTCGGCCAGTCCTTGGAGATGCACCACGCGCTGGTCGGGATCATGCCGTAGCCCCAGGCCTCGGGCGCCTGGACGGCCACCTTGTCGAAGATCTCCCAGCGGAAGCCGGTCATCGGCTCTCCCAGCTTCTGCCTGGCGGCATCGCCATCCTTGGACGCCCGCGGCACGTCGCTCGAGGAAGCCTCGGGAGCGGGAGCTGCCTCGGGGTTTGCGTAGCCACCCGCACCACTCATCGGCTCGGCCGCTGCCGACCCGGGCTCGTCCGCCTGCGCATCAGCTGGCGCCTGGGCCGCTGCCGACCCGGACTCGTCCGCCTGCGTATCAACTGACGCCTCGGCCGCCGCCGGCACCGCACCCGACATCCCTGACCGTCCGGCGAGCGTCCCCAGCACCCCGACCAGACCGACCATCACGACCACCACCGCGACCGCTGACACCGCCGGCCAGTTGAACCGGCTTGCCGACCTCGAGGGCTTCACGGTCGCCGGATCGAGCGCCTCGAACTCCTCGTTCGCACCCGCCTGCCGCAATGCGTCGCGGAACGCCTGCGCCTCCTCCTGGTAGTCCTCGGTCATCGATTCGCCTCCAGTCGGGTGCGCAGGCTGGCCAGCGCACGGTGGACGTGGCTGCGGGCGGTCGCCTCGGGACAGCCGAGGATGTCGGCGATCTCGGCGAAGGAGCGGTCCTCGTAGAATCGCAGCACCACTGCCGCCCGCTGCAGCGGGGGCAGCGAGCCGCACAGCCGCAAGGCCTCGTCGGCGGCCGCCACCCTGGCGGCCGGATCCTCGGCAACCGGCGCCTGGGGGAGTACGTCCGGCTCCTCTGCGGGCACCAGGCGGCGGGTCTTCCGCCACCGTGAGACGTGCGCGTTGACGATCGAGCGCCGGACGTAGGCGTCCACCCCGCCGTTGCGCGACACCTGGGTCCATCGCGGGAACAGCCCCAGCAACGCGTCCTGCACCGCGTCGTGGGCGTCCTCCCGGTCCCGGGTGACCAGGAAGGCGAACTTGAGCAGCGACACGGAACTGGCCCGGACGTAGGCGTCAAAGCTGATCGGCACCACGTCGGCCGTCTGGTCGCTCACCCAGACCCCCTCGTAGGTAGTCACTCCCCCACCACGCGGCGGAGCGGGATTTCGTTGCGGTGGCTGCTGGGACGGTCCCCCAGGGACGTCATTGATGACTCAGGCCGGGACGGTTGCCCTTCGAGTGACCGACTCAGGTTGAGGCAGTTCCCGAGAGCTCGGGTCCGGGTTCACTCGCCGGGATAGACCACCCCCAGCTGGGCGCGCACCTCGTCCAGGATCTCCATGATGGCCACCGTCTCGGCCACCGGCAGCAGCGCTGACTCGGTGCGTCCGTCGGCGACAACCTGGGCGAAGGCCGCGCACTCGTGTGCCAGCCCCTGATGGAAGACCAGGGCGGTGTCCGTCCGGGCGAACCGGTTGCCCGCCAGATCGACCACCCGGACCTCGCCTGGGGCATAGAACGGTCCGTCCAGTTCGACCCGGGCCTGGCTGCCGGCAAGCACCGCCGTGGTGGGAGTGGCGGCAGCCATCGTGGCGTGCAGCACCGCACGGGCGTGCGGGTGGGCCGCGAACCTGTCCAGCACGATCACCTCCTGCCGGTCGACGCCGAGGTCGGTGAGATCACCCATCGCCTGAACCCGTCCCGGCAGACCGAGCGCGAAAACCGCCCACGAGACCGGGTAGATCCCCAGATCGAGCAGGGCGCCGCCGGCGAGCTCGGGACGAGTCAGCCGCGGCACGTGCAACAGGGCCTGACCGTGATCGGCGTGGACGGTGTCCAGCTCGCCGAGCGTGCCGTCCTCGATCAGCTGGCGGACGACGTCGGTGCGCGGCAGGAAGCGCGTCCACATCGCCTCCATCAGCGCCACGCCCTGCCCGGCAGCCAGCGCGGCGAGTTCGCGGGCCTGGCCGGCATTCTGGGTGAAGGCCTTCTCGATCAGGACGTGCTTGCCGGCCGAGAGCGCGAGCTTCGCGTGCTCGAAGTGCAGGCTGTGCGGCGAGGCGACGTAGACCGCCTGCACGTCAGGATCGGCAACCAGGGCTTCGTAGGATCCGTAGGCCTTCGGTACCTCGAACTCGTCGGCGAAGGCCTGCGCGCGCTCGGGCGACCGGGAGCCGACCGCGAC
>NZ_JAYFPT010000106.1:0-7486 GCF_034927565.1 Propionicimonas sp.
GACGCCGGCGAGGCTGGCGACCGCGATGGTGATGACTACGGGCTCGGCCATCAGGCCGAGGAACGCGTTCGGGAATCCGAACAGTCCGGCCTGCCAGGATCTGGCGACTGCGCTGCAGTTGATGACCTCGTTGAGGTTGCATGGGAGTCCGACTTTGGGGTTGGCCGCTAGCCGGATGGCGTCGGTTGACAGGACGAAGGAGGCGTACAGGCTGAGGCAGGCCGAGAAGAGCATGGTGGAGAAGATCCACCTGTCGGTCTGTCTGAAACGGTGGATGCGCTCCAAAAGGTCGTCTGATGTGGTCAAGGTGGTTGGACCTGTCTGTCGTCGTTCGGACGCACCGCAGCGCCGCGCCGAGCACCAGGACCTCGGCGTTCACCGAAAGGGCGCTCGTCTGCGCACGGGTGCGAGTTGAGTCGATCAGCAGGACAGGGCGGGTGGGCCTCGGCGTTGAAGCGGGTGATAGGGGCGACGTCCGGGGGTGGCCACCACGAGGGCCGTGACGGCAACGTGGGTAGGCACGGTAAGGGTCGCCGGCCTGGCATCACTTAGGCGTGTCCGGAACCAGTCGCGGGCCGTCTGTGCTGCCTGGCGGGCGTAGAGTCCCACGCCGAGCCCGAGCAGCAGAACGACCAGGCCGGCGATCAAGGTGGTTGCTGAGAGCACCATGAAGGACTGTGCGAAGCGTCCGAAGTTCAGCCCTGGCAGGTAGCTGTGCTCTGGGCACAGCTCGGACTCGACCAACAGATCGAGGTGGACGCCGAACGGCGCGATCAGGGGCACCTGCGGCATACAGGCTGTATCGGCGATGTTCACCGATCTCACTCCGGTAGCAAGGTTGCTCGCACCGATGAGCATCAACGCGGCGGCGCCTGCGGCGCCGCCGCGTTGTGATCTCATGCTCGCTCCTCGGGTTGTCGATGAGTCTAGCTACTGGCCGAAGCGTGCCGCTGCGCTCTGTCCGACGACGGCAGTACTCGCAGCGATAGAGGGTTGACGCGAGATCACGTGGCTGATGGGGTTTGACTACCAGGCCACGAAGCTGCTTGCCGGAGGCCCTTTTCGGCTGTGGCAGTCTTGTGGGCCAGGGACGGTCCCTGGCAGTGGTCGGGACCGCAACTGTGACTCTGAGAGGTTGGATCAGTGCAACGGTCGCACATTGGGAGCCTTCCGCACACGGTCAGGCGCCGGCTCTGGAGCGCGGCCGTTGCGATCGCGTCGGGTGTTCTGCTCGCGGGTTGCGGGTCGACACAAGCCAACACTGGAGGGTTCGTGTCGGGTGATGGCAGCCTGACGGTGCTGCCTGCCGATGAGCGTCCGCAGGCGCCCGTGATCGAGGGCGTCACGCTGGATGACGAGCGGTGGACGAGTGCTGACGTCTCCGGGAAGGTGATCGTCTACAACGTGTGGGGTTCCTGGTGCGCGCCATGCCGCTCCGAGGCGCCCGCGCTCGTGGCCGCCAGCCAGAAGCTTGCCGACCAGGCAGTCTTCGTCGGGTTGAACACCCGAGACTTCGACAAGGCCGCGCCCCGTGCGTTCGTGCGGGCATTCGAGGTTCCCTATGTGAACCTGTTCGACCCTGAGGGTGCGCTTCTGCTGAACTTCTCCGGCGAGTTGCCGCCCAACGCCATCCCAAGCACGATCGTGGTCGACCTGGAGGGCCGGGTCGCTGCCCGGATCATCGGCGAGACCACAGAATCGACCCTGGTGGGTCTGATCCAAGACGTGGCAGCGGGCAAGTGATCCCGCTGGAGTTGGGCGACTGGATCCGCCAGGCTGTGGGCGGCTCGGTCGCATTGGGTTTGCCGATCGCGCTCCTCGCCGGGCTGGTGTCGTTCTTCTCACCGTGCGTGCTGCCGCTGCTGCCTGGCTACCTGTCGTACGCCACCGGGATGGGGGCTGCGGACATCACTACCGGCCAGAGCGCGAAAGGGGTGGCCGGGCGGGGTCGCGTACTGCTCGGGACGCTGGGGTTCGTGGGCGGTTTCGCGGCGGTGTTCGTCGCCACCGGAGCGCTGATGGGTTCGGTGGGTGCCGCGCTCTTCGCGTGGCAGCGGCCATTGATGGTGGCTGCCGGCGTGTTGAGCATCGCCCTGGGATTAGTGTTCACCGACTGGCTGCCGTGGGGTCGCGGGACGTGGCGGCTGCAAGTGCTCCCCCGAGCCGGCGTGGCGGCGTCGCCGCTGCTGGGAATCGTGTTCGGGCTGGGGTGGACGCCATGTATCGGCCCGGCGCTATCGGTCGTGCTCACGTTGGCCCTGAACGAGGGCACTGCGCTGCGCGGCGCCGTGCTTGCCTTCGCTTACGCGCTCGGCCTCGGGCTGCCGTTCATTGTCGCTGGACTGGCCTTCGACCGGCTGGGCGGCACGCTGGGCTGGGTGCGCCGCCACCATCGTGCCATTCAGGTCACCGGCGGGGTGACCATGATGGTGATCGGGGTGCTGCTGATCACCGGCTGGTGGGACATCGCAATGGCCGGTGTACGGCAGTGGGCGAGCAGTTTTGCACTGCCGGTCTGACCCGACACCGATCCACGTACTCACCGCCGGGATCAGCGTGAGCCACGTTGCGGCGTCAAAAGAAACCGGGCTGCCTGGGTGACCCATCCTCACGCATAAGGTCAGCATCCGATGTATGGTCAGTGTGTGCTGACTCTTGCTTCCCGGTTGGACGTGATGAATCGGTTGGGCCGGGCGATGGCCGATCCGACCCGTTCGCGGATTCTGCTCCAGTTGCTGGAGGCGCCGGGGTACCCGGCTCGGTTGTCGGAGTCACTGGGCCTGACCCGCACCAATGTGTCGAACCATCTGGCCTGCCTGCGCGGCTGCGGATTGGTGGTGGCAACGCCCGAGGGCCGGCAGACGCGGTACGAGATCGCTGACCCGCATCTGACGCGAGCGCTGGAGTTGCTGGTGGAGGCGGTGGTCGCCTACGACGACGGCGTGTCCTGTGTGAATGAGGACTGTGACGTGCCGTTGTGCTGTGGCCCGGGTGCTGGCAGGACGGGAGAGGCCCGGTGAGCAGGGAGTGCTGCGGCGAGGACGCTCCACGTGGGGACGGCTCCTTGCCGATGAGTCTGCTGCGGGAACCTGGAACAAACCAACCCGGACCCGCCGGAGACCTGAGAGTTGCGGCGCACACACCGGGCGGCGCGTGCTGCGAGCCGGCTTCCAATGGTCGCGGCGAGCGCGACGAGGACACTGAGGGGGTGCGGCCACCGTGGTGGCGGGATCCCGCTTTGCTGCCGTCGCTGGTCTCTGGGGTGTTTCTGCTTGCCGGTTATGGTCTGGCATGGGCCGGGCTCGACCTGGCCGCTGGAGGGCTTCAGGCCGTTGCCCTGGCGGCTGGGGCCTACACCTTCGTGCCGGGCGCTCTCCGGCGGCTGGCTCGCGGCCGACTCGGCGTAGGCCTGCTCATGACGATCGCGGCGGTCGGGGCGGTTCTTCTGGGACATGTCGGGGAGGCGGCTGCGCTGGCCTTCTTGTTCTCGTTGGCCGAGGCTCTTGAGGACCGGGCGATGGATCGTGCGAAGGACGGTCTGCGGGGGCTGCTGGCGCTGATTCCGCAGACCGTTCGTATCTCGCGGCTGGGCGGAGACGTGACGGTCCCGGCCGCGGAGGTGCAGGTGCTGGACATCCTGGTGGTCGGCGCTGGTGAGCGGGTTGCGACCGATGGGGTCGTGGTGATGGGCCGATCGAGCATCGACACATCGGCAGTGACTGGAGAGTCGATCCCGGTGGAGGTGGGTCCGGGCGATGAGGTGCCGGCGGGGTCGGTGAACGGCTCGGCGACCCTGCAGGTCGAGGCCACCGCGGATGGCCGGGATAACTCGCTGACTCAGATCGTGGCGCTGGTCGAGCAGGCCCACGCCCGCAAGGGGGAACGGGCGCGTTTGTCGGATCGGATCGCCCGCCCGCTGGTGCCCGTGGTGCTGGTCGTGGCGGTCCTGGTGGTTGTCTTCGGGTTCATCGTCGGTGATCCATGGACCTGGACCGAACGAGCTCTGGTGGTGCTGGTCGCGGCGTCACCGTGCGCTTTAGCCATCGCGGTGCCGGTGACCGTGATCAGCGCGATCGGCGCGGCGTCGAAGTTCGGTGTCGTGATCAAGTCGGGCGAAGCGTTCGAACAATTGGGGACCATTCGCACGATCGCGCTGGACAAGACCGGCACCCTGACCCGGAACGACCCCGCGGTGGTGGACGTACGAACCTCGCCTGGCATCTCGCGGGGGGACTTGTTGTCGCTGGCTGGGGCTTTGGAGGCATCCAGCGCCCACCCGTTGGCGGCGGCGATCGCCGCGACCGTATCGGGCGCGCCCGCGGCATCCGGGGTGGTCGAAGAAGCCGGCTGCGGCATCACCGGTCAGGTCGGAGATGCCCGGGTCAGGGTCGGTAACGTTCGATGGATCGACCCCGCAGGGCTTTCGCCAGATGCTGATGCAATGGCGGGCGAGGGCATGACGGTCGTCGTGGTCGAAGCCGACGGTCAGATAGCCGGGCTGATCGGCATTCGTGACGAACTGCGACCTGAGTCCGCAGAAACGGTACGTCTGCTGCGCGCCCAGGGCATTGACACGATCATGCTGACCGGCGACAACGCCAGCACCGCGAACGCGCTGGCCCGGCAGGCCGGGATCACCAACGTGAGGGCCGAGCAACTTCCGGCCGACAAGGCCCTGGCCATCAGGGAACTTACCGGTGGCAGCCCCACGGCGATGGTGGGCGACGGCATCAATGACGCCCCAGCGCTAGCGACAGCGACGGTGGGCATCGCCATGGGCGCCAAAGGAGCAGCCGCCGCGATCGACTCAGCGGACGTGGCGTTCACCGGTCACGACCTGCGGCTCATACCCGCCGCGCTGGCTCACGCGCGCCGGGGACGGCGGATCATGACGGTGAACATTGGCCTCGCGCTGGCGATCATCGTGCTGTTGTTCCCGCTGGCGCTGTTCGGCATCGTCGGACTGGCTGGGATTGTCCTGGTCCACGAGGTGGCCGAGGTCGTGGTGATCCTCAACGGCATCCGCGCCGCCCAACGACCGGCCGCTTTGAGCAATGCCAGGTCTGCGGAACAACCCAGTGCCGTGCTGGCCAGCACCCACTAGCGGTCAGCATGACCATCACCACGACCAGTCCGCCTGCGGACGACATCAGCCAGCCCGCGCAGCCGGCGCGGCCTGCGCTGCCGCTGGGGTGGGCCATTGTGACCTCGGCTTTGGCTGGCGTGGGGCTGGACGCTGCATTCCCCGAACTCGGCTGGTGGCCGATCGCCTTCGTCAGCGTCACCCTGGCCCTGCTCGCGCTCGCCGGCCGGAAGTCGGGCGGAGCCTTTCTGGTCGCTCTGGTCTACGGCGGTGCCTTCTTCGTGGCGCACCTGAGTTGGGCGGGACGGTTTCTGGGTCCGCTGCCGTGGCTCGGTCTGGCCGGCTTGCAGGCACTGTTGTTCGCCGCGGGAGCAATACCGATCGCGTTGGCCTACCGGTGGTCCACGCGGACGCTGCGCGGCAAGTGGGGTCAGCTAGTGATCGTCCCGCTTCTGGTCGGAGGGTTGTGGACACTGCGCGAGTCCATCATGGGCAGCTGGCCCTACGGCGGGTTCCCCTGGGCTCGTCTGGGGATGAGCCAGGCCGGCAGCCCGTTCGCCGAAGCTGTCTCGTGGGTAGGTGTGACCGGCTTGTCGTTCCTGATAGCAGCCGTCTGTGCAGGGATCGCGCAGTGGTGGCGGATCGGTCGCCGGCGTGACTGGCGGGGCCTGGTCATGCCTGCCGCGGTGACCGCCTTGCTGCTCGTGACACCGCAGTTCCCCACCACCCCGGCTGGTGAGGTGACCGTGGGCTGGGTGCAGGGCAACGGGCCGGCCGGCTACTTCGACGCCGCGGCCCCTGGTGCGATGCTCACCGCACAGACCGCCGCGACCATGCCGCTGATCGGCCAACCGATGGATGTGCTGGTCTGGCCCGAAGGAGGGGTCGACAGTGACCCACTCAACAACCTGGGGACCAGCAGGGCACTCGATGAGCTGTCCCACCAGGTCTCGGCGCCCTTGCTGGTGAACGCTGCAACCCGCCGCGGGGAGAACACCTACAACACCTCCCTGCTCTGGCCGCCTACCGGCGGCGAAGTCCAGCTGTTCGACAAGGCGAATCCGGTGCCGTTCGGCGAGTATGTGCCCGACCGCTGGTTCTACCAGCGCATCGCTCCGGACCTGATCGGCCTGATCGGACGCGAGTACACTCCCGGCACCAACTCCCCGTATGTCAGCCTGAACGGGGTCGGGGTGGGATTGGCCATCTGCTTCGACGTCATCTTTGACGACGTCATCTGGCAGGGCGCCCAGGACGGGGCTCAGCTGTACCTGCTTCAGTCCAACAACGGCGACTTCCGCGGCACCGACGAGAACCTGCAACAGGCCGCCCTCGCCCGGATGCGCGCAATCGAGACCGGTCGCGGCGTCGTGAACGTCTCCACGACCGGCACCAGCCAGGCCTTCGCCCCCGACGGCACAATCCTCGACGAACTCCCCACCGACACCATCGGCGCTCGGGTCACCACCATCCCACTACGCACCGGACTGACCCCGGCTGTCTCCCTCGGCCCGTGGATCGCCGGTCTCCTGGCCGCGACCAGCCTGCTCGGCCTCCTGCTGCTCAGGTTCGCAGCTCGGCGCTAGGCCTGCCGCGCGTCCCCGTCCTCGATCCAGTCAACCCGGCTACCTGAGGCCGCGAAGGCTGTGCCCAACGCCTGGGACGAATCTGCCGACTCTAGCGGCGTAGTCGCGGTAGGCGTCGCCGTGAACGGCGAGTAGGTAGGGTTCCTCGACCGCCCGGACTTGTACCTGAATGGCGGCGAGCAGCACGACGGTCGCCGCCGTCGCCGCGATCGTCGGGGCCAGCAGGAACAACCCGACGCTTGACACAGCCATCCCGGAGAACACCGGGTTGCGCACCATCGCAAAGGTCCCATCGGTCACCATCTCGGTGTGCTCCTCCGGGTCGACGCCAACCCGCCAGGAAGCGCCCATCTCCCGCTGCGCCCGCAGCAACGTCTTCATCCCGAGCAGTGCAAGGACCAGCCCGATCCCTTCCACGATCGTGCCGCCGGGGATGGTCAGGCGTCCGATGCCGACGATCTGCGTCACCGGGCCTGCCAGTCCGAGCAGCAGCGCGACCGCGAACAGCAGCTTCCCCCACCATTGGGCGGAACCCGCCGCACCTGCTTTGAGTCGGAACCCCGTATCTCCGTTGCGGCGCAGGTGAACCACCGCTCGAAAGCCGAAGGCCAGACCGAGGCCGATCAGGTACAAGGCCAGCGCGATCCAGCCGTTCAGGGCCGTCACTCGACTGGCGCGTCCAACTCGGTCTGGGTGCGGCCGGCGAGTTCCTGCCGTGGAGCAGCCGATCCTGCACGTCCGGCCGGACGGTCTTCGTGGGTGATGCCGTGGTGGTCGCGGTTGTGGTCGAACCGCAGCAGTCGCAGGGCGTTGAGGA
>NZ_JAYFPT010000046.1:0-24113 GCF_034927565.1 Propionicimonas sp.
GACACGCTCTAGGTGCGGCCTGCCTGACTGGGTGCTGGTGGGTGCTCCACCTCGAGATCCATCTGTGCGACCAGATGGCTGAGCCCGCGGTGATTGCTGGTGCGCCAGGCGGCGATGAGCGTTGCCAGGCCGAAGGCCAGGCCCAGCAGGCCCACCGCTCCGTCCGATGCCGAGACGGCCATCCAGCCGCCCACCCCGAAGATGAACTTCAGGATGCGGGACTGCAATTCGGTGCCGGGCCGGGCCACCGGCTGCAGCTGGACGATCGCCTCGCCGAGGGTCCGTCCCCGGCGCAGCACCCAGTAGCCCTCGACCACTGCAGGAACACTGACGGCCAGCAGTTGTTCGACCCACCATGGAAGGTCGTCGAACGGAATCCCCAGCACGGTGTGGGCGAACGTCCGCCAGACCACCACCAGGGCAGCGCCGAGGAAGCCGATCACCATCAGATCGGCGAGCATGCCGACCAGCCGCCGTCCCAGGGTGACGTGGTCGACCCTCGGGACCGGGCGGCTGCGGCGCAGCAGCCAGGCGATCGGTGCCGCCAGGATCGAGCCCAGCAGGGCGCCGGAGGTGTTCAGGATCAGGTCGTCCACGTCGAACACCCGGTACGCGCAGTGGTAGAGCCCCCAGATGCCGGTGCGCTGGGTGAACTCGATCGCCGCGCTGATCCCGAAGCCGAGCAGGGTCGCGATCACCACGCCGCGACGCCACAGCACCCGCAGGAAGTAGCCCAGCGGCAGGAACAACACGACGTTGAACGCTGCCTGGAAGAGTGCCCGGTTGGCCCTCAGCGGCCGGCCCTCCTTCCGGATGTCGTCCAGGAAGGCCAGCGGGTCGAGGTTCGCGGCCACGCAGCGGAAGTTGTCCGACTCCGGCAGTGGAATCAGGGTGTAGCTCCACAGCGCCATCGCGTACACGGCTACCGCGAGCAGGGTGACCACGTCGAGCAGCCGGAGCCGTCCGGCCCTGCGGTAGCGGACGGCGACCATCGGCAGGAAGGCCGCCACGGCGAGCACGCCACCGATCAGGATCGCGACGATGGTGCTGGTCCCGAACTGCCGGATCACCGGCCGTCCCGTCGTCCGCCGTAGTAGGTCATCACCTCGGCTGCCACCTGACCGAAGCGCTCCCGGTCGAGCCGGCCCGCGAGTCGGCGGATCCGGGTGGGATCGATCTGCAGGATGCGGTTGACCCTCACCTCGCTGGCTCGTCCTTCCCGGTCCCACGCGCCGGTGCCGATGTCCAGCCAGAACCTGCCTTCGCGGGCCTCCTGCTGGGCGTCGCGGTCATGGTCCTGGCTGGTCAGCGGCAGGGCGAGCAACCAGCCGTCCGCTCGTCCGATGACCAGCACCGGACGGTCCTTGCCCTGGCTGTGGTCCTCCTCGTAGGGCACCCAGGTCCACACCACCTCGCCGGGGTCGGCCGCCTGGTCCTCACGCGGCTGGTAGGTCAGCACCGGGGTGCCGGTGAAGTCTCCCGGATAGTCGGTGGCCGGCTGCGGGGTGGTCGTACCGGACGGTGAGGTGGAGGTGGACTGCCGGCCGGTGCGGCGGGAGTCGGCGCGGCGAGACGATCCGGGCTCCGGCGAGGTCCCGGAGGACCTGCCGGTGGTCGGGGAGGGGGAGCCCGTGGTACCTCGCGAAGGCGGCTTCAGGGTCCGCTCGGCCTCACGGCGCAGTACCTGGCCCACGGCGCGCCCCAGGGAGTTCAGGAAGGACACGCGGCCAACCTATCGGGCTTGCGCCGCTGCCCCGGGACGTTCCGCCGGGCCCGCCGGCGCGCTGGCGGCGGCGAGATAGCGCGGCAGCGGGCCGTAGTAGACGTTCTCGACGGCAGCGGAGAAGACCGGCTGGTGGTGCCGCTCGGCCTGCCAGGCGTCGAAGTAGCGTGCGGACGGTGGCAGCCACACCGCGACGGCCATGACCGCGGCAAGGCCGATGGCGGCCCACGCCGGAGGGTTGAGCAGGAGCGCCAGCGCCGAGACCGCGAGCGCCACCAGGGCCGACCAGCGGGTCCAGCGGCGGCCGTCGTAGGCGTAGTAGGCAGTGATGCAGCAGCCGATCCCGATCAGGATCGCTACCGCGGTGACAGCCACGGCCAGCAGCACGCGTCCCAGCGAACCGGGCTCGGTGTGGAACTGGCCCATCAGCCAGGACGCCTGCCCGAATCGGGCGCCGTCGTAGGAGTACACCCACTCGTTGCGCGCCTGGTCGAAGACCAGCGAGGCGCTGGAGGCGGCGTTCCAGTAGATCCACAGGGTCGAGGCGGCCACGACGGCGGTGGCCAGGTAGCCCGCCACGGCCGCGATCCAGATGGTCCAGACCCGCCGTGGTTCGCCGGTGCGCGAACTGCGTCGCACCTGTCGCGGCGCGGCGGCCTGTGGCGCGGACCAGGTGGCGATCGCGGGACGGCCGGCGTCCACCGGTGCGGATGCGACCGCCGCAGTCTCGGGGGTCGGAGTCTCGGGGGTCGGAGTCCCGGGGGTCGCAGTCTCGGGGGCCGGGGCGTCCGCCGCGCCGGCACCGGCCTGGCTCTGGACCGGCTCTGACATGCGACCTCCGTCCGCGGGTATGTCCTGGAGGGCCAGCCTACCCAGTGCTACCAGTTACCCAGTGCTACCAGCTACCTGGTCCCAACGTGCCTGTCATCGTCGGGTTCCCCGGTGGTGCGGTCAGGGTTCGACCAGGTGCTGCTGCAACACCCGGCCCAGGCCGGCGATCACCTCGGCGTCCTTCAAGGAGGTGAGCGAAGGCATCGCGAGGATGTCGCGGGCCATCACGATGCCCAGCAGGGCGGCGACCGCCAGGCTGGCGCGGGTCGCGGGATCGGGGAGGCCGAGGCGCTGGACGACCTTGACGAAGATCTCCCGGCTGAGGAACTCCACCAGAACGCGTCGTGGCCCGTTGTCGTTCACCGCTGCCCTGAACATGGCGATGAACCGTTCCCGCGCCCCAGGCGCCTGCCAGGTGGCGAGGAAGGAGGCCGCCGCGCGCTCACCGAGGTGTTCGACCGGGCCGTCGAGGATCTCCTGCAGCGCCCGCTCGGCGTTGATCTCGACGTCGAGGACGGACCGCGAGAACAGGTCGGCCTTGCTCTCGAAGTAGTGGTGGATCAGCGCCGGGTCGACGTCGGCTGCGCGCGCGACCGCGCGCAAGGAGACCTTGTCGTAGCCGAACTCCGAGAAGAGCTCGAGCGCCGAGCGCAAGATAGCGGCCCGAGTGTCGGCATGCCCGGGCCGGCGTCCGCGCGGTTTGGTCACTGTGTCCACCTTGGCCTCCTGCAGGAGGGCCTCCTGTGCTGCTGCCCTAGGCTGGCCCCGTGAATTCCGTCCCCTGGCCTGTCGTGATCTTCGACCTGGACGGGACGGTCGCCGACACGATCGGGCTCATTATCGCCTCATATGACCATGCGGTGAATAGCGTCTTGGGTCACCATCCGGACCCGGCCGTGGTGCGTGGCTGGATCGGTCAAACCCTCGGCGACACCTTCACCCGTTGCTGGCCTAGTCAGGCCGGGGAACTGACGACCAGTTACCGGGAATTCAACCAGTCCCATCACGACGAACTGGTGCGTCCCTACTCCGGGGTGGCTGAATTGCTGAGCGAGTTGACCGCTGCCGGCATCGTCACCGGGATCGCCACGTCGAAGGGCAGACCAGCGGCGGAGCGGTCGGTGGCCGTGCTCGGGCTGCCGATCGCGGTCACGGTCTCGATGGAGGACACCGACCGTCACAAACCCGATCCCCAACCCGTCCTGCTGGCGGTGGAACGCCTTGGCGGCGCCGGGCGGCGTGCGGTCTACGTCGGGGACGCGGTGGTCGACATCCAGGCGGCACGGGCTGCTGGCCTGGACGCGATCGCCGTCACCTGGGGGGCAGGGGAGGCCGGGGCTCTGGAGGCCGCCGGCCCGACGGCGATCGCGTCCACAGTGGGCGAACTACGCGCCCTGCTGCTCGGCTGACTCGGGGGACGGTCAGCTCGGCAGCATGCTCCCGGTCTCCAGGAACCGGACGTGCCAACTGTGCGCCTGCCGCAGATCATGAGGGGTGTGCAGGCCGTTGGCGACCTTGAGGGAGTGCTCGTAGTACTCGGTGAGCATCGGACGGTAGGCCGGGTGGGCGCAGTTCTCGATGATCTTCTTCGCCCGCTGCTTGGGCGACAGGCCGCGCAGGTCGGCCAGGCCCTGCTCGGTGATCAGCACCTGCACGTCGTGCTCGGTGTGGTCGTGGTGGGAGACCATCGGGACGATCGCCGAGATCGCGCCGCCCTTGGCGACCGACGGGGTGACGAAGGCCGAGATGTAGGCGTTGCGGGTGAAGTCCGCCGAGCCGCCGATGCCGTTCATCATCCGCGAGCCCATGATGTGGGTGGAGTTCACGTTGCCGTAGATGTCGGCCTCGATCATGCCGTTGCAGGCGATCACGCCAAGCCGGCGGATCATCTCGGGATGGTTGGAGATCTCCTGCGGCCGCAGGATGATCTTCGAGCGGTAGTGGCGGGCCTCTTCGTTCATCCGGTGGGCGTACTCCGGCGACAGCGAGAAGGCAGTCGCCGAGGCGATGGTCATCTTGCCGGAGTCGAGCAGGTCGACCATGCCGTCCTGGATCACCTCGGTGTAGGAGGTCAGGTAGTCGAAGGGGCCCTCCAGCAGGCCGGCCAGCACTGCGTTGGCGATATTGCCGACACCCGACTGCAGCGGCAGCAGGTTCTTCGGCAGCCGATGCTGCTTGACCTCATTGGCCAGGAAATCGAGCAGGTGGGCGGCGATCGCCCGGGAGTCGTCGTCCAGCGGCTTGAACGGGGTGTTGCGGTCGGGCTCGTCGGTCTCGATGATCGCGACGATCTTCTTCGGGTCGACCCGGAAGTTGCGCTGCCCGATCCGGTCGCCGGGGTGGGTGAGCGGGACCGGCAGCCGGTTCGGGGGCAGGGCGGCACGGTAGTAGATGTCGTGCATGCCCTCCAGGTCGCGGCTCTGCCAGGAGTTCACCTCGAGGATGATCTGCTCGGCCTCCTGCAACCAGGTCTTGTTGTTGCCGACCGAGCTGGACGGGACCAGTTCCCCGTCCTCGGCGACCGCGGTGACCTCGATCACAGCCATGTCGAGATTGCCGAGGAAACCCTCCCAGACCATCGGGGCCAGGTGCGACAGGTGGATGTCGGAGTACTCCGAGGTGCCGTCGTTGATCTTGTTCCGCATCACCGGATCGGACTGGTACGGAGTGCGGAAGGCGACCCCGTCCACCTCGGCCAGGGCGGCATCCAGTTCGGGAGCCGTGGAGGCGCCCGTCCAGACACCGATCTTGAACTCCTCACCGCGGTCGTGCGCGGCCTTGATCTGTGCGGCGAGCGCGCCCGGCACCTCTTTGGGGTAGCCGGCGCCGGTGAAGCCGGAGAACCCGACGTTCATGCCGTGCTTGATCAGCGCGGCGGCCTCCTCGGCGGTCGTGACCAACCTGCGGAAGCTGGCGTTCTCGATCCGCGACATGGCTCTCCTTGCATGGTGCTGGGCTTTCCTGCCGTACCAAACTATCGAGAGTTCCCCCTCGCCGTGGCCAGTTTGGCGAGATATCCGAACGAGGTTGAGACGGCTTGTCTTACACCCTGAACGCGTGGGAACCCGCCGTGCCGGGCACCCGCGGTACCGGCAGGACAGCGCGGGCTCAGCGCCCTCGCCCAGTCGCTCGGCGGGCGCGGTCGGAGACGGCGGCGACGTGGGCCAGAGTGGCGCTACCGGGCGGTGAAACCCTCGATCACGGCCAGGCCCGACTCCTCGTCACCGACCACCACCGGCAGCACCACTTCGCGCGGCGGCTCGGTCAACCCCTGGATGCGCTCCAGCAGCATCTCGGCGGCAGTGGTGCCCAGGGATCGGGGCGGCAGGTGGGTGACCATGATCCCCTGCGGGGTCAGCAGGACCAGCGGCAGGCCACCGAAGGAGACCACTCCGACCGCCGGGGGCAGGCTGTCCAGCTCGGCGAGCACGCGGATCACCCCGGAGGCCAGCTTGTTGTTGCCGGCGAAGATCGCGTCCGGCGGGTGGGGCAGAGCGAGCAGGGCGCGGGTCGCCGCCTCGCCGCCGGCGATCGTGTACTCCGTCCGCTGGACGTAGTCGGACGGTGGCTCGTCCCTGACGTTGGCGCGGTAGGCGGCGCGGTAGCCCTCGAGCCGTTCCAGGGCGGTCTCGACCTGCTCCGGGCCGGTGACGCAGGCGACCCGGTGATAGCCGGCGTCGAACAGCAACTGGGTGCCGGCCTGCGCACCGGCGACGTTGTCGGCCACCACCGAGTCGACCAGCCCGCCGGGGGCACGCCGGTCGACGCACACCACCGGAACCCCGCGCTCCAGCGGCAGGCTGAGGTCGGTGGTGCGGGTGCTGGGTACCAGGATGATGCCGGCGACCGGATCGCTGACCGCCACCCGCAGATACTCCTGCTCGCGCCCCGGGTCGTCGTCGGTGTTGCACAGCATGACCGAGTAGCCGGCCGCCCGGGCGAGATCCTCCACCGCCCGGGTCATCACGGTGAAGAACGGGTTCTCGATGTCGGGCACCATCATGGCGATGATCTCCGACGAACTGGTGCGCAGCCGGCGGGCGTTGCGGTTGGGGACGAAGCCGAGTTCGGCGGCCGCCCGCTTCACCGCCTCGACACGGTCGGGGGTGACCTTGATGCCGTTGAACACCCGCGAGACGGTGGCGGGGGAGACCCCCGCCTGGCGGGCGACATCGTAGATCGTGACCATGGCCGGCCTACCGGAACCAGCCGGTCAGGGCGTGGTAGGCATCCTCGAAGCGCTGCCGGTGCGCGAGATGCCGTTCGAATCCCTCGGAAGGGGAGAACTCGGCCTCGGTGCGGGACAGCCGGGGCGCGAGGTCGAACCCGGCCAGCCCGAGGCCGACCAGTCCGGTGACCGCGGCGCCCAGGCTGTTGGCCTGGTCGGTGACACTGCGGCGCCGGACGGGCACTCCCCAGATGTCGCTGAGCAGTTGCAGCCAGACATCGCTCTGGGCGCCACCGCCGATCACGTCGATCGGTGAGGCCGGGCCGGGCTGTCGTTCGTCGCCAAATCCGGTTCCAATCGGGGCGGTGAGGGAAGATACCCCTCCGTCGGTGGTTTCGGACCGGATTTGGGGCGGGGACGAGGTCAGAGGTTCCATACACAGGGCCATGTTGTAGCCGACCCCCTCCAGGACGGCCCGGGTGAGGTGGGCCCGGGTGTGGTGCCGGCGCAGGCCGAGGAAGACCCCGGAGGCCGCCGCGTCCCACCAGGGCGAGCGCTCGCCGATCAGGTAGGGCAGGAAGAACAGCCCCTCGTCGGCTGCCGCGACACCGGCCGCCTCGGTGATCAGGTCGGCGACCGGCACCTCGGGCGCCACCGCCTGCTGCAGCCACTGCAGCGAGCCGGCGCCGGTCTGGGTGGTGGCGCAGGGGGTGTAGAAGCCCGGCACGACGTGCCGGAAGCTGAACGAGCGGCGCTGCGGATCGAGTACCGGTGCCGTGGTGGTGACGGCGAACCAGGCGGAGGTTCCCAGGCAGACGTAGCCCGGACGGTCGGGGGAGACACACCCGGCCCCCACCGAGGCCATCGGCCCGTCCCCGCCGCCGGCGACCACCCGGGTGGACGGGCTCAGCCCGAGTTCGTCGGCAGCGTCCGGGGTGAGGGTGCCGAGCACGGCGGTGGCGTCGACGATCTCCGGCCACAGGCCGGGGTCGATGCCGGCTGCCGTCAGCAGTGCTGGCGACCACGCTCCGGTGGCGAGGTCGTAGGCGTCGGTGCTGGAGGCGTCGGAGTGGTCGGTTACCAAGCGTCCGGTGAGCCGGTAGTTGACGTAGTCCTTGGCCACGCAGACCGCCCGGGTGCGGGCCCAGGCCTCGGGCTCGTTGTCCCGCGCCCACATCAGCTTGGGCAGGGTGTAGGTGGGGGCGACCCGGTGCCCGGTGGCGCGATAGCCGGCCTCGGCGCCGATGGTGGCCTCCAGCGCGGCGGCCTGGGCGGTCGCCCGGGAGTCGGACCAGATCATCGCCGGGCGGACGGGACGGCCGTCGGCGTCCAGCATGACCGCGCCCATCATCTGTCCTGAGACGCAGATCCCGGCGACCTGTGAAGCCGGGACGCCGCTGCGGGCCAGCAACACGCGGGTGGCCTGGACCACTGCCCGCCACCAGTCGTCAGGGTCCTGCTCGCTGGTGGTGTCGGCGGCGTAGTGGGTGTCGTAGCCGGCGGTGGCAGTGGCGAGCATTCGTCCGTCGTCGTCGTGCAGCGAGGCCTTGTTGCCGCTGGTTCCCAGATCGTGGGCGATCAACATGGACGGTTCCTTTTCTGCCAGCTACGGGGGACGGGGTGGCTCGCCATCGTCCCAGAATGGTGAGCACACCTGTGGGCCGGAATGAACAGGGCGGACTGCCTGTCAGCAGTCCGCCCCGGATGGCCAACCGGATCGAGCGAGTTCAGCCCTCGGTGAGGGGGGTGACGCCCTTGCGGAACAGTGCGTTGCCGTAGGTGCGGGTTTCGCCGGTGCGGATGATCACCTCGGCCTGCGCGGCCAGGTCGTAGAACGCGAACCGCTCGATCATCCGCTGCTCACAACCCTGAAGTTCGGCGGCGGCGATCAGTTCCTGCTGCACGGGCAGCAGTCCGTCAGGGCTCTCCATCAGGTCGAGCGCCGGTCCGGAGACGTCGGGGACCATCACCGAGCGAATCGCTGCCAACACCCGGGGAGAACTCAGCCCGGGCATGTCGATGAGGTGTTTACGGGCGAGCTTGGAGGCGGTGAAGTGCGCATCAGCGATCACCACCCCGTCCCCATGGCCCATCTCGTCCAGGGCCAGCAGGAGTTTGCCGGTCAGGATCGGATCGATGTTCAACAACATCGTGGTGTTCCTCCAGAGAGCGACGAAGGTGCGGTGGGCAGCCGCTGTCGCCAGCAGCTGCCCACCAGTGGGTTCTGCCCAAGTGGGTTCAGACGGGCCGGTGGCCCGCCGGAATCACTCGTACAGGTTGGCGGCGATGTCGGGATCGTCGATGTTGGTCTTGTCGTACCAGGCGAAGCCGGAGTCGATGATCTTGGGCTGTTCGATGTTGTTGACGGCCTTGATGGCGGCGACGACGGTTTCGTAGCCCATCTTGACCGGGGACTGGGTGATGGCGCCGGCCATGCGGCCGTCGCGGATCGCCTCGAGCTGGGTCTTGCCGGAGTCGAAGCCGACGACCTTGATGTCGGTCTTGCCGGATTCGGTGACACCCTGGACGGCGCCGGTGGCTGCGGCCTCGTTGGTGCCGTAGACGCCAGCGATGTCGGGGTTGGCCTGGATCATGGCCTTGGCGGTGTTCGCGGCCAGGCCGACCTCACCGGCAACCTGCGGCTCGAGCAGCTTGATGTCGGGAGCGTTGGCCTTGACGTAGTCGACGAAGCCGTTGCAGCGCTGCTTGCCGGTCTGCGAGGTCTGGTCGTGGCAGATCACACCGACGGTGCCCTTGCCGCCGAGCAGGTCGATCATGTGCTTGGCAGCCTCCTGGGCAGCGGCCTCGTTGTCGGTCTGGACGGTGGTGACTGGCAGGTCGGAGTCGACGCCGGAGTCGAAGGCGACCATCGGGATGTTGGCGGCCTGGATCTGGGCCAGTACCGGTTCGGCGGCGCCGGTGTCGAGGGCGGCGAAGCCGATCGCGATCGGCTTGGCGTCCAGGGCGGCCTTGAGCTGGTCGAGCTGCTGGGTGACCTTGGTCTCGTCATCGGGGCCGGTGAACTGGATCTTGTAGTTGTAGTCGGTGCCGGCCTTCTCGGCGCCTTCCTTGACGGCCTGCCAGAAGCGGTGCTGGAAGCCCTTGGAGACCAGGTAGATGAGTTCGCCGTTGCCCTTGGGAACGTCACCGGTCGACGGGGCGGCGGTGTCACTGGTGCTGGGCGCCGGGGCGGAGGTGGCGGGCTGGGTGGACTCGCTGGGAGCACCCGTCCCGGCCGGGGTGGACGTGCTACACCCGGCGAGGGTGAGCGCGAGCACCGACGACGCGGCGATCGCGGAACGCAGTAGACGCATGTCTTTCCTTTCGTAACCAGACGACGGCGCCTGGCAGATGATGGGGAGCCGGAGCGCTCCCCGTGGGTTATTCAGTTGTGTGGGGTGGAGTGGCCAACGCGCTAGACGGTGTTGGCTCGTTTGCGGCGGACGTTGTCGACGAAGACGGCGATGATGACGACGATGCCGGTGACGACGAATTGCCATTCCTGGGCGATGCCCATCATCAGCAGGCCCTTCTTCAGGGTCTCCATGATGAGGGCGCCGACGACGGTGCCGAGGATGTTCGCCCGTCCGCCGGCCAGCGAGGTGCCGCCGATGACGACGGCGGCGATGACGTTGAGTTCGAAGCCGACGCCCTCGGCCGGTTGGACGAAGCCGAATCGGCCGGAGTAGAGGATGGCGCCGAGGGCGACGAAGACGCCGGCGACGACGTAGACCAGGAGTTTCCAGAGTTTGACGTTGACCCCGGACAGCCGGGTGGCCTCCTCGTTGGAGCCGATCGCCAGCGCGTAGCGGCCCAGCAGGGTTTTGTTGAGCAGCAGGGCGGCGAGGATGGCGAGCAGGATGAAGACCAGGACGGCGTTGGGGATGCCGGGAATGATGGTGCCGTTGGCGATCCAGGAGTAGCCGGGGTTCTTGATCGAGATGGAGGATTTGCCGGAGATGATCAGGGCCAGGCCGCGGGTCACCATCATCATGGCGAGGGTGGCGATGAAGGGTGGTAGGCCGAGGTAGGCGACGTTGGTGCCGTTGACGGCTCCGACCAGGGCGCCGACGATCAGGGTGAGGATGAGGCCTTCCCACAGGGGCATGTTGAGCCATTCGCCGGACAGGAACACGCCTGCCATGACGGCGACCAGGGTCATGCCGGTGCCGGACGACAGGTCGATACCGCCGGTGGCGATGACGAAGGTGGCGCCCAGGGCCATCACGCCGATGTAGGCCGATTGCTGGATGATGTCGACGGCGATGGTGAATTGGGCGAAGTTGGGTGCGGCGAACAGGAAGAAGATGTAGATCAGCACGAGGGCTGCGAACACGAAGATCTGCTGCAAGGATGACCGCACGAACCGGGCCACAGTGGTCTGTGGCACCTCGGTGGTCTTGGTTTCAGCGCTCACGCTGCGTCTCCTGTCAGTTGGGCCAGCCCGATCGTGGCCAGTTCCATGATGTTTTCCTGGGTGGCGTCCTGGTTGTCCAGGACGCCGGTGATCCGGCCGTGGGCCATGACCGCGATCCGGTGCGACATCCGCAGCACCTCCGGCAGCTCCGACGAGATCATGATGATCGCCTTGCCCTGGGCGGACAGGGTTTCCAGCAGTTCGTAGATCTCTTCCTTGGCGCCGACGTCAATGCCGCGGGTGGGTTCGTCGAAGATCAGCACGTCACAGTTGCGGATCAGCCATTTCGCGATGACGACTTTCTGCTGGTTGCCGCCGGAGAGTTTGTTCAGGAGCTGGTTCACCGACGGGGTTCTGACGCGGAGCCGTTGGGAGTACTCGATCCCGACCGATCTGATCTTGCCGTCCAGGATGTAGCCGCCGATGTTGAAGTCGCGCATCGCGGCCATCACCGCGTTGGACTTCACGTCCTGGTCGAGCAGCAGGCCGAACTGCTTGCGGTCTTCGGACAGGTAGCCGATGCCGTGGCGGACGGCGTCGGCGGGGGTCCGGATCTGGACCGGGCGGCCGTTGATCTCGATCTGGCCGGCGGTGCGGGGATCGGCGCCGAACACTGCCCGGGCGGTCTCGGTGCGTCCGGCGCCCATCAGACCGGCGAAGCCGAGGATCTCGCCCTTGCAGACCTCGAAACTCACCTCGTGGAGCAGGTTCTTGCTCGACAGCCCGTCGACCTTCAACACCACCTCGTCCGACAGCCGCTGGTTGCGGGGCCGGGCCTCAGACGACACCTCGCGTCCGACCATCATCGAGATGACCTCACGCATCTCCACCTCGGAGGTCTTCACCGTTCCGATGTACTGGCCGTCGCGCAACACGCTCACCCGATCAGTGATCTCGGCGATCTCCGCCATCCGGTGCGAGATATAGATCAGGCCGGTCTCGGGCGTCACGAAATCACGGATCATCCCGAACAGCGCCTCGGTCTCGGCCACCGTCAACGCCGCGGTCGGCTCGTCCATGATCAGAATCTTCGAGTCCCACGACAGAGCCCGGGCAATCTCCACCATCTGCTGCCGCGCCACCGACAAATCACCAATCCGCGACCGCGGGTTGATGTTCATCCCCAACCGGTCGAACAACTCCGCCGCCCGACGATTCAACGCCTCATCATCGATCCACCCGAACCGGTGACTCCCCGGACGACCAATGAACAAGTTCTGCGCCACCGTCAGATCCGCCACCATGTTCAACTCCTGGTGGATGATCGACAACCCCAACGACCGGGCATGGTTCACATCCCGCACCTCAACCTGCTCGCCCTGCAACCAGATCTCCGCCCCCGGATCCGGGGTATAGATCCCAGTGAGGATCTTCATCAGGGTCGACTTGCCCGCCCCGTTCTCCCCACACAGACCCAGCACCTCACCTGCGTTCAGATCCAGATGCACGTCCTGCAACGCCTTCACGCCAGGGAACGTCTTACTGACATTCCTCAGCTCCAGCAGCTTGGTCATCTGCACTCCTTCGTACTTGCGCCGGACGGCCATCGAAACCTTCCGGTCCGGCTGCGACGGCCATCATTGCACTGTCGTGGCCCGGTACAGAAATCGATTTCGGTATCGTAGGCTCGGGTCCGTCGGTTTGACCAGTCTTGTGATCCGATTGTGATAATCCGGTCGGCTCATCGCCCCCCCGGCAGGGTGGTCTTGACAGGCCGAAGAGATGCAACCTAGGATGATTGAAACGATTCAGAATCGCGAGGAAGCGACATGACTGCCCACTCCTTCGCCGCCGCGGACCTCGGTGCGTCCAGCGGTCGCGTGATCCTCGGGACGCTTGCCGACGGCCGGTTCAAGCTGGACGAGGTCACCCGCTTCGTGAACGGCCCGCTCACACTGTCCGACGGCATCCACTGGGACGCCGAGGAGTTGTTCGCCCGGATCCGTGCCGGGATCAACGAGGCCATCCGGCGCAGCGGCGGGCTGAGTGGTGTGGGAGTCGACACCTGGGGGGTCGACTACGGCAGGCTGGATGCCAACGGCCGGCTGATCGAGAAGCCCTTCCACTACCGCGACTCGCGCACCGACAGCGTCCCGGATCGGTTGTTCGCCACCCTGGGAGCCGACGTCCTCTACTCCCGCGCCGGCCTGCAGGTCATGCCCTTCAACACCATCTTCCAGTTGATCGCCGATCAGGACCGCTGGGATGAAGTGGCCCGCGTCCTGCTGTTGCCCGACCTGTTCGGCTACTGGCTGTCCGGCCGGCAGGTCGCCGAGGTGACGATCGCCTCGACCGGTGGCCTGCTGGACGTCGCCACCCGGCAGTGGTCGGCCGAGACCTGCGCACATCTGGCCGCCAGCTACGGCGTTCCGGTGCCGCGAGTGCTCCCCGAACTCGTCGAGCCGGGCACGATCCTGGGCGACAGTTCCCCGGGGGTGCTGGACCAGCCCACCCCGGTGATCGCGGTCGGCTCGCACGACACGGCGTCCGCGGTCGCGTCCATTCCGGCAACCAGCCCTGACTTCGCCTTCATCTCCTCGGGCACCTGGTCGCTGGTCGGGCTCGAATTGCCGTCCCCGGTGCTGACCGAGGCGAGCCGGGCGGAGAACTTCACCAACGAGCTCGGGGTGGACGGCACCACCCGCTATCTGAAGAACGTGATGGGGCTGTGGGTGCTCAGCGAGTCGCTGCGCACCTGGCAGGGGCGCGGCCTGGAGGTAGAGCTGCTGAGCCTGCTCGAGGCCGCGGCGCAGCGTCCCGGTATGGCCTGTGTGGTCGACATGAACGACGAGCGGCTGCTGCCGCCGGGCGACATGCCGGCGCGGTTGCAGGCGATGGCCGCCGAGACCGGGCAGCAGCTGGACGGCGACCCGGCCACGATCACCCGCTGCATCCTCGACTCGCTGGCGCTGGCCTACCGGATCGCGATCCGGCGAGCCTGCGAACTCGCCGACCGCGAGGTGCGCGTGGTGCACGTCGTCGGCGGCGGCAGCCAGAATCGGATGCTCTGCCAACTCACCGCCGACGCCACCGGCCTGCCGGTGGTGGCCGGGCCGTCCGAGGGCACCGCGCTGGGCAGCCTGCTGGTGCAGGCGCGGGCGGCGGGTGCGCTGAGCGGCGATCTCACCGAGCTGCGCGCGGTGTCGATCGCATCCTCCGAACTGGTCGACTACCGGCCCGGTGGCCTGATCCCGGCCGAGCAGTGGGATGCTGCCGAACGCAGGCTCGCGCGGTGACCCGTTCGGGTCGGACAGGACGTGGGGACAGGTGTTGAATCGTTCACAGCAAGCAGCCGGGACGCACCGGCCGGAGAGGGTTGAGTGATGACGGACAGGCCAGTGGTGAACACCCACGTCCACTTCCCGCCGAACTTCTCGGCGTTCACCACGGTGGAGGACGCGATCGGCGTCGCCATCGACCAGGGGGTGCGCGCGATCGGGATCTCGAACTTCTACGACCAGCAGGTCTACGCGCGGTTCGCCGAGCGGGCCGGCGAGGCCGGCATCGTGGCGCTGTTCGGGCTGGAGTTCATCACCCTCGACCCCGACCTGGCGGCCGCCGGCACCCTGGTGAACGACCCGGCCAACCCCGGACGGGTGTACTTCTGCGGTAAGGGGATCAGCCCCTTCCGGGAGAAGTCGCCCGCGGCCGCCGCCACGGCTGCGGCGATCCGGGCCGACAACGACGCCCGGGCCACCGCCATGGTCGCGCAACTGGCGGCACACTTCGCCGCGGTCGGCCTCGACACCGGCCTGACCGCTGGCTTGGTCGCCGCCGATGTCGCCGCCCGTGGTGACGTGCCGGTGGAGTTCGTCTCGCTGCAGGAACGTCACATCGCACGTGCCTTCGCCGAGGCGCTGGCCGGGTTGCCGCGCGAGCAGCGGGCAGCGGTGCTGGAGCGGGCCTACGGCTCCCCGTCCGGGGTCGACCTGGACGACCAGGTGGCGCTGCAGGGCGAGTTGCGCTCCCGGCTGCTCAAGGTCGGCACCCCCGGCTTCGTGCCCGAGGTGCCGCTGAGCTTCGCCGACGCCTACGGCTACGTGCTGGCCATGGGCGGCATCCCCACCTTCCCGATCCTGGCCGACGGGGCGAAGAACCTCAGCCCGTTTGAGTACCCCCCGTCCGTCCTGGCCCAGCGGCTGCTGGAGCGGCAGGTGTACGCCGCCGAACTGATCCCGATCCGCAACCGGGGCGAGATCGTCGACGAGTACGTCGCCGCGCTCACCGCGGCCGGGATCATCGTGATGGGCGGAACCGAGCACAACACCGCTGACCGGATCGGCTACGACCCGACCTGTGTGGACGGCCCGCTCTCCGCAGCCGCGCGGCAGGCGTTCTGGGAGGCCACCTGTGTGGTGGCCGCTCACCAGCACCTGGTCGCCGCCGGCGAGCCGGGCTACGTGGACGCTGCCGGCCGACTCACCGGGACGGATCCGGCGGCACGCAAGGCTGAACTGATAGCCCTCGGCGCCTCCCTGATCACGGCTGCACACCAGCCGGCCCGAGCGGGGCAGGCGGACAGTGAACCTGCTCGGTCGGCCGAGTCGATGGAGGGTCATAACGAACGGAGTGAGGAATCGTGACGGTGGATCTCACACAAGAACTGATCGAGGTCGCGAACGCCTTCGGCGACGACCCGGAGTTCTCCCGGGCCGGCGGCGGGAATGCGTCGGTGAAGCAGGACGGGGTGCTGGCCATCAAGCCCAGCGGGGTGCCGCTGGCCACCCTGACCGCCGACGATCTGGTGCCGCTGAAGCTGGACGTGCTGCTGGCGGCTCTCCATTCCGATGAGCCCGTTGACGGGGATCCGGTCCGGGCCGCGGCGCAGCGTGCCGCGCTGCCGCACCCGAGCGGGCGCCGTCCGAGCGTGGAGATCCTGTTCCATGCCCTCATCCCCGATGCGCTGGTGCTGCACTGCCACCCGTTGGTGGGCAACGCGCTGACCTGTAACCACGACGCGGAGTCCCTGGCTGCGGCGTTGCTCGGCGACGATGCGATCGTGGTTCCCTACATCGATCCCGGGGTGCCGCTGGCCCGCGGGGTCGAGGCGGCGCGGACGGCCTACACCGAGCGGACCGGACGTCCGGCACCGGCGATCACCCTGTTGCGGAATCACGGCATCATCGTGTCCGGCAACTCCGCCGCCGAGATCACCGAGCGGGTCAACCACCTCACCGCTGTGATCCGGACGGCTGTTGATGCCACCGAGACGCCGGCCGTACCAGAGCTGGATCAGGCCGAATTGGTCCGGGTGCGCAATGCCATTGCGCCAGCCCTGCGTGGCCTGCTCGGCACGGACGAGGCGCTGGCGGTGGTCACCTCCGCGGCCGACGACCTGGTGCGCTCGGTGACCGCCAGCCCGGCCGGCGAGGCGCTGCTGACCGGCGGGCCGCTGATCCCCGACCAGATCGTCTATGCAGGCTCGCTGCCGGCGGTGGTCGATCTCGACAGTGACCCGGATCCGGCTCGCGCGGCGGTGGCGGCGCTGGAGACCTTCCGCTCCCGGCACGGGAAGGACCCGGTGATCGTGGTGGTTCCCGGCCTGGTCACCTTTGGCGCCGGGAAGGATCTCACCGCTGCCCAGACCGCCCTGGCCACGTTCACCGACGCCCTGCGGGTGGCCCGTGATGCCGACCGGATCGGTTCGGTGCAGGTGATGGACGCCGCCGAGCGCGGGTTCATCGAGAACTGGGAGGCGGAGGCCTACCGCAAGCAGATCGCGGCCGGGGCCTCCGGCGGGCGGCTGGACGGCAAGGTGGTGATGATCACCGGTGCGGCGCAGGGCTTCGGCCTGGGCATTGCCCAGGAACTGATCACCCAGGGCGCGACCCTGGTGCTCTCCGACCTCAACCTGGCCGGCGCCCAGGCTGCTGCCGACGACCTGGCTGCCCGCCATGGTGTGGGCCGGGCGGTGGCGGTGCGGATCGACGTCTCCAACGAGCAGTCCTGCCTGGACGCGGTCGCCGAGACCGTGGCCCTGCTGGGCGGCGTGGACGTGTTCATCTCCAACGCCGGGGTTGCTCGGGCCGGCTCGGTGTTCACCCAGCAGGTGGCCGACTTCGACCTGGTCACCAACGTGAACTATCGCGGGTACTTCCTCACCGTCCGGGCGGTGGCACCGGTGCTGGCCGCCCAACACGCCGTCCGTCCGGGCCAGTGGTTCGACATCATCGAGGTCAACTCCAAGTCGGGCCTGCAGGGGTCGAAGGCCAACTTCGCCTACGCCGGCTCGAAGTTCGGCGGGATCGGGCTCACCCAGTCCTTCGCGCTGGAGCTGGTCACGTCCGGCATCAAGGTGAACGCGATCTGCCCGGGCAACTACCTCGACGGACCGCTGTGGTCCGACCCTGAGCGCGGACTGTTCGTGCAGTACCTGCACGCCGGCAAGGTTCCGGGCGCTACCACGGTGCAGCAGGTCCGCGAGCACTACATGAAGCAGGTGCCGATGGGCCGTGGCTGCTTCCCGGCCGATCTGGCCAAGACCATCTACTACATCGTCGAGCAGGACTACGAGACCGGCCAGGCGATCCCGGTGACCGGCGGCCAGAACATGCTCAACTGAACCATGGGCCCAGGGACGGTTCCCTGGCCCGGGCAGCTGGGCGCAAGGCGCCCGGCTCACGGTGGGCCGAGGAACCGTCCCCTGGCCCACAACTGAATCACGTCGAGCCCGTCCCCCGGCCCCAGCGCCTCGAGACCGAGCGGTCGAGGAAATCCCCGACCCGAACAACTTCACACAACAGCTCCCGAGCCTCAGCTGTCTCACCCGAGGCTCACCGAAACGGAGGATGAAGTGTCCGCTATCCCCGCCACCCAGTACGCCATCCAGTTCACCGGCAAGGACGAGGTGTTCGTCAACACCGCCAAACCGGTGGACAAGATCGGGCCGACCCAGATCCTGCTCGAGGTGGAGGCCTGCGGCATCTGCTTCTCCGACACCAAGCTGCTGCACGCCTTTGCCGACCACCCGCGCAAGTCGCCGGTGGTGGCGGGGCTGGCGCCGGAGGTGCTGGCCGAGGTACCGGGCTACCACCCGAATGCCGAGCCGACCGTGCCCGGGCACGAGCCGGTGGTGCACGTGGTGGCCGTCGGCGACCAGGTGACCCACTACCGGGTGGGGGAGCGACTGCTGGTGCAGGCCGACTGGCGACACCTGCCCACCGCCGCCTCGAACGGCGCCTTCGGCTACAACTTCGAAGGTGCGCTGCAGCAGTACGTGGTGGTCGATGAGCGGATCGTCGTCCACCAGGGCGAGGAGTTCATGCTGCGAGTGTCTGACCGTCCGACTGCCGCGCAGGTCGCCCTGGTCGAGCCCTGGTCGACGGTGGAGGCCTCCTACTCCCGCTCCGAGCGCAACACCCTCAAGGCCGGTGGCCGGCTGCTCGTGGTGGCCGACGCCGGCGTGACGCCGTCGGGCCTGGAGCCGCTGCTGGCAGCGGCCCGTCCTGGCTCGATCGAGGTGGTGGGAGCCGATCCCGCGGTGGTCGACTCCCAAGCCGTCGTAGCTGCGCTGGACGCGGTCGCCGCCGGTGTGGACGACATCGTCTACTTCGGCTCGGATGCCGCCACGATCGAACAGTTGAGTGCCCTGCTGGGGGCCCGCAGCCTGCTGTGTGTGGTGCTGGCCGGGGCCACCATCGACCGCCGGGTGCAGCTGGACGTGGGACGGGTGCACTACGACTTCACCCGCTACATCGGCACCACCGGCACCGAACCGGCCGAGGCGTACACCCACATCCCGGCCAAGGGCGAGATCCGGGCCCAGGACAAGGTGGCGATCATCGGCGCAGCTGGCCCGATGGGGCTGATGCACACCGTCCGCACGGTCTCGCTCGGCCTGCCCGACGTGAGCGTGGTAGGCGCCGACGTCAATGACGAGCGGCTGGCACACCTGGCCGAGGTGGTGAACCCGACCGCCGCCGAGCGCGGCGTCCCCTTCCAGGTGATCAACTCGATCAGCACGCCGCTGGAGCCGGGCTACAGCTACCTCACCTGCCTGGTGCCGGTGCCCGCGCTGCTGGCGCAGGCGGTCGACCTGGCGTCCGACGGTGCGATCGTGAACGCCTTCGCCGGCTTCCCGGCAGGCACCCTGGCCGAACTCGACTTGCAGGGCATCATCGAGCGCCACATCTTCCTGCTCGGCACCTCCGGGTCGGAGATGAGCGACATGCGCTCACTGCTGGCCAAGCTGGAGACCGGGGCGCTGGACACCTCCATCTCGCTGGACGCGGTCTGCGGGATGGCCGGTTTCTCCGACGCGATCGACGCGGTGAACAACCGCACCTCCGGTGGCAAGATCATGGTCTACCCGCAGCTGCACGACCTGGGCCTGGTCCGGCTGGCCGAGCTGCCCGAGAAGCTCCCCGAGGTCGCCGCCGCGATGGACGGCGGGCGCTGGACCCACGCCGCCGAGGAAGCCCTGCTGGCGACTGCGGACTGAACCTCCGACGCGGGCGCTGGTCACGCGGCCGCATCCTCCTCGGAGGTGATCGCCAGCCCGGTACGCCAGGGGTCGTCGACGTGCAGGGTGCGGCCGTCATCGGCGGCGGGGATGCCGTGGTGGCGCAGCCGGTCGGCGATGGCGTCGCGGTCGTCCCGGGTGGGGACCAGGATGCGGACGTCACCGAGTCCGAGCGCTGCTGCGCGGGGACCGGCGCCGGCACTCTGCCAGGTGTTCATGCCGAGGTGGTGGTGGTATCCGCCGGCAGAGACGAACAGGGCGGTGTCGAAGGCAAACGTGACGTCGAAGCCGAGCACGTCGACGTAGAACCGGCGGGCGGTCGGGATGTCCCCGACCTGGAGGTGGACGTGCCCGATCGCCGCTGACGGCCCGGAGTCGGCGCCCTCGGGGTCGTGCCACTGCTGCAGGAAGCGGGTGGGATCCAGCCTCAGCGTGGCCATCTCGACGGTGCCGTCAGGGTGGATGTTCCACTGCTCCCGTGGCCGGTCGTGGTACAGCTCCAGACCGTTGCCCTCCGGGTCGGTGAAATAGAACGCCTCGCTGACCAGGTGGTCGGCGGCGCCGACATAGGTCTGCGGTGCCCGCTGGGCCAGGGACGCCAGCGCGGACGCCAGGCGCCGCTCGTCCTCGAAGACGATCGCGGTGTGGTAGAGCCCGGCGCCCCGGGGGTTCGCCGCAGGCAGGTCCTTCTGCTGGCGTAGCACCATCACCGGCACGCCACCCCGTCCCAGGGTCGTGCTGGCGCCCGCCTGGTCCAGGACGTCGAGGGTGACAGCCTGCTGGTAGTACGCCGTGACACGGTCGAGGTCGCGGACCAGGAGTTCGACGGTGTCCATCCGGGTGCCGTCCGGGACCGCCCCCGGGGTGGGGACGGCCCCGGTCTGCCAGCTGGCAGCTGTGGGGTTCACACCCATACCAGCAAGCCGATCCAGGCGGCCGCGACGGCGAGCGCCAGCAGGACGATGTTCGCCGGCAGCGCCTTGGCCTCGCCGCGAACGAGGTGGGTGATGGCGGCACCGACCTGCACCAGGGCGAGCCCGATCGCTGCGACAGGGGCGAGCACCGGGGCGATCCCGGTCAACGGCGGCAGGATCACACCGATCGCACCGAGTACCTCGAGCAAGCCGATGACCTTCACCGACCAGGCCGGGAAGTCCCCGGCCCAGGCCATCCCGGAGGCAGCGAGCTTGTGTTGGGGCTGGGCGAGCTTCATCCCGCCGGCGGCGAGGTACGCCAGGGCGAGCAGGCCGGCGACGATCCAGTAGGCGATGGTCATCAAGATCTCCTTCGGTGAGGTGGCTGGTCAGCCGACCAGGGCGAAGCCGCCGGTCCACGGCGTCTTCCCGCCGGCGGCCAGGGTGAGCTGCAGGAAGCCGAGCGCCTCCAGTTCCCGGGCACGTTTGAGCGAGCCGGCATCGATCGCGCGCAGCCCGCCGGCGGTGACCAGGCCGGCGACAGCCTGTTTGGCGGCCTGGTCGTCACCGGCGATCAGCACGGTGGTCGCAAGCGGCCCGGCGGTCCCGGTTGCCAAGGTGGCGCCGAAGTTGGTGTTGAAGGCCTTGACGACCGTCGCCTGGGGCACCGCGTCCTGGATGATCCGGGCAGCGGAGGAGTCCGCCGGGACGACGAGGGCGTCGAAGGTGGCGAAATCGACCGGGTTGGTGACATCCACCAGGGTTTTGCCGGCGAGTGCGCCAGCGTAGGTGTCGAGTACCGCCGAGACGGCGTGGTAGGGGAGCGCCAGGACGACGATGTCGCCGGTGAGGTGGTCGCCCAGGGTGCCGGCGTCAGCACCCAGGGGTGCGGCGATGGTGTGTGCCTTCTCGGGATCGCGGGCGAGCACCTGTACCTGTGCTCCCGCCTTGGCGGCGAGAGCGGCGACCGCACCGCCAAGGTTGCCGGCTCCGATGATCGTCACTGCTGTCATGTCGATTCCTCCGTGATGATTGTTGCGACAAGTTTCTAGTGGTGTTCTACCAGACTTTAGTTGTTGCTTCAACTAACCTAGAATGGCTGCATGACATTCCAGGTGCCCCGCATGGACGAGCGTGAGTCCGCGGCCTGGCTCGGGCTCGTCACGGTGACCCAACTGCTGCCGAACGCCCTGGACTCGCAACTGCAGCGTGATGCCGGCCTGACACACTTCGAGTTCACCGTGCTCACGGCGCTGCAACTCGCGCCCGGGGGCACCCTGCGCATGACAGCACTCGCGGAGGCCACGGTGTCCACCCTGCCCCGGCTCTCCCACGTCTGTGCCCGGCTGGAGCGGCGCGGTCTGGTCGAGCGCTCCAGCTGTGCCCAGGACCGCCGCGCCACCAACGTCCGGCTCACCGGCGACGGGCGTCGCAGCCTCGTCCGGGCGATCCCCGACCATCTGGCGACCGCCCGCCGGGTCGTGATCGACGCCCTGCGCCCCGACCAGTTGGTCGCGCTCGCGGAGATCACCAGCGTGATCCGCGAGCGTCTTGGAGGTGGGCCGCAGTGCGACCGCACCCCGGCGGTCGCAGCCGGCTGCGACGAGAGTTCACCCGCCTGATCGTTCAGGACGGTTCGTCGGTCCTGCCGCCGGTCAGACCGAGTTCGTAGGCCCTCACGACCGCTTTCAGCCGGGTCTGGACGCCGAGCTTGGCCAGAATGGCCGAGACGTGCGTCTTCACGGTGGACTCAGCCAGGCTCATCCGGTCGGCGATCTCGGCGTTGGTGCTGGCCTGGCAGAGCAGCTGGAGGATCTCCTGCTCGCGCGGGGTCAGCGGGTCCACCCGGGTCGCGACCAGGTCGGCCGGGCCGGTGTCGCTGCCGCGGAGCCGGGCGAGCAGCCCGGGGGAGAGCACGGTGGTGCCGTGGTGGACCGCGCGGATGGCGTTCGCGATCACATCGGGCGGACTCGACTTGAGCAGGAAGCCGGTGGCGCCCGCCGACAGCGCCGCGGTCACGTCCCCATCGTTGTCCAGGGCAGTGATCAGCAACACCTTCGTGCGGGGCGCGCTCAGCTTGATCGAGGCGGTGGCGCTGATCCCGTCCAGGTCGGGCATCCGGACGTCCATCAGGACCAGGTCTGGACCGGTGCGCCGCACCTCGGCGACGGCCTGGAGGCCGTCGGCACAGGCGAAGAGGACGTCGATCCCCTGCTCGGCGGACAGCTGGGAGAGCAGTGCCCGGCGGACGATCGCATCGTCGTCCACGATCCCCACGGTGATGGTCACCGGCTCACCACCTCGTCCCGACCGGCGATCGGCAGCCTCGCCTGCAGCACCCACTGGCCGCCGGAGGTGAGGACGGTGAGCTTGCCGCCCAGCGCCATCACCCGTTCGGTGGCGCCGACCAGGCCGAGTCCCTGGGGATCGGCTGGCGCGTCCTGGTCGAACGGGTTGCTGAAGACCGCCTCGACGGCGTCCTCCTCAATGCCCAGCATGAGGGAGCAGTGGCCGCCTGCGGTGGCGTGCTTGGCCATGTTCGAGGTGGCTTCCACCACCAGCTTGGCCACGCATTCCCGTACCGAGGGTGGTAGCACGTCCGGATCGCCCTCCACCAGCGTCGAGACCGTGAAGCCCTGGCGTTCCAGGTCGGCGGACTGCTGGGCGAGCACGTGCGGGATGGACGTCACCCGCCACGCGGAGACGAGTTGACCGTCCGGCTCGGAGGAGCGCAGTACACCCAGCATCCCGCGCAGGTCGGTGATCGACTGCCGTCCCAGGCGCAGTACCGTTTCCAGGTCCTCGGCGACCTCCGGTGTGGCGGAGTCATCCAGTTGGAGCTTGATCCCCTCGGTGGTCACCACCATCGCGGTGATGGTCTGGGCGAGCGTGTCGTGCAGGTCACGGGCCAGATCCAGCCGCTGGTCGACCAGCCGCTGCTGGTACTCCCCGGTCACCTTCTCCAGATGCGCACTCAGTCGGTGGATCAGCAGGCCGGTGGCCCAGGTGATCCCGAAGACCACCACCACGAAGCCGGTGTTGAAGACGATCCCGGCGACACCGCTGGTGCTCCAGTGGGCAATGGTGAGCAAGGCCACCGGGAGGTACCAGCACAGGATCACCACCGCCAGCCGCAGCCGTCCCCGTGCGACGGCTGCGAACAACGGCACCAGGACGGCGATCAGCCCGAAGGTGGGGCGCTCCCAGGGCACGAACAGCCAGCCCGTGACCCCGATGCCGGCGACCACCGCGCCGGGAACCAGCCATCGTCCGGAACTGGCGGCGCCGACTGCCACCACCAGGTCCAGGACCAGGGGCACGGCGGTGTCCGAGGGGCGCTCCAGACGCGACAGCAGGAAGACCGCCGCCGCCAGGAGCACCTCCAGCAGGCCGGCAGACAACAGTTGCGCACCGGCGGCGCGCAGCGTCGAGGTGGTCGCGCGGTGACCCACGCGAGCAGTCTTCCACACCCGCTGGCCGAGATCAGCGGAGTCGCTGGAGGTGGTGGTGGCGGTGAGCATGTCGTGGCCGGGGGGACGGACCTGCAGCGCCGGCTACGGGCACCACCAGAAGATCGGCCAGATCTCGCAGATCGACGC
>NZ_JAYFPT010000082.1:0-18070 GCF_034927565.1 Propionicimonas sp.
CGAGTGAGAATGCAGGCATGAGTAGCGAATGACGGGTGAGAAACCCGTCCGCCGAATATCCAAGGGTTCCAGGGTCAAGCTAATCTGCCCTGGGTAAGTCGGGACCTAAGGCGAGGCCGACAGGCGTAGTCGATGGACAACGGGTTGATATTCCCGTACCGGTGTAATGGCGACCCTGCCGAGGCGCGCGATGCTGAGCACGGAAGCCGTTCCCATGGCACCTTCGGGTGGCGGGGTTCGGTGACTCTGCGACCCAGACGTGTAGTAGGCAAGCTACGGAGTGACGCAGGAAGGTAGCCCATCCTGGGCGGTGGTTGTCCCAGGGTAAAGGTGTAGGACGAGGTGTAGGTAAATCCGTGCCTTGTGTGTCTGAGACCTGATGCCACTGCCCCGTTGTGGGGTGGTGTGGGTGATCCTATGCTGCCGAGAAAAGCTTCGTGAGCGATGTCATGAGCCGCCCGTACCCTAAACCGACACAGGTGGATGAGTAGAGAATACTAAGGCGATCGAGAGAATCGTGGTTAAGGAACTCGGCAAAATACCCCCGTAACTTCGGGATAAGGGGGGCCGGATGCGTGATCTGCCTTGCGTGGTGAGCGTTGATGGCCGCAGAGACCAGGCCCAAGCGACTGTTTATCAAAAACACAGGTCCGTGCCAAGTCGTAAGACGATGTATACGGACTGACTCCTGCCCGGTGCTGGAAGGTTAAGGGGACGTGTCAACTTCGGTGAAGCACTGAACTTAAGCCCCAGTAAACGGCGGTGGTAACTATAACCATCCTAAGGTAGCGAAATTCCTTGTCGGGTAAGTTCCGACCTGCACGAATGGAGTAACGACTCGGGCACTGTCTCAACCACGAACTCGGTGAAATTGCACTACGAGTAAAGATGCTCGTTACGCGCAGCAGGACGGAAAGACCCCGGGACCTTTACTATAGTTTGGTATTGGTGATCGGTACAGCTTGTGTAGGATAGGTGGGAGACGTTGAAGCGGCCACGCCAGTGGTTGTGGAGTCATTGTTGAAATACCACTCTGGTTGTTCTGGTTATCTAACCTCGGACCATGATCTGGTTCAGGGACAGTGCCTGATGGGTAGTTTGACTGGGGCGGTCGCCTCCCAAAGAGTAACGGAGGCGCCCAAAGGTTCCCTCAGCCTGGTTGGCAATCAGGTGTCGAGTGTAAGTGCACAAGGGAGCTTGACTGTGAGACTGACAGGTCGAGCAGGGACGAAAGTCGGGACTAGTGATCTGACGGTGGCGTGTGGAAGCGCCGTCACTCAACGGATAAAAGGTACCCCGGGGATAACAGGCTGATCTTGCCCGAGCGTCCATAGCGACGGCATGGTTTGGCACCTCGATGTCGGCTCGTCGCATCCTGGGGCTGGAGTCGGTCCCAAGGGTTGGGCTGTTCGCCCATTAAAGCGGCACGCGAGCTGGGTTTAGAACGTCGTGAGACAGTTCGGTCCCTATCCGCTGCGCGCGTAGGAATCTTGAGAGAGGCTGTCCTTAGTACGAGAGGACCGGGACGGACAAACCTCTGGTGTGCCAGTTGTTCTGCCAAGAGCACGGCTGGTTGGCTACGTTTGGAAGTGATAACCGCTGAAAGCATCTAAGCGGGAAGCACGTCTCAAGATGAGGGTTCCCACAGAGTTAATCTGGTAAGGCCCCCGGAAGACCACCGGGTTGATAGGTCGGATGTGGAAGTGCAGCAATGCATGGAGCTGACCGATACTAATAGGCCGAGGGCTTGTTTCCTACAAAGGTGCTACGCGTCCACTGTGCGGTTCTCGAGTAACGGTCGGGTACCTGGCGGCATCAGCCGCTGGCCGATACAACTCCATAGAGTTTCGGTGATCATGGCGAAGGGGAAACGCCCAGTTCCATTCCGAACCTGGAAGCTAAGTCCTTCAGCGCCGATGGTACTGCAAGTGGGAACTTGTGGGAGAGTAGGACGTCGCCGGACATTCAACACCCCCTTGGAGCTTTCGAGCTCTGAGGGGGTGTTTTTGTTGTGCCCGGACGCAGCAGGCGTGCGGTAGATTCACCCGGTGAGCGCCGTCGGTAGCGGCGGAATTCGAGGAGAGGATGGTCCGGTGAACGAGGAAGCGTCGGGGGCGAGCGCTGAGGGCAGGCCGAGGAAGCCACGTCCGGACGCAGCGGCGACGGGTGGCCGCGGTCGGGCACCGCGCGGCGGCGACTCGGGAGGTGCCCGGCCGCGGTCGGGTTCCAGCGCCAGGAATGGCGGCGCTGCGGCGGGTGAGAGCCGATCTCGCCGACCCAGTAGTGGATCGTCCCGCGGCAACGCCAGAACAGGCAGCGCCCCACGTCCGAGTGAGGGCGGGCGGGGCGAGGGCCCCGGAGCGGGCGCTCGGGGAAACTCGGGACGCGGTCAGACCTCGGGCCGTACGCCTCGTAGCTCGTCAGCGGCCAGCAAGACCGGAACCACCTCGACACGGTCCGGCGCCGGCGCTGGGCGGACGTCGAGTTCGGGCCGCAAGCCGGGCGCGGCAGACCGTCCCGCTCGCTCCGGTTCGCCGAAGGACACCGCGCGAAGCGGAGGCGCGGCCCGGTCTGGCGCGCGGAGTCCGGAGAGGAATGCGCAGCAACGCGGGGGCGGCAAGTCGGCCTCGGCGGCGCACAGCGCCGGCGACTTTCGTGGTGGCAGTAGCCCGCGGGGTGGGGCGGGCCGTTCGTCCGACACCGCCGGCTACAGCGGGTCACAGAACACCAGGCGTGCCGGAGCGCGTGGCTCCGGCACTGGCTCGGGAAGTCGTCCGCGGGCTGGGGCCTCGGGCGATCGACCGGTCGGCGGTGAGCGCGGTGCGGGTCGAGACAGGGCGGCAGGAACGCGATCGCAGGGCAGCGGGCCGCGCGGCAAGGCGTCACGGGGCAATGCACCCCAGGGCAGCGGACGCGGTCGCGGTGTCGGTGACGCCACCCCTGGCAGATCCTCTGGCACTGCTCGACCGACCAGTCGGCCGGGTCCGGCCCGGGTCGGCGGTCCGGGCCGGCCGGCGCGGGCTCCCCAGGGCGAGCGTCCAGGGCGTCCCGACCGTCGGCCGAGGGACGGCGAACGAGAACCGCTACACCCCGGGCTGGCGCCGAAGGCCAACGAGCCGCGCACCCCGGAGGGGCTCGACCTCAAGCAGCTGCCACGCGGGGTGCGTGCGGAGCTCCGCAGCCTGACCCCGGAGCATGCCGAGATCGTCGGGGCCCACCTGCTGATGGCAGGTCAGCTGATCGACACCGACCCGGAACTCGCCTACGCCCACGCCGAGGCCGCCCGACGCCGGGCAGCCCGGCTGCCGGTCACCAGGGAGGCGACTGGTGAGACCGCCTACGCCGCCGGACACTACGACGTCGCGCTGAACGAGTTCCGGGCCCTGCGCCGGATGAGCGGAACCAGTGAGTACCTGCCGGCGATGGCCGACTGTGAGCGCGCCCTGGGCCGGCCGCAGGCGGCGCTGCGGTTGATCCGCGAGGGTCTGGCCACGACTCCCGACGTCGGTCAGTTGGTCGAACTGAAGCTGGTCGAGGCCGGTGTCCGGGCCGACGCCGGTCAGAACGAGGAGGCGCTGCGGCTGCTGCGCACCGAACTGGAGCGGATCGGGTCGCGCGGCCCGCGGCTGGCCCGCGCTCGGCTGCGCTACGCCTACGCCGACCTGCTGGAAACCACCGGTGAGACCGAGCTGGCCGAGCGCTGGTTCAGCTCCGCCGCCGCCCTGGACACCGAGGCCGAGACCGACGCGGAAGAGCGCGCCGCCGCGTTGCAGGGGATGACCATCATCTTCGATGACTCCGAGGACGAGCCCGACCTGGAGCCCGCGTCGACCGGAGAAGACGGCTCGGAGCCGCAGGCCAGAGAAAACGACCCGGAGCCGCAGGCCGGAGAAGGCGGCCCGGAGTCGCGCTCATCCCACGAGGACGTCTGATGCCGGTGCTGATCGATGCCTACGACGCTGCCCTGTTCGACCTGGATGGGGTGATCTACCTCGGCCCGGATGCCGTCCCGGGTGCAGCGGAGGCGATGACCGCGCTCACCGAGGCGGGCAAGGCGGTGGTCTACGTCACGAACAACGCCGCCCGCAGCGCTGACACCGTCGTGAAGCACCTGCGCGACCTCGGTTTCGCAGCCGGGCCGGAAAACGTCCTGACCAGCGCCCAGGTGGCGGCGGCCGGTCTGGCCGCGGCACTGGCCCCCGGCTCGAAGGTACTGGTCGCCGGAAGCGCGAGTCTGGCGGGGCTGATTGCCGAAGCGGGCCTGGTGCCGGTGGCAAGCGCCGACGACGACCCGGTGGCGGTGATCCAGGGCTACGATCCCGTCCTGTCCTGGCCGTTGCTGGACGAGGTCGCCCTGGCGATCGCCGCCGGCGCCGTCTGGTATGCAACCAACGACGACGCCTCCCGTCCCACCGACCGCGGGCTGGTACCCGGCGCGGGCGCCATGATCGCGGCGGTGGCGGCCGCCGTGGGCGGTGAGCCGATCACCTTCGGCAAGCCGCACCGTCCGATGATGGCTGAGGCGGTGCGCCGGGCCGGTGCCCAGCGGCCGATCTTTGTCGGTGACCGGATCGACACCGACATCATGGGCGCCAACCGTGCCGGGATCGACTCCCTGATGGTGTTCAGCGGCGCACACGGCAAGCGGGATCTGGTTACGGCCGGCCCCGGCGAGCGGCCGACCCACATCGGGCCGGACGTGAGCGCGCTGTTGCAGCCGGCCCGCTCGGCGCTGGTCACAGACCGAACCGCTACCTGCAACGGACAGCAGGCGAGCCAGGAGGACGGCCGGATCGTGCTCGCCGGAAGCCCGAACACCCTAGCCGCGCAGTATGACGCGCTCTGGGCGGTGGCCGGCCTGGCCTGGTCCGCCAGCTTCCTCGACGCCGGGCCTGCCCTGGCCGGGCTGGACCTGATCGGCTAGGACCGCTCCTCCGGCTCGCCCAGGCCGCGTGCGGCCAGGGCTGCGCCGGTCTCCTGGGCATGCCCCACCGCGCGTACCACCACCGGGGTGACCAGCGAGAACCACCGCCGCTCCCGGCCGCGGGCGCGGGCTGCCTGACGTACCTGGGAGAAGGTGTCGAGCAGCACCGGGATGGAACGCAGCATCACCGCGATTGCCAGCCCCACCCGCTCCGGTGAGATTCGCAACACCTTCAACGGCCGCAGGAAGCCGACCAGGGCGTCGATGAGCTCACCGCCGGGCGTGGTGATGGTCAGCAGCCGGCTGGCGTAGATGGCGGTCAGGAAGACAGCCGCCGCGTTGGCACCACGCCCGGGCGTTCCGGCCGCCAGGTGGTAGCCGACCAGCATCGCCACGATCACCCAGACCAGCCAGGGCAGACGCCAGGCCCGGACCAGCCCGCTCCGGCAGCCAGCCAGCAGGCCGAGCGCGATCACCAGACAGCCGGCTCCCAGCCGCCAGTCCCCCAGCAGGGCAGCGGGCAGGGTGAGCGCCAGCAGGATCAGGTACTTCGGGCCCGCGCCGAGTCGGTGGAAGAGCGAGTCTCCTGGCAGGTACAGGCCGAACAGGTTCATGCCATCAGCCTGCGGTAGTGGTCGATCGCCGCCCGGGGCTCACCGTCGGCCGTCACCACGCCGTGGTCGATCACGATCACCCGGTCGGCCTCGGCGGCCATGGCGAGGTCGTGGGTGGCCACCAGTACCTGCTGCTCCAGTCCGAACAGGGCTGCCCGCACCTGGTTGCGGTTGCGCAGGTCCAGCAGTGTGGTGGGCTCGTCGGCGACGACGATCGCCGGACCGCAGGCCAGCACCGAGGTCAGCGCCACCAGCTGCCGCTCGCCGCCGGACAGGTCGTACACGCTCTGGTCGGCCAGCTGCGCCAGGCCGCGCTCGGCGAGCAGCCGCCGGGCCGTGGCGCGGCGGGCGGTCCGGTCGGGGATCGAGGCGCGCAGGCTGAGCTCGACGTCGTCGGCCGGGGTGGCCATCACCAGCTGGGCCAGTGGATCGGTGAACACGAAGCCGACCTGCCGGCGGACCCGCCGTCCGTCCCGGACAGGATCGAGTTCACCGACCCTGACCCGGCCCGCCGAGGGGAGTACCAGGCCGTTCAGCAACCGCAGCAGGGTCGACTTTCCCGAACCATTGGCGCCGATGAAGGCGATCCGCTGTTCGGCCAGCTCCAGGCTGACCGGTCCCAGGATCCGCCGACCCGGTCCCCGTGGTCCGGTCGCCGGGTCGGCGACGGTGACCTCGGCGGCCTCCAGCCGGATCACGGCCGGGCGGGCACGGGCCCGGCAGCCACCAGGATCGCAGGGAAGGCCTTGTGCACCGCCAGCGCCACGGCTGCGGCAGCCAGCATCTTGATCACGTCGCCCGGGAGGAAGGCCACCGCCGCGGTGGCAGCCGCCGGCAGGCTCAGTCCGGCATTGAGCATCAGGCCGCCGATGCCGAGCGGGGTGGTGACCAGCAGAGCGCCGGCCAGGGCGGCGCCGGCCAGCCACAGATAGCGGAACCGGCGGTGCCGGCGCAGCCCGTAGCCCGCGACCGCACCGGTGACAGCGGCCGCCAGCGGGAAGCTCACCAGGTAGCCGGCGGTGGGCCCGGCGAGGACGCCGACGCCGGCGGCGCCGCCGGCGAGGACCGGCAACCCGGCCAACCCGACCACCACATAGAGCAGGGTGGCCAGGAAACCGCGCCAGCCACCCAGCACCAGCCCGGCGAGGGCGACGGCCAGGGTCTGCAGCGTGATCGGGACACCGATCACCCCCACCGGGATCGGGGTGAGGGCGAAGACGGCGATCAGCGCCGCGAAGACGGCGACCAGTGCCAGGTCGGCAGCGGTCAGGGGCCTGGGCCTGGCCATGGGGGCTCCTTGACATCGGAACTGAATGGTGTTCAGGTGAACAGTGATCAGGTTAGTGGATAGGGTGGTGCGGTGCGCAATCGCCTGGCAGACGTGGTCACCACGGCGCTGCGGCTGCTCGACGACTGGGGGCTGGACTCCTTCTCGATGCGCCGGCTGGCCGCCGAACTCGGCGTCGCACCCAGCGCGCTCTACCACCATGTCGCGAGCAAGCAGGAACTGCTGGGGCATCTGGCGGCCCGGATCGTCGGCGGCGTCGTGGTCGACGACGACGTCACCGGCACCTGCCGGCGGCTCCGGGAGGCGATGCTGCAGGTTCGCGACGGCGCCGAAGTGGTGGCGACCGCGACCGCCTTCCGGCTCGGGATCTCAGCGTTCGAGGCTGAGCTGGCCCGTCGCACTTCACCGGACGTTGCCCGCACCCTGCTGATCTATGTGGTTGGGCACACCCAGGCCACCCAGCTGCACTGGCAGGCCAGCGGGCTGGGTGCGATTCCGGCCGACCCGGATCTGGATGCCTCCTTCGACAGCGGTCTGGCGATCATCCTGGCCGGCTGGTCTAGGCTGGCCGGGTGAGCGAACTGGAGACCCCACCGACTACCGGGCTCGAGGCGATCGATGCGACTCTGGCCGGGCTGGATCCAGCGGCGCCACTGGCCGACCAGGCCGGTCAGTACGCCGAGGCTGTCGAGCTGCTCCAGCAGGTGCTGAACTCTCCGCCCGGGTCGCAGTGACCCGGCTCGACGTCGAACTCGTCCAGCGCGGACTGGCCCGTTCCCGGACCGCCGCGCAGGTGGCGATCGCCGCCGGGAAGGTGGCGGTGGCCGGGCAGCCTGCGACCAAGCCGGCGCAGCCGGTGACAGCGTCCGACCCGATCGCGATGAGCGGCGCCGACCACTACGTCTCTCGTGCCGCCCACAAGCTGCTCGGAGCCCTGGACGAGTCGGGCACGGCCGTCCCGGCGCGGGTGCTGGACGCCGGCGCTTCCACCGGGGGGTTCACCCAGGTGTGCCTGGAGCGGGGTGCCCGGCGGGTTTATGCCATTGACGTCGGCCACGGCCAGCTGGCTCCTGAACTGCGCTCGGATCCCCGGGTGGTGGTCAAAGAGCACACCAACCTGCGCGATCTCGGCCTGGACCAACTCGATGCCGAACCGGTGGGGCTGGTGGTGGCCGACGTCTCGTTCATCTCGCTGCGGCTGTTGCTGGAGCCGCTGCTGGCGGTGCTGGCACCGACGGGGACGGCGCTGCTGCTGGTCAAACCGCAGTTCGAGGTCGGCCGCGCGGGGCTGGACGGCCACGGGGTGGTCCGCGACGAACGGCTGCGGGCCGGCAGCGTGGACCGGGTCTCCCAGGCCGCTGCGGCGCTGGGCTGGCAGACCGGCTGGCGGGGCCGCAGCGGACTGCCCGGCGAAAATGGCAATGTGGAGTTCTTCCTCAAGCTCACCCGGCGATTAGGGTGAGCTTCGTGAATCACCCGCGTCAGGTTGCCGTCACCATCCACCCGCGCCGTCCGGCCGCGCTGGAGTCGGCGGTGGAGTTCATCACCGGCATGCACCGGGCGGGCATCCTGTCCCTGGTCGGCGGCGGGGAGATCGACCTGCTCGACGGCCACGTCCCGGCCGGCGCGGTGGCCGAGCTGTCGGCCGAGGCCGCCGGGGACTGCGAGCTGGCAGTGGTCTTTGGCGGGGACGGCAACATCCTGCGTGCCGCGGAGTGGGCGCTGCCCCGGCAGATTCCGGTACTGGGAGTGAACCTGGGACACGTCGGCTTCCTGGCCGAACTGGAGCCCTCCGAGGTGGGCGACCTGATCGAACGTGTGGTCAGCGGCGACTTCGAGGTGGAGGAGCGGATGACCATCGACGCCGTGGTCCGCGACCGCCCCGGTGGCGCGGTGATCTGGGAGTCGTTCGCGCTCAACGAGTGCTCGATCGAGAAGTTGGCCCGCGAGCGGATGCTCGAGGTGCTAGTGCGGATCGATGACCGTCCGCTGTCTCGTTGGGCGACCGACGGGGTGCTGGTGGCCACCCCGACCGGTTCGACCGCCTACGCCTTCTCGGCCCACGGGCCGGTGGTCTGGCCGGACATCGACGCCCTGCTGCTGGTGCCGCTGTCGGCCCACGCACTGTTCAACCGTCCGCTGGTGCTCAGCGATCGCTCGTCGGTGAGCATCGAGGTGCTGCCGGCCACCCCCGCCGGGGTGCTGTGGTGCGACGGCCGGCGCAGCATCGATCTCCCCGAGGGCGCGGTGGTCGAGGTGCGGGCAGGCAAGCGCCGGCTGCGGCTGGCCCGCACCTCGGAGCAGCCCTTTGTGCACCGCCTGGTGCGCAAGTTCGACCTCCCCGTGGACGGCTGGCGGGGGGCTGCGGAACGGGACGCCGCCCATGCTCGTTGAACTGCGGATCCTCGACCTGGGCGTGATCGGTGAGGCGGCCATCGAGTTCAGCCCGGGTTTCACCGCCGTGACCGGCGAAACCGGCGCTGGCAAGACGATGATCGTGACCGGGCTGAGCCTGCTGACCGGGGCGAAGGCCGACCCGCGGCTGGTCCGGGTGGGTGCCGGCCGGGCACTGGTGGAAGGGCGTTGGCAGCTGGACGCTGCCACGGCTGCCGCGGTCGCCGAGCTCGGCGGCGAGGTGGACGCCGACGGCGTGCTCACCAGCCGGCAGTTGAGCGCGAGCCGCTCCCGGATGACGATCGGCGGTGCCCAGGTGCCTGCCGGGATCGGCCAGGATCTGGTGGGAGAGTGGGTCACCGTCCACGGTCAGTCCGAGCAGCTGCGGCTCGGCACCCCGGAGCGGCAACGCGAGGTGCTGGACCGGTATGCCGGCCCGGAACTGGACGGCCTGCTGACCGACTACCGCGAGCGCTTCGAGCAGCGCCGCCGACTGATGACCGAGCTGGCCGAACTCACCGACCAGGCACAGGCCAGGCTGCGGGAGCTGGACCTGCTGAGGTTCGGTCTGGACGAGATCGCCCGGGTCGAGCCGCAGCCCGGCGAGGACGTCACCCTGGCGGCTGAGGCAAAGCTGCTGCAGTCGATCGACGACGTGCGGCTCGCCGTCCACACCGGCCTGATGGCACTGGCCGGGGACGAGGACTCCTACGGTGAGGTCCCCGACGCCCTCGGCCTGGTGGGCGCCGCCCGCAAGGCACTGGTCACCGCGGTGGCTGCCGACGATTCGCTGACGGGGTTGGCCAGCGAACTCGACGATGCCGCCGCCGCCCTGGCCGATGTCGCCTCCGGGTTGGCCGGCTATCTGGCCGGGCTGGACGCCGACCCCGTCCGGCTGGAGTGGATCGCGGGCCGGCAGGCCGACCTGCAGGCGCTGACCCGCAAGTACGGCGCCACCATCGATGAGGTGCTGGCCTACGCCGCCGAGTCGGCGGCCCGGGTCACCACGCTCGACTCGGCCGACGCCAGGATCGAGGAACTCCAGGTGCAGCTCGCCGCGCTGGACGCCGACCTGGGGGTGCTGGCGACCCGGCTGACCGACCTGCGCACCGCCGCCGCCGAACGGCTGGAGGCTGCCGTCCGCGGCGAACTGGCCGCCCTGGCGATGCCGAAGGCAAGACTGCGGTTCGAGGTAGCCCCGCTGACCGAGCCGGGCCCTCACGGCGCCGACCAGATCAGCCTGTTGTTCTCAGCCAACCCGGGCTCCGCCCCCGGCCCGCTGGCGAAAGTCGCCTCCGGCGGCGAACTCTCCCGCGTCCGGCTGGCGCTGGAGGTGGTGCTGGCCGAGACCACGCCGGGACAGACCTTCGTCTTCGATGAGGTGGACGCCGGGGTCGGCGGCGCGGTCGCCCTGGAGATCGGACGCCGGCTGGCCCGGCTCGCCCGGCACTCCCAGGTGATCGTGGTCACCCACCTGGCCCAGGTCGCAGCCTTCGCCGACAAGCACTTCCAGGTCACCAAGGCCGACGACGGCCAGGTCACCACCAGTGGGGTGCGCCAGGTCGCCGCCGACGACCGACTGGCCGTCCTGGCCCGCATGATGGGAGGCCTGGACTCCAGCGAGTCCGCCCTGGCCCACGCCACCGAGCTGCTGGAACAGGCGTCCAGCAGGGCGTCGCGTTGACCGACCTGCCTGCACTGCCTCTAGACTGGAGGCCCGTGAACAGTTCGCGCGATACCAAGCACATCTTCGTCACCGGCGGCGTCGTCTCCTCACTCGGCAAGGGGCTCACCGCCTCCAGCCTCGGTAGCCTGCTGGTGGCACGCGGGCTCCGGGTCACGATGCAGAAGCTGGATCCGTACCTCAACGTCGATCCCGGCACCATGAACCCCTTCCAGCACGGCGAGGTTTTCGTCACCGAGGACGGCGCGGAGACCGACCTCGATATCGGCCACTACGAGCGCTTCCTCGACGTCCCGCTCACCGGCGTGGCGAACGTCACCACCGGCAAGGTGTACTCCACGGTGATCGCCAAGGAACGCCGCGGCGACTTCCTCGGCGACACCGTCCAGGTGATTCCGCACATCACCAACCAGATCAAGGACGAGATGCTGGCGATGGGCGCGCCAGACATCGACATCGTGATCCACGAGATCGGCGGCACCGTCGGCGACATCGAGTCGCTGCCCTTCCTGGAGGCTGCCCGGCAGGTGCGCCGGGAGGTCGGACGGGAGAACGCGGTCTTCGTCCACGTCTCGCTGGTGCCCTACATCGGGCCGAGCGGGGAGCTGAAGACCAAGCCCACTCAGCACTCGGTGGCCGCCCTGCGGCAGGTGGGCATCACCCCCGACGCGGTGGTCTGCCGGGCCAGCATGGACATTCCCGACGGCGTGAAGCGGAAGATCGCCCTGATGTGCGATGTCGATGAAGAGGCGGTGGTCTCCTGCCCTGACGCCCCGTCCATCTACGACATTCCCAAGGTGCTGCACGGCGAGGGGCTGGACGCCTACCTGGTGCGTCGGCTCGGGGTGCCGTTCCGGGATGTCGACTGGACGCGCTGGAGCGACCTGCTGGAGCGGGTGCACAACCCGAAGGAGGAGGTCACCGTCGGCCTGGTCGGCAAATACATTGACCTGCCCGACGCCTACCTGTCGGTCTCGGAGGCGCTGCGGGCCGGCGGTTTCGCGAACCGGGCGAAGGTGAACATCCGCTGGGTGGCCTCCGACACCTGCGAGACCCCCGCCGGTGCAGCGGCGAACCTGGCCGACGTGGACGCCGTGGTGGTGCCGGGCGGCTTCGGCATCCGCGGGGTCGAGGGCAAGCTCGGCGCGCTGCGCTACGCCCGGGAGAACCAGCTGCCCACCCTGGGGCTGTGCCTGGGCTTGCAGTGCATGGTGATCGAGTTCGCGCGCGACGTGCTCGGGCTGGCCGACGCCGCCTCCACCGAGTTCGATCCCGACACCAAGGCGCCGGTGATCGCCACCATGGCTGAACAGGTCGACATCGTCTCCGGCAAAGGTGACCTCGGCGCCACCATGCGGCTGGGGGCCTACCCGGCAGACCTGGTGCCCGGTTCGTTGGTGGCCTCGCTGTACGGCACCACGAAGGTCTCCGAACGCCACCGCCACCGCTACGAGGTGAACAACGCCTACCGCGACCAGTTGGAGGGTGCCGGTCTGCACGTCTCGGGCACCTCGCCCGACTCCCGGCTGGTGGAGTTCGTCGAACTCGACCGCGCGCTGCACCCGTACTACCTCGCCACCCAGGCGCACCCGGAGCTGAAGTCCCGTCCGACCGCACCCCATCCGCTGTTCGCCGGGCTGGTGAGGGCCGCAGTGAAGCGCAAGCTTGCCGCCCGACTGCCGGTCGAGGACGGCGTCGAGGAGACCGAGGGTGAGCCCCGTGGCGCCTGAGTTCCCGCTGCTGACGCCGGCGGAACTCGCCGACGTCGCAGTGACCTGGCCGGTGGTCGGGCACAGCGTGCTGGGACGCGGCGCGGTCAGCGACTTCGTCGACGACCGGGTACGGACCCCGCTGGGTCAGACCATGACCCGGCAGTATCTGCTGCACCCCGGCGCCGTCGGGGTGATCGCCTGGGACGACGCCGACCGGATCGCCGTGGTGCGGCAGTACCGTCACCCGGTGGGCTTCCGGCTCACCGAACCCCCGGCCGGCCTGCTCGACCACGACCACGAGGACTACCTGGTCGCGGCGCAGCGCGAGCTTGCCGAGGAGGTCGGGCTGCGGGCCGGACGGTGGAACGTCCTGGTCGACCTGTTCACCACTCCCGGGGCGAACCAGGAGTCGCTGCGGATCTACCTCGCCCGCAACCTGGCGGCCACCGCCGCGCCGGACGGCTTCGTGGCCGACCACGAGGAGGCCGAGATGGACGTCTGCTGGGCGCGGCGGGCCGACCTGGTGGACGCCGTCCTGGCCGGGCGGGTGCAGAACCCGACCATGGTCGCCGGGGTGCTGGCACTGGAGGCCGCCCGGCTGGGCGACCGGCTGGAGGCGCTGCGTCCGGCGGACGCAGCCTGGCCCGCGCGCGAGGCGCGGCTGGAGCGCAAGGCCGTCCTGGCGGCCTTCGACGAGCGCGATGAGCCCGACCAGGCTTGAGCGACTGGTCCGGGGCTACCTGGATCACCTCAGCGTCGAGCGCGGCGCGTCGGTCCACACCGTCGCCGGCTATCGCCGCGACCTGGCCCGCTACCTGGACTTCCTGGCCGCCCGCGGGATCACCGAGCCGCAGCAGGTCGGCGAGCAGGACGTCACCGACTTCGCCGCCGCGCTGCGGTCCGCCGACGGCGAGCGGCAGCCGCTGTCGCTGTCGCCAGCCAGCGTGGCCCGCGCGGTGGTGGCGGTGCGCGGGCTGCACCGGTTCGCTGCCGGCGAGGGTGCTACCCAGGACAACCCCGCGGCGGGGGTCAGCCCACCGCGGCAGGACCGCCGGCTGCCCAAGGCGCTCGATCAGGCCTCGGTCGCCGCGCTGCTGGACACTCCCGATCGCAGCACGGTCGAGGGCCTGCGGGACGCCACGCTGCTCGAACTGCTGTACGGCACCGGCGGCCGGATCTCGGAGGTGGTCGGCCTCGACGTCGACGACCTGAGCGCGGCCCTGGCCGACCCGGATGCCGGGCTGCGGCTGTTCGGCAAGGGCCGCAAGGAGCGGCTGGTGCCGCTGGGCAGCTATGCCCGCACCGCGGTGGAGGCCTGGCTGGTGCGCGGCCGTCCGACCTGGGCGGCCCGCTCGGCTGCCGGCACCCCCGCGCTGCTGCTCAACTCCCGCGGCAACCGGCTCAGCAGGCAGAGCGCCTGGGGAGTGGTCCGTCACCAGGCCGAGGCGGCCGGCATCACCGCCGAGATCGGCCCGCACACCCTGCGGCACTCCTTCGCCACCCACCTGCTGGACGGCGGCGCCGACGTCCGGGTGGTGCAGGAACTGCTCGGCCACGCCTCGGTGACCACCACCCAGCTGTACACCCTGGTCACCGTCGACCACCTGCGCGAGGTCTACCTCAGCTCCCACCCGCGGGCGCGATAGGCGGGCTAGCTGATCAACGGGCTGGCGCCTGAGCGGCTGCTCCGAAAAGCAACCAGGCCGAGTACCACGGCCAGCAGGGCCACGAGTACTGAAACAACGCTGTGGGGCTGGTCCAGACGAGGAACCAGGCCGGGTGCGAGGCGATAGCCCTGGCTGACCAGAAGTGCGAGATAGCAGCCGATCCCCGCCAGGGGGCCGAAGAGTCGCCCAAGCAGGCCGATCATCATGCAGGTGGCACCCAGGACTGCGGCGGTCTCCACCATGAGGAACCAGAAATAGTGGAAGGGCGCAGCCTCGTCGAGGGCGCTCGGGTCGGGCAGGAGATTCTCCGGCACGAATCGGGCGTAGAACGGGTTCAGAGCGAACAGCCAGCGAACCAGGGGAGGAAGGGCGGCAAACGACGTGATGACACCGCCGGCAGCGACCGTGTCCCAGCGTTGCGGGTGAGACACGGCCTGGCGATCGATCCAGGTCAGCTGCGGCAGGATTCCGTAGAGTGCCGCGGCACCTGCCAGGCTGGGGACGAAGCTCATCACCCGGGTGTAGTACGGATCGCTGAACGGCGCCCACGGGCCATCGCTGCCAGCCCACCACCCCAGGTACACCGCGACCAGCGACAGACCCCACAGCCCCGCAGGGAGCCATAGTTGTCGCCCGGACGCCCAGCCGCGCAGGCGGTGCATCATCGGAAGTCCTGCTCGGTGAGCGTACAGGCATCAAGTTGCGGCCGGTGCTGGTGGTACCAGTCGCGGAACTGGCCGTCGGTGAGCTCGTCGAGCCAGCGGTCCGCTGGCTCGAAACTCCCTGCATCGCCAGGATCGGCGATCGTGGTGAACTCTGCGTTCAGTCGTGGATCGTCCGCCGTTGCTGCGGCGGCTCGAGTGCCCACCTGGCGCTTCACGCTGGCCTCCAGCCGGTCGGTCGTGGTGATGGTCTCTTCCGGCTTGCCTTCGCAACGGTATTCCGGAGCGAGTGCAGGCAGGAAGAGGTTGCTCGCGACGCTGCTGAGCTGGTTCCGGATCCAGGTGTCGCGGCCGCTGCCAAGGCGACTGAAGGAGACATCACCAGTTCCGTCGGAGGCCTGAGTGAAGGTCGTCGCCGAGACCTGCTCGGCAGGCAACAGCTGCACAAGGGGAGCCAGGAACGCCTCGAACTCGCCTCGTTGCGGTTCATCGATCTGATAGAGGCAGAGGGTGAATCCAGCGTCGCTGCGGCAGCGGACCTGATCGTTCGGATCCTCGACGTAGAGCAGCGGCATCACCACCGAGACGGCAACCGACACCGCCAGCGGGAACGCCAGCCAGGTGATGCTCGCGGTCGCCCGGTGGTTACGGGTCGCACGGAACTCGGCCAGACCAGCGGCTGCCTGGGCAGCCGTGACGAAGACCAGCAGGTAGAAGCCGAGTCTCACCACCTCGGTTCCCCAGACCAACTGGTCACCCCGGACCGGCGCCGTGATGGACCAGACATACGACAGCGCCTGGGTTGAGACTGGCAGGCCGCTCAGCACGACATCGTTGATCCAGAAGGCCGGTAGCGCCATGACGCACAACAGCGCCGCTGGCGCCAGGAACGCGCCAACGCGTATCCCAGCCAGCATCGCCACCGCCAGCCCGATCGAGGTCAGCGAGCCGACCGCGACCGCCAGCGTCAGCATCGCCAGCAGATCAACCCGCGTCCAGTACTGGGTGGCGATCGCCATACCCACGGGAACCGCCCAGCCGGCCAGCCAGCCAACGCTGATGGCGCCGGCGAGCACCGCCGCCTGTCGCAGCACGATCGTCCGGCGTGACCGGCCGGGCGCAGCCCCAATGATCACCGAGTCGGGCGCATGCACGCTGGCCGCCCACACCCCAAGCCACCCCAGTGGAAACGCCAGCGCGAGCAGCGAGGCTCGGGCAGCGATGATCAGGTCGCGCAGGTCAAAGGCCCCCTCGGCGCCGCTCCAGTAGGACACCGATGTCGCCAGCCCAAGAAGCATCGCCCCGAGAGCGAGAACGCCGATCGTTGCTGACCGGTAGGGCGCGGTCGCGGTGCCCATCGACCGGCTCACCTTTGCGGCCGCAGGTTGGCGGCGGAGGTCAACAGGCGGAAATGCTTCATGGCATACCTTTCCATTCGGGTCCGGTGCACAGCCCATGCGCCGGCGCACGTCCAGCTACCTGATGAGCGGGCGGGTGCCGGAGCGGCTGAGCCGGAAGGCGACCAGGCCGAGGAGGGCTGTGAGCAGGGCAGCGATGACCGACACCACAGACTGAGGGTCGCCGAGCCGGGGGATCAGGCCGGGAGCCAGCCGGTAGCCCTGGACAGTGAGCATCCCCAGATAGCAGACCAGGCCAGCGGCAGGCCCAAGTCGTCGCCCGAGCAGGGCGACCATCGCGCAGCTGGCACCCAGGACTGCCGCGGTGTGCAGACCGCTCACCAGAAAGTCCCGGGCAGGAGCTAGCTGGATCACCTCTGGGATGAACAGCCTGTGCAGGTCGCTGACCTCGTAGAACCATCGGACGAGAGGAGCGACGCCGGCGAAAGCCACCAGGACGACGCCGACGGCGAGAGTATCGCGTCGCTGGGGGTGGGTTACCGCCTGAAGGTCGATCCAGTCCATGGCCGGCAGCACACCGTAGATGGCGACCAGTCCGCCCACGAACGGAGCGAAGCTGCGCAGCGAGGGCCCGTACTCGTCATCCGGCGGTGCCCATGGCCCGGCGGTCCCCAGCCACCACCGCAGGTATACCAGGGCCAACGCCAATCCCCATGCGAGCAGGGGTAACCAAAGCCTCCGGCCGGACGCCCAACCGCGCCATGCGCCCATCAGGTGACGTCCCGGTCGTAAGCACACAGTCCTCCAGCGGCACCCATGCGCAGGCTCACTGCGCTTCCTGGAGCGACAACTCGTAGCCGGCTTCCAGCACCGACGTGTGAGGGTTGGGGTAGGTCTCGCCCAGCGCCCGCAGGTCATCGACCGAGCCTCTGAAGCGCACCCGACCCTCGTGCAGCACGACCACCTGTTCGGCGCTGGCGGCCAGGTCCTCCACCAAGTGGGTGGAGATCAGGACGACGGAATGCTCACCGAGTTCGGCGATCAGCCGGCGCAGCTCGCCTCGTTGCACAGGGTCAAGGCCGACGGTGGGCTCGTCCAGGATCGCGACCGCAGGACGGTGGACGAGAGCGCAGGCCAAGCCGAGCCGTTGCCGCATCCCCCCGGAGAGCGAACGGGCCCGGGTGTGGCTGCGATCGGTCAGACCCACCGCCTCCAGCACGGCGTCGACCCCGGTGCGCTGGGCGTCCCCACTGAGCCCATGCGCCCAGGCCGCATAGTCGACATTGCGGCGTACGCTCGACCACTCCATGAGCTCGAACTTCTGCGGCAGGTAGCCGATCAGCCGCCGGATCTCGGTCACCGGGCTCGCGCCCAGAACCAGGTCACCGAACCGAACCTCTCCGGCACGGAGTGGGGTGGCGGTCGCCAGCAGCTTCATCAGCGTGGACTTGCCGGCGCCGTTCGGGCCCAACAGCCCGGTCACACCCACAGGCAGGGTGAGCGTCACGTCGTGAAGTGCCGGACGCCTCCCGTAGCGATGGGAGACGCCCGACACCTGGAGCGCAGCGTCAGTCACGTCCATGGAACACCTCTCCAGTCAGTGCGGCGCACACCAATGCGCCCGTGCCGCGGGTGACAGAGTCGCGGCACTGTTTGGTATTGGGCCAGGTCGTTGATCTGTCACATCGCGCATGTGGAGCATTCGGACTACGGCGCTTCCCAGGCCATGTACTCCAGGACAGCCGGCGAGGATATGTCGGTCCGCTC
>NZ_JAYFPT010000068.1:0-8137 GCF_034927565.1 Propionicimonas sp.
TCGTCCATCAGATGCGGCAGCTGGGTGTCCCTCGTAGTCACAGCGTCGATCAAGACTGCCAGTCGTGCCGCGCCGCCTGCGTTCCCAGCTATCACCACATCCCCCATCGAACGTCAGGAAGCGTAGCGTGAAACCGGCGCTTCCGGTGTCGGATCGGCCAAGTCCTCAAGGTCTGGACAGCTGCGGTTCGTGGCGATGTGTCCTGCCGCTGGTGACAGTACGGCCCGTTGGACGGGCAGCCTGATTCTCCCCGGTCGACGGCATGGCCCATCGGACGGGCGGCCTGCTTCGACCTTCCCGTTCGACGGCTCGGGCAGCCCGGCCGACCGTCTCGCCGACTGGACCACAGGGAGCTGAGTGTGAGACCGGCGTCCGCCGCCCCGCGTCCGGCTCCGGAGGGTCAGTTCACGACTCCCGGGCAGGGGCAGCCGGCAGCCGGCCGTCCAGGTGGCCAGCCCATCGGCTGGCGGAACCGACCGGTGGGCTCGACGGGCTCGACGGGCTCGACCGGTGGACGGCACTCAGTGGGTTCCAGGTCGGCGGAACCGCTCAGGCGACCTTCGCGGTCTCGCCGGCGAACCAGCGGTCCAGTTCGATGGCGGTACCGCCTTCGGCGAACCTGCCGGTGACGTGGTCGGCGGCCACCCGGACATCCGCCGGGGCGTCGCCGAGGGCGACCCCCCGTCCGGCCCAGCTGAGCATCTCGATGTCGTTGCGGCCATCGCCGAGCGCGAGGACCTCGTGCGGCGCGACCCCCAGGGAAGCGGCCACGTCCGCGAGCGCGGTCGCCTTGTTGACCCCGGCGGGCGCGATGTCGAGCCAGGCACTCCAGCCCACCGAGTAACTCACCCCATGCAGGCCGAGCCGGGACGCCAGCGCAATGAAATCGGCGTCGGAGGACTCCGGGTCGCGCACGATGATCCGGGTGACCGGATCGGCTGCGAGCTCGTCAACCCCGACCACCTCGATGGCGCCACTGAGATCGCCCTCGGGGAAGTGCTTGGTCACCCGGAAACCCTTGCCGATCACCTCGGTCGCCAGCGCAGCCGAAGGGTGCTCGTAGAGCACCCGGTCGATCACCGCTGCCGGATCGAAGGTGACCACCTTCGTGAGTTCCAGCGGCGGGAAGGTCACGCACACGGCGCCGTTCGACGCGACCGCAGGCCCGGTCGGAAGTTCCAATGCTTCACAGACAGGCCGGGTGTGGTGCCAACTCCGGCCGGTCGTCAGGACGACGGGTACCCCCGCGTCCACCACTCGCCGGACAGACCGGCGAACACTGTCGGGCAGCCTTCCCTCGCGATCGACCAGCGTGCCGTCGATGTCGAGTGCTACCAGGTGCGGCCTCCAGGCCGCCTGCGGCATCCCATCCGCAATCTTCTTGTTCTTCATATTGCTGTCAAGGGTAGCTCGCGCCGGTGACCACCGCTCCCCGCGCAGCTGGCGAGTCGGTGAACTCTCCCTCCCCGGTCAGTCACACCCGTCCCGATGAGTCTCACCGGCCCCCATGAGTCACACCAGCCCCGCGAGTCACACCCCATCCCGGTGAGGGACACCGGTCCCCGCGGGTCACACACCGCCAAGCTGTGACTGAACCTCCGTCCACGGTCGCTGAACCACAGCTTGGCCAGCCCCGCCACAGCAGGCGCGCAAGCTGTGACTGAAGCCCCGTCTACGGCAACCCGGTCACAGCTTGGGACAGCGACGGGGTCAGGCGGACGGACGCAGGTACTCCTGGCCGCCAAGGTAGGGACGCAGCGCCTGGGGAATGTAGACCGAGCCGTCGGGGAGCTGGTGGTTCTCCAGCAGCATGATGATCGGGCGGGCCATCGAGCACAGCGTGCCGTTGAGCGTCGCCACCGGCCGGACGCCGGCGGCGTCGCGCTGCCGGATGTTCAGCCGGCGGGTCTGGAACTCGGTGCAGTTCGAGGTCGAGGTGATCTCGCGGTAGCGGCCCTGACTGGGGACGTAACCGTAGCAGTCGTACTTGCGGGCGGCCGACAGGCCGAGGTCGCCGGAAGCCACGTCCAGCACCTGGAAGGGGATCTCCAACAGCGTGATGAACTCCTTCTCGAACCCCAGGAGCTTGTCGTGCCAGGCGGCGGCATCGGCCGGGTCGCAGTAGATGAACATCTCGACCTTGTCGAACCAGTGCACCCGGAAGATGCCCTTGGTGTCCTTGCCGTAGGACCCGGCCTCGCGCCGGTAGCAAGGCGAGAAGGCCACGTACTGCCGCGGCAGCGAACCAGCGTCCAGGATCTCGTCGGAGTGGTAGGCGGCCAGCGCGACCTCGGACGTCCCGACCAGGTAGAGGTCGTCGCGTTCCAGGTAGTAGACGTCCTCGGCGGCCTGGCCCAGGAAACCGGTGCCCTCCATGGCGGACGGACGCACCAGGGCAGGCGGGATCATCGGGGTGAAGCCCCACTCGGCGGCCTTGGCCATGGCCAGGTTGAGCAGGGCGAACTCCAGCTGGGCGCCCACCCCGGTGAGGAAGTAGAACCGCGACCCCGAAACCTTGGTGCCACGCTCCATGTCAATGGCGTGCAGGCCCTCGGCGATCTCGATGTGGTCCTTGGGTTCGAACCCCTCGGCGGCGAAGTCGCGCGGGGTGCCGATGGTCTCCAGCACGTAGAGGTCGTCCTCGCCGCCGGTGGGGACCCCGTCGATCACCAGGTTGGGCAGCCGCAGCATCAGGTCGTCGAAGGTGACCTTGGCCGCCTCGGCCGCGGCGATGGCGTCCTTGACCTGCTGGGCGAGTTCCTTGGTGCGGGCAAGCAGGACGGGCTTCTCCTCCGCCGAGGCCCGCGGCACCTGCCGGGAGAGCTCCTTCTGCTCGGCGCGCATCGCCTCCGAGGCGGCGATCAGCTCGCGGCGCCGTTCGTCCGCCGCGATCAGGTCGTCCACCAGGTCGGCGGACTCCCCGCGCGCGATCTGCGAACGGCGAATGCGGTCCGGGTCGGTACGCAGCAGCTTGGGATCGATCACGGTCCCCAAGCCTACCGGCCGCCACTCAGCCGCTTCCCCACCACGCTGCCCGTCTCATCGGGCGACGCAGCAGGCCACCTGGGGACGGCAGGCACGCTTTAGGGTGAACGTATGGCCATCGAGCTCCGTCCGCTCACCCACGCGGACGCCGAGGCGCACTGCGCCGGCGAGGACGAGGCAACCGTCCGCTGGCTCACCGGTGGTTACGGCACGATCGAGGGCACGCGGGCGTATTTCGATGTGCTCGCGGAGAATGCGGCTGCCGGGCGCGGGAAGCGCGGTTTCGGTGTCTGGCGGGACGGACGACTGGCCGGGTACATCGACTTCGACCCGGACGGTGGGAACGGGCTCGAACCAGGAGACGTGAACCTGGCCTACGCCGTCCACCCGTGGGCCCGCAACGCCGGGCTCGCCACCGCGGCCGTGCTCGCCCTCTGCGACCGGTTGCGCGCCGAGGGCACCGGACGCCGGGCGATGATCTGCGTCGAGGCCGAGAACACCGCGTCGGTGCGGGTCGCGGAGAAGTGTGGCTTCCGCCGCGCCGGTTCCTTGACGTCGGCCACGGACACCCACGGCGACGGCTCCCCGGTCGTGCTGGACCGCTACCTCCGGGACCTCTGAGCCCGGCCGGACTACCCGGCTGCGGACTACTCGTCGTCCTCGGGGTTGACCAGGGTGGCGTACCACTCCCGGGCGTCGGCAAAGTCGCGGTCGGTGAATCCCCAGGCGACCTTCGGACGGAAGCCATCCGCCCGCGGGTAGGAGCCCAGGAAGACAACGTCCTCACAGATCCGGTGCAGTCCGAGCATGGCCTCGGCCAGACGGGGATCGCGCAGATGACCCTCGGCGTCGATCGAGAAGCAGTAGCTGCCCAGTCCGGTCTTGGTCGGACGGGACTCGATCCGGCAGATGTTCACCCCGCGTCCGGCGAACTGCTCCAGGATCTCCAGCAGGGCACCGGGGCGGTCGGCGTGGATGAACGCGACCAGGGTGGTCTTGTCCGATCCGGTGGGCGGCGGTGGCGCCGCCGGCCGGCTGACCAGGACGAACCGGGTGACGGCGTTGGGGTTGTCCGCGATGCCGCCGGCCAGGGCCTCGAGCCCGTACAGCGTGCCGGCCACCTCCGCCGAGACCGCGGCGTCGTACCGGGATGCCGGGTCGCTCACCTCGAGGGCGGCGGCGGCGGTCGAACCGCCCTCGGTGATCGACGCCTGCGGCAGGTTGGCCGCCAGCCAGCCACGCACCTGGGCGGCAGCGTGGGGATGGGTGAGGACGCGGCGGACGTCCGCGAGCTTCGTCCCTGGGCGGGCCAGCAGCGAGAAGTGCACCGGCAGCAGCACCTCGCGGACGATCATCAGGCGCCGGCCGGCGGACAGGTTGTCCAAGGTGACGGTCACACCGCCCTCGACCGAGTTCTCGATCGGCACCAGTGCCGCCTCCACCGCACCGTCCCGGACAGCGTCCAGAGCCTGGGTGACGGTGTCGAAGGGATGCGATCCCTGGTCGTCGGCGAAGGTCAGCAGAGCCTGGTGGGTGAAGGTCCCGGCGGGTCCGAAGTATCCGAGCACGCCCGACAGCGTAGACGCCAGGCGAGTGGCGGGTGGCATGGGCCACCCTGCGTCTCAGCGATCGGGGGGCGGCCCGCCGTGGCGGGGCCATGGTTCCTGCTCTTCCCGACCCTGCGATGGCCGCCAGCGGCCACTGCTACTCAGTCGTAGGGCAACCGGCGGTGGTCACGGGCCAGGGCCATGCTGGCGCGCACCCGGGTGAAGGAGGGAAGTTGGTGCCCTTCCCGCCACCACCAGGCGACGATGCTGCCGATCACGAACCAGCCGACCGCGGACGAGCCGACGTCCCGGATCACCACGGCGACTGCCTGAACGCCGTCGCTGAACTGCACTGCCCGGCCAGTGACGTAGGCGGCTGACAGGAAGGCGCCCCGCAGCATGAGCAGCGGCTCGAGACGACTCACTGTCATCAACCCCAGCGGCACCCATGCGATCAGGTCGTACCAGCTCAGCGTGTACGGCGAACTCAGCAGCCAGGCGGCGGTGAGCACGACCGCCGTCCGGACCGCGATGGTGAGCGGCTCGCGACGCGGGTCGGTGATGCTCACCTGGCCCGGGACGAGCTTCCAGGGCAGCACCCGGGAGAGCATCCAGCCGATCGCCACCATGGCGATCCAGCCCAGGGCACTGACGATGCTGCGGGCGGTCGACAGCCCCAGCAGCCAGGTCAGCGGCGTGTCGAGCCAGGGCGCCCACGACCCGGCGGAGACGTAGCCGACGTTGCGGGAGGCGGCGAACAGCGACTTCGGCATCACGATGCCATACGCGACCACGAGCGGGATCACCGCCCCCAGACACAGCTGCAAGGCCTTGCGCCAGTCTCGCCGGTAGCCCCAGAGCATGGCGAGGCCGTAGAAGACCAGCGACACCTTGATCGTCCCGGCCAGGCCTATGCCGATCCCGGCCAGGAGCGGGCTGCGGCGGTAGAACCACAGCGCGACGATCGCGAACACCAGAGTGAACGCCTCGTTGTGCGCGCCGGCCACCACCGACCAGATCAGGATCGGGTTGAGGAGTGTGAAGAGCACCGCCCGGGTCTGAGTGGCCTGATCATCCCGGGCCATTCGATAGACCAGAGCGCCGATCACCAGGAAGGGGATAACCGAGAACATCTGCAGCCAGAAGACGACGTGGTGCATGCTGTCGCCGCCGAGCGTGGCAGCCAGCCACTGGGAGCCGGAGGCCAGCGGCCCGTAGACGCTGGGCGTGTCCTGCCAGGGTCGTTCGGTGAGGGTCAGGACCGGATCGTATTCCTGCCGGAAGATGTCGGCGGGAGTGATGTCGTAGGGGTCGAGGCCGAGCACCTGCAGCCGTCCGTAGGCGGCGTACATCAGCACGTCCGCCGAGGTCAGCGGCAGTACCAGGGCGGTGGCGGCGCTGAGCCCGAAGCCCAGCCAGAAGAGCCTGCGGTTGCGCGGACGCCAGCCCTCCCGGACCGCCCGCCACGCTATCCACAGCCCGGTGGCGCCGACGAACAGCCCGACCCACAGCAGCGGGACGACCACCCACTCCGACGGGGTGCCGAGCCCGGCGGGCAGGTACCAGGGCGGCAGCAGGTCCGTCCGATCCCCCAGGTCGAGCGCCACTGAACTCGGTCCGGCCGCACCCACCGCGATGGCGGTCACGGCACTGGCGGCGATCAGAGACACCCCCAGGGTCGGGTTCGTCGTCCAGGCAGCCTGCAACAGACGCGAGCGTGCCGACACCTCGGCCTGGGACGACATGTTCGACTCCTCGGGATCGCGGGGGCGGGGGACCCGGTGTGTCCCAAGGCTAGCCTCGCCGCGACCGTGCACCAGACCAGCGACCCGACCTATGCCGAACCGTTACCAACCTCACAGCCCGAGCGGCGCCAACCCGTTACGGGGATGATGCCGCGCCGGGTCATCCGCCGGACCTGCCGTGGCTACTTGAGCAGCCGGGAGAGCCGGCGATCGGCGAGCGGTTTGCCCCCGGTCTGACAGCCGGGGCAGTACTGCAGGGACGAGTCCGCATAGGACACCTCGAGGATGGTGCTGCCACACACCGGACAGGCCTGACCGGTGCGGCCGTGGACGCGCATCGCCGCCCGTTTGGTGTCCTTCAACTCCTGGGCGGCAAGCCCGGACGCCCGCTCGACGGCCGCCGTCAGCTCGCCACGAATGGCCTCGTAGAGCTGGGTGAGCTCGGCCTCGTCCAGCCCGTTGGCCGGTTTGAACGGGCTCATCCGGGCGGCGTGCAGGATCTCGTCGGAGTAGGCGTTGCCGATGCCGGCGAGCACATGTTGGTCGCGCAGCACCCGCTTGAGCTGGGAGCGTCCGGCGGTGGCGAGCACCTGCGCCAGCACCTGAGGGGTGAAGTCGTCGGCGAGCGGGTCGGGACCCAGACCGGCGATGCCTGGCACGTCCTGGAGGTGGTTGACCACGTACAGCGCGAGCCCCTTCTGGGTACCGGCCTCGGTCAGGTCGAAGCCGCTGCCGTCATCGAAGACCAGCCGGAGGGCGACCGGCCCCCGTCCGGCTCGCGGCAGGGAGGCAGGCATCTCGTCGCGCCAGGTCAACCACCCGGCCCGGGCAAGGTGGAACACCAGCCAGAGCCCGTCTACATCCAGCCCGATGAACTTCCCCCGGCGATCCACGCCGGTCACCTCGAGGCCCTGCAGCGCGGTCAGCGGCACCTCGAAGGTCTTCAGGGACGGGAAGGCGAGCAGGTGGGTCTCGGCGACCACCTTGCCCCGGCTGTTCCGTTCCAGGAAGCCGCGCAGCGCCTCGACCTCGGGCAATTCAGGCATGGCTTCACTCTCGCCGTTGCGGTCGAGGTTGTCGAGACCGGGGCCGGAGCAGCAGTCTCCACCGGGGGTGGGACTGCTTCAGGTCTGCGACCGCGTCCAGTCGGGTTCGGGGACGGCGAGCGCCTCGTCCAGCAGGCCGAGGTACTCCTCGCGGTCGATCTCGATCGCCCCGAGCCGAGCCAGGTGCTCGGTCTGCCACTGGACGTCGATGATCCGGTCTTCGCCGCGCTCGTCGTCCAGCACCCCCACCAGCGTCATCAGGGCGACCTTGGACGCATCCCGGCCGAACACCGGGTCGTGGAACATCGACTCCCCTGCGAACAGGCCGCCCAGGTTCACCCCGTACAGGCCCCCGACCAACCGGCCGCCGGCGTCCCAGGTCTCGACCGAGTGGACACGGCCGGCCCGCTGCAACTCGGTGTAGACCCGGACGATCTCGGCGTCGATCCAGCCGTTCGGCCGAGCCGGATCCGCGCAGTGGGCGAGCACCTGGTCGAAGGCCTGGTCGACGGTGGTGGTGTAGTGCTTCGCCGCCTGGCGCATGGAGCGGGTGACCCGCAGCGAGGCCAGTGGCAGCACCCCGCGCCGGGTCGGTGACCACCAGCCCAACTCGCTGAACCCGGAGGAGTGCAGCGGCATCGGGAACACCCCGGAGCGGTAGGCCTCGAGGGTCAGCGCCGCGTCGAACTCGGTGGAGAAGGCGATCAGATCCTGGGCAGGCCACTCCCCCGGTGGGCCGAAGATCTCCGAGTGCGGCATAGCCGGATTCTCCCACCCGTCCCCGACAGCCCCGGCCTGCCGGACCGGGGCCAGA
>NZ_JAYFPT010000073.1:0-13099 GCF_034927565.1 Propionicimonas sp.
CCCGACCAGCACCCGGCATCACCTACGTCGGCAACGGCCGACCCCGCGGCAGCCGCCCCCGACCGTCACCGAAGTCCTGATACACCAACTGTCACCGATGTCCTGATACAGAACTGTCACCGATCTCCTGAGACATCACACCGACAGTTTCTGTTGCCCAACAGTCCTTCGGCTACGGGCCGGGAGGCCAGTCCGCCCCCGATAGGCTGATCCCGTGGGTATCCGAATCACGCCAAGCATCCTGAACGCCGACCTGGCCGATCTGGCCGCCGAGGTGGCACGCATTCCCAGTGCCGACCTGGTGCATCTGGACGTGATGGACAACAGCTTCGTGCCCAACCTGACCTTCGGCCTGCCGGTGGTGGAGAGTCTCCGCCGGCACACCTCGATGCCGATGGACCTGCACCTGATGATCGCCGATGCCGACCGCTGGGCACCCAGCTACGCCGAGGCCGGCTGCGAGTCGGTGACCTTCCACATCGAGGCCTCCGACGAGCCGGTGAAGCTCGCCCGCACGCTGCGCTCGCTGGGCGCCCGGGCCGCCATGGCGCTCAAGCCGGCGACTCCGATCGATCCCTACGCTGATCTGCTGCCCGAACTCGACATGGTGCTGATCATGACCGTCGAACCGGGCTTCGGCGGCCAGGCGTTCATGGACGACATGATGCCCAAGGTTGCCCGTACCCGAGAACTGGTGAGAGCCCTCGGCAAGGAAGTCTGGGTGCAGGTGGACGGTGGGGTCTCCGAAGCCACCATCGAGCGCTGCGTCGAGGCCGGTGCTGACACCTTCGTGGCCGGTTCGGCGGTCTACCGGGCCGACCAGCCGGACGCGGTGGTGCAGGCGCTGCGGGAACGGGCAGTCGTCCACGCCCACTGAACGGAGACCGCGGCCGGTTCGACTACCGGCGGCCGGTCACGACCGCCGGTTGCGGCGGCGCAGGTAACGCTCGAGTTCGGCAGCGATCGAATCTCCGGTCGGGGCCGGGGTCTCCGAGTCGCGTCGCTCCTCCAGCGCACTGATGTAGCTGGCGATGTCGGGATCGTCCTCCACCAACTCGTTCACCTGGGTCTCCCAGGTGGTGGCTGCCTCGCCGAGATCGCCGGTCTCCAGCGGAGTGTTGAGGACGTCCTCCAGCCGGGCCAGCAGCGCCAGCGTCGCCTTCGGGCTCGGCGCTTCCGCCACGTAGTGCGGGATCGACGCCCACAGCTGCACCACGTTCAGGTGCGCCGCCGTGCATTCGTTGCCCAGCAGCCCGAGGATCCCGGTCGGGCCCTCGTAGTCGGACAGGTCGAGACCAAGCTCCGCCGCCAGCTCGGGGGTTGCGGCGGTCGCCGAGACCGGCACCGGACGGGAGTGCGGGGCGTCGGTCAGCATGGCGCCCAGCAGCACCACCAACTCGGGACGCACCGAACGCAGCATCGACATCAGCCGGTTGCAGTACTCCCGCCAGTGGTAGTTCGGCTCCGGGCCACCAATCAGGACGAGGTCGCGCTCGGGCAGCGGTGCCACCAGCACCTCGGTGGTCGGCCACTCGATGATCCGCTCGGTGGGCGACAGCGAGCGGACGACCGGCCGGTTGACCTGGAAGTCGTAGAACTCGTCGGGGTCGAAGGAGAACTCGAGCCGTCCGGAGTACACCTCCACCAGATGGTCGATCACACCGCTGGCAGCGTCGCCGGCATCACCCCAGCCACCGAAGGCCGCCACCACAGCGGGACTGCGCAGATCCCTGAGCCCGAGTCGTGCCATGCCTCCACTGTAACGACGCCCACCCACTCGACTGCCACGGGCCACCGTGGTGGCTCGCCGTAGACTGCACCGCATGGTTCACGACCTGCGCGCAGCCCTCGCCGACCGGATCCTCGTGGCGGACGGTGCGATGGGCACCATGCTGCAGGGCTACGACCTCGCGCTTGCCGACTTCCAGGGTTACGAGGGCTGCAACGAGATTCTCAATGTGACCCGCCCGGACGTGGTCGCTGCGATCCACCGGGCCTATCTGGACGCCGGATCGGACTGCATCGAGACCAATACCTTCGGCGCCAACCTGGCAGCGCTGGGGGAGTACGACATCCCCGACCGGATCGCCGAACTGGCCGGGGCCGGCGCCCGGATCGCCCGCGAGACCGCCGACCAGGCGGCCCTCGACGGCCGTCCCCGGTTCGTGCTGGGCAGTGTCGGCCCGGGGACCAAGCTGCCCAGCCTGGGCCACGTCGGCTACACCGCCCTGCGCGACGCCTACCAGGTGCAGGCCGAGGCGATGATCGCCGGCGGCGTGGACGCGGTGCAGATCGAGACCTGCCAGGACCTGCTGCAGACCAAGGCCGCCGTGGTCGGGGCACACCGGGCCGCCCGAGCGCTCGGGGTCGACCTGCCGGTGCTGGTCAACGTCACCATCGAAACCTCCGGGACGATGCTGCTGGGCAGTGAGATCGGTGCGGCGCTGACCGCCCTCGAACCACTCGGGATCGACGCCCTCGGGCTGAACTGCGGCACCGGCCCGACCGAGATGAGCGAGCACCTGCGTCACCTGTCGCGCCACGCCCGGATTCCGGTGACCTGCATGCCCAACGCCGGCCTGCCCGAGCTGACCCCCGACGGCGCGCGCTACCCGATGGGGCCGGACGCATTCACCGGCTTCGTGAAGCAGTTCACCACCGAGTTCGGCCTCGGCCTGGTCGGGGGCTGCTGCGGGACGACGCCGGCGCACATCGCCCGGCTGGCGCAGGCGGTGGCGGCGACCACACCGGCTGAGCGCACCCCGTCCCGGATCGCCAGCGTGTCGTCGCTGTACACCGACGTCCCGCTGCACCAGGAGACCAGCTACCTCAGTATCGGCGAACGGACGAACGCCAACGGCTCCAAGGCCTTCCGCGAGGCCATGCTGGCCGGCCGCTGGAATGACTGCGTCGACATCGCCAAGGAGCAGAGCCGGGACGGTGCGCACCTGCTGGACGTCTGCATCGACTACGTCGGACGCGATGGCGTCGGTGACATGACCGAACTGGCCTCCCGGCTGGCGACAGCGGTCTCGCTGCCGGTGATGCTCGACTCCACCGACGCCAACGTGCTGCGGGCCGGACTGGAACACCTCGCCGGCCGGTGCATTGTCAACTCGGTGAACTACGAGGACGGCGATGGCCCCGACTCCCGCACCGCGAAGGTGATGCCCCTGGTGAAGGAGCACGGTGCCGCGGTGGTCGCGCTCACCATCGACGAGGAGGGGCAGGCTCGCACCGCCGAGTGGAAGCTGAGGGTGGCCGAACGCCTGATCGCCGATCTGACCGGCACCTGGGGCATGGCGATCGACGACATCATCGTCGACTGCCTGACCTTCCCGATCGCCACCGGACAGGAGGAGACCCGCCGGGACGCGATCGAGACCATCGAGGCGATCCGGGAGCTGGTCCGGCGCCACCCCGGCATCCACACCACCCTGGGCGTGTCCAATGTCTCCTTCGGGCTCAACCCGGCGGCGCGGGCCGTCCTGAACTCGGTCTTCCTCCACGAATGTGCGCAGGCCGGGCTGGACTCCGCGATCGTCCACCCGTCCCGGATCCTGCCGATCGCCCGGATTCCTGAGGAACAACGGCAGGTCGCCGAGGATCTGGTCTACGACCGGCGCCGCACCGGCTACGACCCGCTGACCCGGTTCCTGGAGTTGTTCGAGGGCGTCACCACCGCCGACACCCGGCAAGCCAGGGCTGCCGAACTCGCCACCCTGCCGGTCGGAGAACGGCTCTCCCGCCGGGTGGTGGACGGCGACGCCAACGGCCTGGAGGCCGACCTCGACGCCGCCCTGGCCGACACCGCGGCACTGGCGATCATCGACGAGTACCTGCTTGCCGGGATGAAGACCGTCGGTGAACTGTTCGGCTCCGGCCAGATGCAGTTGCCCTTCGTCCTGACCTCCGCCGAGGTGATGAAGTCGGCCGTCCGCTACCTGGAACCACACATCGACCGGGCGGACGCCGCCGGCAAGGGCACCATCGTGCTGGCCACGGTCAAGGGCGACGTGCACGACATCGGCAAGAACCTGGTCGACATCATCCTCACCAACAACGGCTACACGGTCGTCAACCTGGGCATCAAGCAGCCGGTGAGCGCCATCATCGAGGCCGCCCTGGTGCACAATGCCGACGCGATCGGCATGTCAGGACTGCTGGTGAAGTCCACGGTCGTGATGAAGGACAACCTGGAGGAACTGAACACCCGCGGCCTCACCCAGTTCCCGGTGCTGCTCGGCGGTGCGGCGCTGACCAGGTCGTTCGTCGAACAGGACCTCAACGAGGTGTACGCCGGCGAGGTGCGCTACGCCCGGGACGCCTTCGAGGGGCTGACGCTGATGGAGTCGGTGATGGCCATCAAGCGTGGCGAACCCGGCGCCAGCCTGCCGGCCCCGCGCCGCCGGCGGGTGACCGCGCCGACCCGGGTCCAGGTCGAGGCGCCGCCGCCGGACCTCCGCTCAGATGTCGCGCGCCGGATCGACGTGCCGACCCCACCGTTCTGGGGCAGCCGGGTGGTCAAGGGCATCAAGCTGGCCGACGTCGCGGAGTGGCTCGACCAGCGGGCCACCTTCGCCGGGCAGTGGGGACTGAAGCCGAGTGCGGGTGGCGCAAGTTACGAGGAACTGGTGGAAACCGAGGGGCTGCCCCGGCTGCGGCACTGGCTGGACCGGATTCACACCGAGGGGATCGCCGAATTCGCGGTCAGCTACGGCTACTGGCCCTGCCACAGCGAGGGCAACGACCTGATCCTGCACGATCCCGCCGACCTGGAGCGGGTGCAGCACCGGTTCACCTTCCCCCGCCAGTCGCGCGGCCGCTACCTGTGCCTGTCCGACTTCTTCCGCGACCAGGCCGAGATGGCCGACCTGGGCCCGGACGTGATCGCCTTCCAGCTGGTGACGATGGGGGCGAAGGTCTCCCAGGCGACAGCCGCGCTGTTCGCCGCCGACTCCTACCGCGACTACCTTGAGCTCCATGGTCTGTCCGTGCAGCTCACCGAGGCGCTGGCCGAGCTCTGGCACGCCCGGATCCGCTCCGAACTCGGGCTGGGCGGCGATGGCACGCGGGCGGCGATGATCCGTGACCAGGCCTATCGCGGATCGCGCTACTCCTTCGGCTACCCGGCCTGCCCGGACCTGGCCGACCGGCGGGTGCTGGTAAGACTGCTGGAGCCCGAACGGATCGGTGTCGAGCTGTCCGAGGAACTCCAGTTGCACCCCGAACAGTCGACCGACGCGCTGGTCGTCCACCATCCGGAAGCGAAGTACTTCAATGCCGGCTGAACCTCGCCGCCGGCTGGCGGTGGTGGTCGCGATCACCGCCCTGGCCCTGCTGGCCGGCTGTACCCCGCAGCCCGAGACCCCGCCCGTCCCCGACCCGGTGCCAACCTCCGCGACGCCGACCGCAACGCCAGTTGCCCAGCCGTTCGTCGTGCTGACCTCCGGGCCGATCACCACCGCCGATCCGGCGGTCGCGGTGGCCGACTCCGACGTCCTGATCGCCACCAGCGTGTACCAACGGCTGATGCGGGTGCTGCCCACCGGGGAGCTCAAGCCCGACCTGGCCACCGACTGCTCGTTCGTCTCCGAGACGGTCTACGAATGCACCCTGCCGCAGGGCCTGACCTTCCAGAACGGCGACAGCCTGACCGCCACCGACGTCCGGTTCAGCATCCAGCGGGCGCTGCGACTGGACACTCCGGGAACCTCCGTGGGCCTGTTCGACTCGCTCACCCGGATCACCATCCCGGACGACCTCACCATCCGGTTCACCCTCAGCTATGCCGACAACCGGTTCGGCTACGCCCTGGCTTCGCTGGCGGCCTCGATCGTCGACGAGGCGGTGTTCAACCCGGACGCCGCCGTACCGCTCGACGCCGCCATGCTTCCGGCCGGCTCGGGGCCGTACCAGCTGACCGACCTGGGACCAGAGGAGGCCAGCTTCGCCCGGTACGAGAAGTACGTCGGGCCGCTGGCCGGCGGCATCGACCTGATCCGGCTCGAACGGGTCGCAGACTCCGCCTCGGCGGAGGAGGCGATCAACGACGGCACCGCCGGGGCGGTGTGGCGCACCCTCGACCCGCCGGCGGTGAAGCGGCTGACCGACCAGATCGCCGCCAGCCCCACCCACGAGACCACCGAGGGCTACACCTTCTGGCCGATGGACGGCGCCCAGGTCACCCGGCTGATCTGGAACCCGGCGTCCAGCTATCGCGGGAACGCCGTGCTGAGGTCCGGAGTAGCCCGTGCCCTGCAGCAGGACCGCACCCTCGACTCACTGGTCCCGGTGGGAGTCGAGGGGCACCTGGCCAGCTTCCCGCTCGGCGGCTCGCCGGTGCTGCCCGACATCCAGGGCAAGCGGGCGCAACTGACGCTGCGCTACGACCCGTCCGCGCCCGGCCACGCGGATGCTGCGAGCCTGATCCGCAGCCGGATCGAGGAACTCTCCCGGGTGAGCGTCCGGCTGGTCACCAGCGGCGACGCCGACCTGCTACTCACCGATGCCCAGCCGTGGGTCCTGACCGCGGTGGGCTGGTTGCAGGATTACACCGACACGCCGCTGCCGGGCAGCGCCGACAAGATCGCCGGGCTGAGCCTGCGGGCACGGACCACCAACGGGGATGCTCGGGTGGTGGCGCTGGGGGAGTTGCAGAAGCAGGCTGCGGCCGATCTGACGGTGTTGCCGGTCAGCCAGGCGGACGGCGTGCTGGTGCTGGGCCGGGGAGTGACGCTGCTGGGCGACGCCTTCGGCAGCGGTGGAGAACTGGGACTGTGGGGAATCCGGAATGGCTGAGTTGAACGGGGTGCGCACCGGTGCGCTGGTGGCCGGCGAGCGGGTCACGCTGACCGACCCGAAGGGACGGCGGCACTCGCTGAAGCTGGCCGTCGGGGGCGTGTTCCACACCACCAAGGGTGGGATCAGCCACGACGACCTGATCGGTGCGCCCGAAGGGACGGTTGTCCGGTCGGCCGGCGGGGTGGCCTACACCGCCTTCCGCGCGCTGCTGGAGGAGTTCGTGGTGACCATGCCCCGCGGTGCGGCGGTGGTCTATCCGAAGGACGCGGCACACATCCTGGTACAGACCGACATCTTTCCCGGTGCCCGGGTGCTGGAGGCCGGAGCCGGTTCGGGGTCGCTGAGCATCTTCCTGCTGCGCGCGATCGGGCCGGGCGGGAAGCTCTACTCCTACGAACGCCGGCCGGACTTCGCCGCGATCGCGCGGAAGAACGTCGAGGCCTTCTTCGGTGAACCGCATCCGGCCTGGGAGCTGCGGGACGGAGACCTGGTCGGCGCGATCGGCCCAGAACCGGTGGACCGGGCAATCCTGGACATGCTGGCGCCCTGGGAGTGCATCGACGCAGTCGGCCGGGTGCTGGAGCCCGGCGGCATGCTGTGCGTCTACGTCGCCACCACCACCCAACTGGGCCGCACGATGGATTCCCTGCGCGTCCACGGCGGCTTCACCGAGCCGGTGGCCAGGGAATACTCGGCCCGGGAGTGGCATGCCGAGGGACTGGCGATCCGGCCCGGGCACGGCACCTCGGGCCACACCGGCTTCCTGATCTTCACCCGGCGGCTCGCCCACGGCACCACCGCACCGCTGCGCCGCCGCCGTCCCGCACCCGGAGCCTACGGCCCCGACTACACCGGGCCGCGGCCGGTCGGAGTGCCGGCCGAGGCGGCTGAGGAATGACATGGACGACCTCGACCATCTCAGTCGCCAGCGGGAGTTGGCCGAGCGGCGCCTGGCCGATGCCCGGTCGGACCTGCGAGCGCTGGCCTCCCAGAACGAGAAGCTGAACCGTACCCTCACGGAGGCGCGCGACTCGCTGGTCGCGCTGAAAGCCCAGCTGGAGCAGCTGGCCACGCCGCCGGTCAGCTTCGGGCTGGTGCTACTGACCGGCGACTCGACGGTGGATGTGAACCTCGCAGGGCGGGAACTGCGCTGCGAGGTCAGCCCGGAAGTGGACGTCACCACGCTGCGCGTCGGTGACCGCGTGCTGCTCAACGAGGCGATGGTGGTGGTCGGGACGGCGGCACCCGCCGGCACCGGGGAGATCGTGCGGCTGCGTGAGTTGCTGTCGGATGGCCGGCTGCTGGTGGCGACCGCGTCCGGTGAGGACGTGGTGCTGCTGCGGGCCGCCACGCTGACCGCCGAGTTGCTGGCCGGCCAGACCCTGCTCGCCGACCGGCGGGCGGGCGTGGCCCTCGAGCCGGTCGCCCGCACCGATGTCACCGAACTCACCCTGGAGGAGGTGCCGGACGTCAGCTGGGCCGACATCGGCGGCCTGGGCGGCCAGATCGACCAGATCAGGGACGCGGTCGAACTGCCGTTCCGGCACCGTGAGCTGTTCGGCGAATTCCGGCTCCGGCCGCCGAAGGGGGTGCTGCTGTACGGCCCGCCCGGCTGTGGCAAGACCATGATCGCCAAAGCGGTCGCCCACGCTGCCGGTTCGCACTTCCTGAACATCAAGGGCCCCGAACTGCTCGACAAGTACGTCGGCGAGACCGAGCGGCAACTCCGGCTGATCTTCCGCCGCGCCCGCGAGCACGCCAGCGACGGAAGACCGGTGATCGTCTTCTTCGACGAGATGGACTCGCTGTTCCGCACCCGCGGCTCCGGGGTGTCCTCCGACGTCGAGTCGACGATCGTGCCGCAGCTGCTGAGCGAGATCGACGGAGTGGAGTCGCTGTCGAACGTGATCGTGATCGGCGCCACCAACCGGGAGGACCTGATCGACCCGGCAATCCTGCGGCCCGGCCGGTTGGATGTGAAGATCAAGCTGGACCGTCCCGACGCCGACGCCGCCCGCGACATCCTCGCCCGCTACCTGACCGACGACCTGCCGCTCGACCATGCCGGCGGGGCGGCTGCGCTGGCCGACCTGGTGGTGCATCGGTTGTACACCCGCCACGCCGACAACCGGTTCATCGAGGTCACCTACGCCTCCGGGGAGCGCGAGCAGCTGTACGTCGCCGACTTCGTGTCGGGCGCGATGCTGGCCGGGATCGTGGACCGGGCCAAGAAGGCCGCTATCAAACAGATCATCGCCGGCGGGAAGCGCGGCATCTCGGCCGACCACTTGCTGGCCGCCTGCGCTGCCGAGATCGCGGAGAACGAGGATCTGCCGAACACCACCAACCCCGACGACTGGGCGCGGATTTCTGGCCGCAAGGGAGAGCGGATCGTGTTCCTGCGGACCTTCGCGGGCGCCCGGGCACTGTCGGTGTGACGATGCCCAGGCTGATCGGGATCGAGACCGAGTACGGCATCCTCGCGCCCGAGGTACCCGACCTCGACCCGGCAGTGCTGTCCGCGGCGGTGGTGGACAGCTGGGATGGACCAGCCACCCACCACGAGCTCGACGGCTCGTTCGGGCCGCAGCCGGATCCGGTTCCGCTCACCGACCTCCACACCGACCAGAACCGAACTCACACGATGCGAAGCATCGATGTGATGAGCTTGAGGAAGGTGTTGACGAGCGTCAGCGAGGAACCCAACCGGGTGCTCGGCAACGGCGCCCGGTTCTACGTCGACCATGCCCATCCCGAGTACTCCGCGCCCGAGGTGACCACGGCGGTGGAGGCCGTCCGGTACGACCTGGCCGGCGAGGCGATCGTCGCCGGGGCCGCCGCCCGGGCTGCGGAGAAACTGGGCACACCGGTGCGGATCCACAAGAACAACACCGACTCCCAGGGCTCCTCCTACGGCTGTCACGAGAACTACCTGCTGGCCCGCTCGGTGCCCTGGCAGCAGATCGTCACCGGCGTCACCGCCTTCCTGGTCTCCCGCACCGTGGTGGTCGGCGCCGGACGGGTGGGGATCGGCCGGTACGGCGAACGGCCCGGCTTCCAGCTCAGCCAGCGCGCCGACTTCTTCGAGACCCCAGAAGGGATCCAGACCACCCGCCGCCGGCCGATCGTCAACACCCGGGACGAGCCGCACGCCCCGCCCGCGCAGTGGCGGCGGCTGCACGTGATCACCGGGGACGCGAACCGGTCGCCGTGGTCGACCTGGCTGAAGGTGGGCTCCGCCACGCTGGTGCTGGAGGCGCTGGCTGCCGGCAGGCTGCCCGAACTGCGGCTGGTCGACCCGGTGGACGCGCTGCACACGGTGAGCCACGATCCGTCCCTGTCCGCCCTGCTGGAGCTGGAGGACGGTCGCCGGATGACGGCACTGGAGCTGCAGTGGGCCTATCTCGAAGCGGTCGCACCGCCCGAGCCGGGCAGCGACGGCGCCCGCGTCCTGCTGGCCTGGGCGGAGGTACTGGACGACCTGGCCGCCGACCCCGGGCGATGTGCGGACCGGCTCGACTGGGTGGCCAAGCTGCAACTGCTGGAGAGCTACGCCGACCGCCACCGGCTACCGCCCGACTCACCACGATTCGCCCAGCTCGACCTGGCCTGGGCCGAACTCGGGCCGGCCTCGCCGTTCGCGGTGCTGTCCGGAGCCGGACGGTTCCGCAGCGTCCCCGGGTTGGTCAGGGACGGCGAGGACCTCGCCGCGGCGGTGGCGCGGGCGGTCGAGGCGCCGCCGTCCGACACCCGGGCCTGGCTGCGCGGGTCCCTCGTCCAGCACGACCCGGACGCCGTGGTGGCGGCCTCCTGGGACTGGATGGTGGTGCAGAACGCGCGCGGCCGGCACCTCCGGATCGATCTGTCCGACCCGCTCGACCCGGGCACGGACCGGCTGGATGCGGTGCTGCGCGCGCTGGCTGGATAGGCTTGGGCGGCGAGCTTGGGAGGAATCATGGCGGAAAGGGTGCAGCGGGAACGTCCTGCTACCCGGCGCGAGGACAGCGCCGTCGCATTGACGACCACGAACACGGTGCGTCCGGCCGCCTATGACGCCATCCTCGATGAGATCGACGCCGTCCTGGAGACCGATGCCGAGGAGTACGTCCGTTCGTTCGTGCAGAAGGGCGGCCAGTGATCCAGATCGACCTGTCGCCCGCGCTGGTGATCGGCACCGGCCTGGTGGGCGCCTCGGTAGGGGCTGCGCTCACCCGTGCCGGTGTCACCGTCCACCTGAAGGACGCGGTGTCGAGCCACGCCCGGGTGGCCGCCTCCCGCGGAGCCGGGACCACCGCCCGTCCTGACCCGCAGGCACTCCGGCTGGTGGTAGTGGCCGTGCCGCCCGATGCCCTGCCGAACGTCATCGAGCAGTCCCTGCAGCGCTACCCGAACGCCACCGTCACCGACGTCGGCTCGGTGAAGGGCACCGTCCTGGCCCAGTTGCGTGCCCGTGGCCTGGACCTGTCCCGCTACGTCGGCTCCCACCCGATGGCCGGTTCCCAACGGGTCGGGCCGCTGACCGCGCACGCCGACCTGTTCATCGACCGCACCTGGGTGGTCACCCCGCACGACACCTCGGCAGCGCACGCCGTCCTCAATGTGCAGGAACTGGCCCGGCTGTGTGGCGGACGGCGGGTCACCATGGGCGCCGCCCACCACGACGAAGCCGTCGCACAGGTGTCCCACCTGCCTCACCTGATCTCGGCACTGATGGCCGGCACGCTGACCCGGCTGCCGACCGAGCACCTGCGACTGGCCGGCCAGGGAGTGCGGGACGTGACCCGGATCGCCGGTTCCGACCCGGCGCTGTGGCGGCAGATCATCGGCGCCAACCGGACGGCCGTTCGGCTCGAGCTGACCTCGCTCCAGGCCGATCTGGCCGCGTTGCTCACCGTGCTGGACGACCCCGAACAGCTGACTGCCTTCCTGGACCGTGGACGGGAGGGTACGCGGGCGCTACCGGGCAAGCACGGACTGGCGCCCGTGGACTACGCCCCGGTCGTCGTCGAGATCCCGGACGCCCCGGGCGCCCTGGCACGGCTGTTCGGCGACATCGAGACCGCCGGGGTCAACATCGAGGACCTGTCCATCGAGCACGACCCGGACCGGGAGATCGGCTTCCTGTCGGTCAAGGTCACCCCGCAGCGGGCCGATGACCTGCGCGCCGCCATGACCGCCGCCGGCTGGACGCTGCGCGACAACGACCCCACTACCTGAGGAGTGCCATGACCCGACGTCTGGTGATCGCGATCGACGGCCCGAGCGGATCGGGCAAGTCGTCCACCTCGAAGGGGGTGGCGCAGCGGCTCGGTCTGGCCTACCTCGACACCGGTGCGATGTACCGGGCGGTGACCTGCGCCTTCCTGGACGCGGGTGTCGACCCGTCCGATGCTGACAAGGTGGTCGCTGCCACCGTCGGGGCGGACCTGGAGATCAGCACCGACCCGGCCGATCAGTGGGTGCGGGTGAACGGGGAGGATGTCACCCAGCGGATCCGCGAGCAGGAGGTGTCGGCAAAGGTGAGCGCGGTGTCCACGCTGCCGGCGTGCCGGGCAAACCTGGTCGAACGACAGCGGGCGATCATCGATGCCGCACCGGACGGGATCGTCGCCGAGGGTAGGGACATCACCACCGTGGTGGCGCCCGACGCCGACCTGCGGGTGCTGCTGACCGCCGACCCGGAGGTGCGGATGGCTCGCCGCAACCTCGACCTCGGCGGGGATGTCGACAAAGCGATACTGACTGATCAGGTGCTGCGCCGCGACCGTGACGATTCCACTTTGGTCAACTTCACCACTGCCGCGGACGGGGTGGTGCACCTCGACGGCACCTACCTGACGCTGCCGGAGACGATCGACGCGATCGTGGAACTGGTGCAAGGGCGATGAGCGAGGTCGCCAGCGAGGTTGCCTCCCGTCCGGTCGTCGCCGTCGTCGGGCGCCCCAATGTGGGCAAGTCGATGCTGGTCAACCGCATCCTCGGCCGCCGCGAGGCGGTCGTCCAGGACCTGCCCGGGGTGACCCGCGACCGGGTGTCCTACGACGCCGAGTGGAGCGGACGGGAGTTCGTGATCGTCGACACCGGCGGCTGGGCGCCAGACGCGGTCGGGATGGCAGCGCAGATCGCCGAACAGGCCGAACTCGCGATCGCCGCCGCGGACGCCGTGCTGTTCGTGGTCGATGCCACCGTCGGCACGCAGGATGTCGACGAGGCTGTGGTGCGAGTGCTGCGGCGTAGCCGCAAGCCGGTTGTCCTCGCGGCGAACAAGGTGGACGACGCCCGCCAGGAGGCCGAC
>NZ_JAYFPT010000006.1:0-2819 GCF_034927565.1 Propionicimonas sp.
GGCTGGGCACAGCTCGACCCCGTCGAAGCCCGGCAACGGGCCACCATCGTGTTCAGCCGCTGGCTCACCCTGCTCCGCGGCCTGATCGGCTCCCAACGCGTCGGCGAGCACCCCGTCCCCGTCGGACCCAGCGAAGAAGCCGTCCTCGATGCCGCCCTACGCCTGCTCACCGGGTACGCCACCGGCAACACCACCCTGACCGAGACCACCATCCCCGCCCTGTGGCACCTGCTCGACGAACCACCAACGCAACTCGTCCAGGAGTGCCGGTTCGCGTCCGTCCGCCACTTCCTCGACGAAACCCGGCTGCTGCGCGACTCGCTGGGCCAGCTGGTCGGCGGCAGCCTGCGCGGCCTTTTCGACGACCACACCACCATCAACCTCGACTGGGACGCACCCATCCAGTCGCTGTCGCTGTCCCGGCTCGAAGGGCTCGGCGACGAAGCCGTCGGCATGGCAATGATGTGCCTCAACAGCTGGGGACGGGCCATGCGCGAAGTCGCCGAACCTGGCGACCTGCGGATCGTGGTCCGCGACGAATCATGGAAGCAACTGCGGCTCGGAGTGGAAGCGGTGAAGAGCTTCGACGCCGACCTGCGCCTGTCCCGACGCGACGGCGACATCCAGTTCGCGATCGCCCACAAACCCTCCGACATGCTCTCGGCCGGGGACGCGACCTCGCAGGCGTCGGCGATCGCCAAGGACCTGCTCCACCTGGCCGACACCAAGATCCTCCACGGCCAGGACCAGAAGGTCGCCGACGAACTCCAAACCCTCCTCGGCCTGCCACCGATCACCACCGGGCTGGTCACCGACTGGTGCCGCCAAGCCCCCGGACGGGCCGTCTGGCTGGTCGGCGAAACCGTCCACAAAGTGCAGACCGTTCTGCACCCTGCCGAACACGCCCTCACCTGGACCAACCAGGCGTTGGCCGCCGCTCGTTAGAACTCCGAGACGATCATGAAGACGCTCGCTCTGCTGCTCGGCCCGATCCTCGCCCTCACCCTCGGGCTCCCGATTGGGACGATCGCCATCGCCACCGCGGTCGTCGCCCCGGCCGTTGCCGAGCAGGTTCGGATCGACCCGTGCAGCGCCTACCTTGACCAGGCCAACTTGGACCTCACCGGCGGCGAGGAAGCCGGCGTCGGGTTCGAACTCCCCAAATGGGGCAGTCCTCGCCACCAGTCGCTGACCAGCCCCGCCCTAGCGATCCCCGCAGCGGTGAAGAAGCTGTACCTGGCCGCTGGCGACGCGTATCAGGTGCCGTGGGAGCTGCTGGCCGGGATCGGGATGGCCGAGACCAGGCACGGCCGCAACAACGCCACCTCCAGCGCGGGCGCGCAGGGGCTGATGCAGTTCATGCCGCGCACCTTCGCCGCCTACGGCGTCGACGGCAACCAGGACGGACGCCGCGACATCCACAACGACGCCGACAGCATCTTCTCCGCCGCCAACTACCTCACCGCCTCCGGCGTCACCCGCGGCACCCAAGGCGTCATCAAAGCCCTGTGGGCCTACAACCACTCGATCAGCTACCGCAACGACGTCCTCTACTTCGCCTGGAGCTACGCGGGCCAAGGCGACAGCATCGTGGTGGCCGGCGACCACGAGGACTGCGGCGACGGGCTCGGGGACGGCAATCCCGACCTGCCATCCCTGACCTCGGCGAGGGTCGCGGTCATGTTCGCGTGGGCCGCCAAGCAGAAGGGCAAGCCGTACATCTGGGGCGGGACAGGGCCGGGCGGCTACGACTGCTCCGGGTTCGTCGGTGCCGCGTTCCGTCAGATCGGCATCCGGCTGCCGCGTACCGCCGAGTCCATGCGGCTGTGGGCCCACAAGAACGCCTACCGCGTCCCCGCCTCGCAAGCCCGCCCCGGCGACCTGGTGTTCACCAACACCTGGCGCGGACCTTACAAGGCCGGCCACGTGATGCTCGTCTTCGACCCTGACAAACACACCAGCTGGGAAGCCCGAGGACGCGGCGTCCGGATCTACGACTACACCGACTTCGCCGGCCACCGCATGTACCAGTTCTGGCGCATCGGCAACCTCACCGACTGACACCTTCCGAAGGAGCAGACCATGCCACAACAGCCCCCACCGCGGCTGCGGATCACCGAACCGGCCGAGGTCGCCCAGATCATTCCCTACCTGGTCGGGTTCACCCCGGAGAACTCGCTTGTCGTCTCCGCCCTGCAGGACGGCCAGGTCCAGGTCACCGCCCGGGTCGACCTCGTCGATGTCCAGCGCCGTGGCGGCGTCGAAGACCTCCTCGACCGGATCTGGTCGAGGTTCCCCGGGGCCGGCGCGGTCGCGGTCGCCTACACCGACGACCACCTCGCCGGCTGGGACGTCCTGTCCCGGGCCGACGCGTGGCTGCCCTATGGCGCCACGACCCTGCTCGTCGATGCCGACACCTGGCACACTCCCGACGGCACCAGCGGCCCCGTCGACCAGGCCGGCTCCGCCGCCAGCCAAGCCGCTCAGTACGGGCTGCAACACCTGCCCAGCCGCGCCGACCTCGCGGCCCGATTCGCCAGCCCGCCCGACAGGGAGCGGCTCGACCGGCAAGCCGCCGAAGCCATAGACGCCCTGCCTCAACCCGGCGACACCACCGGCATCATCCACCTCACCGCCCAGCTGATCGACCGCAACCTGCCCACCGACGAAAGCGAACCCACCTCGATCAGCGTGCGAGACGCCGTGCAGCTGTCCGTGCTCGCCCAGCACCCCGCCGCCCGCGACCTGGCCCTGCTGCGGATCGACCGCGACCACGCCGGGCAACACCTCGCCCTGTGGCAGAACGTCGTCCAGAACAG
>NZ_JAYFPT010000035.1:0-3627 GCF_034927565.1 Propionicimonas sp.
GCAATCCCAGCGGTTCGTCACCCCTGCGCAGCGTCAAGCCCTCGAAATCCGCGATGGCGGGTGCACGTTCCCCGGTTGCGACAAGCCACCGCAGGATTGTCATGCGCATCACATCACCCCGTGGTGGCAGGGCGGGCCTTCGGATCTTGCCAACCTTATTCCGTGCAAATATGTCCTCTATGAAATCTGCGCCTCAGGCCACCGCCGTGTACGTCCGGATCAGCAGCGACCAGGAGGGTACCGGCCTCGGAGTCGCCCGACAGGAACAGGACTGCCGTGCCCTGGCCGCACGCCTTGGATGGACCGTTGCCGAGGTCTACCAGGACAACGACGTGTCCGCCTACTCCGGCAAGCACCGCCCGGCCTATCAACGCCTGGTCGAGGACATCGCCAGCGGCACTCGTGACGGCGTGCTGATCTACCACCCCGACCGGCTCGCCCGCCGCCCGCGTGACTTCGAAGACTTCATCGACGTACTGACCACCGCCCGCGTGCCTCTCCAGTTCGTCACCGGTGGCGCTGACCCCATGACCGGCGATGGCCTGCTCATCCTGCGCATCATGGCCGCTGTCGCAGCGAACGAGTCCGCCTCGAAGTCACGCCGCTTGACCCGCAAGTATCAGGAGATCGCCGACAACGGGCTACCCCTGGCCGGGGGCCACCGCCGTCCCTTCGGGTACGAACCCGACAAGATGACCATTCGTGAGTCCGAAGCCGCGATCATCCGGCAGCTTGCCGAACGGTTCCTTGCCGGGGAGTCGTGGCTTTCCCTGACCGGATGGCTTCAGGATCAACAGATCCCCACCACCACCGGGAACCCGTGGCACTCCACCACCGTACGCGGCATGATGCTGTCCGGACGGATCGCCGGCCTACGGGAGTACCACCGCAAGATTCACGGCCCCGCCGCCTGGCCCGGCATCATCACCCCCGAGACCCGAGACCAGATGATCGCCCTAGCTCAGCAGCGCGCAAGCCAGGGCAAGCGTGCCCGCAACCGCTACGCCCTCAGCGGCCTCCTACGTTGCACCTGCGGAACCCGCATGAACTGCCACTCTCGTCCCGACCGCCGCGTCTACGCCTGCCCTAATGGCCCGGACTTCGGAGGTTGCGGACGCCGCCAGGTCGAGGCCGGACCAGTCGAGGAACTCATCACCACCGCCGTCCTGCGACGGCTCAACAGCCCCGAACTCCACCAGGCCATGACCCGCCAGGCTGGCCCAGCCAACAGCACAGCAGCGATCCACTCTCACATTGAGGAACTCCGCAAGCGCAAAGAGATGCTTGCCACCATGCTCGGCACCGGCGAGCTTGACGCTCTGGAGTTCCGGGCCGCGCGCGAACCCATCGACCGCGACCTCAGGACCGCCCAGGCCAAGCTAGCCCAACTCGCGGGAGCCGACGCCCTCAATACCATTGACCCAACCAACCCACACCTGGCCGAGCAGTTCGCCGCGTTGTCGGTCAGCCGCCAGCACGCGATCATCGCCGCCGTTCTCGACCACGCGATCATCCACCCCGGACGGCCCGGCGCGCGTTCCCTCGACCCCGGCCGCGTTGAACCCATCTGGCGACTGTGAAGCACCGAACCCGTCTGCGGGAGTGAACCCCGCAGCGACCCGGACCGCGCTAGCACCCCGCCGTGCGGCGGGCGGCCGCAAGCGGCCGCTCCGGCGCGCGGTCGGGGTCGCTAGCCTGCTCAGCATCGCTTCCAGGGCGCCCCACTGCCCCCGGACGCGCCTTCAGCCCTCACCTGGGACCAGAAGGCCCAGCAGCGCCCGCACAGGCCACCACCAGCCGAACGCTGCTCGCCGCACACCACGCACCGCGATTCAGCCCAGCGGTTACGCCTCACAGCCACACGGCCCATCGAGAAGCGTCAGCCGGAACGGTACCCCGTACTCGTCGAACAGTTGAGCCACCGCCAGCGGCCCCACGACCGCCAGCAGCGCCTCCGCCGCACCCTCCAGCCACGGCAGCCGGGCACACGCTGCCGCCCAGTCCTCCGATTCCACATCCAGGGTCACCGCGCCGAGTTCATGCCACATGTCGTTTCCTGCCCTTCCCTTGTCGCGCTGCCGCCCCGAGCAGCACCGCCACCCGCGCCAGCGTGTCCCGGTCGCTGACCGCAACCGGCACCCCTTGCCGCTCGCATGAAGCGGCTAGCCAGTTCGTGACCTGTTCCTCGGAGTAGTAGCGCCCGCTCACAGCGCCCCCCACCGCACCGAGAACGATGGCGCCCCCTGCCAACCCGGCTGCCCGTCCGACAGCCACACCGAAGACGGCTCACCACCCATCACCACCGCCCCCAGGGCGATCACCGCATCCCGTGAGTTCGCTGCCAGCACCATCGGGCGCGGCGTGAACCCCTGGGCCACGTCGAACCGATGCAGCCCCTTCGGACGCGCCCTAGCGTCCGTGAACGACTTGGTGACGTACTTCGACAGGTACCGCGCGGCGACCCTCGCCCGCCACCACTGATCACCCTCCGCGTAGCCATCCAGCCGCTTGATATGGGTGAACCCGTGCGGCCACGACGCGTTCAGCAGCGGCTTGGGGACGTACCGGCCTACTGCGCAGTGAGCATGGAAGCGGCGACCATCCTTGTGCAGCTCGGGCACCCACACGTAGGGGAACGCTTCATCACCCAGCGCCGCACGAAGCCGCCGAACGAACCTCGCCAGGTCACTCCGAAGCACCTTCGGGTCCAAGCAGAACGGAGGCCGATAAGTCAGCGTAACCAAGCGATCCAGCGTGTTGTGAGCGCAGTACCGCCGAAGCCGACCCGCTGCCCGCCGCGCAGCCTCAGCCGCCGACCGCTCCGGATCGGCACCACCGCCACCAGGCCGACGAGCAGCCGAAGGCACGAAACAACCGCCACCCTCACCCGCCGACGGGTACAACGACATGTGCCAATAGGCACCATCGCGGCGGACCGCTATAGAACTGCCAGACATTGGCGCGAACTCCCACAGAACTCGGTAGTTCGCCAGCCGCGGGTGGCAGGCCCGCTTTCTCCCTCATCACCCGCAGCGCGTCAGCGGTCGTGCGCCCTGTTCCCTTGTGCAACTCTCTCGGTAGTACCGGCATCCAACCGGCGATCTGGCGGCACGTCACTCGCCAGAACAGGTTAGCGAGCACGTTGCTGTCCCAGGATGACACGCCGAATCACACCAGTGCAACTCTTGTCAACTCAGCTTGACGCGCCCACCGCATCCGGCCTGGATGCGCACCTCACCAGCGGGGGCCTGGCCTTGGTCTGCCGGACGCCGCGCCGCCCCAAACGGCGTCCAAGGCGGGGGTGGGACACTGCGACCAGGCCCCCGCCGTGCCAACCAAGTTCCAAAACGAGTTGTGTTGCTTATTCAAGTAAAGAGCGCGCCTACGGCGCGCCAGCATCCCCGGCCATCACCCCTAGTCACAGCATGCTCAACCGGCCAGCCAGAGGGCATATTAATACTTGCCAACTAACCTCGTGCTGGTCTGCCCCACCACCACGGCATCGTCGAGCCCGGCCACGACCCGGCCGCCGACCGCTGGCAGATCCGACTGGGCGCCGGCAGCACCCCGGAAGTCATCCCGCCCCGGCGCGTCGATCCTCACCAACGACCACGACAACACACCAGG
>NZ_JAYFPT010000067.1:0-52786 GCF_034927565.1 Propionicimonas sp.
ACCACCGGCGGGGGACAGCTCGCATGCCAACAGTCACACCGGTCGGCGGGGTGGTGCGACCCGGGGACGCGTCGCACCACCAGCGCCGCCGGGCGTGGCGGAGGAACTCCGGCCTGTACGTCCTGCTGGCGCCGAGCCTGGTTCTGGTTGCCGTCTTCGCCTACTACCCGGCCGGCAAAGCGGTCGTGAACGCCCTCTTCGACGGCAGCTACGGCCGGATGGGCAACTTCGTCGGCCTGGAGAACTTCGCCAGACTCGCCGGCGATCCGGTGTTCCACCAGGCCGTGGCGAACATGGCGATCTTCACCCTCGTGACCGCGCTGCTGTCGACGGTGATCCCGCTCTTCATCGCCGAGACGATCTTCTGGCTCGCCTCCGAGCGAGCCAAGAGCGTCTACCGGGTGCTGGTGATGTGGCCGGTGATCGTGCCAGGTGTGGTCACGCTGTTGATCTGGCAGTTCATCTACGACGGCGACTCCGGCATGCTCAACAGCCTTCTCGGTGCGATTGGGCTCGGTCATCTGCAGACGTCCTGGCTGGGCAACATCTCCACGGCCCTGTGGGCGGTCATCTTCACCGGGTTCCCGTGGGTGAGCGGACTCGCCGTGCTGATCTACCTCGCCGGGCTGAAAGACATCGAGAAGGAGGTCTTCGACGCCGGTGCGGTGGACGGCATCGCGGGATTCCGCCGCTTCTGGCATCTCGATCGCCCGCTGCTCAACGGCCAGATACGGCTCAACTTCATCCTGTCCGTGATCGGTGGGACGCAGGCTTTCGTTGCGCCGCTCGTCCTGACCCAGGGCGGACCAGCAAACGCCACGATGGTCCCGGGCCTGTACCTCTACCGTGCGGCGTTCATGCTCGGCCAACTCGGCTATGCCAGCGCCATCGGCGTCACCCTCTTCATCCTGATCCTTGTCCTGACCGCCCTGTTCAACACGATCCTGAGGAACCAGCGATAGTCATGAAGCGCACTCGCCTGATCGGCGACCTCGGCCGCCACACGGTACTGGTGGTCGTGCTGTTCCTGATGATCGTGCCGACGCTGTTGATGCTTGTGATCTCAGTGAAGGACACCAGCCAGTACGCCGTCAATCCGTACGGACTCACCTTTCCGTTCCACTGGGAGAACTACGCCACAGCCTTCCGGGTGATGTGGCGGTATCTGCTGAACAGCATCGTGCTGAGCGCGGTCACAGCTGTGCTGGTCACCTTCATCGGCGCGCTCAGTGCCTATGTGTTCGCCCGTTTTGACTTCCCGGGCCGCAAGACGTTGTTCTACGCCTTCATCGGTCTGATCATGATTCCGAGCGTGCTCACCCTGATCCCCCAGTTCGAGGTGGTGCGGGACCTGAAGCTCCTCAACTCGTGGTGGGCACTCGTCCTGCCCTGGGTCGCGCTCGGCCAGGTCACCGCCGTCTTCCTGATCCGGGCCTTTTTTGAGTCCCTGCCCTCAGAGGTGTTCGAGGCTGCCCGGCTGGACGGGGCCGGCGAGTTCCGGGTGTTCCTCACGATGGCCGTTCCGATGTCGAAGCCGATCCTGGCGGTGGTCGCCCTGTTCAACGTGCTCGGCACCTGGAACGACGTCATCTGGCCCCTGGTCACCCTCAATGACAAGGGCCTGTTTCCGCTGGCGCTCGGCTTGCTGCGGTTCCGCGACTCGTACTACACCGCCTGGGGGCCGCTGATGGCCGGTTACGCCATCGCGGCGATCCCGCTGTTGTTGCTGTTCATCTTCGCCAACCGGACCTTCGTGGAAGGCGCCGTTGCCATGAAGGGACGCGTCTGATGACCATCACGCCGGTTGTCCGCGATGACCTGCTCACCGTCGCCGGCCGGGCGCTGGATCCGAGCCGCTTCCCTGTCCGCCGACTCTGGGCTGCGAGGCTTCACACCGTCGGGGCGGGCTCCGTCCGGCAACCCTCGGCGCCCATGTCGCCCGGACAAACCCGCGCCGTCGAGTTCGACCTCGATCACCCGCTCTCGGTGGTGCGAGTCCGGCTGCACACCTTCGGGAGCACCGCAACGGAGGTAGTCCTTGCGCTCGTCCGGACCGGGGACGGCGAGGACACGGTCGTTGCCAGCGAACACCTCCATCCGGCCATCGACCAGGTCTGGTATGAACTGTGTCCTGCTCTGCCATCGGCCGGATGCTACGAGTTGAGGGTCACGGTGGTCTGCGGTACCGCGGCTCCCGCTGCCCCGGAGGGGGCGGACGACAACTCGATCGCTTGGCAGGCCGAGACCGTCGAGTACCTCCCGCTCGAACTGCTCGCCACCGATGACGGACTACGAGTCCACGGCGCCACCGACGCAGTCATCGGCTTCGAGCTTCCGTGGCGGTACGACGGCTACTCGGTGTCGGCGTCCGACGGAGTCGGTTTTGACACCGTGATCAGCTGTGGCGGACGCTACGTTCCCGCCCAGGAGTTCAAGCGCACGCCAACCTGGCCGTTCTCCATCGACGACACCGAGGTCGCTTTTTTGTCCGGTCCGACTGGATTCGTGGTGCGCTCGACTGCTGGCCTCAGCCTGACCGGACAGATGTTCATCGACACCATGACCGTCACGGCCCGGGCATCCGACGGCGTCATCGACTTCTCCACCACCGTCCAACGGGACGACCTGACCCAGCGGCTTCCCCGGTTCGAGGCATCCGACTGGGAGTTGGCTGAACGTCTCACCCGGTTCTATTGGGAACGCGCGCTCAGCTGGCCTTTCCGTGACTACACCGCCAGCGCCGTCGGATGGCGTCACTGGATGACCCGGGTGCTGTCCTGGACGGACACCGACGGTGCCGCCAGCCAGGCCGTCGACCTCGCTGAGACACCGCAGGACGAGGCTGGTTGGCTGTGGACCCGCACAGACTGTGAAGGCTGGCCTTTCCCCGATCCCACTCGCTACGACACTCGCCATCCCTCGGCCAGCCTCAGCTACGTGGCGGGCATGGTCACGCACTACTCCTGGACCGGCGATGACGACTGGCTCGCTACCCAACTGCCGCGCGCCCGTCGTGCGATGACGCACATCATCGACAGCTACGGTGTCCGCGAGTACGGGCTGCTGGTCAATAGCATCCCCGACCAGGACGGCCAGGCCGGCTCGCTCGGTTCCCACTACTGGGACATCGTCCCCGGTGGTCACAAGGACGCCTACGCCAACGTGCTGCTGTATGAAGCCCTTATCCAGTTGGCGCGGTTGGAACGGCACTGCGGGGAAGACGAACGAGCCGTCGACCTGGCGGGTCTTGCCGAGCGGGTCAAGCGGACCTTCGAGACCGAGTTCTGGAACGACACCGACGGCCGATTCGTCCAGAACATCGACGTCGCCGGCACCGTCCACGACTACGGAGCCACCTACCTCAACCTTGAGGCACTCGCCCTGGGCCTGGGAACCGACGAACAAGCCCGCAGAGTTCTCAACTGGCTCGACACCGGTAACTCCGAGCTCACCGACCGCGTGGTGCTCGCCTCCCCCTCCGGTGACAGCGTTCGGCTGGGGTCTGGTGTACCGGCCGAGCAGGAGTTCACCGCTGCCGGCTTCCGGTCGGTTGCCGCGCTCGTGACCGCGACTGATCCGGCGGTGGGATTCACCATGACGCTCCTCTCCAGGGACGGCACCGAACTCGCCCGGCGGCGGTTTGAGCGCTGGTGGGACCGCGGATGGGCGAGCCTGGATGTCGGCGACCAGCCTCCCGGGGACTATCGACTGCGCCTGACTGCTGACGCGGCCGGGCTGGGGTGGCAGCGCGGCAGCAACGATGACGGCATCGCGCTCAGTCTCGCCGCCGTGTCCGGGCACCATCCGGGCGCGCGTGACATCTACAGCGCGTGGCGGTTCGCGCCCCGGGCCACCACCCGACGCAACGACTTCTGGTACACCTTCGGCTGGTCGGGGGTTGAGACCAGCTACGGCGACCAGGTCCAGGACGGCGGCACCTCGCTCTACATCTCCGGCTTCGACATCGAAGCCCGCGCCCGGGTCTCACCGGACCTCGCCTGGCAGCGCCTCATTGAGGTACTCGACAGGGCCGGCGAACCTGATCTGCTGTGTGGCGGAGGCCCGCTCTGGCACGGCGAGATTCCCCAGGCCGCGCTTCCCGGCCAGGTCGGGGTGGACAACCCCTTCCCCGAGAGCGGACTGGTCCCCTTTGCCGCGCTCCCGGCGTTCCTCGGTCTCGACCCACGACCGGACGGGCTCGTGCTGCGGCCCAACCTGCCCCGGGTACTCGACCGTTTCGGGATCGCCAATGTGATCTGGCGCGGCGTGCGTCTGCGGATCGTCGCCGACCACGAATCGCTGACGGTGACGACGCCGACCTCCGTGCTGACCTGTCGGGTCGATCCCGGTTGTGCCGCCGTTCTTTGCCAAGCCGCTGACCGACTCGCGCTCCACCCTCTCTCGACCAGGAAAGGAACGCGATGAAGATCCAGGCCTTCGCAGCTATCAGCTGACTCTCAGGTGGTGGGCCTGGACGGACCGGGCCCACCACTGCGCCGATCCCGAGGACTTCTTTTGCTCACCCGACTAGCCATCTACAACCTCCGCACCAATCTGCGGTCTCATCCGCGAGAGGTGGACAGCCCCACGCCACTGTTCAGCTGGCGGCTGCGGTCCAGTGGCCACGGTGATGACCAGACCAGCTACCGGATCATCGTCCACCGCCTCACCCCTGCCGGTGACGAAGCCGCGGCGGTGTGGGACAGCGGCTGGGTCGACTCCAACCGCGTGCGGGTCCGCTACGAGGGTGATCCCCTGGTCGCCTTCACCAGCTACACCTGGACGCTGCAGATCCGCTGGAAGTTGGGCGGCCAGTCCCTCGCCCGCTCGTCGTTCGAGACCGGGGCGCTGGCCGTGCCCGACTGGCAGGCGACCTGGATTGGACGCAGTCGCGAGCACATCACCGGCATGTTCCCGCCGGGCATCCACTTCGAGCGGCCCCAGAGCATGCAGATGGCAGAAGCCGCACTGCGCGTCCGGCGCCGGTTCCGCTGCGAGGGGCACGTCGTCCGTGCCCGGCTTGTTGTCACGGCCCACGGCGTGTACCGCGCCTTCGTCAACGGCGTCCGGGTGGGCGATGACGAACTCGCACCCGGCTGGACCGACTATCGCGAGCGTGTCCAGTACCAGATCCATGACGTCACAGGGCTGGTCACCGCCGGCGAGAACATGATCGGAATGGTCGTCGGCGACGGCTGGTGGGCGGGCTGCGTGGGCTACGACGTCCGTCGCCACGCCAATCACTATGGCAGTCGTCCCCACGCCTTCGCCCAACTGGTCCTGGACCACGACGACGGCAGTCGGGCAATCCTCGGGACGGACGGCAGTTGGGAGGAGCGCCCTGGCGAGATCGTCTACAGCGACCTGCTCATGGGAGAAGCGCACGATCTCACTCTGCTCGACAGTGACTGGTGCACTGCCGGCGCAACGGCCGCAGGCTGGCGCCCCTGTGCGGTCTACGACACAGCCACCCGAACCTTGGTCGGCCAACGCGACGAGCCTGTCGGCGTTGTGCAGAGGTTGCCCGGGACCGTGATTTCGAGGGATACCCGACGCATCCTGGTCGACTTCGGCCAGAACATGGTCGGTCACGTCGCTCTTCAGCTGGAGGGGATCCAACCGCACCTCGCGATCCGCATTCGTCATGGAGAGGTGCTTGACCAAGGTGAGCTCTCCACCGAGAACCTACGCTCGGCGGAAGCCATCGATACCGTCATCCCGGACCAGGAATCGGTCCGGTTCGAGCCCTGGTTCACCTTCCACGGTTTTCGCTACGCCGAGGTCACCGGCGTGCCAGTGGAGGCCAGGGTCGTCAGCATTGACGGCGTTGTCGTCAGTTCCAGACTCCCGAACGCCGGCAGTCTGGAGACCTCATCGCCGCTGGTCCAACAACTGCTGTCGAACATCCGCTGGAGTCAGCGCGGCAACTTCCTCTCCGTCCCGACCGACTGTCCCCAGCGGGACGAGCGGTTGGGCTGGACCGCCGACGCTCAGGTCTTTGTTCCCACCGCTACTTATCTGTCGGACGTCGAAGCCTTCTTCGATCGGTGGCTGCTCGACCTGCGCGACAACCAGCTTCCCAACGGCTCGGTGCCGGACGTCGTCCCGCTGCCGCCCCCAGCAGAGATCTTCGACTACGGAGCACCGGGCTGGGGGGACGCCGCCGTGGTCATCCCCTGGCACCTCTACCGGACCTACGGCAATCGGGAGTTGCTCGCTCGGCAATACTCGTCCATGAAGGCCTGGGTCGACTATGTCACCAGCCGAAACCCGGGCGGATTGTGGTGCAACGCGCTGGGCAACAACTACGGCGACTGGCTGGCCGTCGGTGAGGAGACCCCGTCGGTGTTGGTTGCCACCGCCTATCGTGCTCGCAGTGCCGACCTGGTCAGTCGGGCGGCTGAGGCATTGGGCAGGCACGACGATGCGGCAGGGTATGCAGAACTCGCCTCCCAAGTGCGGACCGCCTTCGTCGAGGAGTTCGTCCACGAACGCCGACTCGCCCCCGAGACCCAGACCGGCTATCTGTTCGCGCTCGCCTGGGAGTTGGTTCCCCGTGAGTTCCATCCCGATTTCAGTGCCCGTCTGGCTGAGTTGATCAGGGCCAACGGCAGCCGGCTCAGCACAGGATTCCTCGGCGTCGGCCTGCTGTGCCCGGTGCTCACGGGGATCGGTGAGACTCCGCTTGCCTTCGACCTGCTCTTCCAGACCGAGTATCCGTCGTGGGGCTACTCGATTCGCCACGGTGCCACGACCATCTGGGAGCGTTGGGATGCTTGGACCGAAGATGCCGGTTTCCAGGCGGCATCGATGAACTCCTTCAATCACTACTCACTCGGCTCGGTCGGAGAATGGTTGTACAGCACGGTCGGAGGCGTAGCACAGACCGCTGGCGGCGTCGGCTTCGAGGACCTCGTCCTGGCGCCGCGCTTCGACCCTCGACTTGACTTCGTGCGTGCCGAGTACGAGGCACCCCGCGGTCGCATTCGGGTTGCCTGGCAGCGGGAGGAGAAGTCGGTTCGGGTTCAGGTCGAGATTCCACCGGGCACCTCGGCTGTGGCAGGCTTTCTGAGCGGCACGCCCAGACTGGTGTCCGGGCAGCACGAGTTCCTGCTGCCGCCAGCCATCGGAGTCGGTGGGCTGGCGGAGGCGGGTGCGGATCCCGTCACGAGTGCCGCCGGGTAGGAGGCTGGAAGCAGATGTCCCGGATTCCTGGTGGCCGTGGAGGAGCGGTGATAGCAGCCGTCGGCTCCGGGGCATCGCGGTGACCGCCCGGACGATCTCTGACCTGGCCTTCCTGGTGGCGCTGGCACTGCTGACAGTTGGCTCGGGCATGCTGGTCGGCTCCACGGGTGTGCTGCGCGCGCTGGGCCGTGCGCAGCCACAGGCGGCAGGGCGGTCGGAGGGGCAGGGTCCCCGACGCCGCCTCGCGCGCCGTCTCCTGGCTGCCGGTGGTGGCCTGCTCGCGGTGGCGGTGGTCACGGCCTGGTACGCCCAGTGACGTGATTCTGCGTCTCGATGCCCGCGCGACCGCGCATTCCGAGGTTCGGCATCATCGAGACGCAGAATCGCGTCACTGGCCGCGACCGCCGGTGCCGAATCCCGATGCCCCGTCTCTTCGCGCGCCTTCGGGCAGGTTGACCGCCGGCGGGTTCCCCGCTCCCGCGGAACTGGTCCAGCGTCCGGCCTCGCCGTGTCGGTGGACAGCGTCGGGGATGGCGAGGAGGGCCCTCCACGTTCCCGTCGGATCGTCCGGGCCGGATTCTTCGGGTTGCCGGGCGGGTCAGGCGGACGGTTGGAGTGCGGCCAGGACGCGGAGCACCTCGGGCCTGCGCGGCGCGCCAGTGATCCGTTCCCGGACGGCACCGCCCGGGTCCAGGACGAGGACGGTCGGGGTGCGCAGGATGCCGAACCGCTCGGTCAGCCCAAGGTGTTCGGTGGCGTCGAGGTCGATGTGCACCAGGCCGGGATCCTCCGCCGCCAGGCTCGCCAGCAGGGTGTGGGTGGTGCGGCAGGGGGCGCAGACTGGCGAGGAGAACTGGACGAGGGTCGCTTCCGTCCCCAGTTCTCGTCCGAGGTGGGAGGGGTGGAGCCGGGGGACGTCCTCCCGAACGGGGCGCGCCCGTCCGTCGGTGATCCGACGGTAGAGCCCGAAGGCGGCCGCTACTGCCACTGCGACCAGCGCGACGATCAGACCCGTCACGGTGAGGCCTTTCAGGTGGTGGTGGGCTGGAACCGGGCACGCAGCCGGCGGCCAAGCAGGTACAGCTCGCAGCCCAGGCAGAAGTCGAAGACCGCGTTCAGGAAGGCCGCGATCAAGGCGAACCCCAGCGCCACGTAGAACACGACCGGTGCTGTCAGCAGTCCGCCGACGAAGCCGACGGCGGCGAAGATCAGCCCGACCAGCTGGGCGAACCGGGGCGGCGCCTCCTCCTCAAGTTCGGTAGGTGGTTGCAGGCGGGGCCGGACGAGGCGACGGTAGAGCACACCCCACGGCTGGTAGGCCAGCCCGAGCAGGGCGCCGGCGGCGAAGGCCAGCAGTTGGACGGCGAGCACGGCGAGCCCGGCCGGAGTGGGGCCGAGGATGAGGGCTGCCACCAGCAGGACGACAGTGATGGCCGCGCCGAAGCGCGGTCCGCGCGGGTCGATTCCGGTGGCAGCAGGGCTGGGAGATGGCGAGGTGGGCATGGTGAGTCCTTGAGGGAAGCGCTGATGCGCCGACACTGCGGTCGGCTGGTGCTGTGGCGGGTGGGCCGGTCCGGTTCACCGCTGGTGAGGGCCGGCTCCTGGTGGAGTTGTCGGACGGGAGGTCAACGACAACAACACCGGCACAGGCAGGCGCGCCGAACCGCGATGGCGGTGGTCGGGGCCTGCTGCATGGCATGAGGCTAGCACGGTCGTCCCAGGGCTCAGGACGGCGGGTTTCATCTACCGGGCATCGCGACCGTGTGCCGGTCGCAGGATCCCGGTCCGGGACATGCTCGCCGACCACCCCGCAGGATGGGCCACGGCGTGGCCGGGAGCGGCTCCACGCACGTGCGAAGCAGGGCTCAGAAGGCGGCGCCGGGACGGTTCCGCCGCAGCAGCACGACGCTGTCCTCCAGGGTGGCAGGTTCGCCGTCGGGGGAGGCCGTCGCGCGTGTCCGGGATTCCGCGACCACCAGCTGCCAGTCGCCCGGCTGGAGGTCGAGGGCGGCAAGCTCCTCAGCAGGGGTCGGAAAGTGATGGTCGTGGGCGTGGCCGGCGGCCCAGGGCGGTGGCGCCGCGTGCGAGGTGATCAGCAGGTGGCCACCCGGTGCCACCCAGTCCGCCACCCGGCGCAGGATCACCGACCGGGGAGCGCCGGCGGAGGAGTGCAGGAAGCTCGCGGTCACCAGGTCGAACCGTCCGGGGCTGGCGAGAGTGGAGGCGTCGGCTGCCAGGAAGCGGACGCGGTCGGCAAGACCGGCCGTCTGGGCCGCCTCGGTGGCGCGGGCGATGGCGGTCTCCGAGACGTCGACGCCAGTGGCCTGCCAGCCGTGGTCGGCCAGCCACAGGACGTCTGCTCCCTCGCCGCAGCCCAGGTCGAGGGCGGTCCCCGGCGCCAGTTCGGTGGCGATATCGGCGAGCACCCGGTTGACCCGTCCCGACCAGATCCGGTCGGTGATGGCGTAGCGCTCCTCCCAGAACTGCGGGGTGGCAACCTCGGGCCAGTGGGAGTCGGCGGCCCCGGGCTGGCTCGTGGGCAGGGTCAGGATCTCGGCCCCGTCGGCGGTGATGGCGATGGTGTGCTCGGTGTGCGCGGTCCGGCAGCCGGTCGCGCTGCGCAGCGTCCAGCCGTCGTCGTCCACCACCAACTCGGCGGTGTCGGCCATCACCCAGGGCTCCAGCGCGAGCAGCAGTCCCGGACGCAGTCGATAGCCGCGACCCGGGTGGCCGGCGTTCGGGACGTGCGGATCCTGATGCATGGTCGAGCCGATGCCGTGGCCGCCGAACTGGAGGTTGACCGGATACCCCGCCTCGGTCAGGACGGCGCCGATCGCGGCGGAGATATCTCCGATCCGTGCCCCGGGCCGGGCGGCAGCGATACCGGCGGCCAGGGCGCGCTCGGTGGCGGCGATCAGCGCGACTCCCTGCGGCGGCCGGGCGTCACCCACAAGGAAGCTGATCGCCGCGTCGGCGGCGACGCCGTCCTTCACCACCGCCAGGTCGAGGGTCAGCAGGTCGCCGTCGGCCAGGGCGTAGTCCCGGGGTTTGCCGTGGAGAACGGCGTCGTTGACCGCCGTGCAGATGTAGTGCCCGAACGGCCCACGCCCGAAGGACGGCGCGTAGTCGACGTAGCAGGACTCCGCCCCGGCGGCGACGATCAGGCTCCTGGTCCACTCGTCGATCTCCAGCAGGTTCGTGCCGACGGTGGCACGACTCCTGATCGTCTGGAGGATGTCGCCCACCAGAGCGCCGCTGACGCGCGCTCGTGCCACTCCGGCCGGGTTCAGGATCTCGATCATGTGCTGTCCTCCCGGCGGCCAACCTACCCTCACCGCCGAACCATCCCACGGCTTGCCCGCGATGACGGCGTGCGGCGGGACGGGCACGGGGCGTCCCGCGTTGCCGAACTGCGGCCCGTCACTCACGGTAATACGTCACTACGCAGTGATGTATTTGAGCTACAGTGAAACTTAGGCAAGCCTAACCAAACCTGATTCAGGTTCCTTGACCGAACCCTCGAAAGGACGTCCGATGAGGATGCCCCGCATTCCCGGTGCGCTGGCGGCAGTTGTCGCAGCCACCCTCCTGACCGCCTGCTCGTCCGGTGCCCCGGCCAGTCCGGCCGCGAGCTCGGCAGCGCCCAGCACCGCTGCCACCAGCGTGACACCGTCCTCGCAGGCCTATCCGATCACCATCGAACACGCCTTCGGCGAGACCACGATCGCGGCCAAGCCGGAGCGGGTCGCCACGGTCGCCTGGGCCAACCACGAGGTGCCGCTGTCACTCGGCGTGGTGCCGGTCGGCATGGCGGCAGCGAACTTCGCCGACCCGGACGGGGACGGCCTGCTGCCCTGGGTGAAGGACAAACTGGACGAACTGGGCGCCGCCACCCCGGTGCTGTTCGACGAGAGCGACGGCATCGACTTCGAGGCGGTCGCCGACACCAAGCCGGACGTGATCCTGGCCGCCTACTCCGGGCTCACCCAGGAGGACTACGACACCCTCACCAAGATCGCCCCGACGGTGGCATTCCCCGCGACTCCGTGGACGACATCCTGGCGCGAGATGATCACGCTGAACTCCACCGGCATGGGGATGGCTGACGAGGGCAACGCACTGATCACCGAACTGGAGGGCAAGATCAGGGCCGCTGCTGACGCCAATCCGGTGCTGGCGCAGACCTCGGTGATGTTCCTCACCCACGTCGACGTCACCGACCTGTCGGTGGTGAACTTCTACACCCCCGCCGACACCCGGGTGCAGTTCTTCACCGATCTGGGGATGAAGACCCCGGCCAGCATCGCCGCCTTCCAACCCGATCCGGCCAACCCGTTCGCCGGGCAGGTCAGTGCCGAGAACGCCGACACCTTCAACGACGTCGACCTGATCGTCACCTACGGCGACCAGGCCATGATCGACACCCTCAAGGCCGATCCGCTGCTGGGCCTGATGCCCGCGATCAAGAACGACGCGGTCGTCCTGCTGGACGGCGCCAGCGCGAACGCCACCGCCGCCAACCCGACCCCGCTGCAGTTGCCCTATCTGCTGGACTGGTACGTCGGCCAGTTGGTGACCGCCGCGGAGAAGTCCAAGTAGGAGGACGTGACCGCAGTCTCAGAAGCCCTCGGGTCGGGCGTCGCCGCCGTGCGGCGCCCGACCCGAGGGCGCACCCTCTGTCTGGTGGGGCTCCTGCTCGTCCTGGCGGCGGTGATGGCCGCCTCGGTGGCGCTCGGCTCCCGTGAGGTCGGCTGGCAGGACATCATGGCGGCCTTCGGTGGCGCCGCGGACACCTTCGAACAGGCGGCGGTGGCCAAGCGGATCCCGCGCACCCTGCTTGCCGCGCTCGTCGGCGCCGCGCTCGGGCTGGCCGGTGCGGTGATGCAGGGCGTCACCCGCAACCCGCTCGCCGACCCCGGCATCCTGGGGGTGAACACCGGCGCAGCGCTGGCCGTGGCCATCGCGGTGGCGGGCTTCGGGCTGGTGACCTACACCGGCTACATCTGGACCGCCATCGCCGGGGCTGCCGCCGCTGCCGTCTTCGTCTACGCGATCGGCTCGCTGGGCAGGGGCGGGGCCACACCGCTCAAGCTTGCGCTGGCCGGAGCCGCCACCTCGGCGGCGTTGTCGTCCTTCATCACCGCCGTCGTACTGGGGCGCAACGACATCGCCAGCACGCTGCGCTCCTGGCAGATCGGTGGCGTCGGTGGCGGTTCCTTCGAGGCGATCGGGCAGGTGCTTCCGTTCCTGGCGGTCGGGATGCTGATCAGCCTGGCCTCTGCCCGGTCGTTGAACTCCCTGGCGCTCGGTGACGAACTCGCCGCCGGGCTGGGGGAGCGGGTGGCGCTGGCCCGTGCTGTCGCCGCGCTCGGCGCCGTCGTGCTGTGCGGTGCGGCAACAGCCGTCTGTGGCCCGATCGGCTTCGTCGGGCTGGTGGTTCCGCACCTGTGCCGCCTGCTGATCGGCCCCGACCACCGCTGGCTGCTGCCCTTCTCCGCGGTCGGCGGCGCCATCCTGCTGACCGGCTCCGACGTCGTGGGACGCCTGGTCGCCCGACCCTCCGAGGTGGATGTGGGCATCATCACCGCGCTGATCGGCGCGCCCTTCTTCATCTCGATCGTCCGCCGGCAGAAGGTGCGTGAGCTGTGAGTGCCGCCACCGTCGCCGCCGTCCGGCTCGGGCGGGCCCGGCAGCTGCACCGCCGCCGGCTGATCCTCACCCTGCTCGCGGCCCTCGTCGTGGTCACCTTTGCCGCCTCCCTGATGATCGGGCACACCTTCTACCCACCCGAGACGGTGCTGCAGGTGATTCTCGGCCGGGACGCTGGCGGCGCGAACTTCACCGTGGGTGAGCTCAGACTGCCGCGGGCGATCGTCGCGGTGGTGGTCGGGCTGTGCTTCGGGATGGGTGGGGTCACCTTCCAGACCATGCTGCGCAACCAGCTCGCCAGCCCCGACATCATCGGCATCACCGCCGGTGCCGGCGCCGCGGCAGCCTTCGCGATCATCGTCCTGCGGCTGAGCGACGCGCAGGTCTCGGTGTTCGCGATCGTCGCCGGGCTGGCCGTGGCGCTGCTGGTGTACCTGCTCTCCTTCCGCTCCGGCGTGCTGGGCACCAGGCTGATCCTGGTCGGCATCGGGGTGGCGGCGATGCTGGACTCGGTCACCTCCTACCTCTTGTCCCGGGCCGGGGAGTGGGACCTGCAGCAGGCGATGCGCTGGCTGGCCGGCAGCCTCAACGGCGCGACCTGGGGCGACGCCGTCACCGTGAGCATCGCCTTCGTCGCGCTGGCCCCCGTCCTGCTCGCCCAGTCGCGCAACCTGACCGCCCTGCGGCTGGGGGACGACACCGCCGGCGCGCTGGGCGTCGGGGTGGAACGCACCCGCGTCCTGCTGATCATCACGGCCGTCGGGCTGATCGCCTTCGGAACCGCCGCTGCCGGCCCGGTCGCCTTCGTCGCCTTCCTGTCCGGACCGATCGCCGCCCGGATTCTCGGACCCCGGGGTTCGCTGCTGGTCCCGGCCGGCCTGGTGGGCGCGCTGCTGGTCGCGGTGGCCGACTTCCTCGGGCAGTGGGCGCTGGGCACCCGCTTCCCGGTCGGCGTGGTCACCGGCGTCCTCGGTGCGCCGTACCTGGTCTACCTCATCGTCCGCACCAACCGCGCCGGAGGCTCGCTGTGACAGCCGACCACACTCTCACCGCCGAGCGGCTCAGCCTCGGCTACGGCGACCGCGTCGTCATCGAGGATCTCGAACTGGCCGTCCCGCCCGGACGGGTGACCGCCATCGTGGGCGCGAACGCCTGCGGCAAGTCCACCCTGCTGCGGTCGATGTCGCGGCTGCTGGCGCCCCGCGGCGGCCAGGTGGTGCTGGACGGGCAGGACGTCCACCGCATGCCTGCCCGACAGCTCGCGCGCACCCTCGGGCTGCTGCCGCAGTCGCCGATCGCGCCGGACGGCATCACGGTCGCCGACCTGGTGGGACGGGGCCGGCACCCGCACCAGGGCATCTGGTCGCGCTGGTCAGCCGCCGACGACCTTGCGGTCGCCGAGGCGCTGGAGGCGACCGACACCGTGGACCTCGCCGACCGTGCGGTCGACGAACTGTCCGGCGGCCAGCGGCAGCGGGTGTGGATCGCCATGGTGTTGGCGCAGCGCACCGACCTGCTGTTGCTCGACGAGCCCACCACCTTCCTCGACGTCACCCACCAGGTCGAGGTGCTCGACCTGCTCACCGATCTCAACCACCACCGCGGCACCACCATCGTGATGGTGCTGCACGACCTGAACCTGGCCGCCCGCTACGCAGATCACCTGGTCGCACTCGCCGACGGACGGGTGCACGCCGCCGGAATCCCGGCAGACGTGCTCTGCGAGGAGACCGTCCGGGCGGTCTTCGGGCTCGACTCCCGGGTGATCACCGATCCGGTCTCGGGCCGCCCGCTGATGCTCCCGATCGGACGCCACCATGCCGTCTGACACCGGTGGCGCGAGTTCGTCCCAGGTGATCGCCACCGCGACCGTTGACCGGGTGGAACGGATCTCCCCGAGCTTCGCCCGGGTGTGGTTCCGCGGGCCCGACCTGGCCGACTTCGGCAACCCCGGGCGGACCTTCGACCAGCGGATCAAGGTGATCCTGCCGCCACCGTCTGGCCGGTTGCCCCGGCTGAGCGCCGGCAGTGACTGGTGGACGCAGTGGCAGACCCTGCCCGAGGCTGCCCGCGGGGTGATGCGCACCTACTCGATCCGCGACATCCAGGGGGAGGGGGCGGACACCAGCATCGTGGTCGACTTCGTGCTCCACCTCGCCGAGGGCCTCGCCGGCCCAGCCTCCCGCTGGGCCAGCCTGGCGGCACCGGGGGACCGGGTGCTGCTGTTCGGGCCCCGCCGGGGTGTCATTGGCAGCGGGCTGGAGTTTCGTCCGGCCGACGCCACGACGGTCCTGCTGGCCGGGGACGAAACCGCGGCGCCGGCGATCGCCCGGATCCTGCTCGACCTGGAGCCCGGCCCCGGCGGCGCCGCCTTCATCGAGGTGCCGACCGCGTCGGACGCATTGCCGCTGCCGGCGCCACCGGGGTTTGAGGTCCGCTGGCTGCCCCGCAACGGCAGCAGCTATGGCGCCCGGCTGATCCCGGCGGTGCTGGAGCAGTTGGGTGTCCGGCAGCACGGTGCTGTCCAGGACGCCGCGACGGAGTTCCCGGTCTGGGAGACACCCAGCTACTCCAGCCTGGGTGAGGAACTCTCCGGCGCCGATGGTCGTCCCGGCCTCTACGCCTGGATCGCCGGCGAGAGCGGCGTGGTGACCACCCTGCGACGGCACCTGGTGCGCGACCTCGGTCTGGCTCGCAGCCAGGTCGCCTTCATGGGCTACTGGCGGATCGGGCGAGCCGGCTCCTGAGGATTGCCCTCGTCAGGGCCCCGTGGTCCGGCGCTGTCCGGGTCCCTCCGCCATCGTCTCAGCGCCCGGATATTCCTGTACATCAGATTTTGGCAACGCTACGCTTTCCAAAGTGGGCTAAGGCAAGCCTTACCTAAATCAGATGAAGTCGAGGAAGAGGAAAGCATGGACGTGACCGCTTCGCGGTTCGACCCGGCACCCGCTCAGGGGCACGGCCGGGTCGCGACAGGGCCGGGCAGTGCCCGTGCCGGGGGACAGGCAGGACGCGCCGTGCGCGGCGTCCGCGGGATCGGCACTGGCGTGCTGGCCGCCGCCATCGGGTTGTCGGGGCTGGCCGCTGCGCCCGCGCAGGCGGACACCGGCAGTTCGGGCGCAGCGAGCGCAACCGTTGCCGACACCGTTGTGACCGGTACGTCGATCCACCTGGAAGGGTCCGGTTGGGTGCATCCAACCGATGGTGGCTCGGTGATCGGTGTCAAGCTGGACAGCCAGAGCATCGAGCCGGTCGCCGGGCCGGTGACCAATCCGGCAACCGGGGATCCGGCGACTGGTCTGGGCATCTGGGCGGCGATCGGGGCCGAGGAGGACGGCAGCTTCTCCGTCGATCTCGACTTCCCGACCCCGGCTACCACCAAGCCTGCGATCGGCGAGGCCGATTGGGCGGTCGGCACCACCCACACCCTGCGACTGCTGACCGGCTCGATGAAGAACGGTGACACGCCGCGGTCGGTCATGCTGACCTTCCAGGTGGTTGCGGCGCCTGTCGAGCCAACCGCCACCGCCACCGCGACCACGACCGCCACCGGTGCGAACGCCGGCCAGGTCAGCGTCGCGGTCAGCGGCGCCGGCTTCACCGAGGGCGAGAAGCTCACCGTCAGTCGCGACGGCACCCCGCTGCAGTGGACGTCGGGGCGTCCGGCCACCAGCTACAGCGAGTACACCGTTGGTGCCGCCGGCACGCTGTCGGCGAACGTGGTCTTCGCCCCGGGCGTGCTCCGGGCCGGGCCGCTCACCTTGACCATCACCCGCAGCAGCGACGGCGCCGCGCCGGTCGAGGTGTCCGCGGCGGTCAACCCCGGCGTCTCCTTCGGTGGTGGCAGCACCCAGGGTGCCTCCGGCACTCTGACGCTGGTTGCGCTGCCGGCCGATGCCGTCGTCTCCACCGTGAAGGTCGGTGACGACACGGTCGCTGCCGGGCTCACCGCCGACAGCGCAGGACTCGCCACCGGCGACTACACCATCCCCTCCGACGCGGCGCTCGGCACTGTCCCGGTCGTGGTCTCCCAGACCGCCCCGGTGGCAGCGACCTACACCAGCTCGGTGAAGGTCTCGCCCGACCCGACGACCTTCGGCACCGACGGTTTCACCATCACCGAGACCGCCGACGGGGCCATTGAGCAGGGCCTCTACCAGTCCGCCTACAGCGCCGCCTCCGACTCGCTGTTCGTCACCACCGCCAATGTCACCACGACGTCCACGATCTACAAGCTCGATCCGCAGACCCTGGCGGTGAGGGCGAGTGTCGTCCCGGCGTACGTGAGCGGGACGAGCGGGGCGATCTGGGCCGCCTACGGCATCGGTGTGGACGACGTCAACGGCAATGTCTGGGTGACCAACACCCGGCAGAACACCGTGGCCGTCTACCGGCAGAGCGACCTCTCGCTGGTCAAGCAGTTCGAGTCCGGCGCCGTCACCCACTCCCGCGACGTGGTCTACGACGCCGCCCACGACCGGGTCTACGTCAGCTCCGCCAACGAGGGCCAGTCGGGCGACGGCTACATCGCCGTCTTCGACGCCAAGACGCTGGAGCAGTTGCCCAACGTTGCGGTGCACCCGCGCAGCGAGTTCAATCCGGTGAGCCTGTTCCTGGACAAGCAGTCGGGCAAGCTGTGGACGGTCAGCCTGTTCCACGACAAGGCACTCTGGGTCGACACCAACGACCCGGAGTTGCCCGACACCATCCTCACCCTGCCCGGCCTGGACGTCGGCGGACGCGGCGCCTCCGGCGTCGCCTACGACGCCGGGACGAACCGGCTGTTCGTCGCCAGCCAGAACAACGACGAACTGCTGGTCGCCGACGCCTCCACCGGTGCCACGATCAAGGAGGTGCCGACCGGCGCCGGGGCGCTGAACGTCGATCTCGACCCGGTGAACCGGCTCGCCTACGTGACGAACCTGAGTAGCGCGTCGGTGACGGTGACCGACTTCGACGGCACGAAGATCGCCAACCTGCCCATCAGCAAGTCGAACCACGTGTCGGTGGACGGCCTGGGCAACGCCTACGTGGTCAACAAGGACGCCGGCAACAAGGTCTACCGGATCACGCCCAAGGCCGCACCCGAACCCGAACCCGTGCTGACCGCCGCCACCCCGACAGTGTCCGGCAAGGCGCAGGTTGGTCAGAAGCTGACCGCTGTCGCCGGCAGCTGGGGCCCGGCTCCGGTGTCGTTGGCCTACCAGTGGTTGCGGAACGGCAAGGAGATCACCACGGCGACGGCGAGCAGCTACGTCCTGACGGCCGCTGACCTGGGCGCCCGGATCGCCGTCGAGGTGACCGGCAGCAAGGCCGGCTACCCGTCGGTGACGAAGGCCTCCGCGACGACGGCGGCAGTCACCGCCGCCGCGGCCCCGGTGGCCAAGGTCAAACCGTCGATCAGCGGGACGCCGGCAGTGGGCAAGACCCTGACTGCCAAGCCCGGTTCCTGGTCGCTGGCCGGCCTCACCTTCTCCTATCAGTGGCTGCGGGACGGCAAGGCGATCAGCGGTGCCACCAAGCCGGGCTACACGGTGGTCAGCGCCGATGTCCGCGCGAAACTGGCGGTGCGGGTGAGTGCGGTCCGCGCCGGGTACGCCACCGGTACCGCCACCTCGGCGACCGTGGTTGCAGGCAAGGCGCTCACCGCCACGCCGACCCCCAAGGTCTCCGGAACCGCCAAGGTCGGCAAGACCCTGAAGCTGAAGGCGGGCAGCTGGAAGCCGTCCAAGGTCACTCTGGCCTACCAGTGGCTGCGCGACGGCGCCGCGATCAAGGGTGCCACCAAGGCGAGCTACAAGCTGGTCAGGGCCGATGCCGGGCACCAGGTCTCCGTCCGGGTGACCGGGTCGAAGTCCGGGTATGCCAGCGTCGCGAAGGTGTCGAAGGCCAAGGCGGTGGCGAAGTACGCCGCGACGGTGAAGCTGACCGTGCCCTCGACGGTGAAGCGTTCGAAGCAGGCCAGGGTGACTGTCACGGTCACCGCTGCCGTCTCGAAGCCGACCGGCACCGTCAAGGTGTCGGTGAACGGCAAGACCGTGACCGCGACCCTGACGGCGGCGAGCAAGGGCAAGGTCACCGTGATCCTGCCCAAGCTGACCAAGAAGGGCAGCTACCCGGTCAAGGCGAGCTTCGCGCCGTCTGGTGACACCAGGAAGACCACCGCGAAGTCGGCCACCGTGAGCAAGAAGCTCAAGGTCGTCTGAGCGGGGAACCCCTCTCTCCGGTCACGGGGCCGTCGGACGTCGTCCGGCGGCCCCGTGTCGTCCCCCGGCGTGGCCAGTCAGTACACTCGCGTGCATCCCGTCCGAGGTCAGCGTGGAGGAGGCCGGTCGCGTGCAAGGCTCCCTGGGCTCTGCCCGTGCCCGCCGGACGCTGGCGATGCTGCGGCGCCGGATCACGTCGGGGGAGTGGCCGATCAACTCCCGGATCCCCACCGAGGCAGAGCTGATGGAGCTGCTGGGCGTCGGCAAGACCACGGTGCGCGAGGCGGTCCGGTCGCTGGCCAGCGTGGGGATGCTCGAGACCCTGCCTGGCCGGGGCACCTTCGTCCGCTCGCGGACGCCGGTCAACGCGCTGCTCGGCGACGTGCTGGCCGAGCAGGGCGTGGACGACCTGCTGGTGCTGCGCCGCGCGCTGGAGGTCGAGGCCGCCCAGCGCGCCGCCGTCCACCGCACCGACGAGCAACTGGCTGCCCTGCAGGCTTCACACGAGGGCGATCTGCACAAGGAGTTGGACCGTCCCGGCCAGGTCGAACGGGGGCGGACCCCCGGCCAGTTCCACTTCCTGATCCTGGAGGCCAGCCAGAGCGCGCTGCTGGTGAGTCTCTACGCGGTGGTGATGGCAGCGCTGCGCAAGGCGATCGCCAGCGGCTCGGTGGTCGACGGCGCGTCCGAGGAACTCCGGCGCGCCGACCACCAGACGCTGCTGGAGGCGATCGCGGACCGCGACCCGCTCCGCGCCGGCACGGCCATGGCCGAGCACGCCGATCGCGATCTGGTGGCCGGCACCCGGGCGGACGCTGCCACCTCCTGAGTTCTCCCGTTTCCGCCGGTGCGAGCCGGTGGCCCTGCCGTCGTGCGCCCGAGCGGTGAGACGGACTTGCCTCCGAGAAATACGTGAATCTATTCTTGCGATATTGAGTTAGGAAAGCCTAACCAACATCTGATGTCCGCTGTGCGCTCTGCGGCGTCATGCGTCGCCGGCGCCCTCGCCGGCAGGAGGTTCCCGGAGTGGCTACTCGACAGGCAGGGATCGGACGGCTGGGGAAGCGGCTGGCCGCATGGGCGGCGGTCTCGGCAATGGTCGTCGTCGGCAGCGGCATCTCCGGGCTGAGTGCCGCGCACGCCGCGGACGCCCTGACGGTGGCACAGCAGCCGCAGGACGCCTCGGTAGCCAACGGCGCGCAGGCGAGCTTCACCGCAGCGGTCGCCGGCGGCCAGGAGCCGGTCACCGTGCAGTGGCAGCGCAGCACCTCCGCGAGCTCAACGACCGCTCCGGCCACCTACACCGACCTCACCACGGCGAACACCGTCGACGGCAGCTTCGCCAAGCCCACGCTCACCGTGGTTGTGGGGCAGAACACGAACGTCACCAACCGTTGGTACCGGGCGGTCTTCACTGATGCCGGTGGTGCCACGGTCACCACGCAGGCCGCCAGGCTGGCCGTTCTACCCGCTCCTGCCATCTCCCAGCACCCCAACAGCATCGGGCAGACGATCGAGGTCGGCCAGACCGCCACCTTCAGCGCGGTGGCCAGCAGCGAGTTGCCGATGACCGTGCAGTGGCAGTCGACCCGTACGACTGCCTCGAACGGGGAGCCGGTCGAGTCCAGCTGGAGCGCCGTGCCGGGTGCGACCGGCACCACGCTCACCGTGCCGGGCACCGACCCGAACGCCCAGCACGGCACCTTCTACCGCGCGGTGTTCAGCAACGCCTCGGGATCGACGAACTCCTACCCCGCCGAGCTTCGCTTCTTCAGCAGGCTGGACACTGCCACCGTGGTCGCCGTCTCCGGCGAGTCCTATGGGCCGGTCCAGCCGAACACGCCGTTCAGCGTGAGCGCCCCGAACGCGCTGGTCAAGGGCCAGCCGATCGTGATCACCGGCACCGGATACCTGGCCACCGACGGCACCACCGGTTCGGTGGCGAACTTCATGGTGGACGCCTCCTACTCCGGCGACCCGAACACGCTGAACACCAGCCGCGAGATCGTCAATCCGGCCACCGGTCAGGTGTTCAGCGACAAGCGTTCACACGGCATCGTGCAGGCGAAGGCTGACGGCACCTGGCGAATCGAGATCCCCTGGCCGGACGAGTCCAACACCGACCGGGACTCCACCTTCTTCGCCACCAACTGGACGGCGGGCAGCCAGCACATCGTCCGGATCCTCACCGGCTCGCTGCTGACCAGCCCGGCGGATTACCAGCGCGGCATCTCCGTCCGCTTCACCGTGGTCGACGAGCCCACCGAGCCGACCGAACCGGCCTCGGCCAGCATCGCCCCCAGCGCCAGTGAGGTCGAGCAGGGCGGCGACCTGTGGTTCACCCTGAGCGGCTTCGAGCCCGGCGACGCGGTGGCGGTGGAGCTGGCCGACGGGCAGGGCGAGGCCCTCGCATCCGCACCGTTCGTCATCGGCGCGGACGGCAACACCGCCAATCCCGACGGGCAGACCTACCGCAAGCTGACAGCGCCGCGCGACGCCACGCCCGGCAACGGCTACACCCTCCGGGTGCGCGACGCCGACTCCGGCCGGCTGCTCGCCACCAGTGACGCCATCACCGTGACGGCGGCGACCACCCGGGTGTACAACCCGGGCGACCACGCCGGTGGTGTCGAGGACCTGCTGGTGCAACGCGGCGGCACCTGGACCTTCCACGCAGTCGGCTTCGCTGCCAACGGCAACCTGACTGCCACCGCGACGGTCGGCGGCCAGACCGTCGTGCTGAGCGGGCTTGGCCAGCTCGCGAACCAGAAGGCGTGGCAGCTGGACGCCCACGGCGACACCTCGCGCACCGAGTTCACCCGGGTGCAGCTCCCGGCGGAGGTGGTGCCGGGCGAATTCGAGATCACGTTCAGCGATGGCACCCACCAGGTCAGCCGGGTGGTGACCATCGAGGCACCGGAGCAGGCCAGCGTCACGGTCGCAGCCACCGCGAAGCTGGGCGGCACCCTCCGGGTCACCGGCCAGGGCTTCCTCCACCCGAACGGTACCGAGGGCTCGACGATCGCGATCAAGCTCAACGACGGCGCCTACTCGCGGCTTGACGGCTCGCTGCACGCCAACCGGACGATCTGGTGGATCGTGGAGGCCGACGAGGCTGGCGACTTCGCCACCGACATGCCGATCCCGAACGGCACGACTGCCGACACCGCCGATGTCCCCGGCTCCATCCCGGCGCTGGTGCCCGGCGACGGCTTCACCCTGCGGTTCCTCACCGGCAGTCTGAAGCCGGGCGACCTCTCCCGCACGCTGCAGTCGACGCCGTTCGCGGTGACCACTGACACCGAACCCGATCCCGAGCTGGTCGCCGCCACCCCGACGATTGGCGGCAGTGCGGTGGTGGGTGCCCGGCTGACCGCCACCGCGGGGACGTGGGCTCCGGCACCGGTGGCGCTGGCCTTCCAGTGGTTGGCTGACGGCAAGGCGATCGCCGGTGCGACCACCACCAGCTATCCGGTGACCGCAGCCGAGTTGGGCAAGCAGCTGTCGGTGCGGGTGACCGGCAGCAAGGCCGGCTATCGGTCGGTGACCCGGGAGTCGGCGAGGACCGCCACGATTGCCGCAGCTGCTGCGCCAGTGGCGACGGTGAAGCCGTCGATCAGCGGGACGCCGGCGGTGGGCAGCACCCTGACCGCCAAGCCGGGTGCGTGGTCGCTGGCGGGGTTGTCGTTCGGGTATCAGTGGTTGCGGAACGGTGCCGTGATCGGTGGTGCGACCAAGGCCAGCTACAAGCTGGCAGCTGCTGATGCGGGCACGAGCCTGCAGGTGCGGGTGACCGCATCGAAACCGGGGGTGACCGCCGGGTCGGCGACCTCGGCGGCGGTGAAGGCCGGCAAGGCGCTGACGAAGACCCCGGCGCCGACGGTGTCGGGCACGTTCAAGGTGGGCAAGACGCTGACGGTGAAGGCCGGTACCTGGAAGCCGTCCAAGGTCACCCTGAAGTATCAGTGGCTGCGGGACGGGCAGCCGGTCGCGAAGGCCACCAAGACCAGCTACAAGCTGGCCAAGGCTGACGCCGGGCACAAGGTTTCGGTCCGGGTGACAGGTTCGAAGACCGGCTATGTCGCGGTGGCGAAGACGTCGAAGGCCACGGCGGTGGCGAAGGTCAAGGCCACGGTGAAGCTGTCGGTGCCGTCCAAGGTGGCCAAGGGAAAGCCGGCCACGGTCAAACTGACGGTGGCGGCTGCGGTATCCAAGCCGACGGGGACCGTGACGGTCACGGTGAACGGCACGAAGGTCAAGGCCAGCCTGACCACGGCGGGCAAGGGGAAGGTGTCGGTGACGCTGCCGGCGATCAAGAAGAAGGGCAGCTACAAGGTGAAGGCGTCGTTTTCCCCGTCCGGTGCGACCGCGTCCTCGACCAGCAAGTCCAGCACCGCCACTGCGACCCTCAAAGTCCGCTGACCACCCCAGAACGCCGCTGGGTCCCGGGCGCCGGGTCCGGGACCCAGCGGACCAGTCCGGATCGGAGACACTGACGTGACCCAGGCGCGGCGGATCCCACCCAAGCCCCCGCGGCCGCGCCCGGCTCCCCTGGCCAGCAGCCCGATCATCACCGCGCTGGAGAACAACGTGGCGCGCGCCGGCGGTGCCGGGAAGCCTCGGGGTGCCGCTCTGGTCCAGAACTTCTGGGCCACCAACGGCGCCAACTCACCACTGGTGGAGGAACTGCCGAACCGTGACGAGCGGCTGGTCACCTTCCTGTGGCAGGACGCCGACGCCGAACGCGTCCTGGTCTTCGTCAACCGGCTCACCGACGAGCGGAACCTGGCCGCCAGCTATGCCCGCCGGGTGCCTGGCACCGATCTGTGGCACCTCACCTATCGGATGGCCGCCGACTGGCGGGCCTCCTACTCCTTCCTGCCCCAGTACGACGTCCGTCCCCCCTGGTTGGACGGCGACGACCAGGCCGAGATCCGGGCGGCGCTGGACCGCGGTCTGGCCGATCCGCGCAACGCCGAGACCTGCCGGAACCGTCGGGGCACCGTGATGTCGGTGGTCTCGTTGCCCGCGGCGCCCGCGCAGCACCAGGTGGCCTACCGGACGGGGGTCGTCCGCGGCACGGTCACCGAGCACAGCGGCCCCGGTGAGCGCCGGCTCTGGGTGTACTCGCCACCGCAGGCAGCCGCCGAGCCCACGCCGGTGGTCCTGGTGCTGGACGGTGAGGTCTGGACCTCCAGCCAGGACCTGCCCGCCACCATGGACAACCTGATCGCCGACCGGCTGGTTCGTCCCGCTCACCTGGTGATGCTCGATTCCGGCGGCACGACCGCACGCTGGGGTGAGATGGGCGGGCCGGGGGAGATCGGTCACTACCTCATCCGCCGGCTGCTGCCCTGGGCGCGGCGGCACTATCCGATCAGCCCACGCCGGGGTGATGTGGTGGTCGCCGGACTGAGCCTGGGCGGCCTGGTGGCATTGCGCACCGCGCTGGAGAACTCCTTCCAGGTCGGCGGAGTGCTCAGCCAGTCGGCCTCGCTGTGGCAGGACGACCTGACCGCGGCGCTGGCGGCGTCCGACATCCGCGGGCTTCGGGCCTATCTGGAGGTCGGCAGCCAGGAATGGCTGCTGGCCCAGCCCAACCGCCAGTTCGCCGAACGGCTGGCCCGCGCCGGCGCGGAAGTCCAGTTCGTCGAGTACAACGGCGGCCACGACTACGCCTGCTGGCGAGGTGGGGTGGCCGACGGACTGCGGTACCTGCTGCCGGTCTCACGGCAGCCCGGGACGGGTTGACCCGACGAAATAGGTAAGGCTAACCTTTCTCTATTAAATAAGGCTAGCCTTACCAAGATCAGATGAATCGTGGCCGGCGAGGAAAAGGGTGAGTTGTTGGTGTCCCCGCAGGGTGTGGAACGTTCCGGGGCCGGCGGTTCCGTCGCCTCCGTCCGCCGATCCGGAGCTGCCCGGTCTCGACGCAGGAGCTTTCTGGCGGGATGGTCGGTACTCGCACTGGTCGCCCTGACCGGGTGCGGGGTCGCGTCCGGAGCACCGCTGTCGCCGCCAGCCACCGCATCGACTCCACCCGCGACCAGTCCGGTGGCCGGTGACGGCATCGCCAACGGCGTCCCGGGCCTGGCCGACGGCACCCCCATCCGGGTGGTGGAGGACGTCAACCACGATCAGATCACCGTCCCTGCCGACCCACGGCGAGTGGTCACCCTGTCCGAGCCCACCCTGGACGGCGCGCTCGCCCTCGGGGTGAAGCCGGTCGGCTCGGTGAACGGCCGCGGCCAGACCACCATGCCGAACTACCTGCTCGACCTGGCCGACGGCATCCCGGCGGTCGGCTCGGTCTCCCAGTTCAACTTCGAGGCGATCGCCGCGCTCAAGCCCGACCTGATCCTCACCTACGCCTCCGGCGGCAACAATCCCGAGTCGGTGGCGATCCTGCGGCAGATCGCCCCGGTCTACTTCGTCGGCTACGCAGGAGCCGCCTGGACAACCACCTTCCGCAATGTCGCCAACGCGCTGAACAAGGGCGACCAGGCCGAGCGGGTGCTGGACGAGTTCGACAGCTACGCCGCCGACGTGAAGGACCGGCTGCAGGCCGCCGGCTATGCCGACAAGACCTTCTCGATCGTCCGCTGGCAGGGGTCGAATGCTTCGCTGATCCTCAAGGAACTTCCGCCCGGGATGGCGCTGGAGGCGGTCGGGCTGAACCGCCCGCCAGCCCAGGACAGGGAGGGCCGCGGCCACTCCGAGCCGATCTCGCTGGAGAACCTGGCCGACGCCGATGCCGACTACCTGTTCTTCGGCACCCTCGGCGGGTCGAGCGTGGACAACCCGGTGGCCGGCGGCAGCGCCGACGTCTCGGGCGCCCAGCAGGCCTACCAGGAGGCCCAGGGCGTGCCCGGCTTCCGCGATCTGGCCGCCTACCGGCAGGGCCACGTGATCCTGGTCGACGGCTCGCTGTGGACCTCGACCGGCGGCCCGATCCTGATGCGCCGGATCATCGAGTTCCTCGAGCAGGAGTTGCTGTGAGCGCCGCTTCCACCGACCGTCACTCCCGTGCCACGACACGACACCGTCCGGTGGCCTCCCGTGCCTGGTCCCGTTCGGTCCCGGCAGGCCTGGCCTGGCTGCTCGCTCTCGGACTGGCGCTCGCCACGCCGGTGGCCGCCCGGGCCGAGGACGACGAGCAGGCTCCGGCGCCGAGCGCCCAGCCCGTCACCGCGGCACCGAAGCCCGAGGCGACCGAACCGGCCGACGAACAGCCGACGGCGAAGCCGGCGACCGGCGGGGATGAACAGACCGGCGAGCCGACCGCCACCGCTACACCGGAGCCGGGCGAGTCGGCCACACCGTCACCCGCGGCGTCGAGTTCACCGACGGCCACGCCGTCCGCCGCGGCGCCAGCGTCCCCCGCGTCCGCATCGCCGACGACCGAGGCCACCCCTGAGCCCACGCCGTCGGTCTCCGCCGCAGCACCGGCCACGTCGCATGCTACTGACCGCGGGACGACCGACCTGACCGGCTTTGCCGTCAGCCCGCTGGCCGGCACCCCCGGCACCAGCGTGGACAACGGCAACGGCACCTCCACCTACACCTACTGGGACGGCGAGACCGTCACCTACCCGAACCGGGTGGTGCCCGGTGAGTCCTTCCGGGTGAGTGGCGCCGGCTGGCTCACCGTTGCGAACCACCCCCAGGTCGACGAGGGCGACGAGGGATCGGTGATCGGGTTCAAGTTCATGCCCGCCTCCGGCTCGGTGATCCGCACGGTGCGGGTCCCCAACCCGCGCACCGGTGAGGCCGACTATCCCAGCCCGGACGTCTGGGACATCGCCCAGGCAGCCGGTACCGGTGACTGGTGGGGCGGCGCCACCCCGGGTAGTTGGACGATCGACATCCCCTGGCCCACCGCCGACCTCGCCCAGAACCCGCCCACCCTGGCCGCGGGCGAGACCGTCACCCTGCAGTTGCTCTCCGGCACCCTCTACAGCAACGAGGTCTGCACCGGCGGCTGCACCCGTCCGGACGTCTCGCGCACCATCGCGCTGACGCTCACCGTCGCGGGTGAGCCTGCTGAACCCGAGCCGGTGGCACCCACGTTCACCCTCCAGCCGCGCGACCTGACGGTGACCGAGGGCCAGGACGCCCACTTCACGGTTGCGGTGGTCGGCGCCCCGGAACCGACCCTGCAGTGGCAGGCCGCCGAGGGCCAGGACTGGGTCGCGATCCCCGGCGCCACCGGCACCACCCTCACCCTGGCAGCCGCCGGACTTGACCGCACCGGCCAGCGGGTGCGGGCGGTGGCCACCAACACCGCCGGCAGCACCCCGAGCGCGGTGGCGACCCTCACCGTCGAGCCCGGCTCGACCACCGCCGCGCCGGTGGTCACCGGAAACCCGCAGGACGCCATCCGCACCGAGGGTCAGCTGGTCACCTTCACCGCCGCGGCCAGCGGGACACCGGCACCCGCCGTGCAGTGGCAGCGCTCGGCCGACGGCGGCCTCAGCTGGCTCGACCTGCGCGGCGCCACGGCGACCAGCTACACGATCGACGCCGTCACGCGGGCCCAGAACGGTCAGCGGTTCCGGGCAGTGTTCCGCAACCCGGCGGCTCCGGACGGCGTCGTGACCACAGCGGCGACCCTGACCGTGACGCCACGTGACGTGGTGCGGGAGTACTGCGGCACCTCCTACGGCCCGGGCGCGGCCAATACTGGCATCCCGTTCTGTTTCCGCGGCCCGGAGAAGGTGGTGGCTGGTCAGCCGATCGTCATTGAGGGCATCAGCGGCTATCTCGCCACCGACAACCGCACCGGCTCGGTGGTGAACTTCTTCTTCGATGCCGAGTTCTCCGGCGACCCGAATACGGTCTACGCCAAACGGCTGTTCACCAACCCCGCCACCGGCCAGCAGGTCAGCGACCGCCGGACGCATGCGATCGTGCAGGCGGACGTGGACGGCAGCTGGCGGGTGGAGATCCCCTGGCCAACCCTCGACGCCGTGTCCCCGACCAGCGACGGCAAAGGCAGCTACAGTCAGGCTGACCTTGACGCGAAGTTCGCCCCCGGCACCACCCACAGCTTCCGGATGCTCACCGGTTCGCTGCTCAGCAACCCACCCGACCGGCAGCGCGGCGGCTCGCTGTACTTCACGGTCGTGGAGTCGCTCGACGACCAGGTAGCGCTGGCCGAGCCGCCCTATCAGCACCAGACCTTCGCCTCCGAGGAACCCGGCGACCAGGCAGTGGCCTGGCTGCAGCAGCAGGTGAGCTCCGGGCAGACCGCCGCCCTCACCGGCACCGGCTGGTTGACCAAGGACCGGCAGTGGGGCTCGACCGTCACGGTCCGGCTGCAGGACGAAACCGGCGCCTACTACCGCAACCCCGCCAACCCTGCCGACCCGACCGTGTGGCAGGTGGTACAGGCGTCCGAGACCGGGGACCTCGACGTCCGGCTGCCGCTGCCGGCCGAAGCCGGCGGGGGCGACTTCGTCGCCGTGGAGCTGACCACCACCGACGACGGCACCGCCCTCGGCGACGTCGCGCGGTACTGGGTGTCCGAGCCGCTGACCATCGACAACGTCCCCTACGTCCCGGAACCGGGACAGGGAGCCACCTGCACCGCCGCCCCGGGCGCGGCCAGCTACCACCTCGCCCCCGGCATGGCGACACCGGCGGCCAATGTCGGCGGCAGCATCCGGCTCACCGGCAGGAACTGGTGCAACCTGGTCGGCGGCGGCTCGCTGATCGCGATCAAGCTCAACGACGGGGCCTACTCTCACCGCTCGATCGACACCGCGCGGCTGTTCGACGCGAACCTCGGCAAGGAGGTGGGAAGCTGCCCGGCCGGGGCCTGCGCCTCGAACAAGACCATCTGGTACACCATCGAGGCCGACCGCTACGGCTCCTTCGACGTCACCGTCCCGCTGCCGACCCGGGCCGACTCGGTGCCGGCATTTGGTGAAGGCTCCTACACCCTGCGGCTGATGACCCGCACGCTGAGCGCCGACCCCTACTACCAGGGCAAGCGGCCCGACCCGTCGCGCACCATGAAGACCCCGGAGTTCACCGTGGTGGCCGAGGGCGTTCCGCTGGAGAACGTGAAGCCGGGCCGGCCGAGCGCCGCTCCCGACCCGCTGCACGCCACCGAGGACCTCACCGCCGCCGCCCGCGGTGGGGTGCAGATCGACCAGCAGGCCAAACGCTGGGTGGTGACCGTGCCGGCGGCGGCGCCGGGCGACTGGGTCTACGTCAATCTCTACGACGGTCAGTCGCCCCGCTTCCCCTGGAACAACACCTGGTACCAGGTCAACGACAAGCACCGGGTCACCCTGCCGCTGGCCGGGGCGAGCCTGCCGACCGGGACGAACAAGCTGAGCGTCCAGGACCGCAGCGGTGGTCTGCTCGGCTGGACGACGGCCACGGTGGCAGCACCGAAGACCGGCGGTACCCTCAGGCCGATCACCCTCGGCGCTCCGCAACCTGCCAGCCTGCTGCTGGGCCAGCCCCGGCCGGCCAAGGCGCCGGCCCAGCCGGTACCCGGCTACGCCGACCTGGACGACAGCAATGTCGGCACGCTCACCGCCGTCACCGCCGGCGGCACGCTGACGGTCACCATTCCGCCGGTGGCCGGCGGCCACTGGGTCTATCCCTTCCTCTACACCCAGACCGGCCAGGTGGTCGCCACCGACTGGGTGCAGGTGGGCACCGACCACACCATCACGGTGGCGATCGGCGGGCTGCCGGACGGGATCCACAAACTCGCCCTGGTCGACGCCGAAGGCACTCTGGTCGGTTGGGTGACCGCCAACGGCCCGGCCGCGCTGCCCGCCGCGGACCCGGACACAGGCGTGGCCGACGTCCCCGGGACCTCCGGTGAACCCGCCGGGTCCGTACCGGCCGGTGCGGCGGCCCCGCCGGCCCCCGTCGCCGGCGACACCACGATCACCCTGGTGCTGCTCGGCCTGGCAGTGCTGGTGCTGGCCGGCTCGGCGAGCGGTGTGATCGTGCTGCGCACACCGGCCCGGCCCCGTCCCTGACCCCGCAAGCATCGAGGAACCGACCATGACCACGACCTCCACCCCCCGACGTGCCGGACGCGCGCTCGCCGCCCTGCTGCTCGCCGGCGGACTGGCCCTGGGCCTGCCCCTGGCCGCCCGGGCGCTGCCCCCGGACGGCCCCGGGCCGGAGAGCCCGGGCACCAGTTCGCGGGTGTGGCCGAAGAAAGTGAAAGCCGGCGACCGGCTGAACTTCGAGGTGTCCGGCTTCCCGGCCAACGAGACCGTGTACATCAAGATCGACGACGGCACCGCGTGCACCGACACCTCGCACGGCGCCTGCGTCTACCACACCCAGAAGTTGAACGGCAAGGGTCGCGCGAAGGGCTCGCTGGTGGTGCCCAACCTGGCTCCCGGCAAACACTGGCTGCGGATGCTGGCCACCGGCGACGTGTACGACGCCAAGACCGGCGAGAAGCTGGGGTACCAGGGTTACACCCGCCGCGGCGGGAACGACTTCACCGTGGTCGCCACAGGCTCCTCGAGCAAGGACGCCGGCGGTTCCGGCGCAACCGTGAAAGGTGGCGGGTCGGCGAAGGCGGACGGCAGCATCGCCGGCGGTACCGTCGAACTCGAGGTGGCCGGGCAGGAGGCCAGCCCGAGCGCGGCACCGTCCCCGACCGCCACTGCCACCGTCGCGCCGGTCGCCGAGCAGGCGTCCGCTGCGCCCGCAACGCCCGTCTCCAACTCTTCACCGATCAGCTCGGCACCCGCGCCGGCCCCGGCCACCGCCGCCGAGGTGACGACCGGCACGACCCCGGTCGCCGGCATCGCCGCGCTGGCCGGTTCGGTAGTGGTGGGCGGTGGCGCCGTCGGCTGGGCACTGGCCCGTCGGAACCGGCAGTCGACGCGGCCGGCCGCCGGCCTCGGCGGGGAATGACCAGCCCGACCCTGACCGACGGCCGGCCGCCGTCGCTGGTCGAGCCCCGGATCACCCGGCCGGGCCGGATCCGCGCCGCCGCCCTGGTCGGTACTGTCGCGGTGCTGGCCCTGGCCGTCCTGCTGTCGCTGTCGCTGGGCTCGAAGGACATTCCGCTGGACCGCACCTGGGCGCTGCTGCTGGCCCCGGACGGCACCGCGGAGTCGACGGTGCTGCACGACCTGCGGGTGCCACGCACCCTGCTGGGCGTGGTCGTCGGGGCCGCCCTGGGCATCGCCGGCAGCCTGATGCAGTCGCTCACCCGCAACCCGCTGGCCGACCCGGGCATCCTCGGCGTCAACGCCGGCGCCTCGGTGGCGGTGGTGCTGGTGGTCGCCCTCACCGGCGTGAGCGGGATCGGCTTCTACCTGTGGTTCGCCTTCGCCGGGGCCGCGCTGGCCTCGGTAGCGGTCTACCTGCTCGGTACCTCGCAGCGCCAGGCCGCCACCCCCACCCGGCTGGCCCTGGCCGGGGTGGCGATCAGCGCCGCCCTGCAGGCGCTCACCCAGACGATCATCCTGGCCGACCAGACCGCCTACAACGAGTTCCGGTTCTGGGTCTCGGGATCGCTGGAGGGACGCCTCTACCCGATCCTGGCCACCGTCGGGCCGTTCATCCTGGCCGGCACCCTGCTGGCACTGCTGCTCGCCCCGGCGCTCAACGCGCTGGCACTCGGCACCGACACCGGCAAGGCGCTGGGCGTGAGGGTCCAGCGCACCCGGGTCGGCACCATGATCGCGATCACGCTGCTCTGCGGGGCGGCCACCGCGGCGGTCGGGCCGATCGGTTTCGTCGGCCTGGCGGTGCCGTTTGCCGCCCGGCTGGTGGTCGGCTCCGACCAGCGCTGGGTGACGGTGTTCTCGGCCATCCTCGGCCCGGTCTGGCTGCTGGTAGCCGACGTGCTGGCCCGGGTGGTGGTGCGGCCACAGGAGGCCCCGGTCGGGGTGATCGCCGCGCTGATCGGGGCGCCGGTGTTCGTCGCCATCGTCCGCCGTCGGAAGATCGCGGCGCTGTGAGGACGGGGCTGGCTGACCGGGAGGTGGCCGCTGACCTGGCGCAGGCCAGCCTGCGGCGGCGGCATGCGGTGCTGGGCCTGGGCGGGCTGCGGGTTCGGTTCGAGCGCCGCGCCGCGGCCGTCTACCTGGTACTGCTGCTGGTCGCGGTCGCAGCGGCTGTCGTCGGCATCCTGATCGGCGACTACCCGATCACCCTCGACCAGGTGCTGGCCTCGCTGGCCGGCACCGCCGAGGACCCGTTGGCCCAGTACTTCGTCACCCAGGTACGGCTGCCCCGGGCAGTCACCGCACTGCTGGTCGGCGCCGCGCTGGGCATGTCCGGGGCGATCTTCCAGACCGTCTCCGGCAACCCGCTGGGCAGTCCCGACGTGATCGGCTTCACCACCGGGGCGGCGACCGGCGCGCTGCTGGAGATCATCGTGTTCGGTGGCGACACCCTCGCGGTCGCACTCGCCGCGGTGGCAGGCGGCCTGATCACTGCCGCGATCGTCTACGGCCTGGCCTGGCGGTCCGGGGTGGCAGGCTTCCGGCTGGTGCTGGTGGGCATCGGGGTCGGCGCGGTGCTGGCCTCCATCAACTCCCTGCTGGTGGTGAAGGCACCGCTGGAAGCCGCGCAGACCGCCTCCCAGTGGCTGGCCGGCTCGCTGAACAGCACGCTGTGGCCGGAGGCGACCGCCGTCGCGGTCGCGCTGGCCGTGCTCACCCCGCTCGCGGTCGCCTGGGTCCGTCCGCTCGGTCAGTTGCCGCTCGGGGACGCCACCGCTACCGGTCTGGGCGTCCGAGTGGAGCGCTCCCGGCTGGTGCTGATCGTCGTTGGAGTGGCGCTGATGGGGGTGGCGACGGCGTCCACCGGGCCGATCGCGTTCATCGCCCTGGCCGCACCGCACCTGGTGCGCAAGCTCACCCGCACGCCCGGGGTGGCGCTGTTCGGCGCGGCCCTGATGGGCGGGGTGCTGGTGCTGGTCAGCGACCTGATCGCCCGGCGGCTGTTCGCGCCCACCGAACTGGCGGTCGGAGTGATCACCGGTTCGCTCGGCGGGCTCTACCTGGTCTGGCTGCTGGCCGTGGAAAGGAAACGTCTGTGACTCCCGCACCTCCCAGCCGGCTGACCGGCGAGAACCTGCAGGTCGGCTACGGCACCCAGCAGGTGGTGCTGCACGACATCGAGGTGGCCATCCCGGAAGGGGAACTCACCGTCATCGTCGGGCCCAACGCCTGCGGCAAGTCCACCCTGCTGAAGGCACTCGCCCGGATGCTGCCCACCCGGGCCGGCCGGGTGCTGCTGGACGGCCAGCCGATCGAGCAGCTGGCACCGAAAGCGGTTGCCCGCAAGCTCGGCCTGCTGCCGCAGTCGCCGTCGGCCCCGGACGGGATCACCGTCTCCGATCTGGTCGCCCGTGGTCGCTACCCGCACCAGAACCTGCTGCGGCAGTGGTCGTCCGGGGACGAACGCGCGGTCGTGGAGGCACTGATCGCCGCCAATGTCGCCGACCTGGCCGACCGCAATGTCGACGAGCTCTCCGGTGGCCAGCGGCAGCGAGTCTGGGTGGCGATGGCGCTGGCCCAGGAGACCCCCCTGCTGCTGCTCGACGAACCGACCACCTACCTCGACATCGCTCACCAGATCGAGGTGCTGAACCTCACCCGGCGGTTGCACCGGGCCGGCCGAACGGTGGTGCTGGTGCTGCACGACCTGCACCTGGCCTTCCGGTATGCCACCTACCTGATCGTGATGAAACAGGGTCGGATCGTTGCCCGGGGCACACCGGAGGAGATCGTCACCGCCGAGCTCATCGAGCAGGTCTACGACCTGGCCTGCCAGGTGGTACCCGACCCGGTCACCGGACGTCCGCTGGTACTGCCGCTGGACATCGCCGAGGTGTGATTCCCGGACCCCGGTAGCCTTCACTCACCCGTTCCCGCGCTGGAGGCCGATCACCACCATGTCCGACTCGTCTGGTTCCGGCGAGCAACCGCCGGCAGTGCCGCCGTCCGCGCGGCCGGAGGAGCGCTGGGCAGTGGTGGTGAACCCGGTGAAGCTCGATGACCCCGCCGTCACCCGGCACGAGCTGACCCGGGTCTGTGCCGACAACGGCTGGCCGGAGCCGCTGTGGTACGAGACCACTGCGTCTGACCCCGGCACCGGCCAGGCCCGTGACGCGGTCGCGGCCGGAGCCCGGCTGGTGTGCCCGCTCGGTGGGGACGGGACGGTGCGCGCGGTGGCTGCCGGCCTGCTGGACAGCGGCGCGGTGCTGGGGCTGCTGCCCAGCGGCACCGGGAACCTGCTGGCCCGCAACCTCGGGCTGCCCACCGGTGACCTGACCCGCGCCCTGACCGTGGCGCTGACCGGCCGCGACGCCGCCATCGATGTCGGCAGCGTCCGGTTCGACAACCGCCAGCCGGAGATCTTCCTGGTGATGGCCGGGATGGGCCTGGATGCCGAGACGATGGCACAGACCAGCACCTCCCTGAAGCGGCGGATCGGCTGGTTCGCCTACGTGCTGGGTGGGCTGAAGGCACTGTTCCGCGCCGGCTTCGCGGTGGCGGTCACCGCCGGCGACCAGCGGACGGCGCGGCAGCGGGCGGCCACCGTCCTGGTCGGCAACTGCGGGGAACTCACCGGCGGCCTGCAGCTGATGCCCGATGCGCGAGTCGACGACGGCCGGCTGGACGCCGTGGTGGTCTCGCCCCGCTCGCTGGCCAGCTGGCTGGCCCTGATGGTGCACATCCTCAGCAGGCACCGCCGGGGACACCGCACGGTCAGCTATGTCACAGGCAGTGCGATCGAGGTCGACGCGGTGAAACCTGTCCAGGCCGAACTGGACGGCGACCCGGTCGGGGAGGTCCGCAGCCTGTCGTGCAGGGTGCTTCCGGGGGCCCTGACCGTCCGAGTCCCCGCCTGAGAAGCCCTGGCGGCAGGGAAGCGCGCTCCGGCCTGCTCCGGGGGTATCCCGGCTGCGATTCCGTCCGGCTGCGGCCCGGTCCACCGATCCCGCTGGTCGAGCCGGAGCGGCCCGACTCGGGCAACCTGGCTAAGGTTAGCCTTACCTAAGGATGCGCTGAGCCACGGCCGAGCCCGGCACCGCAACGGTGGGGCAGTGCCGCACCCCAGCGTCTCCCAACGCACAGACCAGAGCAGGAGGCGACGGTGGCATTCAAGGACGCACGCAAGGGGCGGGGGCTCTACACCGCGGAGGTGATCAGGCGGCACCAGCTCTCACCCCACGTGGTGCGGCTGACCCTGGCTGGCGACGACCTGCGGCAGCTGCCCCGCCACGGCTACGACCAGTGGTTCCGGATCTTCCTGCCCGGCACCGACGGCCCGGCTGATCTCTCCCGGATGCCCGACCAGTTCGGCATGACCGGCTACCTGAAGTATCTGCGCACCCCGGCGGGGAATCGTCCGGTGTTTCGCAACTACACGGTGCGCGAACTGCGGATCGAGGCCGGTGAACTCGACATCGACTTCGTGGTGCACGGCGACGAGGGGATCGCCGGACGGTGGGCGGTCGCCGCCGAGCCCGGCGAACAGGTGGCGTTGATCGACCAGGGCACCGGCTTCGACCTGCTCCCGGACGCCGACTTCCACCTGCTGGTGGGCGACGAGTCGGCGATGCCGGCGATCCTGGGGATCCTGCGTGACCTGCCGGCCGAGGCCCGCGGGCTGGCGCTCATCGAGGTACCGGACGCCGCCGACACCCAGCCGGTCGAGCGTCCCGAGGGAGTCACCGTGCAGTGGCTGCCCCGCGACAACCCGCACGCCACCCCCGGGGAGCTGGCGCTGGCCGGGCTGCGGGAGTTCACCCCCGCCAACCCGCACCTGCTGTCGGCCTACGTGGTGGGCGAGCAGGCCCTGGCCACCGAGGGGCGGCGGCACCTGGTGGCCGCCGGCGTACCCAAGCACCGGATCATGTTCGTCGGCTACTGGCGGGTCGGCCGGGCATCCTGAGCGCGGGCCGGTCCGGTTCAGACCACCCAGGTGTCCGGCCCGTTGACCAGTCCCTGCAGGGCGGCGAGCCGCTCGGCGGGATCGTCGGCCATCGTGACCTGGGAGCGCGCCAGGTCGTCGTAGGCGGGGCGCTCGACATCCCGGAAGATCCCCACCGGAGCGTTCACCACGGTGCCGGCATCGGTCAGCCGGGAGAGCTCGAAGGCCAGCCCCGGGTCGGCGCGGTGGGCGTCGTGGACCAGGACGTTCTCCAGGCCGACCTCGGCGACCGGCGCGGCGTGCAGCACGCCGCCGGCACCGCGGACGATGCCCTGGGCGTTGTCGGGCCCGAAGACGATCGGCTCGCCGTGCCGCAGCGGGATCAGCCCGGAGTCGGGCCCCTTCAGGCCGTCGAAGGCGCCGTCGTTGAAGATCGGGCAGTTCTGGTAGATCTCGACCAGGGACGCCCCGCGGTGGCTGATCGCGGCACCGAGCACCTCGGTCAGATGGGCCCGGTGGGAGTCGACGGTGCGGGCGACGAAGCTCGCCTCGGCACCCAGCGCCAACGACACCGGATTGAACGGGGTGTCCACCGAGCCGGCGGGAGTCGACTTGGTCACCTTGCCGGTCTCGGAGGTGGGGGAGTACTGGCCCTTGGTGAGCCCGTAGATCCGGTTGTTGAACAGGATGATCGTGATGTTCACGTTGCGGCGCAGGGCGTGGATCAGGTGATTGCCGCCGATGCTGAGCGCATCCCCGTCCCCGGTCACCACCCAGACCGCCAGGTCCTCTCGCGCCATCGCCAGCCCGGTGGCGATCGCCGGGGCCCGGCCGTGGATGGAGTGCATGCCGTAGGAGTCCACGTAGTACGGGAACCGCGAGGAACAGCCGATCCCGGACACGATCACCGTGTTCTCACGCTTGATGCCCAACTGCGGCATCAAACCCTGGAAGGTGGCCAGGATGGCGTAGTCGCCACAGCCGGGGCACCAGCGCACCTCCTGGTCGGTGGTGAAGTCCTTGCGGTTCAGCGGCTCGACAGCCAGCGGCACGGTGCGCAGCCCGGCGGAGATCTGCTGACTCACTTGGCTTCCTCCTCATCCACAATGGCCTCAAGGTCTGCGGCCAATTCGGCGACCGGGATCGGCAGGCCGCGCACCCGCGAGTAGCTCTCGGCGTTCACCAGGTAGGTGGCGCGCAGCCAGAGTGCGAGCTGCCCGAGGTTCATCTCGGGCACGATCACCCGGTCGTAGGCCCGCAGGACCTCCCCGAGATTGGACGGCAGCGGATTGAGGTGGCGCAGGTGCAGGGTGGCGATCGCACGCTCGGTGCTGCGGACGCGTCGTGCCGCGGCAGCGATCGGACCCTGAGTGGAACCCCAGCCGACCACCAGGACGCGCGCCCGTCCGCTCGGGTCGTCGACCACCGCGGGTGGCAGCTCCGCGGCGATCCCGGCCACCTTGGCGGCCCGCAGGCCGACCATGTGCTCGTGGTTGGCCGGGTCGTAGGAGATGTTGCCGGTGCCGTCGGCCTTCTCGATGCCGCCCACCCGGTGCTCCAGCCCGGGGGTGCCCGGGATCGCCCAGGCCCGGGCCAGCTTCGCGTCGCGGGCGTACGGCAGGAAGCTGCCGTCCGGGCCGTTCGGCTCGGTGGCGAAGGCCGGGTCGATCGCCGGCAGCGAGGCCAGGTCGGGGACGTTCCACGGCTCGGCGCCATTGGCCAGATAGCCGTCGGACAGCAGGATCACCGGGGTGCGGTAGGTGATCGCGATTCGGACGGCCTCGAAGGCGGCGTCGAAGCAGTCGGCAGGGGAGGCGGCGGCGATCACCGGCAACGGGGCCTCGCCGTGCCTGCCGAACAGCGCCTGGGTGAGGTCGGCCTGCTCGGTCTTGGTCGGCATCCCGGTGGACGGCCCGGCACGCTGGACGTCGCACACCACCAGCGGCAGTTCGAGCATCACCGCCAGGCCGACGGCCTCAGACTTCAGCGCCATGCCCGGGCCGGAGGTGACGGTCACGCCGAGCTGGCCGCCGAAGGAGGCCCCGATCGCCGAGGAGATCGCGGCGATCTCGTCCTCGGCCTGGAAGGTGGTCACCCCGTGTTGTTTGGCCGCGGCAAGGTTGTGCAGCACGTCGGAGGCCGGGGTGATCGGGTAGGCGCCGAGGAAGAGCCGCAGCCCGGCGCGGGCGGCGCCGGCCATCAGGCCGAAGCCGAGGGCCTTGTTGCCGGAGATCTGCCGGTAGGTGCCGGGGAGCACCGGGGCCGGAGCGATCCGGTACCGGGTGGCGATCAGTTCGGCGGTCTCGCCGAAGGCGTGGCCGGCCTTCAACGCGGCGATGTTGGCGTCGCGGATGTCGGGCTTCCCGGCGAACTTGTGCGCCAGGAAGTCGATCGTGCCGTCCAGCGACCGGTCGTACATCCAGTTGAGCAGGCCGAGGGCATACATGTTGCGGGTGCGGACGGCGTCCTTGCGGCCCAGGCCGAGTTCGGCCACCGCGGCGATGGTCTGCGCGGTGAGGTCGAAGGCGTACACCTGGTAGTCGGTCAGCGACCCGTCGGTGAGCGGGTCGGAGGCGTAGCCGACCTTGGCCAGGTTGCGGGCGGTGAAGTCGGCGGAGTCGGCGATGATCGTGCCGCCCCGAACCAGTTCGGCGATGTTCGCCCGCAGTGCTGCCGGGTTCATCGCCACCAGCACGTCCGGATGGTCGCCGGGGGTGCGGATGTCGAAGTCCGCGAAGTGCAGTTGGAAGCTGGAGACCCCGGCGACGGTGCCTGCTGGGGCGCGGATCTCCGCGGGGAAATTCGGCAGCGTCGAGAAGTCGTTGCCGGCCACTGCTGTCTCGTGGGTGAAGCGGTTGCCGGTCAGCTGCATGCCGTCGCCGGAATCGCCTGCGAAACGGATCACCACATGGTCGAGCGTCGTGATGTCGTTCATGGATCTGGAATGTCTCTTTTCTCTGGCGGCCGCGCCGATACCGTCCTCGCTCAGCCCCGTCCAGCCAGCTTACCGGCTGCGACGAGCAGCGAGTGACAACGGGTGATGGCGGTGGACGGTGGTGCGGCCAGTGGCCACCACGGCGGGGGAATAGGCTGTCGGGTAACCCCTGGAAGGATCATCCGTGGCGCCGCCGAACCTGGCTGCACGCCGCCGCGAACTCGCGGAGGCGTGGTCGTCGCGCGCGGTCCGGCGTGGCCTGCTGGGAACCGTGCTGCTGTTCGCCGGTTCGCTGACCCCGGCCTACCTGCCGCAGAACAGTCCGTGGTGGGAGCCGCTGCGTGCCCTCGGGCTGGATTCCTGGCCGGTGCGGGTGCTCGGCACCGCCCTGGCAGTGGCCGGGCTGGGGCTGCTGGCGGACGCCTGGCTGAGACTGCGGCCCCGGCCGACGCTGGTCGCCAGACCGTGGGCGGTCTGTCTGCTGTGGAGCCTCCCGTTCCTGCTCGCGCCTCCGGTGTTCAGCCACGATGCCTACGCCTATGCCGCCGAGGGCTGGCTGCTGCGCAACGGGCTCAACCCCTACGAGAACCCGATCAGCGTGCTGCCGGGCGCGTTCGCCGACCAGGCCGCCTGGGCCTGGCGCTATACCACCGCGATGTACCCGCCGCTGTCGCTGCAGCTCTTCCACGGCCTGGTGATCCTCGCCCAGAACAACCCCTACGTGGCGGCAACGCTGATGCGGATCCCCGCGCTGGTGGGAGTGGCGCTGATCGTCGTCCTGCTCCCGAAGCTCGCCGATCGGGTCGGTGTGGACCGGGAGTTCACCGCCTGGTTCGCGGTGCTCAACCCGATCCTGGTGATCGACCTGATCGGCGGGGCGCACAACGACGCCCTGATGATGGGGCTGGTGGTGCTCGCGCTCTGGTTGGCCTTCGACCGCCGGTTCTGGCTGGCCGCGATCACCGTGGGCGTCGCAACGTCGATCAAACAGCCGGCCCTGCTGGCGGCGTGGGCGGTCGCGCTGATCGACCATCCCTGGGAGTCGTTCCGGTGGCGGGACAGCCTGCGGGCGTTGGGACGGCTGGCGCTCGCGACCGCGATCGGGGCGGGCGTCTTCGCCGGGATCACCTGGCTGTCCGGGCTCGGCTATGGCTGGGTGTGGGCGGCGACCGTCCCGGGAGCGGTGATCACACTGGCGCCGACCAGCCTGATCGGGGGTGCCGCGCTGGCGATCCTCACCCTGCTCGGCCAGCCGGAAGCCGCCGTGTCGGCGTGGAACGGGATCCGGATCGGTGGCCTGGCACTCACCGGCGTGGCGATGGTCTGGCTGGCGCTCACCGTCGGCCGCCGGCGTCCGCTGGCCTTCCTGAGCTGGGGCTGGCTGCTGTTCGCCTTCGGTGGGATCGCGATGAACAGCTGGTACGTCACCTGGGGTGGGCTGCTGCTGCCGCTGACCCGGCCGTCCGATCGGGTGGTCAAGCTCTCGGTGGTGGTGATGGCCACGCTGCTGACCTATGGTGCCGGAGGCCTGGCCTGGCGCAACGACGCGATCGGGCTGGTCTTCGGAGCGGCCGCCCTGCTGCTTGCGCTCGTCTGGCGGCACACCCAGGCTCACGCTCAGTCAACCCTCGAATTGCAGGAGATCCATCGATGAGTGAACCCGAGGTGCTGGTCGACGTCGTCGCGGGCGTGGGCAGGATCCGGTTGAACCGGCCGCGCGCGATCAATGCGCTGTCCTACGCGATGCTGCAGACCATCCGCCGGGTTCTGGACGACTTCGCCGTCGACCCCGAGGTCGAGCGAGTGGAGTTGACCGGCGCGGGAGAGCGTGGGCTGTGCGCCGGGGCTGACGTCCGCGCCCTGCGCGCGGTGATCGGCGACGGGTCCGACCCGGCGGAGTTCCTCGGGTTCGAGTACGCGTTGAACCTGGCGATCGCCGAGTTCCCGAAGACCTACACCGCGGTGATGGACGGCATCACGATGGGTGGCGGGATGGGACTGTCGGTGCACGGCTCCGACCGGGTGGTGACGCCGACCTCGCAGTTGGCGATGCCGGAGACCCAGATCGGCCTCTACCCCGACGTGCTGGTGACCTGGTACTTCTCCCGGATGCCTGCCGAGGTCGGCACCCACCTGGCACTGACCGGTACGGCGGTGAACGCGGCGGACGCGCTCTGGCTGGGGCTGGCCGACCGGGTGGTGGGCACCCTGCCGTCCCCGGTGCTGGCCGTCGACCACGACTGGATCACCGAGTGCTACGCGGGTGATGACCCGGTGGCGATCCTCGAACGGTTGTCGCGGCACCCGCAACCCCAGGCCCACCAGGCGGCCGAGACGCTGCGCGCCCGCAGCCCGCTGGCGGTGCACGTGGCATTGGCGGCGCTGCGCCGGGCGGCCGGGCTCACGCTGGCCGAGGTGGCCGCCCAGGACCTGGTGGCCTGCTCGGCACTGGCCCGGCACCCCGACTTCGCCGAGGGCGTGCGCGCTCAACTGGTGGACCGGGACCGCACTCCGCACTGGACTCACGCCAGCCTCGACGAGGTCACGCCCGCCGAGGTGGCGGCGATCTTCACCGCCTGAGCCGGCCCGTCCCCGCTGCCGGCGTTGGCGAGACCGCTGCCGGCAGCGGTGGGGTGCCGGCCTCGAAGATCACCGGCCCGGGCCGGATGCCCTCCAGCCACTCGCGGGTGGTGCGGACGTGCTGCATGGCCAGGAACCGCGCCGACTCCGGATCCCGTCCGGCGATCGCCTGGGCGATCTTGTGGTGAGCCTGGTCGCTGATGACCTTGAGATCGGCATGGCCGGCGTCCTCGTAGACGTGGTAGTCGCGTCCGCGCCGCCGGATCGTCGCCAGCAGGGCGGCGATCACCTCATCGCCGGCGCCGTCGATGATCATGGAGTGGAAGTCCGCGTCGAGCAGCTGGGCCCGATCGGAGGGTTCGGTGGCGGCGAGCTCGTCGGCCAGTTCGGCCAGCCGCCGGCACTGGCCGTCCGACACCTTCGCTGCCGAGAGTGCGGCGGCGTGGCCCTCCAGCACCTCCCGGAGTGGGAACAGTTCGAGAAACCGGTCGAGTGGCAGCAGCGGGATGATCATCTCCAGTCCGGACATCATCTGCTGCGCCGACATGTCGGAGACCGCGGTGCGGCTCCCTGGACGGGCGGTCAGCACGCCCGCGACGGCGAGCATCTTCTGGGCCTCACGCAGCGAACTGCGCGAGACCTCGAACCGTTCGCACAGTTCGGCCTCACTGGGAAGCAACTGGCCAGTTGCCAGCTCGCCGGTGGCGATCATGCGGCACAGCCCGCGCCGGGCGATCTCGACGGCGCTTACAGGCGAATCCATGCCCCTATCTTGCCGAATGTAACGATTGTCAGACAATCACTGCGAAATCTTGGCTGGCTCTGGCGTTTTGCCGGTGATGACGATAATGATTGTCCGACAAGGAGGGCGGATGCCGATTCACCACACTGCGCCGGAGGGTGTCGTTGTCGTCGACCCAGAACCCCGCTGGACGCTCGATCCGCGGGTGCGCCACCTCAACCACGGCTCCTTCGGCGCCGTCCCGGAGGCCGTGCAGGCCGAGCAGGACAGGTTGCGGCGGCTGGTGGAGTGGAACCCGGTCCGCTGGTTCGCCTCCCAGCCGGAGCGGATCGCCGCAGCCCGCGCCGAGATGGCCGCGTTGCTCCGGGTCGATCCGGCCAGGCTCGGGTTCGTGCTGAACGCCTCGGCCGGCGCCTCCGTCGTGTACCAGTCGCTGCTGGGACGCGGTCCGGTTGACGTCCTGGTGACCGATCACGGCTACGGGGCCGTGACAATGGGTGCCCAACGCCTGGCCACCCGCACCGGAGGCCACTGGACGATGGCCCACATTCCGCTCGACGCGACTGCCGACGACGTGGTCGCGATCATCACCGCCGAGTTCGACCGGCATCGCCCGTCGCTGCTGGTGATCGACCAGATCACCTCCGCCACTGCCCGCGCCTTCCCGGTCGAGGAGTTGTGCCGGCTGGCCCGCTCCCGGGGTGTCCTCTCGCTGGTGGACGGCGCCCACGCCCCGGGCGTCCTGGCCGACCCGGTCTGCCGCGAGGCCGACTACTGGGTGGGCAACCTCCACAAGTTCGCCTGTTCCCCGCGCGGAGCCGCCGTGCTGGTGAGCCGCGGGGACGGACAGGAGCTGTTTCCCCTGACCGACTCCTGGGGGGCGCACCTGCCCTACCCCGAGCGGTTCGATCACAACGGGACGATGGACCTCACGGCCTGGTTGGTCGCCCCCTTCGCCTGGCGCCACCTCGATCAGACCCTGGGCTGGGCCAACATCCGCACCGCGGCGCGGCAGTTGATGGACGAGGCCTGCGCGCTGGTCGCCGCCGCGCTCGACGGTCTGGTGGACGACCCGTTGCCGGACGTCGGCCAGCCGGTCGGCCCGATGCGCCTGGTCCGGCTCCCGGGCGAACTCGGCGGCAGCCATGACGAGGCGGACGCGCTGCGCGTCCCGTTCAGCGACGCCGTCGGCATCGCCGGCGCGTTCACCGAGTTCGGTGGCCGCGGCTACTTCCGACTGTCGGCACACGCCTACAACGCGCTGCCCGACTACCAGTACCTGGCCACGGTGGGGATTCCCCTGCTCCACCAGTGGTCCGTCGACCGGAACAGGGGAACCTCTGCGTCCTGAAGACCACCAATCACAAGGAGAAACGATGCGGAAACACCTGCTAACCGCCACGGCGGCGGTCACGGCACTCACCCTCGCGCTCGCCGGCTGTTCCGGCACCGGGGAGACCAATGGCGGCACCACCGGTGGGGGTACCAGCGGAGGTGAGGTCACCCTTCAGATGGTCGAGTCGCTCACCGCACCGGCTCGCACCGAGCTGATCCGGGGCATGCTGGATGACTTCGAGAAGGCCAACCCGGGCATCACGGTGCAGCTGATCTCACCGCCGACCGATCAGGCCGACGCCAAGATCCAGCAGATGTTGCAGGCCGGCTCCGGCGTCGACGTGCTCGAGGTCCGCGACCTGACCGTCGGCCCGTTCAGCAACAACGGCTGGCTCGCCGACATCACCGATGACCTGAAGAACTGGGACGGCTACGCCAGCCTCACCGACCAGGCCAAGGGCGCCGGCGCGATGGCGGCCGACGGCAAGACTTACTTCATCCCCTACGGCTTCTACGGGCTGAGCCTCTACTACCGTACCGACCTGGTGAAGGACGCCGGCTTCGCCGGGCCGCCGAAGAGCTGGGAGGACCTGGTCACGCAGGCGGAGAAGATCCAGGATCCGGCGCAGAACCGCTACGGCTACGCCTTCCGCGGCGGCACAAATTCCGTCGGCCAGATGGTCTCGATCCTCGAGGCCTACAACATGGACAACATCGATCCGACGAACGCCTACCGGCTCGCCAGCGGCGCGTCCATCTTCTCGACACCGGAGTCGCAGGCCGCGCTCGACACGTACATCGAGCTGTTCAAGAAGGGCTCACCGCCCTCGTCGGTGGCCTGGGGTTACGCCGAGATGGTGGAGGGCTTCACCAATGGTTCCACCGCCTTCCTGCTGCAGGATCCCGAGGTGATCGCGACCGTCAAGGGATCTTCGCTGACCGACGACCAGTGGAGCGTCGCGCCGAACCCGGTGGGCCCGTCCGGCAAGGCGGCCTGGCCGATGGCCACTGCCGGCTGGGGCATCACCTCCTTCACCCAGCACAAGGCCGAGGCGCTGAAGCTGATCGAGTTCCTCTCCAACGAGGAGCAGTCCTCGAAGTTCGCCAAGGAGAACTCGCTGGTGCCGATCCAGAAGTCGGCCGCCGAGGACGACTTCTTCAAGACGGGCCCGTGGACGGCCTATGTCGAGATGACCTCGCAGCCACAGACCTACGTCTCGGTGGTCGAGCCGCGCGGAGTGGCCTGGTGGACGGAGTGGACGCAGAAGGAGCAGGCCGACCTGCAGTCCGTCCTGCTCGGCCAGCTGAGTACTGCCGATGCCCTGAAGGGCTGGGACCAGTACTGGACCGAGAAGTGGAAGGCCTGACGGGTGGCCCGGACGGCCTCTGAGGTCGCCAGCGGGGTGGGCGCGCCGAGCGCCCGCCCCGCGCCCCGGCGGCGCTTCACGACCCGCACCGGGTTGACGATCCTGGGCTATCTGGCCCCGGCTTTCGTCTTCGTCGTCATCTTCACCTACTACCCGCTGTTCGTGGGTGGACGGATGGCCTTCCAGCGCTGGACGTTGTGGGACCTCACCAGCACGCCGTGGGTGGGCCTGGGCAACTTCCAGAAGCTCGTGGCCGACCCGCTGTTCGGCAAGACCATGCTCAACTCGGCGATCTGGGTGGTCGGCTCACTGCTCGCCCAGTTCGTCATCGGCTTCCTGATCGCCCTCGCGCTGCGGCAGACGTTTCGCTTCCGGGGCGTCTACCAGGCGGTCATCTTCTACCCGTGGGCAGTGTCCGGCTTTCTGATCGGCATCCTGTTCCGCTGGATGTTCAACTCCGAATTCGGTGTCATCAACGACCTGCTGCAGCGGACCGGCATCACGTCCGTCCCGATTCCCTGGCTGGCCAACCCGAACCTGGCGCTGCTGGCCGTCATCATCGCCAACGTCTGGTACGGCGTGACCTTCTTCGCCATCATGATCCTGGCCGCGCTGCAGTCTGTCCCCGACGAGCTGCGGGAGGCGGCAGCCCTCGACGGCGCCGGACGCTGGCGCACCCTGACCCGGGTCGTCGTCCCCTACATCCGCTCGACGCTGTTGCTGACGGTGCTGCTGCGGGTGATCTGGATCTTCAACTTCCCCGACATCATCTGGGCGATGACCGGCGGCGGACCGGCAAACCAGACCCAGATCGCCACCACCTGGATGATTCAGTTCACCCAGCAGGGCGACTACGGCATGGCCTCGGCCCTGGGCTTCATCGTGATGGGCGTGCTCGTGGTGTTCACCGGTGCCTACCTGACCTTGCTGACAAAGGACCAGCGCTCATGATCAGCCGCTACCCGTTGTCGCTGAAGATCGCCCGGGCAGCGGGCCTGGCGATCTGGGCGATCATCACCCTCTTCCCGCTCTACTGGATCCTGTTGACCTCCCTCAAGCCGGCCAGCCAGATCGCGGAGTACCCCGTCCGGTACTGGCCGAAGACGTTCTCGCTGGAGAACTACCTGCATCTTTTCCAGAAGGCGCAGTTCGGCGACTACCTGCTGAACAGCTTCGCCGTGGCACTGTCGGCGGGCCTGGTTGCGACCCTGATCGCCATGTTGAGCGGGTACGTCCTGTCCCGGTTCCAGTTCCGCGGCAAGGGTGCGGTGCTGCTGGCCTTTCTGGTCACGCAGATGATCCCCGCGTTCATCGCGCTCGGACCGCTCTACCAGATGTTCGTCAAGCTGGGGTTGGTCGACTCCCGCTTCGGGCTGGTCCTGATCTACATCGCGATGACCATCCCGTTCTCGTCGATCATGCTGCGCGGCTTCTTCGACAACATCCCCGACAGCCTGGAGGAGGCGGCGATGGTCGACGGCACCAGCCGGATGGGCGCCCTGTGGCGGATCGTCGTCCCGCTGATGGCACCCGGGATCATCGCGACGTTCATCTTCAACTTCGTCAACTGCTGGAACGAGCTCTTCCTGTCGGTGACCCTGATCAACACCGACTCCCGCAAGACCATCCCGACGGCACTGAACGGCTTCATCTCCAGCTTCAACATCGAGTGGGGGCCGATGTCGGCAGCGGCCGTGCTGACGATCCTGCCGACGATGGCGTTGTTCGCCTTCGCCAGCCGGTGGATCGTCGCCGGACTGACCCAGGGAGCCACCAAGGGCTGAGGACGGCCCCCGCTACCGGTCGGCGTAGTCGACCACCACGGGAGCGTGGTCGCTGAGCCGGGAGTCGTACTCGGCCTCGCGATCGGTGCCGCCGGTGAGGGCGCGCGCGGCCAACTCGGCGCTGGCCAGGTGGTAGTCGATCCGCCAGCCGGTGTTGTTGGCGAACGCCTGGCCGCGCCAGCTCCACCAGGAGTAGGGACCGTCGGCGTCCGGTTGCAGCCGGCGCACCACGTCCACCAGGGTGCGCGGCGACAGGATCGAACCGAACCACTCCCGCTCCTCGGGCAGGAAGCCCTCCGAGTGCTGGTTGGAACGCCAGTTGCGCAGGTCGTTGCGGGTGTGGGCGATGTTGAAGTCGCCCATCACCAGGAACTCCCGGCCCTGCGCCTTCGCCTCGCGGCGGGTTCTGGTCAGGTAGGGACGGAAGGACCGCAGGAAGCGCATCTTGCGCTGGTAGCGGCGGGTCTCGTCCGGGTCGTCGGTGTCCGGGACGCCGCCCTTGGGCAGGTAGAGCGAGGCCACCCGCAACCCTGGCAGGTCAACCTCGAGGTAGCGTCCCTCGGCATCGTGGGCGTAGCCGAAGCCCTCGCGGATGGCCTCGGGCTCGGCCCGGGTGAGCAGCGCAACCCCGTTGCGGCCGGGCAGGTTCCCCTCGTGGTAGCTCAGGTGGTAGCCCTCGAAGGCCTCGTAGGGCAGCAGGGAGGTGGGGCAGCGGACCTCCTGCAGGGCGACGATGTCGCAGTCGCGTCCGGCCAGCCAGTCACCGAACCCGCGGCGGACGGCGGCTCTGATCCCGTTGACGTTGACGGTGGCGATCCTCACGGCATCACCGGCCGGCACGACGGCAGGTGAGGAAACAATGCTGGACCGACGGTGATACAGCATCGTTCGCCGCGGGATCCCCGGGCCGCCGACAGCGATCCTCGTGGGCGACCAGCGCACCTCGCCGAGTCAGTCGACGGGCGCATCAGCGATAGTTGGTGAACTGGACGGCAAAGTCGTAGTCGGCGTCCCGGATCAGCTTCTGGACGGCCTGCAGATCGTCCCGTTTCTTGGAGAACACCCGCAACTCGTCGCCCTGGATCTGGCTGCGGATCCCCTTGGGTCCCTGGTCCCGGATCAGCTTGGCGATTCTGCGGGCGTTGTCGGCGCTGATGCCGGAGTCCAGCGTGGCGCTGATCTTCCACAGCTTGCCGGACAGCCGCGGGTCGCCGGCCGACAGCGACTTCAGGTCGACCTTGCGGCGCACCAGCATGGTCTGGAAGACGTCGAGGACGGCCTTCACCCGCTCCTCGCCGTTGGCCTCCATTTCGACTACCTCGCCTGACCACTTGATCACCGCATCGGTGCCCTTGAAGTCGAACCGGTTGCGCACCTCCTTGGCGGCCATGTTCAGCGCGTTGTCGACCTCCATGCGGTCGACCTTGTTGACGATGTCGAAAGAGCTCTCACCAGCCATGGGGCCATTCTGCCTCACTGCTGTCGATCGAGCCCGTCGAGCCAGGTGGCGAAGACCGCTGTCGCCGCATGACGCAGTGCGGGCCCGTGGCTGGCAGCGTCGGCGCGGAGGGTGCGGGGGTCGATGCCCGCGCTGGCGAGTTCGTGGGCGTGGCCGATCAGCCAGGGCTCGAGGTGGGTGTGGTCGGCCTCCAGATGGAACTGCAGGCCGAGGACGTTCGCGCCGCTCGCGAACGCCTGATGGGGGAAACCGGGCGTGCCAGCCAGGCCTACGGCGCCCTCCGGGATGGCGAACTGGTCGCCGTGCCAGTGCAGCACCGGCACCCCGTCCACGGGTGCGAGGACGGACTCTTGTCCCTGCGGGGTCAGGGTGAGCGGGGCGTAGCCGATCTCCGTGCGTCCGGTCGCGGCCACCTCGGCGCCCAGGGCATCAGCGATCAACTGGGCTCCCAGACAGATGCCCAGGGTCGGCGACCCGGCCTCGAGACGTCTCGCGATGGCCCGCTTCTCGGCTTCCAGAAATGGGTAGGCCGCGGTCTGGTAGACCCCGACCGGGCCGCCGAGGACGACCACCAGGTCGGACTCCAGCAGGGCATCGTCGGTGAGCGGATCGATGCCCGCATCGAGGTAGGACATGCGGTAGCTGCGCTGCGCGAGGAGTGGGGCGAGGATGCCGAGGTCTTCGAACCGAACGTGCCGGATCGCGAGGGCAGTCGACGTCATGGTGCTCCTTCACGGCGAGGTGTCAATGAAGGCTAACGGTGCGGCGCCAGCGGTCGTGAGTGAGTGACCAGTTTCGGCCACTGCCGATTAGTTGTCGACCGATCCGCTTTGCTACAGTGCTCGCGCACGGCAGGTTGCCCGAGCGGCCAAAGGGAGCGGTCTGTAAAACCGTCGGCACAGCCTACGTAGGTTCGAATCCTACACCTGCCACGTGTAAAAAGAGGCCCCTGGCTACGGTGAATATCGAGTCTGGGGCCTCTGAAATTCAGGGCCGTGCCCAATACGTGCCCAATGGTTTCGCGGGGTGCTGCCCTCCTCTGGGCACGGTGACATGGTGCGACGGGGTTCCTCGACCGTGAGATTCCGCTGAGTGTGTCCGTCGAGAGCCACGTGGTTCGTTCTGGGTGTGTTCCAGGGCATCACGAGGAGCACCGATGGCCGGGATCACACCGTTCAGCACAGCCACCGGACGTTGCGTCCATGCCGATGAGGTGCGTTCATGGCTGCGATTTCGAGACCTCTGGCGCGAGTGGGCGATGACAGTGGCCTCGTGTCACGCTTAAGCGCCAAGGCGGGTCAGATAGACGGTATGTGAGGTCCGGGTGGCCTGGCGTTGCGCTCAGGTGGCCCACAGCGTGTCGATCGGGACTGCGCTAACGCGGTCGCCGAAGGAACCGCTGGTTGTTCCGGTGTGGAGGATGAGGATGTGGCAAGCGCTGTCTGCCGCATCGGGTCGCACCACCTAGCAGGTCATCACCGGCGCGCATTGTCGGGCGTTGCCGCGCCCGTCAGCGTCCCTCGAGGCACCGCTGACGCTGAGTACGTCGTCAATCGGACTCACGGTCTTTAGGAGTTGGCGCCGGCCACGACCACCCGTACCCCGGCTGACCGGATCCGGTCCAACTCGGCCGGGTCTGCCGACTCGTCGGTGACCAGGATGTTGATCTCGTCCAGCCCTGCCAGTGCGGCGAACGCTGCCCGACCGATCTTCGAGCCGTCTGCCACGACGATCGTCCGGTCCGCCTTGGCGACCATGGCGTGGTTCGTTCTGGCCTCGGTCTCGTCGTAGGTGGTCACGCCGTCCTCGGCCGAGACGCCGTCGGCGCCGAGGATCGCGGTTCCGATCCGGGTGACGGCGTTGAACGTCCCTTCGGCCAGGACGCCGACCAGCTCCTGCGACTGCGGCCGCAGGATGCCGCCGGTCATCAGCACCTTGAGCCGGGGGAAGCGGGTCAGCATGGTGGCGATGGTCAACGAGTTGGTGATCACGGTGAGGTCGGTGTGCCAGCCGAGCTCCCGGGCCACACAGGCGGTGGTGCTGCCACCGCAGAACGCCACCGAGTGCCGCTCCCGCGGGATCAGTGCCACGGTCGCCCGGGCGATGCGCTGCTTGGCCTCGGCATAGCGGGTGTCTCGCAGCGCCACCGGTACCTCGATTGCTCCGTCGGCCGGGCGGGCCCCGCCATGGGTGCGCAGAATCACGCCCTGGTCAGCCAGGACGGCCAGGTCCCGCCGGATTGTCGCCGGGGAACTGTCGAAGTGTTTGGTGAGGTCAGCGACGCTGGTCTCGACTCGACCGCCGATGAACTCCAGCAGCTCGGCGAGCCGACGAGAACGCTTGCCCGGCTGTCCGGCGACGAAGTTGGCGGGTTGCAGTGACGAAGTGACCACGAACCGATCATCTCAGCTGAGTATTTGCGCGTCAATCCGCTCAATCTGTTGCTCGGATTGCGCGGTCCTGGCGAGAATCAGGGTATGGCCCAGATCACTTTTGTCGGTGCCGGAAGCGTGGTCTTCACCCGGCAGCTCATCGTCGACCTGCTCCGCTTCCCCGACCTGCCCACCGTGGACCTCGTCCTGTTCGACATCGACGCCGAACGCCTGGATGTCGCCCTGGGTACCGCCCGCAATGTCGCCCGGCAACTCGGCAAGCCGTTGGGCGTGCGCGCCGAAACCGACCGCCGGCGGGCCCTGGCCGGTGCCGACTTCGTGGTGAACATGATCCAGGTCGGCGGGATCGACGCCACCCGTGTCGACCTGGAGCTCCCGGCCCGCTACGGACTGCGGCAGACCATCGGCGACACCACCGGGGTGGGCGGGGTGTTCCGCGGACTGCGGACCTTCCCGGTGCTGACCGGGATCGCTGCCGACATGGCCGAGGTCTGCCCCGACGCCTGGCTGCTGAACTACACCAACCCGATGGCGATGAACATCTGGTGGCTGTCGGTGGTCGCGCCCCAACTGAAGGCGGTCGGCTTGTGCCACAGCGTCTACTGGACGGTGCACGATCTGTGCGAGCTGATCGGCGTTCCCCTGGAGGGCACCGACTACACCGCTGGTGGGGTGAACCACCAGGCCTGGCTCACCGAGTGGAGCCGGCACGGCGAGGACCTCTACCCCCGGCTGCGCGCCGCGATCGCTGCCGACCCCGAACTCGAACGCCGGGTGCGGGTGGAGATCTTCGGCAGGGTGGGCTACTACCCCACCGAGACCAGCGAGCACTCCTCGGAATACCTCAGTTGGTTCCTGCGCTCGGACGCGCAGGTGGAGCGCTACCGGCTACAACCGGGGGAGTACCTGGGCATCTCCGAGGAGAACGTCCGCGAGTTCGAACAGGCCCGCGCCACCCTGGCCGCCGGCGGCGACCTGGAGTTGCACGATGAAGCGGCCGAGTACGCGCCGCAGGTCATCCACTCCATGCTCACCGGTACCACCCGGACAATCCATGCCAACGTGGTCAACCGTGGCCTGATCGACAACCTGCCGGCAGGCGCGGTGGTCGAGGTGCCCGCCCTGGTGGACGCTGCCGGCGTCCATCCCCAGCACTACGGCAGCGTCCCGCTGCTCGGCGCCGCACTCAACCGGGCCTACCTCTCGGTGGCCGAACTGGCGATCGAAGCCGCCCGCACCGGCGACCCGCGGTATGTCCGGCAGGCCGTGCTGGCCGATCCGAATGCCAGTTCCACGCTCACCCCCGAGCAGATCTGGGCCCTGTGCGACGATCTCACCGCCGCCCACGCCAGCTACCTGCCGCGGTCGCTGGGCGGAGAGTTGGACATATGACCCTGGCCCGAACCGCCGACCTGATCGCAGCTGCACGGCGGCGCGGACGTGGGGTGGCCGCCTTCAACGTGATCACCCTGGAGCAGGCCGAAGCCGTCGTTGCGGCAGCCGAACAGGCCGGACGGGGGCTGATTCTGCAGGTCAGCCAGAACGCGATCAGGTTCCGCCGTGGCTTCGCTCCGCTGCTGGCGGCCTGCTGCGAACTCGCCCGGGCTGCGACCCAGCCGGTGGCGCTGCACGCCGATCACATCGACGACCCGGAGCTCGCGGGAGCGCTGCTGGCCCGGGCCGAGGAGCTGGGGCTGGGTTCGCTGATGTTCGATGCCTCGACGCTGCCCTACGAGCAGAATCTTGCTGCCACCGCCCGGGTCGCCGCGGCCGGGCACCGGCTCGGCCTGTGGGTCGAGGGTGAACTGGGCGAGGTCGGCGGCAAGGATGGTGCGCACGCCCCGGGCGTCCGCACCGACCCGGATGACGCGGTCGCGTTCGTCGCCAGCACCGGGGTGGACGGACTGGCGGTCGCGGTCGGCAGCAGCCACGCGATGCTGGAACGCACAGCCACCCTCGACCTCGACCTGATCGCCGTCCTGGACGCGGTAGTGCCGGTGCCCTTGGTGCTGCACGGCAGTTCGGGAGTGCCTGACGAGGTGCTCGACGCGGCGGTCGGTGCCGGCATTCGCAAGGTCAACATCGGCACCGCTCTGGCGATCGCCGGCACCGCCCGGCTGCGGCAAGAACTCGCCGACCGGCCGAAGGCCGTCGACCCACGCAGGTACCTCGACGGCGTCCGGGAGGCCACCGCCGCGACTGCCGTCCATCTGCTTGGCGTGGTGGCCTGAGCGGTGCGCCGCTGAGGCGTTGACCGTCCGGCT
>NZ_JAYFPT010000048.1:0-3571 GCF_034927565.1 Propionicimonas sp.
GGGAGGCATCCTCGGCTGGCGGAGGGACCGGTACGCCTTGCTGCACCAGACGTTCGAGGCGGTCGAGCCGAGCGTGAAGGCCACGTCCGTCCACGTCGGCACCGGGCAGCAGCACCCGGGCGCACATCAACTCCAGGTGCAGCCGGGGAGCGGTCGTCCCCCGCATCTCGGTGAGGCCGACGGCGATCACCTCTGCGGCCCGGGTGAGTTCGCCGGCGCCGAGAGCGTTGGCCTGGGAGCTGAGTCGCTCCGCCTGATCGGCGGCGACATCCACCAGCCCGGAACTCAGCGCGTCCGGGACGGCGGCGACGATGATCAGGTCACGCAGCCGGCGCAGCAGGTCCTCAGCGAACCGGCGCGGATCCTGCCCGACCTCGATCACCTTGTCGATGGCGGCGAAGACGCCGTGAGAGTCGCCGGCGGCGAAGGCGTCCACGATCTCGTCGAGCAGCGCGTCGGGGGTGTAGCCAAGCAGGGCGGTCGCCTGGGTGTAGCTCACCCCGTCCTCCCCGGCACCGCCGAGCAACTGGTCGAGCACCGACAGCGAGTCACGGACCGAGCCCGCCCCGGCCCGCACCACCAGCGGCAGGACGGCAGGCTCGACGGCAATCCCCTCGGACGCGCACACCTCGCCCAGGTAGCCGCTGAGCACCTTGGGCGGTACCAACCGGAACGGGTAGTGGTGGGTGCGCGACCGGATCGTCCCGATCACCTTCTCCGGCTCGGTGGTGGCGAAGATGAACTTGACGTGCGGCGGCGGCTCCTCCACCACCTTCAGCATCGCGTTGAAGCCCTGCGGGGTGACCATGTGGGCCTCGTCAATGATGTAGATCTTGTAGCGGCTGTGGACGGGAGCGAAGAAGGCCCGCTCCCGCAGGTCGCGGGCGTCATCCACCCCACCATGGGAGGCGGCGTCGATCTCGATCACGTCGATGCTGCCGGGGCCGCCGCGCGCCAGGTCGCGGCAGGACTGGCACTCGCCGCAGGGCACCGGGGTGGGACCCTTCGCACAGTTCAGGCAGCGGGCGAGGATGCGGGCTGACGTGGTCTTGCCGCAGCCACGCGGCCCGGAGAAGAGATAGGCGTGGTTGACCTTGTTGTTCAGCAGCGCGCGTTGCAGCGGCTCGGTGACGTGCTCCTGCCCGATGACTTCGGCAAAGGTGTCGGGACGGTAGCGCCGGTAGAGGGCGAGCGGGGCGTCGGGACGGTCGATCGTCTCGTTCGGCTCACGCAGCGCATCGACGGCGTTCATCAGGGAGGCGGTGACCTCGTCCTGGGAACGGCCGGAGAGGGTGCCGGACGGTGGCTCGGCGACATCGAACGCCTCGGGCTCGCCCGGCTCCTCGAACAGGCTGGGGCCCTCCTGCTCGTAGAGCTCGAGCGGTTCCTCCTCGAAGAGGTCGTCGTCGCGTTCGTCCACGGTTGAACCTTACGGGGTGGCGGCGACAGATTCGACGGGACTGACGACGTCAGGGGCCCTCCGCAGGGTGCGGGGCGGTGCTGAGCGGGACTGCCGGGAGGCTGGACGGTGGCCGGGGACTGTGGTCGTGGGAACGCTGACCGTGGGAACGGCGGTCGTGGGGACGGCGGTCGTGGGGACGGCGGCCTGTGGCCGTGAGGACACTGTGGCGGCAGACGCCGGGCCGATCATGCGATGGCGTACCCCTGGCGGCGGCGAACAGCAGTTCAGCGATCTCCGCTGCGGCGCTCGCTGCGCAGCGCGCCGGAAAGCTCCGGAGACAAGGCGGCCCCCGCGCACCCGGAAGAGCTCACTTACCCTTGCTGTCTTCCGACCCTGGGGGAGTTGGGCGAGGTACCGCCGCGCGGGGAACCGTCCATCACTCTACCCGACCCGGGCGGTATTCGGCTCCCGGGCGACTGGCTCAGCCATGACGATCGCGAACTGTGCTGCCGTCCTCACCTGGAGACCTGAGCCGACGAAGCCCGCAGGCGGTGGGGTCTGGCGGTGGAGTTCTGCGGCCGGCCTGACGCACATCCGCGCCGGAGCGGAGCGGGGCCGACGAAGCCTGCCGGTCCCGCCCAAGAGCAGCGCGCGTCCGTGCTGGCACGGAGCGGGCAGGTAGCCGTCGTCCGGCACCGTTGTCAGCTGCCGAGCGTCTCGACCGCTGCCTGAGCGAGGGCCTGGGCCACCTGGGTGCGGAACTTCGACGATTTCAGCAGGGCCAGATCCTTGCTGTGCCGCATGTTGCCGATCTCGAGCATGACGCCCGGTGTCTGCGTGAGCAGGTTCAGGGTGGCGATGTCCTTGCGTGGGCTGAGCGCGGTGCCCTTGCCGATGTAGGTCGAGCGCGGCATCGCCGTCCGCCGCTGCAGTTCGGCGCGGACATTGGTGGCGAGCACGCGGGACTTCTTCTCCAGCTTCGGCCCGCCGGCCATGGTGGTGGAGATGATCACGTGGAAGCCCCGGGCCTTCGCGGAGACATTGCCGTCAGCGTGGAGCGAGATCAGCAGGTCGGCCTTGGCGTCATTGGCCACCTTCGCCCGCTTGTTGACGCAGGGGCCAAGGCCGGAATCGTTCTCGCGGGTCAGCACCACGGTGGCACCGAGCTTCTTGAGTTCGGTTCGGAGCAGTTTCGCCTGCGCCCAGGTGTAGGCATGTTCGGACAGCCCTTTGCCTGCCGTGCCCGAGGAATTGCAGGCCTTGCGTTTGCCGTTGCCTGCCGGGACCTTCTTCGTGTTGAAGGACCTGGAGTATTTCCCGTTGTGTCCCGGATCGACGACGATCAGCTTTCCCTTCAGTGGTTGGGAGACTGACGTCAGCGCCGTGGGCTCCGGGGACGGGCTGAACCCGACCTGGCCGGACGCGGTCGGAGTGGCGGAGGCACGGGGGGAGGACGACCTGACCGGCTGCGCGCTGGCGGATGCCGTCGAGGTCTGCGACAACTGCCCGGTCACGGTGTCGGACGGGGTGCCCGCGCTGCAGCCGCCCACCAGCAGGGCGACGGGCACGCACACCAGTTTCAGCCAACCACGCACGGCACGACTGTAGGCCTTTCGGGCCGCGCTGTGCCGGGGTTCAGCCGACGACAAGAGCCTGTAGTTCGCCGACCGGGAGACTGCGGGTGGCCGAGTGGGTACCCGGAAGAGTGCCGGAGAACCCGGCGACGCTCCAGTGAACGTCCCAGTGGGTGGTGGCCGTGACGGTGTAGGAACCCTTGGACGGCTTGGTGTAGGTGTAGCCGCAGGTCGGGGACTTCGTGCCCGGTTTGACGGACTCGCGGTAGGCGGTCGTGCGCGTGCAGCTGGTGGTGCGTCCGTCGCCCATGGTGAAGGTGGTCGAGCGGTACCGCGCCCGCAGCGTGAAGGTGTAGCCGTAGGCGGACTCGGAGGCGCTGACGGTGTCGGGGCCGTCCGTCCACAGCCACAGCGGGTAGCCGACCACTGCCATGTGCCACTCGTTGGCGTTGGGGTCGGGTCCGAACTGTGGGGTGGGAGTGGGCAGCTGCAGCCTGACGATCAGGTGGCGGGCGAGCATTTCGGCGGTCGGCTTGTCGAGATCGTCCGGAGGTTCATAGCCTGGACAGTCGTAGGGCGAGTGGACGGTGGGCTG
>NZ_JAYFPT010000124.1:0-4054 GCF_034927565.1 Propionicimonas sp.
GTAGCGACGCACTCGCACCACCAGTGTCACCGGTCTCCAGCCCGAGGGCTCGTGGGCGAGGCGACGGACCACGGTGTCGCGGGGGATCCCTTCGCACCCACACTCGCGACACCACCGGTCATCGTCCACCACCCGGCAGGCCACCTCGCAGCGATCCGGGAGGACTCTCTGGCCCACCACCACGAGGCCGAGGTCATCCAGGCGGGCGAACGTGGTCAGATCGGGGGCAGCAAAGGTAGCGTGGGACACGTCGGGGTCTTTCAGATGGGCAGCGTAGGAACTCCCATCATCGGAAGACCCCGACCCTCACACCCACCCCGACACGCCAGCCAGACTCAACCCCCCGCTACACCCCGGATCGCGAAGAGCCGCCTGACCTTGGTTGCACAAAACTTCGACGGAGAGCAGAATATCGTCTGCGGTCGGGTCTCCGCGCCGCGCGGATCTTCCCACGATTCGCCACCTCTCCTCTGAAGGAGCGTTCCATGACGTGGTTGCTTGGTGGAATTCCTATGCACCCCCTTTTTGTCCATGCGGCAGTCGTCCTGATCCCCATCGTTGCGCTCCTCGCAATTGCGGCGGCGTGGAACACGAGAACGCGTGATTGGCTCGGTATCGCATTCCCGATCATTGCAAGCCTGACACTCGTGGCGGCAGCCTTCACCTCGGCATCGGGCGAGGCCCTGGCCACACAAGTCGAGCAGACAGCGGCCGTCACCGCCCACACCAGCATCGCTGATCTCGCCGTGGCAGCAGGATTCCTGCTGTTCCTCATCTCATGGGTGCAATGGGTGTGGATTCACAATTACACCACTGTGCGCCCAGGCCACACACAAGCACGCGTCACCAATCCGCAGACCATTCGCCGGTGGACGACCGTGATCTCGATCGTGCAGACGGTCATCGCAGTCTTTGCGCTCGTTGCGATCGTGATCGTCGGCGATACAGGCGCGCGTGCCGTGTGGCAGTAACCTCACGGTCGACGCGACAGTTCAACGGCGACGATGGTGATTTTGAAAACTCTTTGGTCGCGGAGAGAAGCTACGCCAACCGATTCTCGCGTCTCCGGCCGAATCTGCAGTGGCGATTCATTGGGGCATGAAAGGAGCGCTTTCTGGATTGCGCTGAAATTCACGGCTTCAGCGAATGAATTGCTGGTGGACCCACCGGCGTGGCTCTTCGTGACGAGAAAAGATCCTGCCTGACTGGCATGCGTACTATGCGCTTGGGAGTGCGTTGAGGCTCGCCGACGGGGAGGGACGCAGCACCTCGCCGCGACGCCCGACAGGCGGCGCCCGGACGCCCGACGAGACACTGGCGCCCGACGACTGGGCATTTGCCTACAATCGGCGGGTGAGCCAACCTTCTCGGGACGTCCTCTTCGACTTCGATGACGTGCGAGTAGGCGCGATCCTGCACGCCGACCTTGCGATCCCCCCGGGTGTCACCGTCATCTTCGGCCCGTCGGGGGCAGGCAAGACGACGCTCCTGAGGCTCGCGTGCGCCATGCAGGCTCCGAGCAGCGGTACGGTCAGCTTCCGCGGCGAGGACATCGCGCGCGTGGACCCGGTGCTCCTGCGCCGGCGCGTGACGATGGTGACACAGCAGCCATTCCTGTGGCCGGGCACGATCGCCGATGAGCTGTCCATCGCCTGCGTGCTCCAGGGGCGCGGCGCACCGGACCGCGAGCGCATGGGAGAAGTCCTCGCGGTCGTGGGTCTCGACAAGGATCTCGCGGAGGACGCCTCCACCCTCTCGGGCGGGGAACGTCAGCGGGTGGCGCTCGCGCGAGTCCTGTTGGCTGGTCCGGAGGTGTACCTCCTGGACGAACCGACAGCGGCCCTGGATGCGCGGGGCGCGCGCGACTTGGTGCGCCGGGTCGTTGACTGGATCCGTGCGACAGGGGGCGACGTAGTGATGGTGACCCATGATGAAGGGCTGATGGAGATCGGGGACGCCCGTGTCGCGATCCGGGACCATGAGGCGGAGGTCGTGGCATGAACGGGGGTCTTGTTGAAGTCCCGATCTCGGGGCTCGTCGTGGCCGCCCTCGTGGTCGTGGTGATCGCGGCAGCCGTCCAGGCCCTGACGAAACGGGAGGGCGTACGCACGCTGTGGGCGGCTGTCCGGATGACGGCCCAGCTCGTCGTGGTCGGTTTCGTCCTGACGTGGGTGTTTGACAACCCGAACCCGGCGATCACGGTGCTGCTGCTCGCCATCATGATCGGCTTCGGCATCTTCACCGTGTACGGCCAGCATCGGGGTCGGATGAACGCCCGACAGCGGTGGGTGGTGGCGGCGGCCTTGGCCGTCGGGCCGGTGCTCGCGTTGGCCGTCTTCCTTGTCGGGATTGTCCAGATCCCTCAATTCTGGGATCCGCGCTACGTCATCCCGACAGCGGGAATGATCATCGGCAACTCGATGACCGGGGTCAACCTCGCCCTCAACGGGATCCAGAACGGAATGCGGGACCGCCGCAGCGAAGTCGAGCAGGCCCTCTACCTGGGCGCCACCCCGGCGCGGGCCACCAGGGACATCCGCACTGACGCCTTCACCTCGGCCGTCACGCCGACCACGACGAGCATGCTGTCGATGGGCATCATCTTTCTACCGGGGATGATGACCGGGCAGATCCTCTCCGGCGTCGACCCACTCATTGCGGTTGTCTACCAGGCGGTGATCATGGTGGGGATTCTGCTCTCAGTGGTACTGACCTCCGCGATCATCCTCCGGTGGGGGATGGGCGGGTACTTCGACGCAGGTGCTCGACTCATCGCGCCGTCGGACGACCAAAGGTCCTGAATCAGCGGCCTCGGAGACCGGACGCCCGCAGGCGGCTCGTGGCGAGTTGTCGATCCTCTGTCGCCTCTGGCCTGAGTTCGGTCATTTCGTTAGTGCCTGACGCCGGGGTTGAGGGCGTCGAGGATGACCTGACGGTCTGGGTCGATTTGGGGTGGGATGGTCTGGATGGCGCCGTTGATGGCGATGGTTGCGGAGCGCAGCGGGCGGAGCTGGCGGATGAGGTTGCGGATCGCCAGGCCGGAACGGTTCTGGGCGGTGCGGGCCACCGCGAGAGCGGTGAACACGATGGTCAAATGGGCGTCGATCGCGTCCTTGGTCCTGACGAACATGGGCCGGGCGGCGAGGTCGGTCTTGGACATCCGGAAGGACTGCTCCACGTGCCACAGGTCGTGGTAGTTGGAGATGACCTCGCCCGCAGTCATGACACTGGCGGGGATGTTCGTGACGTAGCCCTTCAATCCGACGAGCTTGCGGGCCCGGGCCAGGGCAGCCTCGTCCAGGCTCCGCGCCCCGTTGCTGGTCGTGACGAACCTGGGGGTCCGGGTCGCCTTCTCCCCGGCGATGACGGCCCGAGCCCGGTTCTCCTGCGCGGTCAGGGTGTGCCCGTCCCGGGCGGCCCGCTTGCGGGAGTAGACCCACACCGCCCGCCACGACCCAGGATGCGTCGCCAGGTCCCACACCGGCTCGGCGCGCAGCAGCTTGTTGTTCTCACTCCTGTGCCCGGTCTTGGGGGTGATGGTGTCGATGACCTGCCCGTCTGTGAAGGCGTCCCCGTGCCACCGGAAGTGGGACTCCAAGTCGATCGGTGCCTTCGTCACCCGGGAGCCCACGATGAAGGAGAACCCGGCCTCGTCAAGCTCCCGCAGGTTCTTCGCGGACAGCATCCCGGCGTCCGCGACGACGACCATGTTCTCGATCTGGTGGCGGGCGTGGAACTGCTTGACGATCGGGATGATCGTCTTCGTCTCGGCCTTGTTTCCCTCGAAGAAGCCGATCTCGAGGGGGAACCCCTGCCGGTCCACCAGCAACCCGACCACGATTTGCGGGTCCACCCGGCGTTCTTTCGAGAAGCCGACCTTGCGGAGGTCGTCTTCCTTCTCCGCCTCGAAATACAAGGTGGTGACGTCGTACAAACACAGGGAGACATCCCCGGCGCTCAGTGCGTGGGTGAAACACAGGGACGCGAGCTGGTCACGGTACTTCCCCGACGCGCACCGGGCCAGGGTGCGGCGCATGGTCTTCTCACTGGCCGG
>NZ_JAYFPT010000089.1:0-23789 GCF_034927565.1 Propionicimonas sp.
CGCCGGCAGGAGAGCAAGCGGCGAGCAGGGTCGCAGCCACCGCCAGGGCAAGGCCCTTCAGGGCCTGCTTCTTCGTGGGAATCATGGTTGGGTCTCCGTTCTTCTTTGAATGGACTGTATGAATCGACTGTTCTGTAAGTGAGTTGTTCTGTGAGCCGATGGTGGGACGCTGGCTGGACGGTGGGACACGCACGTCTCAGGCCACGGGGATTCCGTCGGCCTTCTCCGCCACGGGCTGCCATCGCCTCCAGGTCTCGAGGCGCTCGGCGTAGACCGGTTCGACGATGTCGATCGGCTTGGCTCCGAAGAACACCCGAGCTGGGGGTTGCTGGGCGTCGACGATGTCGAGGAGCGCGTGGCCTGCGTCCACCGGGTCGCCCCACCCAGCGCCCGGACCGAGGTCCTGGATGGCCTTGCGGATGCCGTCGTACTGCGGCAGCGGGACGGTCCTCACCGCGCTGGACCCGCCGTTGTCGGTGGCGAAACCGCCAGGCTCGACGAGCGTGGTCTTGATGCCGAACTGTGCGACCTCCTGGGCAAGTGTTTCGGTGAGGCCTTCCAGCGCCCACTTGGAGGCGTGGTAGCCGGCCATGCCCTGGAACGCGACGATCCCCCCGACCGAGGAGATCTGGACGATGTGGCCGGAGCCCTGCGCCCGCAGGATCGGGAGCACCGCCTGCGTCACGTGGAAGACACCGAACAGGTTGACATCGAGTTGATGCTGCAGCTGCTCGGGGGTGATCTCCTCGACCATCCCGAACAGTGTGTAGCCGGCATTGTTCACGACGATGTCGAGTCGCCCGAAGCGTGCAACAGTCTCCGCGACCGTTGCGAAGACCTGGGCACGGTTGGTGACATCCAACGGCAGCGGCAGGACGCTGTCGCCGAACTCGGCAACCAAATCGCTGAGCGAATCCGTGTCGCGTGCCGTCGCCGCGACCTTGTCGCCTCGACCGAGCGCACTCCGCGCGAACTCCTTACCGAAGCCCCGACTGACCCCTGTGATGTACCACACCTTGCTCAACAGATCCTCCTTGATCGAACCAGTGGTGGCACTGTACGCCACATGTGGCACTCTGTGTCAACTATGCGCCCGTACGCTAGGCTGCGGCTGTGGTGAAACAGCCAAAACCAGAGACGCTGGCGGAACGGACTCGTCGAGCGGTAAGCAACGAACTCGTCGATGCCGCCCAGGCGCTGTTCGCCGAGAAGGGCTACGAGCAGGTCACGATCGACGAGATCGCCGAGGCGACCGGCATCTCCCGGCGCAGCTTCTTCCGCTACTTCGCAAGCAAGGACGAACTGGTCCTCGGCAGATTCGACCAGCAGGGCGAGCAGTATGTCGACGCCCTGAACGCCCGCCCCCTGGACGAGCCACTGTGGGTCGCGCTCCGGAGGATGGCTGACGTGACGATCGCCTACGTGTCCGATCCCGAACTCGGGCGGCGAGCGAGCGAGATGGACCGCCTCATCCACTCATCCGAGTCCCTGCGAGCGGGGTTCCTGCGGCGCATGGAAATCGCCCAGGGCTTGGTAACAGACGCCGCACGGCAGCGCGAGTCGGTGCGCGGATCAGACCTGAGTGACATCGCCATCGCGGCGACTGTGGCAGCCGCGTTCAGCGCGATCATGGTCGCCGGCGAACAGGCCCGTGCCCACGGCACGTCCTGGGCACGCGTCTTCGACGAGGCCATGACGGCGCTGACCCCCGCCCACGCCGACACACAACATCAGCCAGCCCAGGTGGAAACCAGGTCAAACGGCGGGTAGACAGACTCCGCGAGTAGTGCGTGGTTGCCTACGGCGTTCACAAGGATCTGATCACCCCCAACCACCAGGCGTTGCTCCCGACAGCTACCGGTGGTCGCTGGCTTCGGTGAGTTGCACAACCAGGCACTCGTAGGGACGCAAATCGTCCCCGGGTCGGACATCGACGTAGTTCCTGAGCACACAGCGACCCGCGTCAAGCCGGACCAGCAGGTCGGTCTCGATCGCCTGCGGAGATCCGGTCAGGTTCGCGACCACGAGCAGCGTCTCTGCCGCGCTTGTCCGGGCGTAGGCGTAGACCGGCCCAGCCAGCAGGAGCTCGTAGCCACCCCGGCGGACGACATCCGACCCCTTGCGGAAGCGGAGCAGCGACCGGTACCAGGACAGGACGGAGTCGGGATCGGCGGACTCTGCGGCAACGTTGATCCGGCCGGCGTTGCCGTTGACTCCGATCCACGGCACTCCGGTCGTAAACCCGGCGTGGGGCGACGCGTCCCACTGCATCGGCGTGCGTCCGTTATCCCGGCTCTTGCGCCGCAGCAGCTCCACAATGTCCGACTCGGGCACACCGCGCTCGCGCAGCACAGCCGCGTGGTTGAGTGACTCGATGTCACGGAACTCCCCCAGCTCGGTGAAATCTACATTGGTCATGCCGAGCTCCTCACCCTGGTAGATGAAGGGTGTCCCCGCGAGCAGGTACATGACGGTCGCCAGCGCCTTCGCCGACTGTGCCCGCAGTTCCCCGTCGTCACCGAACCGGGAGACCGGACGCGGCTGGTCGTGATTGGTCAGGTAGAGCGCGTTCCAACTGCCCGGGGCGAGGCCCTCCTGCCATCTGGTCATCGTCCGGGCGAATGTCTCCGGCGTCCACCACTCCGGCTCCCACTTACCACCACTGCCTGGATCAGCGTCAAGATGCTCCCACTGGAGGATGAGATCCACCGGGTTGTCAGGTTCGCGGAGGTAGTCGACCGCCTCGGACACACCAACGCCGGGCCCTTCGGCGACCATGAGCAGATCGCGAGAGGCGGTCACTGCCTGGCGGAGTTCGCGCAGGTAGGGCAGCAGCAGCGGACCGTTGAAGATGAGCTCGTGAGCCGGCTGCCAGGGGCCAGCCACCCGGATCGGGGCGTCCGGCAGCCCGTCCGGTTTCGAGATCGTGGTGATGCTGTCCAGGCGGAAGGCATCCACACCCTCAGCAACCCAGAAGCGCAGGATGTCGGCGACCGCCACCCGGACGGCCGGGTTTTCCCAGTTCAGGTCCGGCTGGCGTCGACTGTAAAGATGCAGGTAGTACTCCTGCGTTTGTTCGTCCCACTCCCACGCGCTGCCGCTGAACACCGACATCCAGTTGTTCGGCGGTCCGCCGTCCTCCGCCGCCGCGCGCCACCAGTAGAAGTCCCGATAGGGGTTGTCCCTGCCCGACCGCGCCTGGCGGAACCACGGGTGCTCATCCGAGGTGTGGTTGAGCACCAGGTCCATCATGATTCTCATCCCCCGCCGGTGGGCGGCGTCAGTAAGCTCGCGCCAACCGTCGAGCGTCCCGTACTTCGGGTCGATCGCTCGGAAGTCGGACACGTCGTAGCCGTTGTCGTCGTCCGGGGAGGGGTAGACCGGGCCGAGCATCAACAGGTCGACACCCAGTTCCGCCAGGTAGTCCAGCCGGGACAGGATCCCGGGAAGGTCTCCGATTCCGTCACCGTCGGTGTCCTGGAAGCTTCGGGGGTAGACATGGTAGGCAACGGCGTTCTTCCACCATGGGTTCATTCTCGGTTCCATTCCGGGCCCTCAACCCTGTCTCGGTGTTCCCCGGGTTTCGCCAGCACGAGGGTTCCGACCCCGGTTCCCGATGTTGCGGCGGCTGCAGCGGTCATGGCTGGACGAGGGCCGACCGCGGTGCCGAAAGCGGCCCCACCCAGGATCAGCCCACCGCCCAGCAACTGCAGGGCGGTCATCGGCTCGCCCAACACCCAGACGGCGAGCAGCACTGCAGCCAGCGGCTCGAGATAGCCGACGAGCGCTACCGTCTGGATCGGCAGCCGCCCCAGGCTGGAGTAGTAGAGCGCAGAGCCGACTCCGGTGTTGACCAGGCCGAGCACCAGGATCGGGATCCACTGGCTGTTCACAACCGGGATGGTGAAACCCGTCCTGAACCCGACGACCACCGTGACAGTCAGCAGGCCCGCCAGCAACTGCCCGGTTGCGTTCGCCAGCCCTTCGATCCCCACTGCCAGCTTGTTGAAGATCACCTGCCCGGCCAGCCCCACCGCCGCCAAGCCCCCGCAGATCAGACCCCACTCGCTGCCACCCTGCACCAGTGCTCGGCCGTTCAGCAGGCAGAAGCCGGCGAGCACGACGGCGAAGCCAGCGAGCTTCGCCCAGGTGAGTCGCTCCCGAAACAGGACCGGAGAGAGCGCCATCATGAGCACCGGTCCGAGGTAGAACAGCAGGGTCGCCACACCCACGCCGACCTGCTGATAGGCCTCGAGGAGAAAAATCGAGCCCAGCCCCATCGACGCCCCGGAGGCGGCCAGGAACGCGCAGGAACGCCGCCGCTTGAGGAAGCCCGGGCGCTGCCCAGAGGCAACGAAGAGCCCCACCAGTAGCAAGCTGGCGATCAGGATCCGCAGGAAAGCGATGTGGTGGCTCGGCAACGCAATTGCGGTCGCCACCACGCCGCTCGAGCCGTAGAGCAGCAGTGACAGCAGATAGCCCGCCGTCGCACGTCCGGCGGGACCACCGGGTCGCTGCCTGGGCATGGACGCCGCCACCTTTCTGCTGCCTGCGGGCAAGCACCTCACTTGATGCCGGTCGCGGCAACACCCTGAATGAAGTAGCGCTGCAGCAGCAGGAACAGGATCAGCACCGGCACCAGGATCACCATGGCTCCGGCCAGCAGCACTCCGAAGTCAAGGGTGTTCGACGCCTGCGAGGCCGACGCCAGCCCAACCGACAGGGTGTAGGTCTTCTGGGACTGGGCGACAACCAACGGCCACAGGAAGTTGTTCCACGACGAGAGGAAGGACAAGATGCCCACCGTCGTGATCGCCGGCCCGGTGAGCGGAAGGTAGATCCGGAAGAAGGTCTGGATCTCGGACGCACCGTCCACCCGGGACGCCTCCATCAGTTGGTGAGGTACCGAGTAGGCGAACTGGCGCATGATGAAGACCGACAGCGGCGCGACCAGGAACGGCAGCGCGATGCCTGCCAGCGTGTCCACCAGGCCGAACTGAACCAGGATCAGGAACTGTGGCACGAAGATGGCCACGTAGGGAATGCCCATGGCGGCCACGACGCAGCCCATCACGATCCTGCCACCGGAGAACCGCAGATGCACCAGCGCATAGCCGACCATCGCGCTGAGCAACATGTTGCACAGGACGACGAAGAACGCCACGATCACGCTGTTCGTGAAATAGATGAGAAACCCTTTCTCGGTGAACAGCACGACGTAGTTCTCCAGCGTCGCGTTGTTCGGAATCCAGCCACCGGGGTTGACCAGGAACTCAGCCTGAGATTTCAACGAGCCCGAGATCACCCACACGAAGGGCAGCAGCATGAATGCTGAAACCAGCACGAGAAGCGTGTAGGAGAGGGCCAGGCTCAGCCGGGTAGGGTCTTTCATTTCTCCCTCCCGATCACCCGGAACTGGACAAAGCTCACGACCGCGATAGCGATCAACAGGATGAACGAACCGGCCATCGCGATGTGCGTGACACCGAAGCCGAACTTCTGGTAGGTCCACAGCGCCACCGAGCGGGTTGTGCTCACCGGGCCGCCGGCCGTCAGCAGGTACGGCTCCTCGAAGATATTGAGGAAGGCCACGGTCATCAGCACGGTCACCAGCAGCACAGTCGGCCGCAGCATCGGCACTGTGATGGACCTGAACTTCTGCCACGTCCCGGCGCCGTCGATCGCAGCAGCCTCGTAGATCTCTTCCGGGATGGTCTGCAGCCCGGCCAGGAAGAGCACCATGCACGTCCCGATGTTCCGCCACGCGCTGAGCGCCACCACCAAGGCAATGGCGGTCGGCGGCTGCCCCAGCCAACTCGGCCCATCGACCCCAACCTGCGCCAGTGCGGCGTTGACCGGGCCGGTCGGGGAGAAGGCGTACTTCCAGATCACCGAGGCCGCAACGATGTTGGCGATCACCGGGACATAAATGACCGCCCGGAAGAAGGCCCGGAGTCTGCGGACGCCCTGGTTGAGCACGATCGCCAGCAGCAGGCCCATTCCGATGCAGATCGGGACGCAGAGCACCACGAACATGCCGGTAGTGAGCAGCGCCTGCTGGAAGGTCGGGTCGGAGAGGACAGCGACGAAGTTCTGCACGCCCACGAAGTCCACCGACAGCGGATGTCGCAGTTCCCGCGACGTGATGTCAGTCAGGCTCATCGCAAAAGCTGTGACGATTGGAGCAGCCTGAAAAACCGTGAACAGCACCAGGAACGGTGCGACGAACAGCCAGGCCGTCCGCCGCTGGGTAACGTCCGTGCTGGGGTGGCGGGACCGTCGGCTGACCGACGACCCCGCCTCCCGGAGGGATGCGCTCGGCATCGAACTAGCTTCCGACGCCGATCTTGACCGCCTGCGTCTGGGCCTCCTTGAGTGCCTGTTCGGCGGTGGCCTGGCCCCGCTCCACCCGTTCGATCTGGGTGCCGATGACCAGCCCCACCTCGTTCCAGTTCGCGACCAGCGGGATGGTGATACCGACCTCCAGTGCCTCACGGATGGGCGTCAGGTTCTCGTCGCCCGCGATCGCGGGATCGTCCCAGGCTGCTGTCACGGCTGGCAGGTTGCCGAAGACCTTCTTCCACTCAACCTGCTGCTCCGGCTGCGCCATCCAGCGGGCGAACTTCCAGGCGGCGTCGGGGTTCTTGGCCTCCTTCGGAACGGCCCAGTTGCCGCCGCCGACCATGGCCGCCTTGTCTCCGCTGTTGCCCGTGGTCAGAGCTGTGACGCCGAGATTCTCGTTGACCCACTGCTCGCCCTGGGCGTCCAGCAGCCAACCGCGGAACCACGGACCGATCACCGCAGCCGCGACGTTGTCGGTCGTGAACCGGGCCGTCAGGTCGAGCTGGCTGCCCTGGTCAACGTCGGCGTATCCCTCGGTGACCAGGGACGAGTAGAACTCCAGTGCCTCGATGTTCTGCGGCGAGTCGATGGTCCAGGTGGACAGGTCGTCTGAGATCAGTCCGCCACCGTTCTGGTGTGCAAACCAGTCGAACTCCATCGCGGTGTAGGCATCGAAGGGCGTGGTCGCGAGCTTGAGCGGCTTCTTGATGCCCTGGGCCTGCATGCCCTTCAGGAACGGCTTCAGCTCGCTCCACGACGTGGGTGGGGTGACACCGGCAGCCTTGGCGTGGTCGGCCCGGTAATAGAGCATCCGCCCGTAGGTGTACCAGGGAACGCCATAGGCGGTGCCTTCCACCTTGGTGGTGTTCCAGGCGAAGTCGAAGAACTTCGACCCGTCGACCAGTCCGTCGGGAACTGGCGAGAACTGCCCGGTCGCCAGCAGGGTCGGGGTGAACTCGGTGAACAGGTAAACCAGGTCGGGCACCTGGCCGGCTGAGAGGGCGGCGGACATCTTGGCGAGGAAGTCGGCCTCGGGAATCTGGGTCATGTTGATCGTGACATCGGGATTCTCGGCCTTGAACTTCTCGAACATCTCCGGCAGCTTCTCGCCGTCGCCGCCGGCCGCCCAGAGTTCGACGGTGCCGGTGGCGGGCTTGTCATCGATCACCGCCTGCGCGCCCGAGGTGCCCGACGTGGTGCCCGGGTCGGTGCCACGGCCGCACCCGGCCAGCGACAGGGTGGCAATCCCCAGGGCTATGAGCAAGGCGCTGCCTCGCCGTATCAAGGTTTTCTTTGTGTGCCTCATGACTTCTCCAAAGGTGGTGGAGTGGATGTTTTGACGGTTGTCCAAAATTCTCGGAGTATCTGGGTATGAGGTAAGGACGGAACACCGATTCGGAGTCCGTGCAGCGGGTACGGCAATAGCGGGTTGCGGCGGATAACGAGCGTTACACGAAAATGACAGCTGCTACGGCCCGGTGACCGCCGGACAGGGCAGGCTCAACAAAGGTTGACTGGCCCGCTGGTTCCGGACAGGCACCAGGGTACGTAGCCGGCAACTACCAGGCGACGTTGGTGAAGTTGTTCTCAAAGGCCTCGTGGCTGACCCGGATGGATTCCAGTTCAGGCAGAACGGCGTGGTCCTGCTCGAGGAGCATGTAGTCGAAGTTGGGCAGGGTGGCCGCCAGATCAACGATGCTCTGAATCGGCAGGATGCCGGTTCCGATCTCGGTGAAACAGGCTTGGTTCTTGCGCTCCTCGAAGACTGCCATGTCGATGTTCTCGTGCGGGTCGACCACGCCGTCGAAGAGGTTGAGGGGCTGGGGCGACTCCTTCGGGAAGTCCTTCTGGTGCAGCAGAATCACCCGGTCTGCACACCTGCTCATCCATTCCAGCGGGTCCTGGCCACCTCGGTACATCCAGTAGGTGTCCATCTCGAGCTTCACCAGCTCGGGGTCGGTGTTGGCCAGGATGATGTCGTAGACGTACTCGTCGCCGAAGCGCTGGAACTCCTGGAAGTGGTTGTGGTAGTAGAAGCGCATCCCGCGCTGCCTGGCCAGTTCGCCGATCTCGTTGAAGGTCTCGCAGCGGCGCAGCACGAAGTCCCGGTCACCGTAGGGGTAGAACTCGATGTCGCAGCCGAACTGGCTGTTGCCCAGTTCCGCCTGGTAGTCGAGTGCCCTGGGCAGGATCGCGACATCGAGCGGGTTGATGTGGCAGCCGATGATCGACAGCCCGAGATCAGCCAGCCGCTGGCGCAGCTCCCCCGCCTCGACTCCGAATCCGACGCCGGGGTCGGTTCTGGCACTGTGATTCGCAGCCTCCAGTACGGCGAAGCCCTCCTCGGCGATCCTAGCCAGGGTTCCCCAGGGGTCGGCCGCCAGCGACTGCCGGACGGAGAACAGCTGGAGACCGATTCTGATGCTCATGTGATTCACCTCTCATTGGGGTCGGCGGCGGCCGGCCGGGTTGTCGTGGACTTGATGGTGATGACTTCGGAGCGTTCGCTTGAGGTGTCGATCGCGGCGATCACGTCGAGGACGTGCCGGGCGAGGTCGCCGGAGGCGCGTAGCGTCCCACCGGCCACCGCTGTGGCCAGATCGGCCACGCCGGCACCGCGGAGCAGCTGCTCGGGTGTCCCGGGCTGACCGGACGGCGGGAAGACCGGCTCGTACTCCCACCAGTCGGCGTCGCTGTGCCTTCGGATGCGCACCGGGGAGTCGTACTCGTTCGGGTCGCCGACCTGCAGAGTCCCGAGCTCGCCGTAGACCTCGATGAACGGCAGGCTGGTGTCCCAGATGTCGAAGCTCGAGATGAAGGTGGCGATCGCTCCGCTGGCGAATCGCAGCGATGCGCTGGCATGGGTCGGGGTGGTCACCTCCACGGAATCGGCTCGCCGCTGCTCGGCGGTGAACCTGCGGACGGGCGCGCCGATCCGGCTGAAGCCGCTGACCTGTGCCACCGGGCCAAGCAGGTTGACCAGCGCGGTGAGGTAATAGGGGCCGAGATCGAGCGAGGGACCCCCGCCGGGCTGAAAGAGGAAGGACGGGTCCGGATGCCACTCCTCCGCGCGGGAGTAGCGGACTGCCGCGAGCGCGCCGATCGGGACACCGATCACGCCGTCATCGAGTGCGCGACGGGCGGTTTGCGCTGCGCTGCCGAGGAAGGTGTCCGGGGCGGCACCGACCAGCACCCCCGCCGCCGCAGCCGCCTGCAGCACAGCGGCAGCGGTGGCGGGTTCGGTCGTGAGCGGCTTCTCGAGATAGACGTGCTTGCCCGCGCCGATGATCTCCAGAGCCGTGGCTTCGTGCGCGGTCGGTGGAGTGATGTCCACGACGATGTCCACACCGGGGTCGGCCAGCAGGGCTTCAACCGTTGGATACGTGGCGATGCCCGTCCGTCTGGCGAGCCCCTCGGCCGCCGCCGGGACGACGTCGGCGCAACCTGCGATCTCCAGTTGCCCGAACCTGCGCATCCCGATCACGTAGCGCTCGGAGATGTTCCCGGCGCCGAGCAGCGCCACTCGCAGCCGCCTTGGCTGTTCGGAGTCGTTCACCACTGAACCTCCTTGGTTGACGGGCACTAACGTACAGATGTCGGTTACTTATGTCCAGCTTTACGTTGAAAGTGAGGGATGGTCACAAATTCCCGGCCACCGACCGTCCTCTCAGCGCACCCGAGTCAGGCCACTGCCGCCACTCACCGAGGCCGAGAAGGCCAGACCGGCATCCGGATCTGAGGACAATCCGGCTGTCGCCTCGCATCCGGGCATGGGTGCCGGCGCTGGAGCGGCAACGAGGACAACTTTGGTCTTGGTGAGACTCCATGAGATAAAGGGGGAATGGCCGGGCCAAACGGATACCACCTCATCTCCTCCCGAGGCGATGCCAGCGATGTCCTCCGGGTGCTGCTGGACGGCAGCGAGTGGACGCGAGCCGATCTCGCACAGAATCTGTCCCTGTCCCGCTCAACCATCTCGACGCGCATCGACGCGCTACGTCAGGCTGGGCTCATCCGTGACGCCAGTCGTGTCGAGCCTCGGGGTGGTCGCCCTCAAACAAAGATCGCCCTCAACGAGCGAGCACTGACCGTGGCCGCGATCGAACTCGGCCACAAGTCCGGCCGGGTCACGATCGGAGATCTCGCCGCCAGACCGATCGACCGTGTCAGCTTCCCGCTCGACACCGCAGACAGTGTCGAACAGACTCTGCGGTCCGCGTCGGCCAGACTCCGCGGCCTGCTCTCCGGCCCCGGCTCAGAGGCTGGCCCGCTGGCGGGGGTGACTCTTGGTCTTCCCTTCTGGACAGCACTCGGCGCCATGAACACCAGGGAGCGGGCGGCGCACTGGCTGAGCTTTCCGGTCGAGAAGTGGCTGGGCGACAAGCTCGACGCGGAAGTGTTCATCGCCAACGACGTGAACCTGATGACACTCGGTGAGCAGATGGAACAGCACCCGAACGTGCGCGACCTGATGTTCCTCTATGCCGGGGACGGTATCGGCCTGGGCATTGTCGCATCCGGCGAGCTGGTGCGTGGATCGAATGACCAGGCCGGCGAGATCACCCACCTTCCCGTCCCGCGGGACACCGATGAGATCTGCGAGTGCGGACTCACCGGTTGCCTTGGCGCCGTGGCGACCCTGCCGAGACTCGCAGCGCGGTTAAGAGCCGACGGCGTGGAGGTGGCCAATTCTGAGGACCTGCCAGTCCTGGCTGCGAGCGGCAACGCGCAAGCGGGCCAACTGCTGCGTCAGGCGGGGCGTGATGCCGGAGACGTGCTTGCCTATCTCATCGCAGCAACCAATCCCAGCCTGCTCGTCGTCGGAGGGGAAGCGGTGTCCGCTGGGGATCACTACCTGACGGGAGTCAAGGAGGCGCTGTTCCGCCGCGGCGCGCCGCCGCTCACCAAGGATCTGCACGTCGTCCGATCGGCTTCGTCCCCCGACTCGGGGACTGTCGGTGCACTTCGACTGGCCGCCGAGCAGGTACTCAACAGCGACCGGCTGTTCCGCCTCCTGGCCGGAGATGCCGGCCCCGACAATGGCAATGCTGTCGGCAACAGTCGGTGAACGACCGTCACGACCGGGTCTGGTGCTCAGACATCGTCGCTGTGAAGCACGTACTCGTGGAGGAAGTAACACTCACTCGCCGGCAGCGAGACCCGGTAGTGCTCGCTGATCTCGCGGAAGCTTGCGTTCACCTGGGCGATGAACTCGGGATGGGACCGGGCAAAGGCCTCACCCACCTCGCTCCGATCGATGGTCGACTTCGTCACCAGACGTTCGATCAGGCAGCAGATATGGACGTAGATGCCGACGATCGTCTTGCCGCTCAACTGTTTGCCGAGCGCAGTCTGAAGTCTCTTGACTGCTTCCACGACGTGGTCAAGGAGTTTGTCTGCATTCAGGATCGTCAGGCTCTCGACGACGTTACTGAGCGAGAACTCCTTCATCAGGTTCTCGGCAAGTTCGGTGGCGTCCCTCTCGGAAACGTAGGGGGCGAGCAACTGGCTGATCACCCCGTGGTCGCTTGAGGTGACCAGGGTGTCCAGCGACACGAAGTGCGTACGTTTCAAGCCGGGGTTGAAGGACCCGACCACGCACAACACCTTGTACCTCTTCAGCACCTCGCACTCGTCGCCGAGCTCGACCAACCGGTCGTAATCACAGGTCGTCAGGCTCAGGTTGACGCCTGCCGGCAGGCTGGAGCTGAACAGGTCCAGCATCCGTTCCGCAGCGGTCACCCCCATCTCGCTGGTGAACACCACCGCCGGTTTGCGCAGTTCATTCACGAACAGGCGGTACGAACTGCGGACGTTCTCGCAGGCTCCCTTGAGCATCTCGTCGATCGGAACGCCCTGCAGGATCCGGTTGCCCACCTCGAGAGCCATCCGGGTCGAGGTGTTGTTCGCGATTCCGAGACAGACCCCGGAAACGCTCTGCAATTGCTCGCCGAGTTGTTCCAGCGAGCCCATGTCGACCAGGATGACCGCGTTCTTGATGGCGGGGTCGAGTTCGAGCCGCTTCCGCAACCGCACTGCGATGTCGGCAGGACTGACGTCCAGCGGCATGTCGATCGAGTGGAACACCGGCTTGGCCAACATCTTGTTCACAGAGTCGGCGATGCTGCTGGCCGTCGAGTAGCCATGGCTCACGACGAATGCGGTCGTGTCGTTGACCCGGATCGTGCGGTTGTAGTACTTGACGTTCAACACCAGCAGGAGCTTCTCGATGGCGCCGGGACGCATGTCCAGGCTTTGCATCACTCGCCGGGCGGCGTCGTCGGCGACGGCACACTCCACCGGCATCCGTTCCTCGAGGAAGCCGAGGAGGCGGGTGAGGTCGGCGTTGCGGGCCGTCGCCCATTGCCGCAGCGCGGAGTTCACCTGGGTGATGCTGCACAGACATCGACTCAGGGTGAGCACGCAGTTGGTCGGGACGAAGATGCCGTACTTCTCGCTGACATCCTCGAAGATCCCGTTCAGTACCTGTCCGATGGCCTGCACTCTCGCGTTGGTGTCGCCGCTGTCGAACACGATGTAGTCGTAGAAAGAGTTCAAGTGGGCGAAACACTGCTCCAGGAAACTGTCGAGGCTGGTGTGACGCGCCTCACATCCTTCGAAGGCATCCCACACATCGTCGAGGAAGTCCAGGATCCGATCCGATGTCCCAGAACGTCCGAACTCGCGCAACAGGATGAACTCGTCTTCAGGCTCGGTCCCGTCGCCGACGGCTGCGCCCACCGTCAACAGGTTGGCAGGCAAGTGGTAGAGCTTGATCGTGAGGAGATCCGTCCTCCCCTGTTCGAAGAATGCGCTGGCGCAACCCGTCCGGATTGCGTTTTTGAGCTCTCCCACGTTCCCAGGAAAGGCGTAGTTCTCCAGAGCCTCCAGCACCCGGTGGGAGAACCGGATGCCGACCCCCATCCCGTACCCCTCCTGGCGGAAGAAGTGGTTGATCAGGTCGTCCTTCTCGTCGCGGGTCCGCGCGGCGATCTCGGGCAGCCTTGCCACGATCGGGATCCGTCGCAGCAGGGTCTGCAGGAAGGCCTCTTCGGGAGCCTGGGTGGTGGCCAGGATCAGGCGGACGTTCGCGCGAGCCTTCCGCTCCCGGCCCGGTAGGTCGATGCGTGCGTCGTCGATGAAGGCGAACAGTCTTTCCTGGCACTCTCGGGAGAGATTGTGGGCCTCGTCGAAGAAGAGCACCCCGCCGTGGGCCCGTTGCAGCAGCCCCTCGATCGCCCCACCCGGAGCATCCGGGTCACCGAAGATCCTGCGGGCCATGCCGTCGGGATCGTTGGCGAACTCAGAACAGTTCAGCACTTCGAACGGACTGTTCCGCCCCAACAGGGAGTTGTTGACGGCGTACTCGTACATCAGCCGCGCGAACAGCGACTTGCCTGTCCCGCTGGCTCCCACGATCAGGACCGGCAACCCCGACGGGGGGTATTTCATCGCAGATTTGCACTGCTCCACCGCATAACTGAGAGAGTCGTTCCAGCCAATCGCCTTACGGAAGTCCCACCGCTTGAACGAATCGGAATTGATCTCCCCGAAGAACTCGTCCATCGAGTAGTAGGTGAGGTTCTTCAGTGGCGCGCCGCACGCATGCTCGACCGTTGCCCGGTGCAGAAAATAGACTGGACGAGTCGTGATCTTGAAGACCACGCGCTCTTTGACCAAATCATTGAGGTATTGACTGGCAAGATTGCGACTGATGTTCAATCGACGACAAATGACATTGGTCGTGAAAGCGCTCAGGTCGGCGTGCAACGCGTCCCTGACGGTGAGGTCGAGGGCCTGCGTCTGGGTGATGAGGTATTCCAGAACGTCCGTCCTGGTCTGTGCTGCCATCCCTCGTCACTCTCCGGCATCCATGCTAGCCGACCTCGCCAAACCCGGCTTCGACCAGCGACACCAGGGCTTTCACGGCAGCGGCCTCGTCTTCGCCGTCCGCAATGATCTCGACGGTCTTTCCGTGGTCGGCGCCAAGCGCCATGAGCGCGATGATGGATTTCGCGGAAGCGACGCGGCCGTCGCACCGAATATCGATGGTGCAGCGGTACGAGTTGGCGCACTTCACGAACTCGGCCGCAGGGCGTGCGTGCAATCCACTTTTGTTGATGAGTGTCGCAACTCGGTTGAACAACGTGTATTTCCTTTTCGATTCCAGAAGATCTGCAGCAGGTCCAGTTCCGATAGTCGGCCCTCGGCCCACAGGTGGTCAGGACAGGTCGTGGACGGCGTAACAGGATTCGGGAAAATAAATACCTGCTTGGGAGCGAATTCTCTCCATAAGGCTGATCGTGGCTCGAGTGCACGTCCGCATCGCCTGATAGGTTGGGTTGAACTCCTCCCGGTCACCGACCAACGACGCGAGCAGGGCAGCTTCGTACTGCATCGAGTGGATTGCGGGATCCCAGCTGATCACCTGCTCGCGGGTTCCGTCGGTGAAGTCAATCCAGGAATCACCGAAGTACTCCATCGTGTCGATGTGGAGGGTACCCCGGTCGCCCATGATCACACTGTCGTGTCCGCTGGTAGCTCCCTTCGACCAGCTGATCTCCACCTGCAAGTCGCCGTAGCCCAGCAGCGCACTGCCGGAGACGTCCGCCCCGGTGGACAGGAAGACCGCATCCGCGTTCACCCGCGTCGGCAGGCCGAAGAAGTACACCGCCGGGTAGACGCAGTAGATGCCCATGTCCATCAGCCCACCGGCAGCAAAGGCAGGGTTGAAGATATTCGGGCGCTCACCAGCCATGAAAGCCGGGTACTTCGAGGAGAACCTGCAGAAGTCGAACTTGGCGTAGTGAACGGTGCCCAGCTTCTCCAGCGCCTGGGTCAGCTGGACGGCTTGCGGGGAGTAGAGCGACTTGATCGCCTCCAGGAAGACAACGCCGTTGCGGTCCGCGATGTCGTACAGCTGCTGAAGCTGAGCGGAGGTGACCACCGACGTCTTCTCGCAGAGCACATTCTTGCCGTGCTCGAGGAGCTTCTTCGCAGTCGGATAGTGCAGTGCATTGGGGTTGGCGACATAGACCGCGTCCACGTCCGAGGAGCCGAGCGCATCCAGATCGGTGTAGATCTGGCTGACGCCGTGCCTGGCGGCGAAGGCGTCGGCCTCAGCCTGGTTGAACGAGTAGACCGCCGCGTGTTCCAGGGGCGGGTCCACGACCTTGGTCGCTGCGATGAAGGCGTCGACGATCCAGCCGGCGCCGACAGTGGCGAACTTCATGACCTCTTCTTTCTCTTCGCATTTCGACTGTGCTGGCGACGCGAGGCTTCCAGGATCTTGCCGATACCGAAGACGAGAGTCTCCGGGTCCTGGTCGGTCTCCTTCAGCGGGATCAGCACCGGCGGATTGCCCAGTTCGATGTTTTTGCGGACATAGGCGGCCTGGTGGGCCGGCAGCCGTTCGATGAACCCGTCGGTGTCCTTCAGTTCGGCAAACAGCAGCTTGTTCCGCTTGGTCCTGCCCTCGGCCAGTCCCGTTCTGCTGATCTCCTCCCAGCGGATCAGGCCCAGCCCGTCCCGCGCCGACGAAGTGTCGATCAAACCCTGCTCACTGACCTTGAGGATCTGTCGCGGACGTACCAGACCCGTGATCGCGATCATCAGAAAGACTGCTCCGAGTACCGCTGCCGTGATCCCGGCCGCAAGCTCCACGGGGTTGCGACTACCTGCCTTGACCAGGACGACGATCCCGGCGATGAGCAGGAACGCGGCCCAGGCCAGGTAGAGAAGTTGCTTTCTGCGGCTCTGCCGGATCGAGTACTCCATGTCACATCCCTCCTGGGATCGGGCGACCGCCCAGCAGGTCACGCAGCACGTGGTAAACGGCGTCGGAATCGTTGCTGCCGATCACCGCAGCCGCTGCGGCTCGGACGTGCTCACTCGCATTGGCGACGGCGTAGGCGTAACGCGCCTCGGCAAACATCTCCAGATCGTTGTCATTGTCCCCGAACACCATGGTTTCGTCCGCCGTCACGCCGAGTCGTCGTTGCAGGGTAGCGACGGCAGCACCCTTGGAGACGTTCAGGTCCGTGAAGTCGATTGAGGTGTCCCCGGACCTGGCCGCCCGGCACCTCCCGGAGAAGCGGGCGGCGATGTCGACCAGGCTGCCCGGATAGCTCCAGTTCCTGCCGAACATCTTCACCAACAGGATTCGCCTGTCGCGGCAGACCTCCATCAGGTCGTCCACCACGTGCACGTACGGCCCGGAGTCCTTCCAGCTCAGGAACTCCGTTCCCTTCTGGTCGATATAGGAGCCCTGTTCGGCGTCCACCACCGCATAGATGCCGTCGTCGGCAGCAACCTCCAAAAGCAGCGCCTCACACAGGACGGGGTCGAGTTCTCCGCAGATCGTCTCGGTGCCGGAGTCGAGAACCAGCGCACCGTTGTGGCAGATCAGCGTGACCTCATCGAGTATCGGGGCGAACAGGTTGCGCAGGTTCCAGGCCGGGCGTCCGCTGGCGACCGCGAACCTCACTCCGTGGCGACCCAACTCGGTGATGGTTGCGAACAGGTCCGGATGGACGCCGTAGCCGTCTGAGTGCAGCAGTGTTCCGTCCATGTCCGTCAGCACCAGCTTGACCATCGATCCACCTCCCTTCGTAAACCGGTGTTGGAGGAGCACCGCCGCGGCTCCTCCAACACCGACTCGATCCATCCTCGACTACCCATCTGGCCGAGGCGCATCGTCGTGATCTACTCCATGTTGTTGTGGTAGTAGAGAATGTCGTCGATCGTCTTGCCCATGTCGTGCATCAGGTATTCACGCACTGTGTCCATGACCTGGGTGCAGACATGATAGAACGACCACCAACCGGTGTTCCTCTTCAAATCGGCTTGCACAGGAATCACGACGTTGACATCAGCCATCTTGCCAATCGTCGAGTCAGCGTTAGAACTGACCAAGGCCAATTTGGCTCCGTGCTCCTTGGCCATCTCAGCCAAGACGGCAATCGTGCGCGTGCTTCCCGAGTTGGAACTCACCACCAACAAGTCACCTTCATGAATTGCGGGAGTGCAAATGCCCGTATCACTGACGATATAGGTAGGAATCCCGATCTGCGACAGATTCATTGAAAGGATCTTGCCATGCAGCCCAGCCCTTCCCCAACCTGCTACGAAGACCGTCTTTGCTTCCTTGATGGCTTCCACGAGATCGTTCAGTTGACCTTCATCAACCCGTTCGAAGACTTCAAGGTCCTCACGTGCTGCCGCCATTCGCCATTCACGTCTGTCCATTGTTAAACTCCTTAGATTAACCCGATAGCCGTAACTCGTTGACCTAGATACCGGCGTCACACGATGCCGAAGGCTTTGAAGGCGCAACAGATGATCATGATGCCGAAGATCAAGATCAGTGGATGTACCCGCTTGCGCAACAATGCGAAACATCCCCAGACAACCGCGACATTCATGATGCCGGGCATGATGCTGTCCAGCACCCCTTGCAGGGTCTGCACCTGCTCACCCTCAGCTCCGGCCGAAATCGGAAGGGTGAAGTTAACGTTGACCATGCTCACCGACATGGCACCAATGGCCATCATGCCGAGCACTCCGGCTGCCTCCAGGACGGTGTCCATCAATCCAGACGACTGCATCCTAGAGATGAAGTTGGCCCCCAAGTTATAGCCCAGGAAGATTCCGAAGTACTTGATCGTGAAGCAGGGAACCGCCCAGATCAGGAAGTACAACAGCATGCCCAAGGCGTTGCCCTGCAGCATCAATGACGTGCCGACACCCACCCCGATCACTCGGAGCGTGCCCATGAAGAACGAGTCGCCAATGCCTGCGAGGGGGCCCATGATCGCAACTTTGACGTTACGAATCGCGTTGGTGTCGAAGTCGTCGGTCTTGGCGTTCTCCTCCTCCATGGAGGCCACCATGCCGACGACGAACTGGAGGAATTGGTCGGCGATCGCGAAGAGTTCGTTGTTGCGTACCAGAGATTCCTGCAGCTTTTCGGGTTGCCCCTTATACACCTTCTTCAGGATCGGGAACAGCGAGTACATGAATCCCGCGGCACCCTGGCGCTCCATGCCCCATACCCAGTAGAACGGCAGAGAGTACCAGAACGCCGTTCTGAGGTCCTTCTTAGTGATCGGTTGGACCTCGTGTTGGATCGGTTCGATCTCGGTCTGCTCAGAAGTCGTCATCGACGGCCACCTCCTCCTTTGCATTCGTTGCGTTCGCCACTGACTTGAACCCCGAGAAGTCGTACTTCGTCAGGATGAGTACGACACCGACCAGCACGACGGCGAGGATCGGCAGCTTGAGGTATGCGGCGAGAATAAAACCAAGCAGATAGAAGATGACGACCTTCTTGTTGTAAACCATCTTCAACAGCAGGGCGATACCAACCGCAGGAATGAGGCCGGCCGCCACTGTCATTCCTTCCAGGATGAAGGGCGGCAGCATGTTGATTCCAGCTTGCACCGCATCAGCACCGAAAGCGTAGGCGATGACCACGATTCCGCCATAGAATACAGGTGACAGAATGATTCCGGTAATCCAGTAGGTCGCCGATATTGCTTTCGTATTGCCTTGTTCACCGAAATTATCGAACATCCGCGAGACAATAGAAACCAGCGAAAACTTCAGGTTGTCCAGGACGGTGACAATCACGCCGATCGGCATAGCAAGCGCCAGAGCAACTTCTGTGCTGGCGTTCATCTTCATAGCGAATGCGCAGGCCAAGGCGCCGGCGACCAACGCATTCGGCGGGAGCGCATTGCCCACCGAGACCGCCCCCAAGAACAACAGTTCGAGGGTTGCGCCGATGATGAGGCCGGTCTGGAAGTCGCCGAGGAGGAGCCCGATGAAGGGGCAGACGATGATCGGTCGGTCGATGAAGAGGCGGGTCACGCCCATGTTCAGGGCGATGACCACCGCGACGATGAGCCCGATGAGGAGGGCTTCAGTCATTGTTGACATCTGGTTGTGAACTCCTTAGAGCTTCGGTCGGGTCTTGGAGTCGCGAGGCAGGCCACGGATTTCCAGTTCGACGCCCTTGTCCCGTATCTTGCGCAGGCACTCGACGTCGGAGTCCGAGCCGTAGAGGCCGGCGCCGAGGGAATGCGCGTCCTTCTTCGCAAGAATGTTGCCGAGGTTGACGCTCTTGATCCGGTCACATCCTTCGATCAGCCGGTAGGCGTCCTGCGGGTTCTCCACGAGGATGAACAGCTTGTACTTGTCGGTGACCCCGTTATTGATCGCGTCAATCGAATCGGCGATGGTCTTGATCACCAGCTTCGTGGCTGGCGGCTTGGCCAGTCTCAGCGAACTCTTGCGTAGTTCGTCTCCAGGCACGGCGTCCGATGCAATCAGAATGCAGTCGGCATCCAGGTCTGCCGTCCATGAAAACGCAATCTGCCCATGGATCAGCCTGTAGTCGACTCGCAACAGTTTGATCATTTCCTGCCCTCCCTTCTGGGCTAGAAATCCTCGGCGGCGAGGACTTCGGTTGTTGGTTCGAGGCAGCGGATGGCCGACCTCGCGTTGGTGATGACGTCTGAGAGCAGGTCTTTGACCGGCCGGTCCCGGCCCGTCACCAGTTCGAGGACGAGGGCGAGATTCATCCCCGCGACGATGTGCAGCCCCGGCGTTCCGAGGTACCGCTGGAACTCGTTGGTGATGCTGCCGCCGAACAGATCGGTGACGACCAGAAGCTCGTCGTCCGGGTCTATTCCCTCGACGTACTGCCGCACCTCCTGCGGAACGTCCTCGCCGGGGGTGGTGTAGGCGCAGAAGCTCTCCAGAGCATCAACCGGGCCAATGATCATCGTCAGGGAGTCCCGCATACCGTCAGCGAGTCGTCCGTGGCTCGCCAGCAGGATCCTGGTCATCGCGCCGTCCTTCCTCTGCGGAGGCTTATTGCCTCTGCCAGGACGCTAAGCGACCCGCGACCCCGAACCCCCGGTGACCTGGGGTTTCAGACAGTGATCGCGAGGATTCGGCACTCCGGGAGTGTCGCAGGACGCTACGAGACCAACTCTCGACACTTCCCGCTCGCCCGGGCGACGGACGCAGCTCGTCAGCGCGGGCCGGGCCGCGCCTTTCGGCCAGCACTGGGCCAGCGGGTGACCCGCGACCCGCCCCCGGCGGTGCCGAGGACGTAGTTGAGCACGTCCTGGTCCTGCATGGTCAGCGCGAGCCGGTCCTGAGCGCTGCGGGCGCCGGCGAACAGCAGCTGGTCGTCGGGCCGGAGTTCCACGTCGTCGGACGGCAGCGGCAGCCGCTCGTCGCCACGGACCAGCAGCAGCACCACCGCCCGGAGCCGGCGCTCGCGTTCGTAGGGGTTGGCCAGCAGGTGCCCCACCGTCACCGGGTGGTTGAGTTGCAGGGTGCGCCACAGGGCGTCCGACTGCCCCACCGTCTCGCTCCAGATCTCCGGGACCTGGCCCCGGTTGACCCCGCTGAGCCGGTCGAACAACCGCCGGCACCACTCGTCGTCCTGCTCGGGAATGAGGCTCAGGAAACGGGACAACAGCGGCGTGGTGATCAGCGCCAGGAACTCGCGGGCGACGATCCGGCCGGGGGCCATCTCCAGGTCGTGCTGGAAGGCGCTGAACAGCGCCGCATTCGAGCGCTTGTTCTGCCTGGTCACCACGAAGATGTCCGGTTTGAGGTCGCGGGCGGTGATCGCGATCGCGAGGTTCTTCAGGTCGTCGGCGTTGCCGGCGACGATCCCGACGCTGTGGTCGATGCCGGCTGCCCGCAGGCTCACCGAGTCCGCGCCGGTGCCGTTCACGTCCACCCCGGGCTGGCCGTAGTGCTTGAGGTCGACGACGCTCACCTGCAGGCCGGCCTCCTCCAGTTGCCGGCGGATCAGTTGGCCGAACCGTCCGTAGCCGCACATGATCCAGTGACCGCGCGGCGGGACGTGCTCCTCGGGGAGTTCGTCACCCGGCAGGCCGGTGAGCAGTTCGCGCAGCCGGAAGTGGTAGGGCGCCGAGACCGCGCTGGCCAGATGCTGGGCGAAGAGCTCGAAGGGGTTGATCACCACGTCCCCACCGAACACCCCGAGATCGTGGTCGGGGAGCGGGTTCCCCAGCCGGACCAGCACCGGCACCTCCGGCGCCAGCAGGCGGACGCTGACCGCGATCGCCCGGTTGGTCTCGTCATCGGCCGCCAGCGCCATCACCCCACGGCAGAAGGGCGAGTGCAGGCCGGCGTCGAGCAGGGTCTGCGGTTGACTGGCGTCGGCGGCGACCATCGGGGCGTCGGCCCGGAAGCCCTCCAGCCGAAGCTCCTGCAGCCGCTGGTCGTTGAGGTCGATCACCACCGCACGTAGGCCCAGCCGATCCAGGCCGTGGTGGATCAGCAACCCGGTCTCGTCGCACCCACAGATGATGTAGAAAGGCTCGCGCAGCCCGTGGATCCGGCGAGCGAAGGTGCTGGCCCGCAGCGCGTTCTTGAAGCCCTGGTCGCCGACCAGTCCGATCATCGTCACCACCGTGTACGACCAGCCGATCACGGTGAGGTAGATCGAGACGACCATCCACATCCGCTGGGCGGCCGAGTACGGCTCGGGCAGTTCGCCGAAGCCGATCGTGGTGCCGGTGTAGGAGATCACGTAGAAGGCGTTGAACAGGCCCATCCCCGGGGTCCGGTTGCCCTCGGCGTCGACGCCCGGGACGAGGCTCAGCACCACCACGCACAACGCGTAGATCACCACCACGAGCAGCAGCGGCAGCCGCATCCGCCGCAGCACCAGGTAGAAGACGTTGCTGAGCGCCTGGCGTGGCGCCTGGGTCGGGTTCACCGTCTGGAGGTCAGTGTCTCGGTCACCATCAGGACGACCGAGACCGTGTTGGCCAGCAGCGCGCCACCCGACATCGAGACGATCTGGACCATGACCCCCTCGGTCACCCCGGAGGCCGAGATCTGGGAGGCCCAGACCCAGACCACCGCGGCGATGATCAGCTCCACGTCCGCCACCAGGCTGGTGGCCAGATGGACGGCTCCCAGTTGCGTCCGGTCGCCGAACTTGAGCACGGTGGCGATCACGCTCACCACGATCGCCGCGACGAACTGGTAGACGTTGTGGTGAGCGGGGTTGGCCATGTCGCCCAGGAAGAATCCGAGGTTCAGGGTGGCCGCCAGGATGATGAAGAAGCCGAAAACCACTTTCTCGAAGTTCATGCGCGCCTCCTCGTTGCGTTCCTCCAAGCATCACTGTAGGACCGGCTTACGGCGGCTGGACAGCGACAGCACCGAGGATGGATCCCAGCTCCGGCCCGGTGACCGGAAGCCCGCGGCCGGCGGGCCGAACTCAGCGCCGGGGCAGCAGCGCGCTGATCCGCATCCGGTCGGGGTGGATCCACACGTCGGAGTACTCCACCGGACGCCGGTCGGCGAGGTAGGTGATCTGCTCCAGGTACAGGATCGGGGTCGCCGGTGGCACCTGCAGCGCAGCGGCGACCAGCGGTGGGGCCGCAGCGGCGTTGAAGGTGCGGCGACCGTGCGAGATGGTCAGCCGGCAGTCGGTCTCGAGATAGTCGAAGAGCCGGCGGTGGCTGAAGTCGACGTCCTCGATACCCGGGCAGAGTTCCCGCCGGACGTCGTTGAACAGCAGCGCCACCGGGCCGTCCGCGCTGGACCGCAGCCGCTCCAGTCGCAGGATCAGCTCGCCGGCCGGGATCTCCAGCAGGGCGGCGATCGACGCCGGCGCCGCGATGAGCTGTTGGGCGCGCACCTGCGAGGTCAGCGTGATGCCCTCGGCCAGCAGATCCTCCGACAGCGTCGACAGCCGGGCGCCGATCCCCGGCTCGAAGGCGGTCGAGGTGACGAAGGTGCCGCGGCCACGGACCTGGCGCAGCCGGCCTTCGCGGATCAGCTGGGCGATCGCCTTGCGGAGGGTGCCCCGGGAGATGCCGAGTTCGGTGGCCAGTTCCGGTTCGGGATGCAGCCGGTAGTGGACCGGCCAGACCCCGGACGCGATCCGGCCACGGATCAGGCCGGCGACCTGCTGGTGGATCGGGGTGGGGCTCGACCGGTCCAGGTCGGCGGCGGTGAGCTGGACGCCGGCTGCCGCCATGATGCTCCTTCCGCGGTGGTTGCTGGAGATCTCGGGCCGCTCAGCCGAGGCCTTCGCCGACCGGACCGTGACAACGGGTTTCGGCACCTCGGCAGTCGTGGCCGGACGGCGTCTGGAGCGTGTCTGCCTATCCCTGGCCGTCGAGCGGGGTTCCGCGGAGTGGCTCGCAAGGCGAAGGAGGGAGGCGATGTGGTGCATCGCCGACCGACAACAACGCCGCGAGACGCCCACGGGGCACCGCGCAGCAGGCCACCGTGGGGATAGGGAGACACGCTCTAGTAACTCCCGGAGCCGGCCTCGCCACCGGCGACGATCGAGGTGCCCGCACTGGTGCCCAGCAGCACAGCGCCCGCGCGCAGCAGGGCTGCTGCCTGCTCGTAGGACTTGATCGAGCCGGAGGCCT
>NZ_JAYFPT010000121.1:0-2511 GCF_034927565.1 Propionicimonas sp.
CCTCCGAAGAAGCCAGCCGCAAGAGATTAGCATCTGCACCGCCCGGGTGAGAAACCAGCCGGTCACCTGCCGGAAGACCCGCGCCGAGGACGGACGTCCCAACCTGCCACCGACACTCGGCTGCTAGGTTGGCCGGCAGCCCCCGATCGGAGGTTGTCGCCATGCACCGTCCCGCGTCCGGCCGCCGCACGCCGCTCAACACCTACCGGCTGCAACTCAGCGCGGCGTTCACCTTCGCCGATGCCTGCGCCCGGCTGCCCTACCTGGACGCCCTCGGCGTGACCGACCTCTACCTCTCACCCATCCTGACGGCAACCCCGGGTTCGGCCCACGGCTACGACGTGGTCGATCCCACGACGGTCTCCGCGGAACGGGGCGGACGGGACGGCTTCGAGGCTCTCGCCGCAGCGGCCCACGCCCGCGGAATGGGGGTCGTGGTCGACATCGTTCCCAACCACCTGGCGATTCCCGACCCGCTGTGGCTGAACCCGGCACTGTGGTCGGCCCTCCGCGACGGGCCGGAGTCCGGCTACGCCGACTGGTTCGACATCGAGGCGGGCGCGGCACTGGTGCTCCCCGTCGTGACGCTGGACGGGGACGACGATCCCATCCCCCGGCTGATCACCGATCGACGGCTGCGCTTCGGCAGCCTCGATCGTCCGGACGGACCGGAGCCGGTGCTCCTGCTGGATGACAAGCCGTATCCACTCGCCCCCCACACCGCCGGGCTGCCGCTGGCGGAGGCCGCCGCCTGCCAGCATTACTCGCTGCAGCGTTGGCAGGGCAACCACACCCGGCTCACCCATCGCCGGTTCTTCGACATCGTCACGCTGATCGGGGTGCGCCAGGAACTGCCCGACGTCTTCGACGCCACCCACGCCGAACTGCTCGACCTGTACCGCGGCGGGTCCATCGACGGTTTTCGAGTCGACCATCCGGACGGCCTGGCCGACCCCGAGGTCTACTTCGAGCGCCTGCGCGAGGCCACCGGTGGTGCCTGGGTGGTGGCCGAGAAGATCCTCACCGGCGACGAGTTGCTGCCGCCGGCCTGGCCGGTCTGCGGCACCACGGGCTACGAGGCGGCCTGGCGGTTCGACGCCGTCCAGCTCGATCCGGCGGCTGCCGAGCCGCTGGCACAGCTTGCCCAGCGCACCGACAGCCCCGCGGCCGACGCCCAGCTGCTCAGTTGGCCCGAGGTTGCCGAAGCCGCGAAACGGTACCTCGCCGACACCTCCCTGGCGATTGATGTCGACCGGCTGATCCGGCTCGCCCGGCAGGTCGATCCCGCCTGGCCCGAGGCCGACCTGCGCACCTGCCTGCGGGAGTTCCTGGTCGCGATGGACCGCTACCGGGCTTACGTCCGTCCGGGGCGACCGGCGGACGGGGTGGACGCCGCGGTGCTGACGGGAGCCGCGGAACGGGCCGCGACCCGCCTCCCCGAGCAGCTCCAGCCGATCCTGACGCGGCTGCATGATCTTGCCGCCGGCACCATGGTGGGCCCGGCCCGGCCGGCGGTGGGCGTGACCAAGGGCGTGACGGACACCGGAGTCCCGACGGACAGTGGAGTGCCGACGGGCGCGAGCAGTGGAGTGCCGGGCGACCCGACCCGCGGCGGAGTGCCGGAGGACCCACCTATCCGCGCGAGGGCGGCGGCAGAGTTCGCCGTCCGATTCCAGCAGGTCACCGGAGCCCTGGTAGCCAAGGGGGTGGAGGACACCGCTTTCTATCGCTGGACGCAACTGCTGACGCTGTGCGATGTCGGCTCCGATCCCGGCAGCTTCGGGCTCACCCCGCAGCAGCTGCACGACTGGCTCGGCCGGATGCACGCCGACTGGCCGGCAACCATGGCGCTGGGCTCGACCCACGACTCCAAGCGCAGCGCGGACGTCCGGGCGCGGATCGCGGCGATCAGCGAGTACCCGGCGGAGTGGACGCAACTGGTGGCCGACCTCACCCCCGCCGCCGCCGACCTGCCAGCCCCCTTGCGGACCATCCTCTGGCAGACCCTGGCCGGCACCTGGACCGACGCCGGCCCGATCGACACCGACCGGCTGGCCGCCTTCGCCGTGAAGGCAGGACGGGAACAGAAACTGTGGACCTCCTGGGTCTCGCCCGACGGTGCCGCCGAGGCCCGGGTCGCCGGGGCGGTGCCGCGCCTGGTCGCCGATCCGTTGGTCCGGCAGCGGTTCGACGCGTGGATCCGGCTGGTCGCCGACTCGGTGCGCACCAACACGTTGTGCGCCACGCTCCTTCGGCTCACCGCGCTGGGGGTCGCCGACACCTACCAGGGCTGCGAGACCGTTCGGTTGAGCCTGACCGATCCGGACAACCGCCGACCGGTCGACTGGGAGCAACTCGCCGCCAACCTGCCGCCCAAACCCGGGGCGATTCGGGCCGCCGAGGGGTATTTGCCCTCGGGTGCCGGAATTTCCCCGGGTTTGGGCGAGGCTGCCGCCGCGGACGGCCCCGATGCCCGCCTCGCCACCGACAAACTGCTGCTCACCACCACCG
>NZ_JAYFPT010000049.1:0-80232 GCF_034927565.1 Propionicimonas sp.
GTGTCGTCGGTGAAGGCGGGGACGCCGCCGATCCAGGCATCCAGGGCGCCACCGGACAGCAGACGGTACGGGAACGCGGCGCCGGCCAGGGCACGTTCCAGCCTGGGCAGCGGCAGCGGACGCAGCGCGCCGGCAGCCACCAGGTTGCCGTAGCGACGCCCCTTCCAGACCGGCACCTCGGCGCTCAGCGCGGCGTAACGGAAGCTGGTCACGAACGCCGCGAGGCAGCGCCGCGCCCAACTGAACGGCGCCCGGTCCCCCAGGTTCATCGTCACCACGCCGCCCTCGCGCAGCACCCGCGCGGTATCGGCGAAGAACTCGACGGTTGCCAACTCGCCCGGTACCTGGGAGCCGGTGAAGGCGTCCACGATCACCGCATCGGCGTAGTCGGACGGCATCGCAGCTACCCCGCTGCGACCATCGGTCTCCCGAATCTTGATGCCGCTCCCCCGCGGCAACGGCAACCGTGCCCGCACCTGCCCGACCAGGTCGGAGTCCGGTTCGAGGACGATCTGCGCAGTATGTGGACGGCGGGCCTCCACGAACCGTGGCAGGCTCAGCCCGCCGCCGCCGAGATGCACCACCCGCACCCGCTGCGACTCCGGCCGGTTCAGGACAAAGGCATCCAGCACCTCGGCGATCCGCTGGGTGTACTCGAACTCCAGTCGCAGCGGATCGCGCAGATCCACCCAGGACTGCTCGGTCACTCCGGTGCGCACCACGAAGGCCGCCGGATGGACGTGGTCGGGAACGATCTCGCTCACTGCCGCCGCCCCCACCACACCACGAACGTGGCCACGGCACCGATCGCGGCCGCGATGGCGGCGACATAGCCGGCCACCCCCAGGTAGCCGCCCGGCACCAGGTGCGGGTCGAGGAAGGGATAGGGATACCACCACGGATCACCGGTCAGCGGACTGGTGATCAGTGGCCCGCGGACGAGGGTGTAGCCAGTCCAGATCAGGGGGAACACCAGGATGCCAGCGATCGTGCCCCAGCCGAGCGGCCGCCGTCTCGGCCCGGCCAGGACGTCAACCAGCAGGAACAGCGGCGCCACGACGTGGAGCACTTCGTTCGACCAGGGGACGGTGTGGCCCTGCGGGAGTTCCACTCCGCGCAGCAGCAGGTTGTAGACCACACCGGTAACGATCAGGTAGGTCGCTGCGGCGGCGAGAGCGAAAGCGAGGCCCGCCGATTCCTCGGCCGCTCGCCGATCGCGCGCCGTCATCCAGGCCGCTGCGACCAGCACGACGACGGCCAGCACGTTCGAAAGCACCGTGAAGAAGCTGAAGAAGTTCACCACCGTGGTGGCGACGTCGCGTCCGCCGGCTGCCGCGCCCGTGACCGTCGTGGCGAACTGCGTGGCCAGCGCCGCCATGATCGCGATGGCCATCATGGCGCGTGCCCAGACCATGAGCCCTCCCTGCAGGTTGCTGGGCAGCCTATCGTGGGGCCCTGTCCGCGCTGACCGGCGATGTCGGTGCACCACGGGAAGAACGCCATGGTCGCCCTCCCCGGCCGCGCACCCGGCGCCGGTACCAGGCGGACTCACCTGTGCGGATCAGGGCGGTCCGTACTGGCTGGCCCGTCCGGCCGGTGAGCATCGTGGGCACCCGCGCGCCGAGGGCCTGAGAGCTCAAGGCGGCACCCAAGCACACCGTCGATCCTCGGTCCTCCGCCTGGGGTCTGAGACGGCCTCAGAGCTTCAGACCGCAGCCAGGGTCACGAATCGGGACAGACCAGACCGGATCAGGCTGGATTCGCCTCACGGCCTACGATGCAGGGGTCCAGCTGCAAGGAGTCACGATGATCGTCGCCACACCCGTCACCCCCGACGGAAACGCCGCCCACGCCTGGGGCAAGGCCCACTGGATCGGGGTCGCCGAGGTGACCGACGGCGCCATCACCGCCTGGGAAATCCATGAGGTGGGCTGGGACGTCCTCCACGACGAGGGCACCGAGGGCTCACATCACGCCCGGGTGGTCCGGTTCCTGCAGAACCAAGGCATTGCGGCCGTGGTGGTCGACCACGTCGGTGCCGGGATGTTCCGGATGCTCACCACGATGGGCGTCCCGATCCTGCAGGCCAGCCCGGGGGACGCGCAGACGTCCATCCTGGCCGCGCTGCGCCGGGCCGAGGAGTGAGGCGCCGACCAACCCAGCCCGGCGGAGTCCTCGGGCAGAGGTTGGACAGGCTCGACCGCAGGGATCGACCGGCGGGGGCTGGACGGTGATGGTCGCGACCGGCTCGACCGGCGGGCTGGCAGGGTCGGGCGGCTCGTGGGTGGACCCGGGCTGGCCCCCGTCCACCAGGACGAACGAGGGCGGGAATGGGTAACGGGGCGACGCTGAGCGCACTGACCCCACAGGCGGCGGCGGTGATCGCCGGCTGGGTCGGGTCTCGCGCCGATGCGACGCTGATGGGCGGGCCGCTGCTGCCCTGGCCGCTCACTGCAGAAGCGCTGCTCGAACTGGACTCCGAGCCGACGCGCGAGGTACTGGTCCTCACCGACGCAGCCGGACGGGTGGTCGCCAGCGCCGCCTTCCTCGTCAAAGAGAACGGACGGGTGCTCCGTATCGGCCGGGTGATCGTCGATCCGTCCCGCCGCGGCGAGGGCTGGGGACGGGCCCTGCTGGAAGCTCTCCTGGCACGTGCGGACGCCGACCCGGGGGTGGAGGCGACCGAACTCGGCGTGTTCACCCACAACGCTGTCGCGCGCGGGCTCTACGAGCGACTCGGGTTCACCCCCACCGGGGAGACCAGAGAGGTTCAGGTCGACGGCGAGCAGTGGCAGGCCATCGACCTGAACCGGGTCCGCCCGGGGCTCAGCTGACCCGGGCGGCCTCGACCACCTCCAGGCCGGAACTGTCGGTGTTGACGTCGAACACCACGGTGTCACCGTCGTCGATGTCGCCGGCCAGCACCCGCTTGGCCAGGGCGTCCTCCACGGTCGTCTGTACCAGCCGCTTCAGCGGACGGGCGCCGTACACCGGGTCGAAACCGGTGAGAGCCAGCCAGTCCCGGCCCGCCGGGGAGACCTCGATCGTGATGCGGCGATCCGCCAGCCGGGCGTTCAGCCGGGCGAGCTGGATGTCGACGATCCGCGACAGCGCCTCGGTGCCCAGCGGTTCGAAGATCACGATCTCGTCCAGCCGGTTCAGGAACTCCGGCTTGAACGACTGCCGCACCACCCCCATCACCGCCTTGTTCTTGGTGTCGGCGTCGAGCTGGGTGTCGGCCATGAACTGCGACCCGAGGTTGCTGGTCATGATCAGGATCACATTGCGGAAGTCGACTGTCCGGCCCTGACCGTCAGTCAGCCGGCCGTCGTCGAGTACCTGCAGCAGGATGTTGAAGACGTCCGGGTGGGCCTTCTCGACCTCGTCCAGCAGCACGACCGAGTAGGGACGCCGCCGCACGGCCTCGGTCAACTGGCCACCTTCTTCATAGCCAATGTAGCCGGGGGGTGCACCGACCAGCCGCGAGACGGTGTGCTTCTCGCCGTACTCGCTCATGTCGATCCGCACCATGGCGCGCTCGTCGTCGAACAGGAAAGCTGCCAGCGATTTGGCCAGCTCGGTCTTGCCGACGCCGGTCGGGCCCAGGAAGAGGAACGAGCCGGTGGGCCGGTTCGGGTCGGAGATGCCGGCCCGGGAGCGGCGCACCGCGTCCGACACCGCCGCCACTGCCGGACGCTGGCCGACCAAGCGCTTGCCCAGGGCGTCCTCCATCGCCAGCAGCTTCTCGCTCTCGCCCTGCAGCAGCTTGCCGACCGGGATGCCGGTCCAGCTCGCGACCACCTCGGCGATGTCGCTGGCCGAGACCTCCTCGCTGACCATCCGCTTGGCGTTCTTCTCCGCCTCGGTGGCGCTCTCCAGTTCGGCCTCCAGGCCGGGAATCCGGCCGTAGAGGATCTCGGACGCCCTGGTCAGGTCGCCCTCGCGCTGGGCGCGGTCGGCCTCGATCCGCAGCTTGTCGATCTGCTCCTTGACCTCTCCGACCCGATTCAGGCCGGACTTCTCGGCCTCCCAGCGGGCCTCCAGGCCCCGCAGTTCCTCCTTGGCGTCGGCCAGCTCGGCGCTCAGCCGGGCGTAGCGGTCGCGAGAAGCAGCGTCCTGCTCCTTCTCCAGGGCGAAGGCCTGCATGGTCATCCGGTCGATGTCACGGCGCAACTGGTCGATCTCCTCCGGGGAGGAGTCGATCTCCATCCGCAGCCGGGAGGCCGACTCGTCGATCAGGTCGATCGCCTTGTCGGGCAACTGCCGGGAGGTGATGTAGCGGTTCGACAAGGTGGCGGCCGCGACCAGCGCCGAGTCGGTGATCCGCACCTTGTGGTGCGCCTCGTAGCGCTGCCGCAGGCCGCGCAGGATGGCGATCGTGTCCTCAACGCTCGGCTCGCCGACGAAGACCTGCTGGAACCGGCGCTCCAGCGCCGGGTCCTTCTCGATCCGCTCGCGGTACTCGTCCAGCGTGGTGGCACCGATCATCCGCAACTCACCACGGGCCAGCATCGGCTTGAGCATGTTGCCGGCGTCCATGGACGAGTCCCCGGTCGCACCGGCACCGACGACGGTGTGCAGTTCGTCGATGAAGGTGATGATCTGGCCCTCGGCGTCCTTGATCTCATTCAGGACGGCCTTGAGCCGCTCCTCGAACTCGCCGCGGTACTTCGCGCCGGCGACCATGGACGCCAGGTCGAGAGAGACCACCCGGCGTCCCCTCAGGGAGTCGGGGACGTCACCGGCAACCACCCGCTGGGCCAGGCCCTCGACGACGGCGGTCTTGCCGACGCCGGGCTCGCCGATCAGGACGGGGTTGTTCTTCGTCCGCCGGGCCAGCACCTGCACCACGCGGCGAATCTCGGCGTCCCGGCCGATCACCGGGTCGAGCTTGCCCTCACGGGCGCGTGCGGTGAGGTCAACCGAGTACTTGTCGAGCGCGGACTCGCCGCCCTCATCCTGGTCGGAGGTGATCCGCTTGCTGCCCCGGGACTCGTTGAAGGCGGCCGACAGCGCGTCTGCGCGAACGCCCAGGTCGGCCAAGATCTTCTGTGCCTCGCTCGGGACGGACGCCAATGCGATCAGCAGGTGTTCGGTGGCGACGAACGAGTCGCCCAACTGTTCGGCGCGGTTCTCGGCGTCGGCGATCACCCGGGCCAGCGCACCCGACATCCCCGGCTGGCTCACCGACGAGCCCTGGGCACTGGGCAGTTTCTTGATCGCGCCCTGGGCGGCGGCGTCCACCACCGCGGGGTCGGCGCCGGCCGCGGTCAGCAACGGGCCGACGGTGTTCTCGGGCACCATCAGCAGGGCGTGCAGCAGATGGGCGGGTTCGGCATTCGGGTTGCCGTTGGTGAGTGCCGTCCGGACGGCGGCCGTCACGGCGTCACGCGACCTGGCAGTCAGCTTGGCAGTATCCATAGGTAAGTGTTTCTCCTTGTCAACCCATACCCACGGTGGGTTGGGCTCAAAGTTGAGTTCACTAGACTCAACTAGTCTACCGCCTCGGCTATTCCAGCGGGCTTCCCCGGGACGAAACCTGGATCACCGCACCGCGACACCGGTTGAGCAGGTCGAACCCGGCGTCCTGGCGTCGCCCCAACTCGGCGGGTTGGAGCCGTCGAGAATCAGCATCGCCCTGAAGAACTGCCGCGCTGCCGCTACCAGGCCACCGACCGTCCTACCATGGCGTTGGATCCATGCAAGGAAGCAGTCGCCTGTGACCGACAACCAGACTGCGCCGAGAGCTCGCCGGCTGACAGCCCTCCTCGCCACGCTCACGCTTGCCCTCTCGGCCTGCGCCGGACAGAGCAGCGACACGCTCATCGAGCCGGAGTCCCCGCTGAACGCCTACCTGTCGGCGATCCCCGCCGCGGGCTACGCCGACTTCCCGGTGGACGGCGGCCCGTCCGAGCAGCAGGCCTTCGTGGAGCAGAAGCTGCGGGAGACCGAGAACCTGACCGCGCAGTGCATGGCCAAACAGGGCTGGGACTACACCCCCGACACAGTCTCGACGATCGTCAGCGTCAGCCAGCTCGGGGAAGACGGTCCCTGGGAGCCGGACAACCGGGAGTGGGTGGCCAGGTACGGCTACGGCCTGATCCACAGCCCCGGCCAGGAGGCCGAGGCTGCCAAACCACCGCCGACCCCACCCGGGCCGGGCCCCAACGAGGCCTACGTGTCGTCACTGTCGCAGACCGAACGTGAGGCCTACGACAAGGCCCTCAGCGGCGCCGGCTCCGAGCCGGGCGAGGACGGCAGCGTGGACCCGTACAACTGGCAGGACTCCGGTTGCACGGGCTGGGCCGAGCACGAGGCCAACGGGGACGACTTCTGGGCCAGCAGCGAGTTCACGTCCCTGACCGACGCGATCAACCGGTTCTGGGAGACCTCGGCGTCCGAACCGGGGTACGCCGCGATCGATGCCGAGTGGGCCGCCTGCATGGATCAGGCCGGCCACAGCGGCTTCCGCAGACAGTCCGAGGCCCAGGAGTCGATCTTCACGCTGATGAACGACTACACCAGCAACCAGCCCGACGATGCCGGCGAGGACTTCGGCACTGCGAAGGATCCCGGCTACGCGAAGATCGCCGAGACCGAGGTTCCACTCGCGCTGGCCGATCTGGACTGCCGGGAGAAGACCACCTACAAGCAGCGACACCTGCAGGTCCAGTACGCGCTCGAACAGCAGTTCGTCGACGATCACAAGGTCGAACTCGACGCCGCCCTGGAGAAGTTCGGAACGGGCAGATAGCCCAGGGAAGCAGTCAGCCCAGTGACCACGAAACAATCCCTGCCGAAGGCCCGTCGTCTGGCGGCCGTGCTCGCCACGCTGGCCCTGGGCTTCGCCACCCTCGCGGGCTGCTCGGGACAGGCCGAGGAGAAGCCAGCCGAGGGTAGGTCTCCGCTGGACACCTACCTGGCCGCGATTCACGCCGGCGGACATGGCAGGTTCGCGGGCTTTCCGGAGGAGGGCACGCCGGCCGAGCAGAGGGCCTACAACGCGCAGGTCCAGCGGAAGACCGAGGAACTGGTCGCCCAGTGCATGTCCAAGGCCGGTTTCGAGTATGCCCCGGACACCCGCACCACCCAGGAGGTCGGCGGATCGGACGGCATCCGCGTCGAACCGGACGACCGGGACTGGGTGGCGGCCTACGGCTATGGCCTGATCGACGGCCCGGGCGAGCCGACCGAGGAACGGCCGATCGGGCCCGACCCCAACCAGCCCTACCTCTCCTCACTGTCGGACGCCGAACGAGCGGCGTACGACAAGGCGCTGTGGGGCGCCGGTCCAACGCCGGACGCGGACGGCGAGGACGAGTACACCTGGAAGGGCCAGGGCTGCCAGGGCTGGGCCGGGCACGAACTCGACGGCGAGAGTCTGGAGGAGAGCGGCGAGTTCAACCAGTTGGCCGACGCGATCGCGCGGTTCGAGGAGACCTCGCCGTCCGACCCCGGCTACGCCGCGCTCGACGCCGCCTGGGCCTCCTGCATGAACCAGGCCGGCTACAGCGGCTTCCAGAAGCAGCAGGAAGCCCGCGCCTCGGTCTTCGATGTGATGAACACCTACAACGAGAACGACGACGGCTCGAACCCCGACTTCGGCACCGCCAGGGATCCCGACTACGTCAAGCTCGCCAGGTCGATGGAGATCCCGCTGGCGCTGGCCGACCTCGACTGTCGCGAGAAGACCGCCTACCAGCAGCAACACCAGCAGATCCAGTACGCCCTCGAACAACAGTTCATCGATGACCACAAGGCCGAACTCGACGCCGCGGTGGAGAGGTTCCGGCAGGGAAGGTAGCCCGCCCCACCACCCAGCCCACCTCTCCGGCTCGGCACCCTCCGGCTCGGCACCCTCCGGCTCCGCACCCTCCGGTTCCGCGCAGAAACCGGGCAGGAGAGTTCACCCGTCGGGATAATCCACTCGCCTCGGCTGTACTGCCCGGTTTCTGCACGACGCCCCTGCGGTACTGGCCTTCCGCTGAACGAGCCGGGAGGCGACATCGTTGAGGGTGGGATCGAGTCCGGGGCAGCCTGTTCGGCAGTCAACCTGTCCGAAGTCGCCCAGAAACTCCGGGCTGCCAGGGCCGACTGGAACATCGCCTCGGGCATCCTCACCCCTCGTGGCCCGGTCACCGAGCCATCCACAGATGCCGACGCGGTGAAGGCCACCGACCTCTGCGCAGGCCGGGATCGATGCCGCTCCTCGCACCCGGCTTGACTCCGAGTTTGTGCACTGACTTCGGTAGACAAACTCGGAGTCAGGGCGCGCGAGAGTTGGAGTGTGCAACCTCCGGAAGGACCAGGCGAAGGCCTTCCACACCAGCATTGTCACCAGCGTTGACCCGGCCGTCCCCGTCGAGTTCGAGTTCCGGTCGGCCGGGGTGTAGTCACTGCGCGGCGTTGTTCGGCGGGCGTGGGCCGGTCCGGGGCGGCTGGCCCACGCCCGCCCGTCCGACAGCCTCAGTGACCGGGGCCGCCAGGTCCTCCGAATCCACCGAAACCACCAGGCCCGCCAAAGCCACCAGGGCCACCGTGTCCACCGAAACCACCTGGCCCGATTCCGCCGAGACCGCCGGGGCCGCCAAAGCCGCCTGGGCCGTAGCCGCCGAACCACCTGCGGCCCCCGAACAGACCGAACAACCCGCCAGGACGGTCGAACAGCAGGTCAAACACCGCAGCACCGGCAAAGCCGGCCGCCAGCGAACCGAGCAGCGTCCGTCCGCTGCCGGACTGGCCGAGAATGCGGTCGAGAGCACCAGGCTGGCGCACCTCGAGTCGGGTCGCTGAACGAGCCAGAGCGTTCGGCGATGCGTCGGCAGGCACCTCGTCGGTCTGCGCGAGCGCGCGCAGCACCTGCTGGCGCTCCTCCGGGTCGAGTTGGGCGAACGCCTCGCGGTGGGCCTGCTCGATCTGGTCGGGCGATGCCGTCCTGAGCAGATAGCGGTACCGCTCGATCGCACTGCTGTTCCGGGTCGGGTAGTTCTCGTACGTGGTCATCACTGCCTCCTTCTCCTCAGGAAACCGGAAGATCCTGTGCGTCTGTTGTGGACCTCCGAGTCGTCTCCTGTGACACAGCGACCTCACGGCGTGAGACCCAGTCCTGAGCACGCCAGGTCGGGTCCTGACCGTGCCGAAGATCGCAGCGAAGGAGACTGTCCCGTAGCGAATGCCGCTCTTGGACAGCAGACCAGCAGGACTTCCCAGGACGGTAGGGCGATTCCGGCCCGGCGAGGCAGGACGGCCGCGGCCCCAGCCGCAGGAATGGTGGAACACTGGACGAGGATCGCCGATCCACCGCCACGGAGGACATCATGGCCAGGGCACGCCGGCTCGTCGTCAGCATCGCGATCAGCCTCGCGCTCGCCGGCTGCAGCGCTACCGCTGGCAGTCAGGACGACGCCCTCGCCGAGGCGGATTCCCCGCTGGGCAGCTACCTCCGTGAGGTCATGAACACCGGCCTGGCCCGCAACGCCTCCACCGAGCAGCAACAGGCCTTCCACCTCGACCAGGAGCGCCGGCAGCAGGAACTGATCGCCCGGTGCATGACCGGGCAGGGTTTCGACTACGTCCCCGACACCGGCCAGCACGTCAGCTGGGTCGGCGACGGGGAGGACGAGAACTGGCAGCCGGACGACCGGGCCTGGGTGGAGCAGTACGGCTACGGGCTGACCACGAACCCGTACCAACTCCCCGCCAACCTACCCAAGCCGGATCCGTCCGGGTCGGCGAACGCCAACGACGCCTACCTCGACAGCCTTACTGAGGCCGAGCGCCAGGCCTACCAGAAGGCGTTGTGGGGCACCCTGGACGACGACGCGGACTATGACTGGACGAAGGCCGGCTGCTTCGGCGCCGCCCAGCACCAGGTACAGGGCGAGAACCAGTGGGAGTTGAAGGAGAACCAGCCGATCGTCGACGCGATCCAGAAATTCTGGGCCACGCAGGAGAATGATCCGGCCTACGCAGCGCTGGATGCCGACTGGTCGGCCTGCATGGACCAGGCCGGCTACAGCGGTTTCCGGGCCCAGGCGGAGGCCCGACAGTCGATCGCCGAGCAACTCGACGCCTACCAGGCGAACCCCCCGGCGGGCCAGAGCCCCAGCTATGGCACCCCCGGCGACCCGGTCTACGCCACACTCACCCGGCAGGAGCTCACCTGGGCCCTGGCCGACCTCACCTGCCGCGAGCAGACCGACTACCGCCAACGGCAACTGCGGATCCGGTTCGCCGCCGAAGCCCAGTTCATCGCCGACCACCAGGCGGAACTGGACGCCATGAAGGCGCGGGCGGAGCAGGCGCAGCCGTAGTCGCCGCCCGGTCGTCCCACGGCAGGACGGCCGCCACCGGGTCAGCTGTCCACACCACCTGCACTGCAACAAAATGGCTGCCTGCGGCGTGATCCCCCTGTGGGGCGTCAGCGGCTCCGTCGCCGGATCCACCCTCGCGGCCCGCCGCCGTCCGGGCACTCGGCTGAAGGGCGGCCCGATCAGCGGTTGGGATGGAGGCATGGACGTGACAGCACGGACAGTTCTTTATCGGTTCTTCAGCCTGGGAACCGGCTCGCTTAAGGCTGCCGTGATGAGGTCTGACCATGAGCGCAACCCGACGGCGGCAACCACCCGGCGCCGGCTGTCGGCAAACTCGGTCCAGCGGAGGATACCCACTCGTCCATCCGGACGACGCGGGCGCACCCTGGCTGACAGTAGGTTGACAGCGAAGCTCCCGATCCAGGAACTCCCAACCAAGGAAGACGCCATGTCCACGTCCCGCCGTTCCCTCGTGGTAGCCGCCCTCACCACGCTCACCCTCGCCGTCAGCCTCACCGGCTGTTCCGGCGGTCCGATCGGGGGCGGCGAACCGCTCAAGGCGGAGGACTCGCCGCTGTCGAAGTACCTCAGCGTCCTCTACAGCCAGACCGGCTTCCCGCTCGATGGCACCAAGGAGGAGCAGGAGGCCTTCTACAACGAGCAGCAGAAGAAGGTCGAGGAGTTCGTCGCCACCTGCATGACGAAGGAGGGCTTCGAGTACGTGCCCAACACCACCAGCGGCGGCGTGGTGATCACCAGCGAAGACGACAACCCCTGGAAGCCCGACGATCGCGAGTGGGTGTCGAAGTACGGCTACGGCGCGGTCGACTACCCGGGCCGCGACGAGCAGCCCCAGGCCACCGAGCCCCCGAAAGACCCCAACCAGGTCTATGTCGAGGGGCTGCCGCAGGCCGAGCAGCAGGCGTACTACGAAACCCTCTACGGCAAGTCCAGCGATCAGCCGACCGATGACGGCGAAGCCGCGCAGTACGACTGGAAGAATGCCGGTTGCATGGGCGCCGCCCAGCACGAGATCTATGGCGACAACGTCTTCGACCAGGGCGACCACAAGCCGTTGATGGACGCGCTGAACAAGTTCTACGAGACCATGCAGAACGATCCGTCCTTCACCGAGATCGACGGCGAATGGTCGGCGTGCATGACCGAGGCGGGTCATGACGGGTTCGCAAAACAGCAGGACGCGCAGAACTCGATCTACACCCTGATCAACGAGTACTACGAGAAGAACCAGCCCGCCGACGGCCAGGTCGACCAGAACTTCGGCACTCCCAAGGATCCCGAATTCGCCAAGATCGCCCAGACGGAGCTTCCGCTTGCGCTCGCCGATCTAGACTGCCGCGAGAAGACTGACTACCGCCAGCGCCAGTTGCGCGCGCAGTTCGCGCTGGAGGAGCAGTTCATCACCGACCACAAGGAAGAACTCGACGCCCTCAAGGCGAGCGCAGGACAGGGCAAGGGACAGGGTAGGTAGTGGGACGCCGAGCTGATCGAAGACGCGACCAGGACTCCACGGAGGCAGACAGCCTGCTGCCCGAGTTCTTCGCGCCCGAAACCACCCCCGGCCCGACGGCCGGGCCACCGGCGCCCGAGCCGCCCGCCGAAGCCCCCGCCGGTGAGCCGGGTACCAGCCGGGTGAGCGGCTGGGGACGGGTGTTCCGCGGCAACCGAGCCCTCTGGGTGACGGTGATTGTTGCCGTGGCCTGTCTGATCGCCGGGATCGGGATGGGCCGTTTCGTCCTCTCCCCCGCTGACGCCGCCGCGAACGCCGCAGCCCCGGATCCGGGCTACATCACCGTCCCGGTCGAGTACGGGGAACTGAGCAATGACGTGACCCTGCGCGGCCAGGTCGGCTATGCCGACTCCACCGAGGTGAAGCTGACCGCGAGCGAACTCGCCGACGCCGCCGTCATCACCGGGCACGTGCCCGAGGTCGGGGACGAACTGGACGCCGGTTCGATCGCCCTGGAGATCGCCGGACGTCCGGTGTTCGTGCTGCCGGGCCAACTCCCGTCCTACCGGACGCTGCGGATGGGCGCCTCCGGCCCGGACGTCACCCAGTTGAGGAAAGCCCTCAGAGCGCTGGGCATCGACGTCAGCAAGAGCGGCAAGTTCGACAAGGAGCTTGCCGAAGGTCTTCGCACGCTGTACTCCGACGCCGGCTACACCCCGGCGGTGGACGCCACCGCGAAGGCCGGGGTCACGACCGCGCGGCAGGCGGTTCGGGACGCCGAGAAGGCGCTCGCCAGCGCCAGGACGGCCCTGAAGAACGCCGGGGTGACCAAGTCCACCCGTCAGACGTTGAACAATGCGGTGATCCAGGCCCAGAACGCTGTCAAGGTGGCCAAGGCCAAGCTGGCGGAGGCGAAGAAGGCCGGCGCCCTGGATTCGGAGCTCCTGGAGCTCAAAGGCCAGGTCAAGGCGGCCGAGGGCCAGGTGAAGGTGGCGAAAGCAGCACGCACCGAGGGCCTCAAGGTCGACACCTCGTCCTACAAGGCCGCCGTCACGTCAGCCGAGCAGCAACTCGCGGACGCCAAGAAGCAGCTGACGACGGCCCAGAACGCCGCTCGTCCCTACCTGCCGGCCGCCGAGGTGCTGTACCTCACCCAGTTGCCCCGCCGGGTGGACGTGGTGAACGTCCAGCGTGGCAGCCTGATCGACGGGCCGGTGATGAGCGTCTCGGGTGCCACGATCGAACTCACCGGCTCGGCCGCCGACGCCGATGCCAAACTGCTGGAGATCGGCGGGGAGGCCAGCTTCGAACTGCCTGACGGCACGCCCCATCGTGCCGTGATCGCCAAGATCGAGACCGACCCGGCAGGTGGCCGGGCCACCATCACCTTCACTCCCGATCCGCTCACCACCGAGCAGGCCCAGCAACTCCAGGGCAGCAACGTCCGCGTCCAGATACCGGTCGGGGCCACCGAGGGCAAGGTGCTGTCAGTGCCCTTCGCGGCGCTCACCGCCGGACCGGGCGGGGAGTCCCGGGTCGAGGTGGTGGTCGGTGATCCGCGCGACAAGGAGCACGCCACCACCACGCTGGTGGTGGTCAAGACCGGCCTGGCCGCCGACGGGTACGTCGAGGTCACTCCGGTGGAGGGGACGCTGAACGAGGGCGACCTCGTGGTGGTGGGTACGTGAGCATGCCGCTCCCGCCCGCGGGCGGTGGCCCGAACGCGACGCCTACCGGCGCACCGGCCACGGTCGCGATGGGCGGACCAGTACCGCTGGTCGAGTTCGTCGACGTCACCCGGGCCTTTCCCGGGCCTCCGGAGGTGCAGGCGCTGAAGGACGTCAACCTCGCCATCGGCCAGGGAGACTATGTCTCGATCGTCGGTCCGAGCGGCTCGGGAAAGTCGACGATGTTGAACATCCTCGGCCTGCTGGACCGGCCCTCGGTCGGCCAGTACCGGCTCGCGGGCGCCCACACCGGCGACCTGACCGAGGACGAACGGGCCGCCGTCCGGGCCCGCTTGATCGGGTTCGTCTTCCAGTCCTTCCACCTGATGCAGCACCGCTCGGTGCTGGACAACGTCCTGATGCCGATGCTCTACAGCGGCGTGCCCCGCGCCGAGCGTGAGTCGCGTGCGCTGGCCGCGCTGGAGCGGGTCGGGCTGTCCCATCGGCTGGGCTTCCTGCCGTCCACACTGTCGGGCGGCGAGCGGCAACGTGTGGCGGTGGCGCGGGCGGTGGTCAGCGGGCCACAGCTGCTGCTGGCCGACGAACCGACCGGCAACCTCGACCAGGCCACCTCGGGCGAGGTACTGGCGCTGTTCGAGGAGTTGCACGCCGACGGGTTGACCCTCGTGGTGATCACCCACGACACCGCTATCGCACAGCGCGCCTCCCGGCACATCAGGATTCTCGACGGCCGGTGTTCGGAGGCGGCATGAAACTCCACAACCCCTTCCGTCACCGCCCCTCCCAGCCCGCCTCCGAGGAGGCGGGTGCGGCCGAGGTCGAGCCGCTTGTCCCGCCGATTGCCCGGGCCGACCGGTTCACCGCCCAGGACCTGCTCGCCGAGGCCACCAGCGGCATCGGGTCGAGGCCCGGACGCCTGGTGGTGACCATCCTGGGCACCGTGCTGGGCATCGGCTCGCTGATCGCCACCGTGGGGTTCGCCCAGACCACCGCGCGGCAGATCGAGCGGCAGTTCGACGCCGTGGCCGCTACTCAGGTGGTGATCAAACCGGCCACCGCGCGCACCGGCAGCGGGGACAGCGTGGCGACGATCCGGCTGCCCTGGGACTCGCCGCAGCGCGTGGAGCGACTGGCCGGCGTCGAGCACGCCGCCCTGCTCGCCGACGTCGACCTCCGTGGTGGCACTGTCACCGCTGTCCCGGTGAACGACCCCTCGGCCCCTGCCACGGCACCGCCACCCGTCGTGGCCGCCTCCTCGGGCCTGCTGGACGCCGTCCGGGGCCGGGTGGTGACCGGACGGTCCTTCGACGCCGGCCACGACCAGCGCGGCGACCGCGTGGCGCTGCTCGGTGCCCGGCTCGCCGAGCAACTCGGGGTGAGCCGGGTGGATCGCCAGCCGTCCATCTTCATCTCGGGACTGGCCTACTCGGTGATCGGCATCGCGGACGACATGCAGCGCCGCGCCGACCTGAAGGACGCCGTGATCATCCCGCTCGGCGCCGCACGGGCGGACTTCGGGATCACCGCGGCCTCCGAACTGCAGGTGCAGATCGTGGTCGGTGCCGGGAAACAGGTCGCCGAACAGGCTGCCATCGCGCTTTCGCCGGACGCTCCGGAGAACATCGAGGTCTCGGCACCGGCCGGACGCAGCGAGTTGGGAGCGAACGTCCAGGCCGATGTCAACGTCGTCTTCCTGGTGCTGGGCGTGATCGCCCTGCTGGTCGGCGGGCTCGGGATCGCCAATGTGACCATGCTCGGCGTGATGGAGCGGGTCGGCGAGATCGGCCTGCGCCGGGCGTTGGGCGCCACCCGTCGGCAGATCGCCTCACAGTTCATGGTCGAGTCGGTGATGATCGGCCTGCTGGGCGGTCTGATCGGCGCCAGCCTCGGTGTCTTCGCCGTGGTCGGGGTCGCGCTGGTGCAGCAGTGGACGCCGATCATCGATCCCCTGCTGGCGGTGGCAGCCGCCCTGCTGGGCGCGCTCGTCGGCCTGGTCGCCGGCTGGTTCCCGGCCCGCCGGGCATCCCGGATCGAACCGGTCACGGCGTTGCGAAGCGCCTGACCGCGCCCGCGTTCACAGGCGCGCGGCGATCCGGGGCGTCCGGCGCAGTTGCCGGGCTGCAGCCAGGCAGAGCCCGAGCAGCACCAGGCCGGCCACCACCCCGATGTTGACCACCACCTGCTGCAGCACCGAGTAGCGGAGCTCGACGTTGTCGCCGCGCGGCAGCCACTTGAACGGTGCGACCACGCCCCAGGCGACGTAGGCCAGCCCGAACCAGCGCAGCCACGGCGGCAGGTGCCGACGCTGCCACAGCACGATGCCCAGCGGCACGATCCAGACGTAGTGGTGCGACCAGGAGATCGGGGAGGCCAGCAGGCTGGTCAGTCCCGCGATGCACAGCGCCAACTGCTGCTCGCTGGCCCGATGCAGCGACACCGAGACCACCAGACCGCAGACCACCACCAGCAGGCTGACCGCCAGACCGCCGCGGCTGGCTTCGCCGAACAGCCGGTTCCAGACCCCCAGCACCGACTGGTTGGTGGCGTACACGATGCCGCTGTTGATCCCGGTGTCCCCGGTCAGCAGACCACCCCAGTAGTGCAGCGACGCCTGCCAGAGCGTGACGAACCCCACCAGGGTCGCCGCGGCGAAGGCGAAGAAGGCGACCAGGCCGGGGCGCCGCCGTCCGGCGAAGAAGTTGTGCGCGGCCACCACGGCCGGCGTCAGCTTCACAGCGGTGGCGACGCCGGTGAGCCACCCCTCGGGGAGGATCCTGCGGCGCAACAGCCGTTGCCCCGGCATCGAGTCCACGACGACGGCGGCGACCAGCAGGATGCCGAGATTGCCGAAGCCGAGAGTCTCGGCCACCGGCTCGACGAACAGCACGCAGACCGTCGTCGCCACGCTCAGCATCCAGCCGGAGAAGCCCAGCCGGTACAGCACCGCTGCCAGGGCTGCCACGTTCAGCGCCAGCCACGTCACGGCCGCCACCTCGAACGGCAGCACCGCCCACGGCACCGTCAGCAGGGCGGCGAACGGCGGGTAGATCCAGGGCAGCCCGTCGGCGGTGAAGAAGTCCTGTCCGGCGAGCAGCATGGTGCCGGTGCGCTGGTAGACCTCGAGATCGATCATCCCGGGGTGCCACGGCCACAGCACGCTGCCGGTGATCTGTGTCCCGGCCACGTAGCAGGCGGCCAGCAGCGGCAGCAGCACCAGGCCCACCAGGCTGAGCCGGCCCTTCCAACCCCGGGTGTCCATCGTCTCCTCTCGACTGATCCGTTCAAGCCTAATGGACGCCACCGGGACGCTACGCTCAGGCCAACACCAGGAAGGAAGGCCCATGAAGAAGCACGGGATCCTCAATGCCGACCTCAGCTACGCGATCGCGAAGCTCGGTCACAAGCAGATCGTCTTCGTCGTGGACGCCGGCATGCCACTGCCGGCCGATGCCCCGGTGGTCGACCTGGCCCTGGTACTCGGCGTCCCCTCCTTCGGCCAGGTGCTGGACGCTCTGCTCTCCGAGATCGTGGTCGAGGGCAGCACCATGGCCAGCGAGGCCGAGGGCACGGTGGTCGAACGCTGGTTGGCCGAGCGGAACCTGCACCCGGGACAGGTGAGCCACGACGACCTCAAGACCATGCTGCCGCGGGCCTCGCTGATCGTCCGCACCGGCGAGGCGACCCCCTACGCCAACGTGGCGCTCTACTGCGGCGTGGCCTTCTGACCCGTCACGAGCCTGACTGACTGATGGGGACGGTTCCCAGGTGAGTCACCTGACTCGAATCAGAACCGTCCCCAAGCTGAGTCAGAGCACCAGGGAGACGCCCAGGGCGACCATCACGACGGCGATGACGGCGTCGAGGATGCGCCAGGCCCTCACGGTGGACAGCCAGCGTCCGAGGAAGCGGGCACCGTAGCCGAGCGAGGTGAACCAGGTCACGCTGGCCAGCATCGCCCCGGCCGCGAACAGCCAGCGCTGGTCGCCGTGGCTGGCACCCACCGACCCCAGCAGGAAGACCGTGTCGAGATAGACGTGCGGGTTGAGCCAGGTCAGCAGCAGGCAGTTCAGCGCCACCGCACCGGCCGTGGCGGACGCGATCCCGGCGCGGGTCGCGGTGACCGACCCGGACCGGGCCGGTGCATCACCGGTCGGACCGGGCCGGGTCTGTGCCTCACCGATCGGACCAGACCGGGCCGGTGCATCACCAATCGGCTCCAGGCCGGCCTCCGGCACCACCTGCAGCGCCTCCCCGGAGGGACGCCAGGCCCGCCGGGCGGCCAGCAGTCCGTAGCAGACCAGGAAGGCTGCGCCCAGCCAGCGCACCGCCTCGACCAGCCAGGGCAGCGCGGCGGTGGCCGCTCCGATACCCGAGATCCCGACCACGATCAGCACCACGTCGGACAGCGCGCAGATCGCGACGACCAGGCCGACGTGCTCGCGGCGGATCCCCTGCCGCAGCACGAAGATGTTCTGCGCGCCAATGGCGATGATCAGGGAGAAGCCGAGGCCCAAGCCGGCAAGGACGGAGGTCACGTCAGTGACCGTAGAACCACCAGCCAATGAAGTACAGCTCAGGTTTCTTAGCCAGCATTAGCATTGCTTAGGTGGAACTACCGCTCGACCTGGTCCGGACCTTCGACGCCGTGCTGCGGACCGGCTCGCTGGAGGCAGCCGCCGACGAACTGAGTCTCACCCCCTCGGCGGTCTCGCAACGGATCAAGACCCTGGAGACCCGGCTGGGACGGGTGCTGCTGGTGCGCTCCCGTCCGGTCCGGGCCACCGCGGCCGGCCAGGTGGTGACCCGGCTGGCCCGGCAGTTGGCCGACCTCGAGCACGGCGCACTCGCCGACCTGGGGCTGGCCGGGCCGGACGCCACCACCGTCCCGCTCGCGGTGAACGCCGACAGCCTGGCCACCTGGTTCCTGCCGGCACTCGCCCCGCTGGCCGCCCGCGGCATTGTCTTCGAGCTGCACCGCGACGACCAGGACTTCACCGCTGGCCTGCTCGAATCCGGGACGGTGACCGCGGCCGTCACCTCCCAGGACCGGCCGGTGGCCGGGTGCTCGGTCCGTCCGCTCGGAGCGATGCGCTACCTGCCGGTGGCCGCCCCCGGCTTTGCCGCCCGGTGGTTCTCCGGTGGGGCGACGCCCGAGGCCGCACCGCTGGTCGATTTCGACCGCCGCGACACCGTCCAGACCCGGTACCTGGAGGCCCTCGGGCTGGATCCGGCGCTGCCACCCCGGCACCAGGTGCCGGCCTCCGCTGACTTCGCCACAGCCGTGGAGTTGGGTTTCGGCTGGGCGCTGGTTCCCGAACTCCAGGCCGCCGAGCGGCTGGCCGACGGCCGGTTCGTCCCGATCCTGGGCGACCCGGTGGACGTCACGCTGTTCTGGCAGCGCTGGAAGCTCCGCTCCCCCCTGCTGGCCTCGATCGAGGACGCCGTGGTCGCCGCAGCGCGGGCGAAGCTGCGCCCGATGGGGAGGTGAGAGGACTCTCATCAGCTTCTCCCTGGCGCCTCATCGGGGGTTGGTTTCGTAGAGGTCGTCACGATCCCCGGAAAGGAAACGACCATGAAGATCACCCGTTCGACAGCCGCCTGGGCCGTCACCGGAGCCCTCGGCCTCAGCGTTCTCGGCGGCCTCGGCGTCGCCTGGGCGGACACCACCAGCCCGACGCCGGCGCCAGCGAGTACTGCTTTCGGCACCCCGGGCGCGTCCGCCACTCCCAGCCTGGCCACGCCGTCAACCAGCGACACCGCCACCCAGGCGCCGACCGGGACCGCCGCGCCCACGGTCACGGTGAACACTGCACCGTCCGCGCGGAGCGCCAACACCCCGCAGACCGCCCGGACAGCCGTGACTGCGAACTCCCCGGTGTCCGCCCGGACGCCGAAGAGCCCGGTCACCGCCAAGAGCCCCATCAGCCCGAAGTCCCCGGTCAGCGCGAAGTCTCCGGTCAGTGCGAAGTCTCCGATCAGCCCGAAATCCCCGGCCAGCCCCGTGAGCCCGGCTAGCGCCCGCTCGGCACATTCGGGAGACTGACCCCGTGACGGCCACGTTCACCCGCGAGACGGACCTGCTGACCTCGTCCGAGGCGGCCGATCTGCTCCGGGTGGCGCTGACCGGCGACCCGGAGGTAGTCCTTCCCGGTTTCACCACCCACTTGGACGACCTCCACTACCGGCCCGGCTCGGAGGTCACCGCGATCTACACGGTGACCTTCGAGGCCGGGCCCGGCCAGACCACCACCGAACACCTGCTGGCAACCACCGCGGAGGTCGCCGGCCAGGTGGCCACGCTGAGTCGGGACGGTGTCACGCTGCGGGTCTGGCGGCATCCGGCCGATCCCCGGCTGCCCGGCCTGGCGCCAGCCTGCGACCCCGCCACCGTGCTGGCCTGGCTGGCCACCGCCGACCCGCGGGCCGCCACCCCCGGCAGCCTTCAACTCGACCTGCTGAGCTACCGGCCGCTGCGCCGCGCGGTACTGCGGGCCGTCGTGGACGGCGAGGAGTTCTTCCTCAAGGTGATGCGCCCCGGCTACGACGACCGGCTCGCCACCCGGCAGCAACTCCTGGCCGGCGCCGGACTCACCGTCCCGGTGCTGGCCCGCCCCGCCCCGGGTGTCCTGCTGTCCTCGCGGGCGGCGGGCGAGTCGCTGGCCGGTGTCCTGGTTGCCTGGCAGGACCACGCAGCGTCCCCGCCCACCGCGGACGACCTGCTCGCCCTGCTCGACCGGCTGCCGCCGCAGGTCGCGGAGCTGCCGAAACATCCGTCCTGGAGCGGCAACCTCGCCTTCCACGCCGCCACCGCCCGGCAGCAACTGCCCGCCGACGCCACTCGGGTGGACGCCCTGGTTTCTGGCATCCAGGCCGTCCTGGACGAGGGCCGACACGGGCCCGAGGTACCCACCCACGGCGACTTCTACGAGGCAAACCTCTTCACCGACGGCCAGCACTGGCAGTTCATCGACATCGACTCGGTCGGCCCCGGGCTGCGCGAGGACGACCTGGCCTGCTGCCTGGCCCACCTCGCCGCCCTGCCGCCGCTGGATCCGACCGGTTGGCGCGGCATCCCCCGGGTCGTCGACGCCTGGCAGCGGCGGTTCGAGGAGGTGGTCGACCCGGCCGACCTTCGCGCCCGGGTGGCCGGCGTGCTGCTCAGCCTGGTCTCGGGCGCCGAGTCCGGTCAGGACGCCGTCCGGCTCGCGCTGGCCGAACAGTGGCTGGCAAGCGCCAGGGAAATCCAGCCCCGATGAGAAGACTCTCATCGGCCTGGGCTGGTTCCTCTCATCGGGGCTGCCTAGCCTGAGGGGGTCGAAAGGAGTCGCCATGGTGCTGTCGAAGTCCGCCGTCGCCTGGGCGGTGTCCGGGACCCTCGGTGTCGGTGCCTGCGCGCTCGGAATCGCCGCGATGGGTGCCGGGACCCCGGCCAGCGCCGACCCCCGTCCGGCCATCACCGTCGGGAGCGCGCCGACCAGCCCGCCACCGTCCGCTGGCGCATCGCCGTCGATGACGCCTACCGCGAGTCCGTCCGCCGAGCCGACCACGGCCAAGCCGACGACCGGACCCACTGCCTCCTCGACCAAGCAGCCGCCCCGGCAGACGACCGTGTCCGCGAAGACCGCTCCCTCGGCGAAAACCCCGGCGAGCGCGAAGTCACCCGTGACAGCGAAGTCCCCAGGCACCCCGGTCAGCCCTCCCTCCCCGGTCAGCGCCAACTCCGGGGACTGACCCAAGACCCCCCGTCCAGCCTCTGCCCGCAACCTCCTCCGGTCGGCGTCGGCACGCAGCGCGATGACGGTCGCGTCGAACCAGCCGACACCGATCCGGCACCAGACCTGCATCCAGCACCGGCCGCCACCCGCAGTCACCGGTCCGGCGCCGGAGCTGTCCCCCATACCGTCACACCAGCCGGTAGCCCATCCCCCGGACGGTCTCGAAATAGTCGGCGCCGAGCTTGCGGCGCAGGTACCGGACGTAGACGTCGACCACATTGGAGCCCGGGTCGAAGTCGTAGCCCCAGGCGCCGGACAGCAGTTGCTCACGGCTGAGCACATGCCCGGGATTACGCAGGAACATCTCCGCCAGGGTGAACTCACGTGCGGTGAGGTCCACCTCCCGTCCGGCCACCGAGGCGCGCCGGGTACGCAGGTCGAGCGACAGCGTGCGGTGGGTCAGCACCATCGCCGACTCGCCGCCGGTGTCGGTGCGCAACCGCAGCTGGATCCGGGCCAGCAGTTCCTCGAAGCTGAACGGCTTGGGCATGTAGTCGTCCGCCCCCGACTGCAGCCCGGCGACGGTGTCGGCCACCGACGACCGCGCCGTGAGCATGATCACGGGGGTGGTGACCCCCTGACCACGGATCCGCGCCAGCACTTCGAAACCGTCGATGTCGGGCAGCCCCACGTCCAGCACGATCAGGTCGGCCTCGCCGCCGATCGCCAGGCTGACGGCGTTGTGACCCGAGGGCTCGACCAGGGTGGCGAAGCCGGCCGCCTTCAGCCCCTTGGCGATGAAGGCCGCGATCCGCGGTTCGTCCTCAACGATCAGGATCTGGCTCATCGTCCTCCTTCGCTGTTGCCGTGGTGGGGATGACGATCGAGATCCGGCTGCCGACGCCCACCGCGGAGTCGACGTCGACCCGGCCGCCATGGGCGGTGGCGATCGATGACACGATTGCCAGCCCGAGACCGGTCCCTTTGCCGGAGCGTCCCTTCACCGTGCGGTCGAGAATGCGCTGGCGCTCGTCGGGAGGTATGCCCACGCCCTCGTCACGCACCCACAGGCTCAGTTCGCCGCCCGCGAGCCAGCTGCCCATGCCGATCGTCGAACCGTCCGCCGAGTACTGGACGGCATTGGCTGCCAGCTGCAGCCACGCCTGGGCGATCCGCTGCGGGTCGAGGTCCACCTCGGTGTCGGCCAGTTCGTCCAGCACCCAGTGCCGCCGCCCCAGTCCGGACGCCTTGGCCAGGGTCTCGTCGGTCAGCCGCGCGATGTCGGTCGACTCGGTCGTGACGAAGTCGGGTTGTTCGGCCTTGGCCAGGGTCAGCAGGTCGTCGGTCAGCCGGCGCATCCGGTCGAGTTCGTCGAGCACCAGCAGGCGTGTGGCCGCCACGTCGGCCGGGTCGCCGGTGTCCATCAGCTCGAGGTGACCGCGGACGATGGTCAGCGGCGTGCGCAACTCGTGGCCGACGTCATCGAGCAGGTCGCGCTGGGCGCCGACCGCGGCCTCCAGCCGGTCGAGCATGCCGTTGATCGTGACCGCCAGGGCAGACAGGTCGTCGTTGCCGTGGACCGGGATGCGCTGGCCGATGTCGGTCTCGGTGATCCGCGCGGCGGTCTCGCGCATCCAGCTCACCGGACGCAGCAGCCGTCCGACGAGCAGCCAGATCAGCATCGCCACCAGCAGCAAGGACCCGAGCGCGACCAGGGTGTAGGTCAGATAGACCGGCTGCAGCACGGCCCGCTCGGCGGCGATGTCGGCGACCTGCACCATCGCCCCGGTCTGCCCGGAGGCTGCGAACCGGAGCGGCACCACGATGTAGCGGTACTCCCGCAGTGGCGTGGTCAGGCTGCCGGAGACCACCTGGGGGCTGCTGGCCAACGGCAGCATGGCCGCGACCAGATCGGCGTCCTGTTCGGGACGCAGGCTCACCCCGGCCTGCGCGGTCCAGCGGATCTGGTCGCCCACGATCGCGAACGAACCCTCTGAGGCCGGCAGGACGGCCCGCTGCATGGCGACCTTCAGCAGCGCGTCAGGGCTGGTGAACGGCCGGCCGGTCGCGGGGTCATCCTCGGCCGCCAACAGCTCCACCTCGTCGGCCGCCCGGGAGAGCGAGGCCGCCACCCGCTGCTCGGTACTCGTCCGGCCCTGCACGTAGATCAGGACGCCGGAGAGCAGCAGCGCCAGTCCGGTCAGCACCATCACGCCGGCGATCACGCGCGCCCGGATGCTTGCCGAGGTCCAGATCGCCATCCCCCCAGTCTGCCGGACGCTGTGCGCCGATCGTCAGTGCATGAGAGGACTCTCACGCGTTTGCCGGCACCCCGTGCGCTCACCACCGGACCCGGCAAGTCCTGACCACCGGCAGGTGGGATCTGTCACGCACCTGACCGGGGGTGCGCCCGGCCAGGTGCATTCGACCAGCGTGTCGGGATTCTGCGTCTCGATGTCCACCGGAGCGTCCAAAGCCTCAGCGAGCACCGTCGACATGCAGGATCGCGACAGGCCGGTCGCAGCGGGCAACGATCCGACCCGCCACCAGGGTCACGTCCCCGCTTGCCGGGGCGACGATCCCCACCGATGGTGATCGCGCGTCCCTGGATGGCTCTTACAGTGAGGGGATGAACAGTCGTCCAGGCCCGCTGACCCCGCGCAACCGGGTGCGCGAGCTCTACGCCACGCCGCTGGGTCGCGACATCGTGGACAAGATCCTGCTGCAGAGCGGCGCCCCGGGCTCCCTGGTCAAGCTGGCCGGTGGGCTACGGCTGTCGACACTGGAACGCCTCACCCGGCGCTTCACCGGGCCCGGCCTGGTGGACGCCCTGCTCGGCCTGGTGAACCAGCACACCGAGCCGGTGCCGGACGGGGAGCCGTCCCAGGCCTGGTGGCGGGAGGCAGTGTTCTACCAGATCTACCCACGCTCCTTCTGCGACGCCAACGGCGACGGCATCGGCGACCTGCGCGGCATCAGCTCCCGGCTGGACTATCTGGCCGAGCTCGGCGTTGACTGCCTGTGGCTGTCGCCGATCTTCGCCTCACCCAACGAGGACATGGGCTACGACATCAGCGACTACCGCGCCGTGATGGCCGAGATGGGCACCCTGACCGATGTCGATGAACTCGTCGCCGGCTGCCACCAGCGCGGCATGCGGATCATCCTCGACCTGGTGGTCAACCACACCTCTGCCCGGCACGCCTGGTTCCAGCAGGCGATCGCCGACCCGGACGGACGCTACGGCGACTACTACTTCCTGCGCGAGGGTGCCCCCGACCGGCCGCCGAACAACTGGGACTCGTTCTTCTCCGGCCCGGCCTGGCGGTGGATCCCGGAGGCCGACCGCTGGGCGCTGCACCTGTTCGCCGCGCACCAGATGGACCTCAACTGGTCGAACCCGGCGGTGCGCGACGAGGTGGCCGACATCGTCGGGTGGTGGCTGGATCGCGGCGTCGACGGCTTCCGGCTGGATGTGATCAACTACATCTCCAAGCCGGACGGGCTGCCCGACGGCAACCCGTTCGTCGGACGGTTGATGGAGTTCACCGGCATCGAGCACTACTTCTACGGCCCGCAGCTGGACGAGTATCTGCGGGAATTGCGCCGCGACGGCTTCACCCGCCCGGACGGCAGCGTCGCGGTGATGGTCGGCGAGACCCCCGGCATCGGCGTCGAGGGCGCCCGGCTGCTGAGCAACACCAGCCGGGCCGAGTTGGACCTGGTGTTCAACTTCGACGTGCTGGACCTGCCCGGCCGCACCCGCTGGCACGACTACCGCTACGACCTGAACTACCTCAAGCGGTTCTGGCTGAGCTGGCAGCAGCGGCTGCGCCCGGGCGACTGGATCGCGCTCTTCCTCGACAACCACGACAACCCGCGGATGCTCAGCAAGGTGGGCCACGGGGACGAGCGCGACCCGGCGGTACGGACGTCCATCGCCAAACTGCTGGCCACCCTGCAGCTCACCATGCGCGGCACCCCGTTCCTGTTCCAGGGCCAGGAGTTGGCGGCCACCAACCAGTCCTTCGCCGGCCTCGACGAACTACGCGACGTCGAGTCTCTCAACCGCTACCAGGAGCTGCTGGTTGCCGGGACGGCACCCGAGGCGGCCTGGGCTCAGATCATGGCCGGCGCCCGGGACCACGCCCGGGTGCCGATCCGCTGGGGTGACGACCAGGACTTCGGGCCCACAGCGTGGCTGCCCGGCAGGGACGACACCCCCGGCTTCACGGCGGCCGAGCAGCAGGCTGAGCCCGATTCGGTCTGGCACTGGTACCGGCAGCTGATCGCGCTGCGCCGGGAGCACCCGGCGCTGACCCGCGGCAGTTTCCGTCCGGTCGAGCCGGGACGCAAGGACTACCTGGCCTACGTCCGCGAACTCGACGGCGAGGCCTGGCTGATCGAGGCCAACCTCTCCGGCAGGCCGCGGCGCCGGCCGCGGCACGGCCTGGTGGCCGAGCCCGTTCTGGGACGGCCGGCGGGCCCGACACTGGGGCCCTGGGAGACGATCGTGGGGCGGATCGACGCGGTCCAACAGCGGCGGTAGGACGCAGGTCGCCCCAGGGGATTCAGCAACAACGGCAGCACATGGACCCGCGCCCAGAGCGATCGGCAACGGCCGGAGGCAGGCCACGCCCGGGGCGGCCAAGGCCGAGGATCATTGGCCTGTGGCCCGCACCGCTGAGACCGCCACCCAGTAGGGTCAAGCCATGAAACGACTGACCATCACCCTCCTGGTCGCTCTGAGCCTGCTGCTGGCAGCACCACGCGCCCTCGCCGCGGACCTGACCCCCTGGACCCTTGAGGACGCGAACCTCAGCCTCTCCCTGCCCTCCGACCTCTCGGTGATCACACGCGAGGGCATCCAGAGCAATCCCGAACAACTGCAGGAACTCGGGCTGGACGAGAGCCAGCTGCGACCGATGCTCGAAACCGCGAACGCCTACCTCGACGCGGTCGCCAAGGACGGAAGCCACGAGTACATGGTGATCGTCGTCGAGCCGACCGCACAGCAGCGGGTGTGGAACCTCAACACTGCGACAGACGCCATGCTCACGAGCATGGCCGACGTCCTGGTCAAGCAGATGGCCGGCGAGGGCTACACGACCAGCTACGACGGCACCCACCAGGTCGGGGACGTTCTCTACACGATCTTCTCCGGCGCCGAGGACTCCGGTGCGGATCACTATCTGCAGTACTACACGATCGTCAACAGCCGGATGACCTCCATCACCCTGCACTCCTACACCGGCCCGCTCACCGATGCCCAGAAGGAGACCCACCAGCAGGTGGTCGACTCCGCACAGTTCCTCACCCTGACCGAGGACCCGAACCCCTCCCAGGATCCGACCGGGGGCAAGCGCGATCTGGCCTACAACCTGGGCTACCTCATCGGCACGATCATCGGTGCGCTGGCAGTGGTGGCGGCCATCGTGGTGGCGGTCATCCTGCTGGTCCGCCGCAGCGGCCGCAAGAAGCGCGCAGCCGCCGAGGCCGCGTTCGTACCGGGTATGCCACCCGTCCCGGGTCAGCCGGATGACTACCCGCCAGCCCAGCCAGGTGGATACCCGCAGACCCAGCCGGGCGGCTACCTGCCAGCCCGGCCGGGCGACTACCCGTCCGCTCCGCCGGCTCGGCCCACCGGAGCCGACCCGCAGGCACCGACGCCGCCGACCACCGATCAGCCGGTCGCCGACCAGCCTCCGGTATCCGGCGCTGTGCCGCCGGAGGCAGGCCACCAGTCATCGTCCGGCCCCCAGGAACCACCGGCAGGCAATCCGCCCAGCGCCCCCAGCGCCTGAACCGAGCCGTACGCCAGGGGCCGGGGAGCGTCGCTCCCCGGCCCCTGGTGGTTTGCCGTTGCGCTGTCGTGATCAGCGGGTGATTGCTCGCGGCGTCCGGACGCGCACCCGTCCCAGGTGCACCTCGCCGGTCTGCGCAGCGGTGAACAGCCGGGTCTCGCCGCCGGTGAGGTGCAGGTGTTGTACCAGCGTGGTGAGTTGCGCCACCTGCTGGCGGACGTCCTCCAACTCGGCCTCCAGTTCGAGGATCCGGCGGATGCCCTCCAGGTTGATCCCCTCGGTCTGGGAGAGGTGCTGGATGTGCCGTAGCTTGGCGATGTCCCGCAACGAGTAGCGCCGGCCGCGGCCGCGCGCCCGTCCGGGCACCACCAGACCCAGCCGGTCGTAGCCGCGCAGCGTCTGGGGGTGCATCTCGGCCAGCTGGGCCGCCACCGAGATCACGAAGATTGGGGCGTCGGGGTCGATCCGGTCGGGCAGCCGGGCGGGGCCGTCGGCGGTCATCGGGCAGCTCCGAACAGCCCGGACCGCGGATCGGCGCCATCGACCAGGGCGGTGTACTTTCGCAGCGCCTCGGACGCCTCGGCAGACATCCCGGTCGGCACCTGCACCTCGACGGTGACCAGCAGGTCACCGGTGTCACCACGCGAGGTCTGGGCACCCTTCCCGCGCACCCGGAAGGTGCGGCCGGTCGGGGTTCCGGCCGGGATCTTCAGCCGCACCCGCGCGCCCGACAGGGTCGGGACGTCGATGTCGGCACCGAGGGCCACCTCGGTGAAGGTCACCGGGACGGTCACCGTGAGCTGATTGCCCTTGCGTCCGAAGATCTTGTGCGGACGGACGTGCACGGTGACGTACAGGTCGCCGCTGGCGCCGGAGTTCTCCCCGGGTCCACCGCGGCCGGTCAACCGGATGCGCTGGCCGTCCGCCACCCCGGCGGGGATCCGCACCTGCATGGTGCGGGTGGAGCGGCCGCGGCCGGTGCCGCCGCAGACCGGACAGGGATCCTCGACGACCAGGCCCCTGCCGTGGCAGTCGGGGCACGGCTCGGACACCGAGAACATGCCGCCGGAGCTGGTCGACACCATGCCGCTGCCCTGACAGGTGCGACAGACCTTCGGCACCGTCCCGGCCTTCGCCCCGGTGCCGTGACAGGCCTCGCAGGGTGCGTCGGAGACGGTCTGCATGCTGACGGTGGCACCCTCGACGGCCTGGACGAAGTCAATGGTCACCTCGCCCTCGATGTCGCTGCCGCGCCGGGGCCCGCGAGCCGGCCCACGCCGTCCGCTGCCGAAGAGGTTGCCGAAGATGTCGCCCAGACCGGAGTCACCGACGGTGCGGAACACCTCGTCCATGTTCGGGCTGGCGCCGCCGCCCGTCCCTGAGCGCGGGAACCGGAAGCCGACACCGAACAGGCTGCGGGCCTCGTCGTACTCCTTGCGCTTGGCGGGGTCGGACAGGATGTCGTTGGCCTCGGAGATCTCCTTGAACTTCTGCTCGGCCTCCGGGCTGTGCTGGTTGGCGTCCGGGTGGTACTGCCGTGCCAGCTTGCGGAATGCCTTCTTGATCTCCTCCGGTTTGGCGTCGGAGGAGACGCCCAGGACCTTGTAATAGTCCTTCTCAAGCCAGTCCTTGGTACTCATCGCGCCCTACCTCCTCTCATCACGCCACCGAATCCTGGGCCGGGGGACGGTTCCCCGGCCCAAGCCGGGACAACGGAACCGTCCGCTGTCCCAAGCAGGCTGACCGTGGGCCAGCGGAACCGTCCCTGGGCCCGGACGGACTCACTGTGGATCGGCCACCGCAACACGGGCCGGTCGCAGTATCCGGTCGTTGATCCTCACACCTTTCTGCATCACCGCCGAGACCGTGGTCTCGGTGATCTCGTCCTCGCCGGGGTACGGCATGTGCATCAGCGCCTCGTGGACCTGCGGGTCGAAGACCTCGCCCACCTCGCCGTACACCTCCAGGCCGTATTTGATCGCGAGCTTCTCCAACTCGTCGGCGACCAGCTTGAAGCCGCCCACCAGCTCGTCATGCTCACGTGCGGCCTCAATGCTGTCCATCACCGGCAACAGGTCGGTGACCACCGCCTCGACCCCGCCCTGGCGTGACAGCGCACGGTCGCGGTCGACCCGCTTCTTGTAGTTCGCGTACTCGGCCTGCAGCCGCTGCAGGTCGGCGGTCCGCTCGGCCACCAACTCCTCCAGTTCGCAGACCTTGGCGTTGACCACGGGCCCAGCGTCCGGCAGTTCGTCGGGCTCCCCGCCGGACGCCTCGTGCCTGCGCGGCTGGCCGGTCTTGGGATCGACCCGGCGCCGGTCGTGGACGGTGGGACCGGGCTTGGCGGCCCGGCCCTCGTCAGCGGCCGGGGCACCGGGGGCAGGGACCTCCTGGTCGGGGGTCACCTGCTCCCCGGAAACCTCGTCCGGCGTCGAGCCGTTCGGATAGGTCGGCTCGCTCACTTGGTGTCCTTACCGTCCTCGTCCACGATCTCGGCATCCACCACGTCGTCCTCGGACGGGGGCTGCGTCCACTGCTGGTCGCCGGCTGCGGCGCCGTCCGTCTCCGACTGCTGCTGGGCCTGGGCAGCGGCGTAGATCGCCTGCCCCATCGCCGAAGCCTTGGTGTTGAGGTCGTCCATCGCGGCCTTGACCGCGTCGTTGTCCTCGCCCTTCAGGGCTTCCTTCAGCGTGTCGAGCGCCTCGGTGACCGGCGCCTTGACGTCGTCGGTCAGGGTCTCGGCATTGTCGGCGAGCAGCTTCTCGGTGCGGAAGGCGAGACCGTCGGCCTCGTTGCGCATCTCCACCGCCTCGCGACGCAACCGGTCCTCCTCGGCGTGAGCCTCGGCCTCGCGCATCATCTTGTCGATCTCGTCCTTGCCCAGGGCCGAACCGCCGGTCACAGTCATCGACTGCTCCTTCTGCGTGGCCAGGTCCTTGGCGTGGACGTGGACGATGCCGTTGGCGTCGATGTCGAAGGTGACCTCGATCTGCGGGACACCACGCGGTGCCGGCAGCAGGCCGGTCAGCTCGAAGTTGCCCAGCGACTTGTTGTCCCGGGCGAAGTCACGCTCGCCCTGGTAGACCTGGATCATCACCGAGGGCTGGTTGTCCTCGGCGGTGGTGAACACCTCCGACCGCTTGGTCGGGATGGTGGTGTTGCGCTCGATGATCTTGGTCATCACGCCACCCTTGGTCTCGATGCCCAAGCTCAGCGGGGTCACGTCCAGCAGCAGGACGTCCTTCACCTCACCCTTCAGCACACCGGCCTGCAGGGACGCGCCCAGCGCCACGACCTCGTCGGGATTGACGCCCTTGTGCGGCTCCTTGCCGCCGGTCAGCTCCTTGACCAGGTCGACGACGGCCGGCATCCGGGTGGAGCCACCCACCATGATGACGTGGTCGATCTTGGAGACCGAGGTGTTCGCGTCGGCGATCACGGCGTTGAACGGGGCACGGCAGCGGTCGAGCAGATCCTGGGTCATCCGCTGGAACTCGGCTCGGGTGAGCTTCTCGTCCAGGTGCAGCGGGCCCTCGGCGCCGGCCGTGATGTACGGCAGGTTGATCGAGGTCTCCTGGGTGGCCGACAACTCGATCTTGGCGCGCTCGGCAGCCTCCTGGAGGCGCTGGCGGGCCATCTTGTCCTTGCTCAGGTCGACGCCGTACTTGTTCTTGAACTGGGTGACCAGCCAGTCGACGACCCGCTGATCCCAGTCGTCGCCGCCGAGGCGGTTGTCACCCTTGGTGGCCTTCACCTCGAAGACGCCGTCGGCGATCTCCAGCAGCGAGACGTCGAAGGTGCCGCCGCCGAGGTCGAAGACCAGGATGGTCTGCTCGACGTCGCCCTTGTCGAGGCCGTAGGCCAGAGCTGCCGCGGTGGGCTCGTTGATGATCCGGTCGACGGTCAGGCCCGCGATTTCGCCGGCCTCCTTGGTGGCCTGCCGCTCGGCGTCGGAGAAGTACGCCGGGACGGTGATGACCGCGTTGGTCACCGGCTCACCCAGGTACGCCTCGGCGTCCCGCTTCAGCTTCTGCAGCACGAAAGCGCTGATCTGCTGGGGCTTGTAGGTCTTGCCGTCGATGTCAGTGCTCCAACTGGTGCCCATATGCCGCTTCACCGAGCGGATGGTGCGATCGACGTTGGTGACGGCCTGCCGCTTGGCGACCTCGCCGACCAACACCTCGCCACCCTTGGCGAAGGCGACGACCGAGGGAGTCGTGCGGGCGCCCTCGGCGTTGGGGATGACAGTGGGTTCGCCGCCTTCGAGGACGGCGACGACGGAGTTGGTGGTGCCGAGGTCGATGCCGACTGCTCGTGCCATGGTTGTTAACCTCCAGTGATGTCGTGGTTTCGTGGTTGAGCCTAGCACGCTCAATCACGAGGTTGAGTACACCAGACTCAACTATGGGTCAGCTGAGGGTATTCCCTGCCTGGCCAAGGAACTGGCCTCGCTCTTTCCGGCTCGGGAGGACGCTGTCGCGATTCTGCAGATCGATGCGATCAGAGCGGAAAAATCGCGCATGAGCAGACCTCGACGTGCAGAATCACGACATGGCGGCAACGACCTGCCCGGGGAATGCCGCCGCCGAACCGCCGCCACCCGCGCTCACCCGGCCAGCACGGCGCGGGCAACCGTCACCAGGGCGGGGAAGGAGTGCCACAACTGGTGGCCGAGCCCGCGAACCTCGATGGTCGGGCCGGCAACTCCGGCGTCCTCCAACTGGCGGTCCAGCGCCTCGAAAGCCGGACGGGGGCACAGCGCGCTGCGCTCCCCGCGCACCAGGGCGACTCTCGCCGGACTGGACCGGCCCAGCGCCGCCGGCAGTTCGTCGGCCCTCAGCACCTGGGTCAGGGCCAGCAGGTCGCCGAAGGTGTAGTGCACGGCGTGGTCGCTGAGCATCCGTCCGTGCAACGGCCGCAGCCAGCCCTGGTGCCGGTTGGTGGTCAGGGCGGCCGGCAGCCGGGCCAGGTCAGCGGCGTCGTGGAGGGCCAGCGCCGCCAGACGCCGCGGCGCGATCGCCACCGGCTCGATCAGGCTGAGCACCTCGGGCGTCCCCAGTTCGGCCAACCAGGGCAGGGACGCGGTAGCCAGCGAGCAGCCGGTGGAGTAACCCAGCAGCTGGCGCACCGGCAGTCCGTCCAGGGTGCGCAGCGCAGCCGCAACGTAGCTGAAGTTCAGTTCGGCCCAGGACTGCAGCCGCTGACGCAGCAGATCGCGTCGGACGGCTTCGGGGATCGGGTCACCGTGGTGGCTCAGCCCGGGCAGTTCGCTCACCACGACCGCCAGGCCGCTGGCGTCAGCGAGCAGCTGGCATTTGGCGACCTCCCACTCCCCCAGCGGGGTGTTGAAGCCGGGAACGTAGACCAGCGCCCCGGTGGCATCGGGCGGGGTGGCCACCAGGGCGTCCAGCGGCGCCATCCCCGGCTCGGGACGCAGGGTCAGCCGGCGCACCGGGATCACCGGGCGGCGCAGCGGCGTCCGTCCGATCGGCTGCACGCTCAGCCGTCTCCGCGCCATATCGCCTCCTTCCGCCCAGCGTAGGGCGTACCGGGAAAATCGCCCGGTTCGCGGCGAACTCGCCAGCGCGAAAGAATGGCGGCATGGCAGGAGCAATCGTCTTCGACATGGACGGAACCCTCACCGACACCGAGGCCATCTGGGACACCGTACGGCGCGGGCTGGCCGCGTCCGAGGGCCTGCCGTGGCCGGACGGGGCGACCCAGGCGATGATGGGGATGTCCACCCAGGAATGGTCGGCCCACCTGGTCGAGGCGGTCGGCCTGACCGGCACTCCCGAACAGGCCGCCCAGCGCACCATTGATGGCATGCTGCAGGCCTACCACCAGGGGATTCAGCTACTGCCCGGGGCGGTCGACGCGATCCGGCGGCTGGGCGCCCACTGGCCGCTCGGGCTCGCCAGTTCGTCCCCACGGGTCCTCATCGAAGCCGGGGTGGAGGCGATGGGGGTCACCGGAGCCTTCGCCGTCACCTTGTCGACCGAGGAACTGGACGGCGCCGGGAAGCCCGCGCCGGACGTCTACCTGGAGGCCGCACGGCGGCTCGGCGTCGAGCCGCGGCTCGCGGTGGCCATCGAGGACGCGCCCAACGGCATCAAGTCCGCCCACGCGGCCGGACTGTCGGTGATCGCCGTCCCGCCCCACTTCCATCCGCCGTCGGCCGAGGTGCTCGCCCTGGCCGACGTGGTGGTCGACACCCTGGACGACATCGATGTCGACCTGGTGCAGTCGCTGATCGAAAGGCGTTGAGAATGCTACGTACCGTCCTGCTGCAGGCTGCCCGGAGTGATCGGTTGCGGAAAGTGGTGTCTGCGGCACCGTTCACCAGAACCGTCGTGGCGCGGTTCATCGCCGGGGACACCATCGCCGCGGGGCTGGAGGCGGCAAAGGCGCTGGCCGTCCAGGGCATCCAGGCCACCATCGACGTGCTCGGCGAGGACACCACCGATCCGGCCCAGGCCGAGCGCGCCACCGCGTCCTACCTCGAACTGCTGGCCGGGATCCCGGACGCCGGGCTGGTCGGCTCGGCGGACGTCTCGCTGAAGCTCACCTCGCTGGGCTCGGGGCTGCCCGGTGGCGCCGAACTCGCCTATCGCAACGCCCGCCGGATCTGCGAGGCCGCCCAGGCGGTCGGTGCCACTGTCACGATCGATGCCGAGGACCACACCACGCTGGACCGGATGCACGCCATCGTCGAGCAACTGCGCGTCGACTTCCCCGGGGTGGGGCTGGTGCTGCAGACCATGCTGCACCGCACCGCCGCCGACGCCGTGCAGTTCAGCGGGCCGGGCTCGCGGGTGCGACTGTGCAAGGGCGCCTACGACGAGCCGTCCGGGGTCGCGCTGCAACGGCGGGAAGAGGTCAGCGCCGCGTACGTGGCAACCGCCCGCGCCCTGTTCAAGGGTCAGGGCTACCCGATGCTGGCCACTCACGACCCGGAGATGATCGAGGCCGCGCAGGTACTGGCCGCCGAGAACGGCCGCCGGCCCGGTGACTACGAGTTCCAGATGCTCTACGGCATCCGCACCGACGAGCAGCGCCGGCTCGCCCGCGCCGGCCACCGGGTGCGGGTCTACGTCCCCTGCGGCACCGACTGGTGGGGCTACTTCGTCCGCAGACTGGCCGAGCGCCCGGCGAACCTGCTGTTCTTCCTGCGGGCGCTGGTCGGCCGCTGAGTCAGACGCGCTCAGCTGCCGGCCCGGTCCAGGCCGGACTTCAGGTCGGCGAGCAGGTCGTGGACGTCCTCGACGCCCACGCTGAGCCGCAGCATGCCGTCGGTGATGCCGGCCGCAGCGCGCGCCTCGGGGGACATCGCGGCGTGGGTCATGGACGCGGTGTGCGAGACCAGCGACTCCACCCCGCCCAGCGACTCCGCCAGGCAGAAGTGGTCCAGCCCGTCGACGAACCGGGTGACGGCGGCCTCGTCGGCCAGTTCGAAGGTGACCATCGCCCCGAAGCCGTCCTGCTGGCGGGCGGCGAGGTCGTGGCCCGGGTGGTCCGGCAGGCCCGGATAGTGCACGGCGTGCACCGCGGGGTGGTCGACCAGCAGCTCCACCAGCGCGGCGGCATTGGCCTGGGCGGCCGCCACCCGCAGGTGCAGGGTCCGCAGACCGCGCAGGGTGAGGTAGGAGTCGAAGGCGCCGCCGGTCACCCCCAGGCAGTTGGCCCACCAGGCGAGCTCGTTGTGGTGCTGTTCCTGCGCGGCCACCACCACACCGCCCACGACGTCGCTGTGGCCATTGATGTACTTGGTGGTCGAGTGCAGCACCACGTCCGCGCCGAGGGCCAGCGGGCGCTGCACCATCGGGCTGAGGAAGGTGTTGTCGGCGACCACGAGCGCGCCGACCCGGTGTGCCAGCCCGGCGACCGCGGCGATGTCGGTGATCCGCAGCAGCGGGTTGGACGGGCTCTCGACCCACACCAGCGACGTTCCGGACGTGATCGCCGTCTCGGCAGCGGCCAGGTCGCTGAGGTCGACCAGGTCCAGGTCGAAGCCGCCGCGGCGGGCGAGCGCGTCCAGCAGCCGCCAGGTGCCGCCGTAGCAGTCGAACGGCGCGACCAGACGGCCGCCGGCAGGCATCAACGCGTTCAGGACAGTGGTGGCAGCGGCCATCCCCGAGGCGGTGACCACCGCGCCGAACCCGCCCTCGAGGCCGGCCAGGACGTCGGCCAGCATCGTGCGGGTGGGGTTGCCGGAGCGGCTGTAGTCGTACTCCCCCCGGTCGGCGAGGCTGTCGAACGCATAGGTGGACGAGAGGTAGAGCGGCGGCACCACCGCGCGATGGGCCGGGTCGATGGTGACCCCGGCACGGACGGCGCGGGTCGCCGAGGTGGGCTCCGTCATGGTTGCCGACCCTACTACCCGGCTGTCTGGCTGCTGCGGCGTGCCCACCAGGCACCGGTGCTGTCTGACTGCTGCGGCGTGCCCACCAGGCACCCGGTGTGGCGCGTCCGTGCCCGGCCGAGGCCGGGCAGACACCTGAGCAGCCCTACGACGGGCAGCCGGCTTGGCATCAAGCTTGTGCCCGGTCCCGCCGCCATCACCTGTGCGACGGCCCACCGACCTCAACCACGCCTCTGCCGACCTTCCACCGCTGCCCGTGGCCGACAACCCGTTCTGCGACGAAGCCAGGCCAGTCCCCTGCGCGTGAGGGATAACCCGCGCAACAGCGCCCCCTCCCAGGTGATCCCGGCCAGTCCCCTGCACGTGAGGGACAACCGTTCTTGGTGTGCGGCGGAGGTTAGGTCCAGCCCCCGCATATGAGGGAAAACCCCCGGCCAGCACGATCCCGGGGTCAGCCGCCGTCCAGTCCCCGCGCGTGAGGGACAACCCGGTCACTTGGTGGGCGGCGTCGCGGCCCAGATGTCCAGTCCCCGCGCGTGAGGGACAACCCGCCCGCTGACCGTGGCGGTCAGCCAGGCCGAGGTCCAGTCCCCGCGCGTGAGGGACAACCTGGCTTGTATGGTCTTTAGGGGGTAAAACTCGGGTCCAGTCCCCGAGCGTGAGGGACAACCCCTCACGCTCGCCGGAATCGCGCACCCGCTTCTGTCCAGTCCCCGCGTGTGAGGGACAACCCTGCCTCCGCAAATCGACCCGTCCCTGTCGCGAGTCCAGTCCCCGCGCGTGAGGGACAACCGCAAGGTCTCGCGGCGTTGGCCACGGTTCGATCCTCCAGTCCCCGTGCGTGAGGGACAACCGGGCTGCTCGTCGACGGCTAGCACGTCGATCACCGCCAGCCCCCACGCATCAGGGACAACCGCAGGTGCCTGAGTTCGAGCGGATGATTGTGAACCAGCCCACTGCGCGTGAGGTACAACCCTTGTTCAGTCGCTGGCCGGGAGCCAGCTTCGTCCAACCCCTCCTGCGCGACGACAACCCACTCCAGGGCTTCACTCCGCTGACCATCGTCGCTGGCCCCTCCCCGCGCGACCGACCCCCCTTGCCAACCGCCCCACCCGTGCGGTCGGCCCGCCTGCGCACCGAGGGCGGCGGCGTTCGCTGGGCCGGCGGCGAGCGTCGGCCCAGCCGGCCCCCCGGCAGACCACGGGCGGTGCCATCGACAGTGGACTCGCCGGGAGCACCCCTTCCCAGCGGCGCGCAGGAAAGGTAGCTTCGGCTCCATGAAGATCGAAGATGTGGTGCGTGCCAAGGGCACCGAGGTCGTCACCGTCGGCCCCGAGGCCACGGTCAAGCAGTTGGTCGACCTGCTCGCCGAGCACAATATCGGCGCCGTCGTGGTCACCGCCGACGGGCGCCACATCGACGGAATCGTCAGCGAACGCGATGTGGTGCGCCGGCTCGCCTCGGCGGGCGCCGGGGTGCTGGACGCCCCGGTCTCGCAGATCATGACCGCCCAGGTCAAGACCTGCTCCCCGTCCGAGGATCTGGAGGACACCGCCCGCGAGATGACCTACGGCAGGTTCCGTCACCTTCCCGTTGTGGTCGACGGTGAGTTGAAGGCCGTGGTCTCCATCGGGGATGTGGTCAAGTACCGGATCGACCAGTTGACCGACGAACGCAACCACCTGCTCGGCTACCTGCACACCTGATGCCCGACCAGGCCCCGTCCCGGGCCGTCGCGGCGTTGCAGGCGCTGCGGGTGCCGCACGTGGCCACCCAGTACGAGCGGGCCAACTCACTGACCGAGGCCGCCGCCCAGCGCGGACTGACCCCGGCCGACATCGTGAAGTCGATGGTGGTTCGCCGCGGTGAGGATGACTACCTGTTCGTCCTGGTCGGTGGTGACCGGGAGATCTCCTGGCCGAAGCTGCGCACCCTGCTGGGGGTGAGCCGGCTGTCGATGCCGAGCGCCGCGGTGGCCCTGGCGGTGACCGGCTATGAGCGCGGCACGATCACCCCGTTCGGCTCTCGCCACCCCTGGCCGGTGATCGTGGACGCCGACATCCCCGGCCGCCGGATCTCCATGGGTGGCGGCCGCCACGGGCTGGCGATCGCCCTGGACGCCGACGACCTGGTGTCAGCCCTGGACGCCACGGTGGCCGACATCGCCGACCCGCCGGGGCTCTGACCGTCGAGGTCCGACTGCGCGCCGCACGCTGACAACTCGCCGTCGCGGCGACGCACAATCCGGCGGCAACTCGCTGGTCGAGGGAATGTCCCCCTCGGGCCCCGATCTCGAACCGGATTCGGCAGGTCCAGCTCAGTTGTCGGTGGACGCCCCGATCAGGGGTTCTTCGGCGCTCCACGGGAACGAGATCCACTCGTCGGTGCGCTTCCAGACGTAGTCGCACTTCACCACCGACTGCGATTTCTCGTACAGGACGGCGGTGCGAGTCTCCGCAACGTGCTCGGCGGCGAAGTCGCGCACCAGTCGCAGGGTCTCGCCAGTGTCGGCGACGTCGTCGATGATCAGCACCTTCTGGCCGGACAGGTGCACCGAGGCCGGCACCGGCGGCAGGAATACCGGCATCGGCAGCCGTTCATCCACCCCGGTGTAGAACTCGACATTGATGATGTGCAGGTTCTTGATCCCCATCGCGTAGCTGATCGTGCCGGCCGGCAGCATGCCGCCCCGGGTGATCGAGAGGATCAGGTCGGGGCGGTACCCGGAATCGACCACCTGCCTGGCGAGTTCGCGGGCCGCAACTCCGAACCCGTCCCAGGTAAGCACCTCGCGCACTGTCGTCATTGCTCCATCCTGCCAGTCCGGACCAGGTGGCCATCACCACTGGGCGGAGTTCGCCCGGATCCGGAGTACCACTGACCGGCAGGGTGGGTCGTGGCCGGTGTTGTGCGCTGTACCACCCGACGGGGACCACCGCCGTCCGGGAGGGTGTGCCCCTTAAGCTGGGCCGGTGCATCGGGCGATCATCCTCGTGGACGGACGGGTCCAGGGCGTCGGCTTCCGCTGGTGGGCCGCGGACCAGGCCCGGCAACTCCGGCTGGCTGGCCATGTCCGCAATCTCGACGACGGACGAGTGGAGCTCCTCGCCCAGGGCGAACTGGAGTCGATCGCCGCGCTGGTCCACCGGGTGAACGAGGTACCCAGCACCACCGGGCGGCCGGGCTGGGTCACCGACACCGACCTCACCTGGCACTCTCCGCAGCCGGGCCTCACCGGCTTCTGGGCCTCCTGAGACAGCCGGACACGACGATGGCCAGCCCGCGTCGGGGTGCCCTGGCGGTGGTCGCCGCGGGCATCCTGTTCGGCACCACTGGAACCGCCCAGACCTTCGCGCCCTCAGGTGCCGAGCCGCTATCGGTCGGAGCCGCCCGGCTGTTCCTCGGCGGCGTCCTGCTGGGCCTGATCGGCGTGGTGAGGTGGGCCGGCACCGCCCGGAGATCTCGCACGACACCTCCGGACCCCATCCCCGGGGCCCGGTCGTCACCCACGCCGGTCGGACAGGCCGCCCACAGTGTCCAGCAGCCGCCCCAGGACGCAGAACTTCTTTCTCCCACCCAGGACGTGGGGCCGTTCTCTGTCCCCCAGGACGCGAGGCCCTTCCCTGCCACCCAGGACGCGGAGCCCTACCCTGCCACCCAGGACGCGGAGCCTTACCCTCCCACTCAGGACACGGAACACTCCCCTGCCCGACCCCGGAACGCGAAACCGCTCCCCGACGCGACGTCCCCGGCTCCGACTCCACCCGGGACGCCGAACCTCTCTGCACCGGCCAGTCCCACCTGGAGCCCCGCCCGCCTGCCCCGCTGGCTGCCAGTGGCGCTGTGGGTGGCGCTCGGCGCCGGTTGCGTGATGGCCTACCAGGCCACCTTCTTCGCCGGCACCCGGGCCAACGGCGTGGCTGTGGGAACGGTCGTCGCGCTCGGTTCCAGCCCACTGTTCGCCGGGCTGTTCGAGTGGCTGGCCTTCCGGCGGCGGCCCACGCTGCGCTGGCTGGTCGCCACCGGACTGGCCGTGCTCGGCGTCGTCCTGCTCGCCGGGTTGATCGACGCCTCCGACGCCCGTGCCGACGCCGGCGGCCTGCTGGCCTCGCTGGTGGCAGGGGCCTGCTACGCCGGCTACACGATCGCCACCAAGGCACTGCTGCTGCGCGGCTGGGGGTCGGTGCAGGCAGTGAGTGCCGTGATGGCGGCCGGGGCCGCGCTGGCGCTCCCCGTCCTGCTGGCCGGTGACACCACCTGGCTGACGCTGCCTGCCGGGATCGCGGTGGTGGCCTGGCTGGGAGTGGTCACCGTCGTGGTCACCTATCTGCTGATCGGGGTCGGCCTGATCGGCCTTCCAGCGGCCACCGTGGCGACCCTCACCCTCGCCGAACCGGCTACTGCCACCCTGCTCGGAGTGCTGGTGCTGCACGAGCCGCTTGGTCTCGCGCAACTGCTCGGTATCGTGGCAGTGGCCTCCGGAGTGTTGACCGCAGGGCTGGGCAATTCTCACAGAACACGCACAGCAAGTCCCTAGCCCGTTCATGCCCAGTGCTGGGAGAGTACGGCTATGACCCTCCGTACGCGCACCGGCAACGAACCGCTGACCCGCGCCGACGGCAGCCCGATCAAGGTGCTCGCCGTTGACGACGAACCCAGTATCACCGACCTGCTCTCCATGGCCCTGCGCTACGAGGGCTGGCAGGTGGCCACCGCGGCGTCCGGGCTGGCGGCCGTGAAGACCGCTCGCGAGTTCCGCCCGGACGCGATCGTGCTCGACGTCATGCTGCCCGACTTCGACGGCCTGGAGGTGATGCGCCGGATCCGCACCGAGCAGCCTGACATCCCGGTGATCTTCCTGACCGCCAAGGACGCCGTCGAGGACCGGATCTCCGGGCTCACCGCGGGTGGCGACGACTACGTCACCAAGCCGTTCAGCCTGGAGGAGTTGGTCGCCCGGCTGCGCGGACTGCTGCGCCGGGCCGGCGCCACCACCTCCCGGGAGGACTCCCTGCTGGTGGTCGGCGACCTCACCCTCGACGAGGACTCCCACGAGGTCTTCCGGGGCGGGGAGGAGATCAACCTGACCGCCACCGAATTCGAGCTGTTGCGCTTCCTGATGCGCAATCCGCGCCGGGTGCTCTCCAAGGCACAGATCCTTGACCGGGTGTGGAACTACGACTTCGGCGGCCAGGCGAACGTTGTCGAGCTGTACATCTCCTACCTGCGCAAGAAGATCGACGCCGGCCGGCCGCCGATGATCCACACCATGCGTGGGGCGGGCTACGTCCTGAAACCGGCCGCTGAATGACCATCCCCGTACCGGTGCCGCCGCCGCGTCCGATGGCACGGGGAACGCTCGCCCGCCGACTGGTGCTGCGCACCACCGCCCTGGTGGCGATCGCGACCATCGCACTCAGCTTCTTCACCGCGCTGGCGAGCTTCCAGATCCTGCAGGCCCAGCTGGACGGACGGCTGCAGTCCGCTCTCAACGCCTCACCGCGGGGGCCGGACAGCGGAACCAAGCCGGGCGATCCCGAGGGGTCGGGGCTGATCCGGTTGGTGCAACGGGCGCCGGGGAGTGGCCTGTTCGACTCGACACAGGCCCCCGACGCCCTCACTGCCGACGCGGCCGCCACGCTGGTCGTCCTCGATCCGGCGGACACCCCGGTCACCATGGGGGTGGAGGGTCTGGGGCTGTACCGCGTCCTGGTCAAGGTCGACCAACGAGGACGGATCAATGTCGCCGCGCTGCCGTTCAGCGCTGTCATCACCCCGCTCACCCGGCAATTGTTGATCGCCGGGGGCCTCACGCTGGGCGCGATCGCGCTGTCCTTCGTCGGCGCCCGCCAAGTGGTCGAGCGCTCGCTGCGTCCACTCAACCGGCTGGCCGCAGCCGCCACCGAGGTGGCCAGCCTGCCGCTGTCCTCCGGCGATGCCCATCTGCCCGTCCGGGTCACCGCCGCCGACGCCGACCCCTCGAACGAGGTCGGACGGGTGGGCGCGGCCTTCAACCGGATGCTCGACCACGTCGAGGCCGCGCTGGCCGCCCGGCACCGCAGCGAGACCCGGGTGCGGCAGTTCGTCGCCGACGCCTCCCACGAACTGCGCAACCCGCTGGCGGCGATCCGCGGCTACACCGAACTCACCCTGCGGGACGCCGACACCCTGCCGCCGGACGCCTCGCACGCGCTGGAACGAATCGACGCCGAATCCGACCGGATGTCAGCGCTGGTGGAGGATCTGCTGCTGCTGGCCCGGCTGGACTCGGGCCCGGCCCTCGACCTGCAGCCCACTGACGTCACCGAGCTGGTGCTGAACGCCGTCGACGGCGCCCGGGCCGCCGGCCCACAGCACAGCTGGGTGCTCGACCTGCCCGACGAGATCGTGATGGCCAGGGCTGACCAGCACCGGCTCTACCAGGTGGTGGCGAACCTGCTGGCCAACGCCCGGGTGCACACCCCACCCGGCACCCGGGTGGTGACCCGGTTGCGGCGCGAGGGCGACCAGGCCGTGATCAGCGTGAGCGACAACGGCCCCGGCGTCCCACCCGAGATCCGCGACAACGTCTTCGAGCGGTTTGCCCGCGCGGACGCCAGCCGGGTCCGGCAGGCAGGCGGCTCGTCAACCGGCCTCGGCCTGGCGATCGTGGCGGCCGTCGTGGCCGCCCACGGTGGCACGGTCACCCTCGACAGCGCCCCCGGCCACACCACCTTCACCGTCCGCGTCCCCTCCCCCTGACCCCCATCGGTTGTGCGGAGTTCCGCCGGGTGTCCGGGGCGCCCGTCCCGTCCGAACTCCGCACAACCGACTCGGGGCTGAGCGGGACTTCGCACGGAGCCGGCTCACAGAAGGCTGACAGAGGAACCCCAGCGGTCGCCCAGCCACTGCGGTGACGCTCTTTGCATGACCCAGACCCAGCAGGCGTCCCCGCCACCGCTTCCGTTCGCATCCGATGCGGCCCCCGACGGGGACGCTCCATCGGTGAGCCCGCCGGCAGCCGGTACCGCCTCCGTCCGAGCTGCCGGGCACCCCGGACACCTCGAACGCTGGACGCTCGCCGGTCTGCTGGCGGCCACGGCCGCGCTCTACCTGTGGGGCCTGAGCGCCTCCGGATGGGCGAACTCGTTCTACTCGGCGGCCGCCCAGGCGGGATCACAGAACTGGACGGCCTGGTTCTTCGGGTCACTGGACGGCGGCAACTCGATCACCGTCGACAAACCGCCGGCGGCGATCTGGCTGATGGCGCTGTCGGTGCGGATCTTCGGGCTCAGCTCGTGGAGCATCCTCGTCCCCGAGGCACTGCTCGGGGTGGCGAGCGTCGGCGTGGTCTATGCAACCGTCCGCCGGACGCTGCGGGCCTGGGGCGGGGCGGGCAGCACCCACGGTCTCAGCCCCCGCCAGGCCCACTGGGCTGCGCTGGCCGGAGCAGCTGTCTTCGCCGCAACCCCCGCGGCGGTGCTGATGTTCCGGTTCAACAACCCCGACGCCCTGCTGGTGTTCACCATGGTGCTCGCCGCCTACTTCACCGTGCGAGCCACCGAGAAGGCATCGCGGGGCTGGCTGGCCCTGGCCGGGGTGGTCATCGGGCTGGGCTTCCTGACCAAGATGCTGCAAGCCTTCCTGATACTGCCCGCCCTGGTCGTGGCCTACGCGATCGCCGCCCCCGCATCGTGGAAGAAGAAGATCGTCGATCTGCTCGTCGCGTTCGCGACGATGGTCGTCTCCTTCGGCTGGTACATCGCCGTCGTCGAACTCACCCCGGCCTCGCTGCGTCCCTACATCGGAGGCTCCCAGACCAACTCCATCCTCGAACTCATCATCAGCTACAACGGCCTCGGCCGGATCACCGGCGACCAGGTCGGCTCGGTTGGCGGTGGCGGCAACGGTCGCAGCGCGAGCTGGGGCAGTGTCGGGCTGACCAGGCTCTTCGACGGGGTCTCCGGCGGAATGATCTCCTGGCTGATCCCTGCAGCATTGGTACTCTCGATCGCCGCGCTCGTCCTGCTGGCCCGGCGGCAACCAGCCACTGTTCCCGGCGCCCAGACCCCGCGGCAGGCACTGGCCGGTGGGATCACCATCTGGCTGGGCTGGCTGGTGGTGACCGGCCTGACCTTCAGCCTCATGGAGGGCATCTACCACGACTACTACACGGTCGCTCTGGCCCCGGCGATCGGCGGCGCGGTGGCGCTGGGCGCTGCGGCGCTGTGGGCCAATCGGGGCCTGCCGGCCGCCCGCGCGGTGCTCGCCGTCACCGCTGCCGGGACGGGAGCCTGGGCCCTCAGTCTGACCACCCGGGCAGGCGGGGTGTACCAGGCCCTGGGCTGGGTCGCGCTGATACTGGGGCTGCTCGTCGCCGCAGGTCTGCTGTTCGCCAACCGGCTGCCGCGGGTGCTCGCAAGCGTCCTGGTGGGTGCAGGTTTCGCCGCCGGTATGGTCGGCCCGACGGCCTACGCCCTGAACACCGCCGCGACGCCGCACACCGGTTCGATCGTCACCGCCGGCCCTGTCAGTTCAGGACGGGGTGGCGGAGGTGGCGGCCGCGGCCAGGGCCAACCCGGGCAGCCGGGCACGAACCAGCCTGGCGGAAACGGCCGAAGCGACGGCGGCAGCCCGGACGGGAACGGACGAACCGGCGGCGGGAACCGTCCCGGCGGTGGTAGCGGTCGCCAGGGCAGTACCCAGCCGGGCAGCAACACCCAATCCGGCAACAGCCAGCCGGGTGGCAACAGCCAGTCGGGTGGCAACAGCCAGTCCGGTAGCAACCCTCCGTCCACCGGCACCAGCCAACAGGGCGGCACCGGCCAGAACCGCAACGGCGGAGGAATGGGCGGCCTGCTCAACGGCTCCACCGTCAGCACCGAGCTGGCCGAACTGCTGGCCACCGACTCCGGCTCCTACACCTGGGTGGCTGCAACCATCGGTGCCCAGAACGCGGCCAGCTACCAGTTGGCCACCGAACTGCCCGTGATGGCGCTCGGCGGCTTCAACGGCACCGACCCCTCCCCCACGCTCGACCAGTTCAAGCAGGACGTCGCCGACGGGCGGATCCACTACTTCATCGCCGGCGGGATCGGCGGACGCGCAAACGGCGGCTCGCAGGTGGCAAGCGAGATCGCCACCTGGGTGGCGGAGAACTTCACTGCCCAGAGCGTCGGCAACGCCACCGTCTATGACCTGAGCGGCAACTGAGGTGACCACGATGAGCGCTCTTCCCCGCCCGGCAGCCACCCACCGTCCGACCCGGCTGGCCAGCGTCGACATCGTGGTGCCGGTCTACAACGAGGCAGCCGACCTGGCCGCGTCCATCACCCGGCTCGACACCTTCCTGGCCGAGACCTTCCCCTACGAGTACCGGATCGTGATCGCCGACAACGCCTCCACCGACGACACCTGGATGGTCGCCCGGCACCTGGCTGCACACCGTCCGCAGGTCCACGCCAGCCATCTCGACCAGAAGGGACGGGGACGCGCGCTGCGCCGGGAATGGCTGGCGTCCGAGGCGGACGTGGTGGCCTACATGGACGTCGACCTGTCGACCGACCTGAAAGCCCTGCTACCGCTGATCGCCCCACTGGTGTCCGGCCACTCCGACATGGCGATCGGCTCGCGCCTGGGCCGGGGGGCACGGGTGGTGCGGGGAGCGAAGCGGGAGTTCATCTCGCGCAGCTACAACCTGCTGCTGAAGCTCAGCCTCGGGGTGTCCTTCAGCGACGCCCAGTGCGGTTTCAAGGCCGTCCGGCGGGACGTCGCCGACCAGCTCCTGCCGCTGGTGAAGGACGACAACTGGTTCTTCGACACCGAACTGCTCGTGCTCGCGCAGCGGTCCGGGCTGCGGATCCACGAGGTACCGGTCGACTGGACCGACGACCCCGGTTCGACGGTCGACATTGTGGCCACCGCGGCGGAGGACCTCCGCGGGATCTGGCGGCTGATCCGCGGGTTCGCTACCGGGCGGATCCCGATCGCCCAGGTGCGCGCCGAACTGCGCCCGGCCAGTGCGACGGTGGCGGCCGGGGGACGCCATACCCTGCTCGGCCAGCTGCTGCGGTTCGCGGTGGTCGGGGTGGGCAGCACGCTGGCCTACGTGGCGCTGTACCTCCTGCTCCGGCTGGGGATGCCGGCTCAGGCGGCCAACCTGGTGGCGCTGCTGGTGACAGCGGTGGCCAACACCGCCGCGAATCGCCGGCTGACCTTCGGCCTGTCCGGAACCGAGAAAGTCCTGCAGCACCACATCGGTGGCCTGGCCGCGTTCGGTATCGCGCTGGCCCTCACCAGCGGCTCGCTCGCACTGCTGCACCAGCTGTGGCCCGGCGTCGGGCGGCTGGTTGAACTCGCCGTGCTGGTGGTGGCCAATGCCGCCGCCACCCTGGTCAGGTTCCTGATCCTCCGACTGCTGATGGGCCGCACACCGACGCCGGACCGTAGCGTCCGTCCTCACGCGCGACGCCCCGAGGACATCCTGTCCCCCTGACCCGGCCACATCAGACCCCATCGGTTGTGCGGAGTTCCGCCGGGTATCCGGAGCGCGTTTCCCGTCCGAACTCCGCACAAACGGGTCAGCGCTGGGGCGGAACTCCGCACAACGAGTCAGCGCCGGGTGGCTGTGACCAGGAGATACTCCCAGTCGAAGGCGGACTCTCCCACGCCGAAACGGTGGGCCAGGCCGACCAGGTCCTGGTCGAGCCGTGCGACCAGTTCCGGCTGATCGGCAATGCCACGGTAGGCGGCAATCGTCGGACCGTAGTAGGCCTTGAAGAAGTCACGGAACGCAGCGCCGGTCGCGAAGCTCTCCACCCGCAACACCTGCCGGGTGGCAACCAGGTTGGTCACCCGGTCGCCGAACAGCGTTCGGAGGTGATCCTCCGTCCCCCACAGCGGACCCGGTTGGGCGCCCGCCGGTGGCGCGGCGACGTACGGCTTCATGGTGGCGAACATCTGCCCGATGAAACCCTTCGGCGTCCAGTTGATCAGCCCGATCGTCCCCCCGGACCGGGTGACCCGCACCAGTTCGTCGGCCACCGGCTGGTGGAACGGTGCGAACATCACACCGACGGTTGAGATGGTCGCGTCGAACGTCTGATCGGCAAAGGGGAGGTGCTCGGCATCGGCCTGCTGCCAGTCCAGGTCGAGCCCGGCTGCCTCGGCCCGCCGCCGTCCGATCTCCAGCAGTTCGGGGGTCAGGTCGGTGGCCACCACCCTGGCTCCCCGCTGGGCTGCGGGGAGCGCGGCATTGCCCGACCCGGCGGCGACGTCGAGGACGTCGTGGCCGGGAGCGATGTCGAGGGCGGAGACCAGGACGTCCCCAAGCGGGGCGACGACCTCGGTCGCCACCTTGTCGTAGTCGCCCAGAGCCCACAGTGCCCGATGCTTGGTCTTGATCGGGTCGAGGGCGAGAGGCGTGTTGGTTACTGTGTTTGTCATGCCTCAACCCTCGCCGCGCGGACGGGGGCGACGCCTCGGCGGCACCACCCAACCTCATCCGAACGGCCAATCATGAAACTGGCGGGAACCCGCCACGTCAGACCAGCCGAATCCGGTTCGAACTGCCGGTCAGAGGGGAATGCTCCCCCGGCTCGCGGTTTGGTACCGGATTCGGCCGGGACGAGAAGCTGCTCGGCGACCCGGATCAGCCGCGGGCCAGCAACCGGGCGACAGCGGCGGCACGGGCCGAACGCCCCTGCAGCCCGAGCTTGGTGTAGACGTTCTGCAAGTGGCGCTCGACCGTCCGCAGCGAGACCACCAGGGCGTCGGCGATCGCCTCATTGGACAGCCCCTGGGCAACCAGCCGCACCACGTCCAGCTCCCGCTCGGAGAGAGCGGACAGATCGGCGGAGGGCAGTGGCGTCACCAGGTCACGGTCAGGGGCCAGGAAACGCTCGACCTCGGCGACAAAGACCGCCCAGGCCGGCTCGTCCTCCAGCAGGATGTGGTTGTTGCTGTCCAGCGGTACCAGAGTGGCGTTCGGGATCCCCGAGGCGAGGTGACGTCCCTCCTCGAACTCCACCGACTGGTCGCCGGTCGCATGCAGGACGAGGGTCGGTTGGGTGACCTGCGAGAGCAGGTCGGTCACGTCCGCGCGGTTGTACTCCTTGCGTGAGACGAACACTGTCTCCGCCGACGCGGCGACCTTCTGCAGGTCGTCCAGCCAGCGCATCTGCTCCTCGGTGGCCTCCGGAATCATCAGGGAGGTGAACACCCGCCGGAAGGTCGGTTCCGGACGCCCCCAGCCCACCCGTACCAGCTGACCGAGGGTCTCGGAGAGGGCCAGCGCGTCCGGGGAGGTGTCCCGCTGGCCCACGGCATAGCTGTCGTAGAACACCAGACGGGTGACCCGTTCCGGAAAGCGCACCGCGTAGTCGACCGCGATCGGCCCGCCCTGGGACATCGCCATCAGCGCGAACCTGTCGAAGCCGGCGTCGTCAGCCACCGCCACCAGGTCCGCCAGCCGCGCCTCGTGGGAGTAGTCGGTGACTTCCCAGTCCGACAGGCCGTGGCCGCCCAGTCCGACAGGCCGTGGCCGCGTTCGTCGAACCGGACGACGGTGGCGAACCTGCCCAGGTCGCGGAGGAAGTGCCGCCAGACCGGGCTCTCCCAGTCGGTCAACAGCTGGGACACCCAGCAGGTCGAGATCAGCAGCGGAGGCCCGGAGCCGTGCACCGCATAGGCGATCCGCACTCCGTCCGGGGCACGGGTGAAGCGGACGTCCTGGGTCGCTGGCACGACGCGCCGGACAGGCATGTGACAAGGGTAGCCGTCACCCCGCGCGGCATCACCCCGGCCCACCGCGGATACGCAAGGTCACGCAGCGTCCCTCGTCCGCGCGGACGGCACGGGCGCCCGACCAGCATCGACGGGCCGGCGGATCCGGGCTGAGGAGGGCCTTCCCGCGACAACCGCCTGCGACGAGCCCGCCCAGCGCGACCACGTCGCGACCACGTCGCGACCACGGCCCGGGGCCGGGGATCAGGCGGCCAGGATGGCGTCCACTCTCCCCGCCGCACTCCGGCCCGCCGGCGCGTCGATGGCCGCCCGCACCGAATCCGGGACGACATCACGCAGCCCACGTATCCACCACTCTCCCCGCCGCACTCCGGCCCGCCATCACGTCCAAGCCCGCCCGCACCGAATCCGGGACGGCATCACGCGGCCGACGTGGCGTCCGCTTCTCCCGCACTCCGACCGGCCGACGCGTCGGGCGTCGCCGTCGCCGGGTCCGGGGCGGCGGTACGCAACTCCTCCAGCAGGCGTGCGCGGTCCCGGTCCTGGCGGCGGTCCACACCGGGGCGCCAGTCGAGGGTGGCCCGGCGATGAGCGGGGCCGAGGGCGAGCACCAGCAGCAGAATCGTCCCGCCCCCGATCAGGAATCCGGTCATGCCCCACGTCCTTTCGCACGAGCGGTTGCCCGCGACTCCGCTTCAGGTTGCTGTGAAAGAGGAACCACGTCCTCGCCCACGGCGGGCCGCTGGCTGACTGGGCCGAGACCCCGGACGTCCCGCTGGCAGAAATCCTTCCCCAGGCCTGATATCCGCCACAAGCGGCTGGAACGCCACCCCTCGAAGGATTTCCGCCACTACACTGGCGGTCATGGCGGTGCGCAGCGTGAGCGTGATCCTGCTCGAACCGGTGGCGGTGTTCGAGTTCAGCGTCGCGGTCGAGGTCTTCGGCGTCGACCGCAGCGACCACGGACTGGAGCCGTTCGACTTCCGGGTCTGCGGCATCAAGCCCGGCGTCCCCCTGCAGGCCAAGAACGTCGAACACTTCACCATCACCCCCACCCGCGGCCTGGACGCCGTCGCCGGCACCGATGTGGTGATCGTCGCCGCCAGTCCCATCCGGCGGCGGGAGGACTACCCTCCCGAGGTGCTCGACACCGTCCGCCTGGCCTACCGCGGCGGCGCCACCATCCTCAGTCTCTGCTCCGGCTCGTTCGTCCTGGGTGCCGCCGGCCTGCTAGACGGACGTCGCTGCACCACCCACTGGATGTACGCCGACCTGATGCAACGCTGGTATCCGGACGCGCAGGTGGACCCGTCCGTCCTGTACGTCGACGATGACCGGGTGATCACCAGCGCAGGCACGGCCGCCGGCATCGACGCCTGTCTCTATCTGGTGCGCAAGGAAGTGGGGACGGCGGTCGCCGCCACCATCGCGCGCCGCATGGTGGTACCGCCGCAACGGGACGGCGGCCAGCAGCAGTTCGTCGACCTGCCGATCCCGGCCTGCTCCTCGGACGGGCTGGCACCCGTGCTGGACTGGGTGGTGGAGCATCTCGACCAGGAGCACACGGTGTCCTCGCTCAGCGCCCGGGCGTTGATGAGCGAACGGACCTTCGCCCGGCGCTTCGCCGCCGAGACCGGCACCACCCCGCACCAGTGGCTGATCCGGCAGCGGGTGCTGGCCGCCCGCCACCTTCTGGAGGAGAGCGACCTGCCGGTCGAGCAGGTGGCGGCCCGGGTCGGCTTCGCCTCCCCCGTGCTGCTGCGCGACCATTTCCGCCGACTGGTGGGACTCCCGCCGTCCGAGTACCGGCGGCGGTTCGGCGCTCGCGAGATGCTGCCGGCCTGATCATCCCGGCACCGGGGCGCGCCACAGCACCAGCGGACGGTGCGACTGCGCCACAGCACCCGTGCCCCAGGCCCGCACCGCCACTGGGGTAACTGGTGGGACCGGTGGCCACACTCACCTGCTCCGGCGGCAAGGAAGTTCTGGACGAGCGAAGCAAGGAGTAGCGTCGGACCATGAAGCTCACCCGCGCCGAACTCGCCCGCTACGTCGACCACACGCTGCTGGCACCCACCGCGACGCCTGCTGACGTCACCGCCCTGCTCGCCGAGGCCGAGGAATTGGGCACCTGGTCGATCTGCGTCTCACCGTCGATGCTGCCGGTCACCGGCGGGAACGGCCACGTGAAGATCGCCACCGTGTGCGGGTTCCCTTCCGGCAAGCACACCCCCGCGACGAAGGCGGCCGAGGCTGCCGAATCGGTCGCCCGCGGTGCCGACGAGGTGGACATGGTGATCGACCTCGGGCTGGCGAAGACCGGCAACCGGGAGGCTCTGGTGGCCGAGATCGCCGCCGTGAGGGCGAGCGTGCCGGCCCCGGGGGTACTCAAGGTGATCATCGAGTCCGCCGCGCTGACCGACGACGAGATCGTGCTCGCCTGTCAGGCCGCCGAACAGGCCGGCGCCGACTTCGTGAAGACCTCCACCGGCTTCCATCCGGCCGGCGGGGCCAGCGTCCACGCCATCGAGTTGATGGCCCGGACGGTCGGCGGACGGCTCGGCGTGAAGGCCTCCGGCGGCATCCGCAGCTACGAGACCGCGATCGCCCTGATCGAGGCCGGCGCCACCCGCCTTGGCCTGTCCGGGACGGCGGCGGTGCTCGACGGCGTCACCGCCGAGGGCGACTACTGAGCAGGAGAGGTCGCCCGGGCGACCCGGCTAAGCGAGCCTGACCGACCGCAGCACGGTCGGCACCAGCAGCCCGTCGGGGTCGGCGCCGGCCAGTCCCCGGACACCGAAGCTGTGGGTCTCACCGGGGAACAGGTCGATCAGCAGGCTGTCGACCTCGGCGTTCTCCGCCACCCGGTCGGGGAACAGGCACAGCGAGCGCAGGAAGGACGTGGCCCGGACGGTGACCGTCGCACCGTCGGCATCCGCCGTGGCGTACGCCTGGTAGCCCGGCTCGGGCAGGGCCGCCGCGACGTCCTCGGTCAGCAGCGCGACCGTTCGCTCGGCACCGGCGATCGTTGCGACCAGCGCCAGGTCGGCGACCGGCAGCCCCGCCGGATCCAGCCGCACCGCGATGTCGAGCTTCGAGCGCACCCGCACCACCGCGGAGACCGCCTGTGACCACAGCACCTCACCGGACAGCCGGCGCAGGTCCAGGACGCCCTCGGCCGGCCAGTCGCCGGTACCGTCGTTGACCAGGACCGCCGTCCAGCCGTCCGCCCTGCGCTGCAGGGTGACCAGCCGGTCGGCGTAGGCCGAGCGGACGGCGTACCACAACGGCTTGCGGCGGGCGACCGGTGCGCCGGTGGCGTCGGTCCCCAGATCGAGCATCGACCAGGAGGTGACCGGCCAGCAGTCGTTCAGCTGCCACAGGATCGACCCCCGGCAGCGGCCGCGCAGCGACCGCCAGCGTTCGATGCCGAACCGGACCGCCCGGGCCTGCTGCAGCTGCATCGCGAACAGCCAGTCGTCGAAGTCGTCGACCCCCTCGCCGGGCTCCGGCAGATGCCCCCGGATGCCGTTGCGCAGCTTGAGGTTCCCGTCCTTCGCCTTCTGGTGGACCAGCATGGCCGCCGAGCTGGCGCTGCGGTCGGCCGGGGCCAGCGTCCGCGCCCAGGTCGCAAAAGTGGCCGGGCCCTGGTATCCGAACTCCGCGACGAAACGCGGCGCATAGTCGCCGTAGCCGGTGTAGTCGCGCTCGTTCCAGACGTCCCAGACGTGGATCGTGCCGCGGTCGGGGTCGTTCGCCCGCAGTTCCGGGCTACCGGACGACGGGCTGCCCGGCCAGTACGGACGGGACGGGTCGAGCTCGGCGACGATCCGCGGGAACAGCTCGTCGTAGTAGCCGCCGCCCCAGCTGAGGTCGCCGCCGGGAAGCTCGTCCCAGCCCCACTCCTGGTGGCCCCAGCTCGCCTCGTTGTTGCCGTTCCAGATCACCAGGGACGGATGAGCGGAGAGCCGCACCACGTTGTCGCGCGCCTCGGCCTCGAACTGGGACCAGAACGGCTCCTCCTCCGGATAGGGCGAGCAGGCCAGGGCGAAGTCCTGCCAGACCAGCATGCCGAGCTCGTCGCAGGCCGCGTAGAACTCGTCGGTCTCGTAGAGTCCGCCGCCCCAGACCCGCAGCAGGTCGACATGGGCGTCCCTGGCCTGCTGGATCCGCTCCCGGTAGCGCTGCGGGGTCACCCGGGTGACGAAGGCGTCGTCGGGGATCCAGTTCGCGCCCCGGACGAACACCTCGACCCCGTTGATCACCAGCCCGAAGGTGGCACCTGTGCCGTCGGCGTCCTCGGTAGTGTCCAGGACGGTGGAGCGGAAGCCGGTTCGCCGGCTCTCCCGGTCCAGGACGGTGTCACCGTCGTGCAGCACCACCTCGACCTCGTAGAGCGGCTGGTCGCCGAGGGAGTGCGGCCACCAGGGCTGCACCGGCAGGTCGAGTTCGGCCGAGGTCCAGCCGTCGGGGGCCGGTTCGGCGGGCACCGTCACGGTGGCGTCCGCACCCCGCCCGCTCACCGTCACCGTCAGCTGGGCGCCGCCGGCATCGCCCGCCGTCCGGGCGGCGACCCGCAGCCGTCCTTGCCAGGCACCGTCCGCCGGCTCGGCGGTCGCCAGCACGCTGAGGTCGGCCAGCCGGGCCCGCTGCCAGCCGACCAGCGCCAGCGGCTTCCAGATCCCGGCGGTGATCAACCGCGGTCCCCAGTCCCAGCCGAAGTTGCAGGCCATCTTGCGGATCAGGTTGTAGGGATCGGCCTCGACGTGGTGCCGCTCGCCGACCAGCTGCTGCATCCGGGCGATGTACTCCAGCGCGGGGGCGAAGCCGATCTCCAGCAGATTGCCACCGGGCCGCAACGCCTCGCCGGCGGCGAACGCGTAGCGCCGGTGCATGTTGGCCGTGCTCCCCAGCGGCGTGCCGTTGAGCGTCACGTCGGCGACGGTGTCGAGGCCGAGGCAGACCAGGTCGCAGTGCCCGGCCAGCAGGTCGCTGTCGGGGGCGAGCTCGAACTCGTGGCGGTAGCACCAGGTCTGCGCGCCCACCCAGTGCTGGTCGGCCTCCGAGGTGCCCGGGTACGGGTCGTCGATCAGCCCGGCCGCCAGCAGGTCGGTGTGGACACAGCCCGGGACGGTCGCGGCGATGCCCGCCGCCAGCCGGTCGCGGGCGGCCGGCGGCACCTGCTGCCAGGCCGCGGTGCCCGGGATGGCCCGCAGCGTCCAGCGGGTTCCGGAAAGCTCGAGTCGGGTCCTGCCCACCGGTCATCCTCTCCTCGTCGTCGCGCCGGCTCCGGCGGGTCGAACCGGGAGAAAAGAGCTCCCGGCTGCCTTCCTCGGCGTTCCAGCCCTGGCCGAACCACAGGCTTCCACGGTAGGCGACCAGCCCGCCCCAGGCGAGGATTCCACCGGATCCGAGGTCGCGGTAGGTGAGCGGGTCATCGAGCCGGTAGCGCGCCTGCCCGGTGGCGGTTGACCACGTCCACGACGTGCCGGATCGCGGCGGCACCGCTCAGGTAGCCGCCCGTCCTCGATCTTGGCTGTAGGCACAGCAGAAGCCGATCCCGCCGCTGTTCTCCCAGCGCACCGGCCCCACGGCGGCAGGGTGGCGCCCCAAACCGGGGGATGCCGGCCAGGCCCCACCGCCCCGGTCTGGACGCGTCCGGCCCCCGACATGGCAGTGGGCCCGGCGGTCTCCCGCCGGGCCCACTGGCTGCTGTCAGGCGCTACGCAGAGCTGCCCGCGCCGCGGCGAGCCGGGCAACCGGCACGCGGAACGGCGAGCAGGACACGTAGTTCAGACCGACCTGGTGGCAGAACTCGACCGAGGACGGGTCGCCGCCGTGCTCGCCACAGATGCCGAGCTTGATGTCGGGACGGGTCTGCTTGCCGAGCTCGGCAGCCATCTTCACGAGCTTGCCGACGCCGTTCTCGTCGATCCGGGCGAACGGGTCGTTCTCGTAGATCTTCTTGTCGTAGTAGGCATCCAGGAACTTGCCAGCGTCGTCCCGGCTGAAGCCGAAGGTCATCTGGGTCAGGTCGTTGGTGCCGAAGGAGAAGAACTGCGCCTCGGTGGCGATCTCGTCGGCGGTCAGCGCCGCCCGCGGGATCTCGATCATGGTGCCCACCAGGTACTCCAGCTCGACGCCGGCCTCGGCGATGACCTGATCGGCGGTGGTGGTGACGATGTTCTTGACGAACGCCAGTTCCTTCACCTCGCCCACCAGCGGGATCATGATCTCCGGCACGACCTTCCACTCCGGATGGGCCTTCTGCACGTTGATCGCGGCCTCGATGATGGCGCGGGTCTGCATCTCGCCGATCTCCGGGTAGGTCACGTCGAGGCGGCAGCCACGATGGCCCATCATCGGGTTGAACTCGTGCAGCGAGGCGATCTTCGACTTCAGGTCGTCCACCGAGATCTTCATCTCGGCGGCCAGGGCGACGATGTCGTCCTCCTCGGTCGGCAGGAACTCGTGCAGCGGCGGGTCGAGCAGCCGGATGGTGACCGGGAAGCCCTTCATCGCGGTGTAGATGCCCTCGAAGTCACCGCGCTGCATCGGCAGCAGCTTGGCCAGCGCGGCCTTCCGCTGTTCGACGGTCTCGGAGACGATCATCTCGCGGATGGCCGCGATCCGGTCGGTCTCGAAGAACATGTGCTCGGTGCGGCACAGGCCGATGCCCTCGGCCCCGAACTCGATCGCCTGAGCGGCGTCGCGCGGGGTGTCGGCGTTGGTGCGGACCTTCAGGGTGCGGAACTCGTCTGCCCACTCCATGACGCGGCCGAAGTAGCCGGAGATCTCGGCCGGGACGGTCTTGATCGCCTGGCCGTAGACGTTACCGGTGGAGCCGTCCAGGGAGATCCAGTCGCCCTCGCCATAGGTCTTGCCACCCAGAGTGAACGACTTCTCGTCCGCCCCGAACTTGATCTCACCGAGGCCGGCGACGCAGCAGGTGCCCATACCGCGGGCCACCACGGCGGCGTGCGAGGTCATGCCACCGCGGGCGGTCAGGATGCCCTGGGCGTAGTGCATGCCCTCGATGTCCTCGGGGGTGGTCTCCAGCCGGACCAGGACGACCTTCTTGCCCTGCTTGCCCTCGGCAGCAGCGTGTTCGGCGGTGAAGACCACCTGGCCGGAGGCGGCACCCGGGGACGCCGGAAGACCCTTGCCGATCGGGGTGGCGGCCTTCAGCTCGGCGGTGTCGAACTGCGGGTGCAGCAGAGCGTCGATCTGCTTGGGGTCGATGGAGAGCACGGCCTCCTTCGGGGTGATCTTGCCCTCGTCCACCAGGTCGCAGGCGATCTTGAAAGCGGCGGCGGCGGTGCGCTTGCCGTTGCGGGTCTGGAGCATGAAGAGCTTGCCCTCTTCGATGGTGAACTCCATGTCCTGCATGTCGCGGTAGTGGTCCTCCAGCCGGCCGACGATCTCGACGAACTGGTTGTAGACCGCCGGGTTCTCGTCGCGCAGCTGGTCGATGGTCTCCGGGGTGCGGATGCCGGCCACGACGTCCTCGCCCTGGGCGTTCATCAGGAACTCACCGAACAGACCGGACTCACCGGTGGCCGGGTTGCGGGAGAACGCCACGCCGGTACCGGAGGTGTCGCCCATGTTGCCGAACACCATCGACTGGACGTTGACCGCGGTGCCCCAGTCGGACGGGATCTCGTTGAGCCGGCGGTAGTAGACCGCACGCGGGTTGTCCCAGGAGCGGAACACGGCCTTGATGGCGCCGAACAGCTGGTCGATCGGGTCGGACGGGAACTCCTCGCCGATCTTGCTGAAGTACTCGGCCTTGAACTGGCCGGCGAGCTCCTTGAGGTCCTCGGCGGTCAACTCGACGTCCTGGGTGACGCCGCGGGCTTCCTTCATCTCGTCGATGAGCTTCTCGAAGTACGCCTTGCCGACCTCCATGACGACGTCGGAGTACATCTGGATGAAGCGGCGGTAGGAGTCCCACGCGAACCGCGGGTTGCCGGACTTGCGGGCGATGGTCTCGACGACGACATCGTTCATGCCGAGGTTGAGGATGGTGTCCATCATGCCCGGCATCGAGGCGCGGGAGCCGGAGCGGACGGAGACCAGCAGCGGGTTCTCGTCGTCGCCGAACTTCTTGCCCATCGCAGCCTCGAGGGTGGCGACGTGCTCCATGGTCTCGGCGCGGATGGCGTCGTTGATCTGCTCGCCGTCGGCGTAGTACTGGGTACACGCCTCGGTGGTGATCGTGAAGCCCTTCGGCACCGGCATGCCCAGCCCGGTCATCTCGGCGAGGTTGGCACCCTTGCCGCCGAGCAGGTTCCGCATCGAGGCGTCGCCCTCGGCGAAGTCGTACACATACTTGGTCATAGTGAGGTTGAGTCTCCTTCGATAGCTCCGGGCAGTGCCACATGAGACCGTCGCACGCGGCCCTTCGGCGCCGGCCGGAACACCCCGACGCCATTGGCGTTTTGCGCCTCTTACCGTACCGCCTAACGGCATGAGGTTTCACATCGTTCGCGTCACAACGACCTCAGGTAGTACTTCCACGACCTCGGGGTGCCACCTCGGTCCCGTCCGGGCAGCGAGGTCAGGCGGTCGGACGGGGCGCCGACGGCTCGATCCCGGCGTACCCGGACAGTGGCAGCAGTTGCACCCCGTCCGGATCGTCCAGGCTGGCGAGCAGCCGGCGACCGGCCTCGTCTGCCTCCCCCGCCTGGTCGAGACCGGCGGCCAGCAGGTCGCGCAGCCGTCCCACCCGGACGAGCCGGCCACCGTCGGCGGAGAGCACCGCCCGGTCGGCGGCCAGCGCGATCAGCAGCATGCCGTGCACCGGCGGCTGGCCCGGGCCCACCGACGGCTGGAAGTACGGCAGGTCGAAGGCCAGCCCGCCGTGCCGGGCATAGAACTCCAGCCGGCGGGACGGATCGCCCTGCACCGCGTCGGCGGTGTGGAAGTCCGGCCGGTCGACCTCTGCCACCACCAGCTTCACGCCCGGACATGCCCGCCAGCGGGCCACCGCCGCATCCAGCAGCTTCCCGCCGGTGCCCCGGCTGCGCACCCCGGGAGCAACCGCCAGGTAGACCAGCAGGACGACGCCGTCGGCGAACTCGCCGACCGCCACCGCCTGCGGGCCGTCCACCCCCGGCACCACGAGCACCTCGCAGGCCCCGGCGGCCACAGCCTGGCGCAATTGTGCGGCCGGGAGTAGTTCGGCCGGTCGGAAGACCGGGGTGAGGATGGTGGCGTGGATCGCCTCCAGCAACCGGGGATCGTCCACCACCTCAAGCTGGATCATGCCGGCCATCTCCTCTCCCTGTGCCATCTGCAGGTTCTCCCCTCCGGATCGCGACGACGCTGGTCGCCGGTGCGCACTCTCCCTGCCGCCTGCGGGTCCTCTCCATGCCGTCTGTGGGCGGACAGGCGTCGACCCGCCTCAGCTGCCGGGGTGTGGCCCATCGTGAGTGGTTGACGTGGTTCTGCGTCCACCCTGATCGGTCACGCTGTCGATTCTGCCCGACCATGTCGACGCTCGCGGGAGCGGCTGCCACATTGACACCCGACCCCGCCGGATGGTGACGTGGGGGTGACCCGAGGAGGCCACCGATGTCCGACGCCCCGTCCCGCCCGTCCAGCTTCGCCGAGCCCGGTTTCGCGCTGCCCGGCCTCGGTCTCGGGGTGGCCACCGCAGCCACCCAGATCGAGGGCGGCAACGCCGACACCAACTGGCACCGCTGGGCGGCCAAGCCCGGACGGATCGCGGACGGCAGCACGCCCGCCCGGGCGGCCGACCACTGGGAGCGGGTCGGCCAGGACATCGCCCTGCTCGGCGAACTCGGGGTGAAGCACTACCGGATGGGCCTGGAGTGGGCGCGGCTGGAACCCCGGCCGGGCGAGTTCGACACAGCGGCCGTCGCCCACTACCGCGACGAGCTGACCCGGCTGCGGCAGGCGGGCATCCGTCCGCTGGTGACCCTGCACCACTTCAACAATCCCTGGTGGTTCGAGCGGGTCGGCGGCTGGGAGTCGCCGTCCGCGCTGCCGACCTTCGCCCGCTACGTCACCCGGGTGCTGGAGGAGTTGGGCGACCTGGTCGACGACTGGGTGACGATCAACGAGCCGAATGTGTATGCCACCAAGGGCTGGCTGGACGGACAGTGGCCGCCCGGGGTGACGAACTCCTTCGGCCGCACCCTGACGGTGATGCAGGTGATGGCGACCGCCCATGTCCAGACCTACCAGGCGATCCACGCCGCCTTCCCACAGGCACAGGTCGGGGTGGCCAATCACCTGCGGGTGTTCGCACCCCAGAAGCGGTGGAACCCGGTTCACCAGCTCAGTGCCACAAGCGGCAGGTACCTCTTCCAGGCCGCCCTCACCCGAGCATTCAGCCAGGGACGGTTCCTGGCCCCGTTCGTCCAGCCGAAGGGCGTCGAGCCCGGCAGGTACTACGACTTCCAGGGGATCAACTACTACACCCGCAGTTCGGTGAAGGGCCTGGCGGACGGGGTGGCCTCCCATGTCCCCGTCAACGACCTGGGCTGGGAGATCTACCCGCAAGGCCTGGTGGAGGTGGCCCGGTGGACCCATCAGCACTACCCCGGCCCGATCTGGATCACCGAGAACGGCACCGCCGATGCCGCCGACCGGTTCCGTTCCCGTTTCCTCTACGACCACCTCAGGGCGATCGCCGGCTCCGGGCTGCCGATCGAGCGGTTCTACCACTGGTGCTTCACCGACAACTTCGAATGGGCTGAGGGGGAGGAACCACGGTTCGGCCTGGTCGCGCTCGACTACCTGACCCAGCAGCGCACCGTCCGCGACTCCGGACGGTTCTATGCCGACGTCATCGCCCATGGCGGCGTGACCGCCCAGGCCCACGCCCGCTGGGTGGCCGGCCAGGCCTACCCCCGCTGATCGCCTTCGTGGGCCAGGGGACGGTTCCTGGGCCTGCGCGCCACGCGCGCCACGGGACGGTTTCTGGTCCCGAGGTCCGACACGATCGGGCGCCCCCACGCCAGAATCCGGGGAGGACCAGGAACCCGAGTGCGGATGCGCACCGGATGCCTGTCCTGCCCCGGAAGCTGGTGGGATCAGCGATTGATCCAGTATCAGTTGATCGGGCTGGACCCGAGGGTCACCTGAGCCGACTTCTCCTTGCCGGTCGGGGTCGTCCACTCCACGGTGATGCTCTGGCCGGGCTCAAGGACGCGGATCACGTCGGCGAGGTTGGTCTGGGAGGTGATCCTGGTGCCGTTCACCGAGACCAGCTGGCTGCCCTCGGTGATACCGGCCTTGGCGGCGGGGCTGCCGTCCACCACCTGGGTCACCACCCGGGCGCTGGAACCACGAGACCTGCCGGAGTCCGCCACCACGATGCCGAGGTAGCCGGCCGGGCCGACCCGGACGGTGCCGGAATCCTTGCCGGCCTCGATCGTCTGCACCACTGCCAGCGCGTCGGCGATCGGAACCGCGTAGCTCTCACCGGCCTGCACCGACCCAGCGGTGGTCATGCCGGTCACCTCGGCCTGGGCATCGAACATCGGGCCACCGGAATCACCGGGGACGGCGTTGGCGTCGGTCTGGATCAGCCCGCTGAGATCTTCCTCGGCGCCCCAGGGGGACTCCGACGAGACCGTCAGATCCTGTTTCAGGCCGGTCACCTGCCCATCGGCGCGCACCAACTCACCGCCGCCACTCGCGTTGCCCACGGCGCTCACCGCGTCGCCGACCGAGAGCGCGTCGCCATCGATCGTCACCGTCGGCAGGCCGCTGGCGTCCGCGAGCTGCAGCAGTGCCACGTCCCGGCTCTGGTCGAAGCCGAGCACGGTGGCGTCGTAGCTGTCGCCGGTGTCGGCGAGGGTCACCTTGACCTGCTCGGAGCCGGCAACGACGTGGTAGTTGGTGAGCACCTTGCCGTCCGCGCTGAGCACCATGCCGGTGCCGTAGCCGACACTGCCGGACGAGGCCGCCTCGATCAGCACGACCCCCTTGGTCTGGGCCTCGGTCGGCTTGACCGCCGAGCGCGGCTGGACATCGGACGGGTTGGTCTGCTGGTTGCCGGCCTGCCCCTGGTCACCGGATTGCCCCTGATCACCGGACTGTCCCTGGTCCTGACTGGGGAAGACCGGGGAGTTGCCCTCCGAGCCGGAGGGTTGGCCGGACTGGGTACCGCTGCCCGGCTGCAGGCTGACCGCCGACCAGACCTGCGAACCGGCTGCGAAGCTGCCCATCCCGAGCAGGAAGGCGAGCACCAGCGCGGTGACGAAGACCCCCGGACGGCGCCACCACGAGGTGGTCTGCCGCACCGGCTGATAGGGCGGGACCGGCCCGCCCGGACCGGCGCTGTAGCTGTAGGGAGAGCCCAGCGGGGTCGGCCACTGCGCCGACCAGTAGCCAGGGGGCGGCTGCGATCCTGGCGGCGGCCAGCCGGAGGCGGCGGGTGCCGGCGGGGTCGAACCCGACAGCGAGGCGGCACCGACCGGCTGCGGTGCGGCAGCGCCCTGGGGCGGCATCCAGCCGGACGGCGGCTGTCCCGCGCCCCCGGAGCCCGGCTGTCCGGGCTGCGTTCCGGCGCCCTGGGCGGAAGCCGCCCATCCTGCCGGGGGCTGCGGGGTAGCACCAGCCTGGGCAGACGCCTGCCAGCCTGAGGGTGCCACCGGCATCGGTTGCGTGGGCTCATTGGCAACAGAATTCGTTGCCGCCGGCCAGGCCGCGTCCGGGGCCGGAGCCTGCGACGCTCCGCTCCAGCCAGCCTGCGGCGCCCCGCTCCAGCCGGTCTGCTGTGTGGTCGGCTGCCAGCCGCCGGCTGGCTGCGCTGGAGGTTGCTGGTCGGTCCCCTCGGCCTGCGGTTGACCCTGCTCCGGGGCACTCTCCTGGTCGCTCATCGCGTCCTCCTGATTTCGCTCGAACACCAGCCAGTCTGTGACCAGAGCCCATGAGCAGGCTTTCCGATTCCTGTGAGAACCTGTGGATCTGCGACCCCGCGACCTCACGCTGAACGATGGTGTACCAAACCCGGTTCAGGATCGTTCAGGCTCCACCGCTCGCGCCCGAGTGCCCGCCGATCGAGGACGAAGTCGACGCCCGGTGTCCCCCGGACCACCCGGTGCACTAGTTTCTGAACCATGGCCACCACCACGACGCCGGACGCACTGGAGCGCCGCAACAAGTGGACCTTCGGCATCGGCACCATCGGCCGCGACATGGTCTACACCCTCGTCAGCATGTTCATGGTCTTCTTCCTCAGCGAAGTCCTGGACGTCAGCGACACCGTGCTGCTGTGGGTGAGCTGGCTGGTGCTCGGCGCCCGGCTGTTCGACGCCGTGATGGACGTCGTGATGGGCTCGATCGTCGACAACACCCACTCCCGCTGGGGGCACTACAAGCCGTGGATTCTGGTCGGGGTGCTCTGCTCGGCGGTGTTCACCGTCCTGTTGTTCGCCGACCTCGGCCTGGACGACCAGACCTTCATCGTCGTGTTCGCCGTGGTGTACCTGCTCTGGGGGCTGTCCTGGACGATGAACGACATCCCCTACTGGGCGATGCTGCCCGCGCTCAGCGTCGACCAGAAGGTGCGCGAGCGGATCGGGTCGGTGGCCAAGATCTTCGCCAACATCGGCCTGCTGGTGGTGGCGGTGGCGGTGATCCCAGTCACCAACGCGCTCGGCGCCGCTGTCGGCCTGCCGCGAGCCTGGCTGCTGTTCACCGCGGTGATCTGCGTGATCATGGTGGCCGGCCAGTTCGTCACCCTGTTCGGGGTGAAGGAACCCCACCTCGCCGCCGAGCAGCAGCACACCTCGCTGCGGGAGGTGGCCGGCGTGGTGTTCAAGAACGACCAGTTGCTGTGGACGTCGATCGCCATGGTCATCTTCATGACCGGCTACCTGACCACCACCACCTTCGGCACCTACTTCTTCAAGTACGCCTACGGGGACGAGGAGATGTACTCCCCGTTCGCCGCCGTGCTGATCTTCTCCCAACTGATCGCCTTCATCACCTTCCCGATGTTGCGCAAGCGGTTCAACCGGCGGCCGATCTTCACCGTCTCGATCGTGCTGCTGCTGGTGGGATACCTGGCCTTCTTCTTCGCGCCGATGTCGATCCTGGCGATCGGCGCGTGCGGTCTGCTGCTGTTCATCGGGCAGGGCTACATCACCATGCTCATGCTGGTCTTCCTCACCGACACCATCGACTACGGGCACTGGAAGCTCGGCCGGCGCAATGTCGGGGTGACCTTCGCGCTGCAGCCCTTCATCAACAAGGTGGGGGCAGCCCTGTCCACCCAGATCGTCGCGGTCACCATCGTGGCAGCCGGCATCTCCAGCGCCCACACCCCCGCCGACGTGACCGCGGACGGGCTGATGCTGATGAAGGTGGTCATGCTGATCGTGCCCGCTGTCCTGATCCTGGTCAGCTACCTGCTCTACCGCTGGAAGTACCGGATCGACGAGCAGTTCCACGCCCGGATCATCGCCGACCTGCGGGAGCGGGGGCAGTTGCAGAGTGATGGCTGACCCCGTCTCCCGGTTGCTGGCCGACGAACTGCAGCAGCTGACCGGGCGCTCCGCTGTGGCTGGGCCTCTGCTGGTGATCGACGACCCGGCGCTGGCCAACCACCTCCGCCAGGAGGGACGAGACGTCCTGGCCTCCTGCGACGACCTGCGGGACGAACGCTCCCTCACCCTGGCTGGAGTGGATTGCCTTGACCAGTCCACTCTGGCCGCGGCCCAGGTGGTGCTGCTGCGGCTGCCGAAGAGCCTCGGCATGCTGCAGGACTACGCCGAGCGGATCGCCGCCTGGGCTCCGCCCGACGTCCGGGTGCTCGCCGGCGGCCGTGAGAAACACCTCACCCGGAGCATGAACGACGTCCTGGCCGGCTGCTTCGGCTCCGTCCGGGCCAGTCTGGGACGACAGAAGTCCCGGGTGCTGCACGCCGAGGAACCGCTGGCCGTCGAACGGTCCTGGCCGCGCCGGACGGAACTGGACGAGCCGGCGCTCACGGTGGTCAGCCATGCCGGCGTGTTCGCGGCGGGCCGGCTGGACGGCGGCACCCGGCTGCTGCTCGAGGCGCTGGAGGCGGGCCTGGAGCCCGCCGAGCGGCACCTCAGCCTGCCGACCCTTCCGGCAGCGCCGGGACGGGAGAGCAACCCCGATTCGACGCAGCCGTCCCGGTCGAACCGCTCTCAGCTCAGGGCGGTCGACCTGGGCTGCGGCTCCGGCATCCTGGCCTGCACCCTGGCCAGAGCCGGCCACACCGTCCTGGCCGTCGACGTCAGCCGGGCGGCCGTCGCCTCCACCCGCGACACCGCTGCCGCCAACCAGCTTGCGATCGAGGTCGAGCGCGCCGATGGACTGGCCGGGCACCCGGCGGGCAGCGTCGACCTGGTGGTCTGCAACCCACCCTTCCACCGCGGCACCACCAAGGACTCCTCCCCTGGTTTCGACCTGCTGGCAACGGCGATACCCACGCTCGCACCCGGCGCCGAGGTCTGGACGGTGTTCAACTCCCACCTGCCCTACCTCCCCTTCCTGCGCCGCCAACTGGGCGCCACCCGGGTGGTCGTCCGCGACCGGCACTACACGGTCACCCGGTCGGTTCTGGCTCGCTAGGCTCGACGGGTGGCTGAACGCACCCGCACCACCGGCTGGCTGCCCCGGCAGCACGGCGTGTGGGCGATGCTCGTCCTGCCGTTCGCCGTCGGCACGGCCCTGGTCTGGCAAGCCGGTGGCCTTCAGGTCCACCTCGTGCCGCTGTTCGCCACCTGGGTCCTGGGTTACTGCGCCTTCTACGCTGCCTCGGGTCTGCTGAAGTCCCCGTCGGCCCGGCGCCGCCGCTGGTTGCCGGCGCTGGCGCTCTACACGCTGGCCACGCTGGGCTCCGGGCTGGCGACCGTCTGGCTGGCCGGCCCCGGGCTGTGGTGGTGGCTGGCCGGCTATGCCCTGCCGCTGTGCTGCGCGCTGTGGCTGGCCGCCCGCCGGGAGGAGCGCCATCTCGCCGGCGGCCTGCTCACCGTCACCCTCGCAGCGGCAATGGTGCTGGTCGTCCGGTTCCCCGACCCGGTCGGCATGCTCACCGATCCCGCCTTCCCCGCGGCCGCCAGCTGGGCGATCCTGCTGTTCGGCTATCTCGGCGGCACCGTCTTCCACGTCAAGGCAATGATCCGCAAGCGCGGACAGCTGGGCTGGCGCAATGCCTCGATCGCCTGGCATGCACTCTGGACGGTCGTCGCCTCGGCCGGAGCGATCACGGGCCAGGTCGAGCGCTGGTGGCCGGCGTTCTTCCTGGCCGCCACCGTCCGGGCCTGGCTGCTGCCGATGGTCAGCGACCAGCGGCGGATCCGTCCGGGGGTGGTGGGGAGCGTTGAGGTGGTGCTCAGCGTCGCGGCGCTCGGCCTGGCCCTCGCCGGACTGTCAAGGTGAACTCGACATCCCAGTGAGTTGAGCTTGACCTTCCCACAGGCAGCATTTACCTTTTTCTCAGGAAACGATCCACGTGGGGACGGGGGCGCAGCCGTTCCGTTGTCGTACCCAGGAGCCTTATGCCAGCCTCAACCCACCCCCGGCGTTCCCTAGAGCGGCAGACCCCAGCCAAACGTTGGCAGATCTTGGCGTCGATCTTCGTCGCCCTGATGTTCAGCACCAGCCTGCTGAGCAGTGCCCCCGTGGCCAGCGGCGCCAGCAGCGCCAGCCTCTTCAGTTCCACCACGAAGCCGAAGACGAAAGCCGTCGAGAAGAAGAAGTCAGTCAATCTCGGAGTGCGGTTCAGCACGAAGACCGACGGCACGATCACGGGCCTGCGGTTCTACCGCTCGTCCAAGCAGAAGAAGGCCTACACCGCCTCGCTGTGGGGCCCGGACGGCAAGCTCCTGGCCCGCGCCACCTTCAAGAAGTCGACGAAGACCGGCTGGCAGACCGCCCGGCTGAGCAAGCCGGTGAAGATCAAGAAGGGCAAGACCTACACCGCGTCCTATCTCGACAGCAACGGCCGGTTCGCCGTCACCCGCAGCTACTTCACCAAGAAGCGCACCAAGAACGGCATCACGGTCGCAAAGAAGGGCGGCGTCTTCAGCTACAGCAAGAAGAGCAAGCGGCCCACCTCCAAGACCACGGCGAACTACCTGGTGGACGTCGTGTTCGTGCCCAAAGTGACGGCTCCGGCGCCGACCCCTACCCCGTCCACGCCACCGTCGAAGACGCCCACCACCCCGAACCCACCGGTGGCGTCGAAGCCCGGGGCCTCCTTCTCGATCGCCATCATCCCGGACACCCAGGACGAGGTGTACAGCGCCTCCGACCCGTTGTACGCAGAGCGCACCCAGTGGCTGGTCGCCAATCGGACCAAGCTCAACCTCGCCTACGTGCTGCACACCGGTGACAACGTCAGCTTCGGCTGGCTGGCGCCGTCCCAATACGCCGTCGCGACGAAGGCCATCGGCAAACTGCGGGACGCCGGCATCCCCTACTCCCTCAGCATCGGCAACCACGACACCCGGGTGGTCGGCTGGGACGACAAGCCGGGCAGCACTGGCTACGGCGGCTCGGCCTACGCGCAGAACCCCGAGTGCCCCCAGCGGCTGGGGGCAGCGGCCTGCGACTCCTCGTACCTGGTCCGGCAAACCGCGGAGTTCAACGACGCCTTCCCACTTTCCACCTGGCGGAACGTGGGCGGTGTCTATGAGGCGGGCAAGGTCGACAACACCTGGTCCACCTTCACCGCTGCCGGTACCGACTGGCTCGTCCTCAACCTCGAGCTCTGGCCCCGCCGCGGGGTCGTCGACTGGGCCAAGAAGGTCGTCGCAGCCCATCCCAGCTACAACGTGATCATCCAGACGCACCACTACCTCGACGGCAACGGTTCGATCTCGAACAGCAGCGGGGGCTACGGGGAGACCTCCCCCAAGTACCTCTACGATCAGGTCGTCTCCCAGTACAGCAACGTGAAGTTCGTGTTCTCCGGCCACACCGGCGCCTTCACCAAGCGGACCGACACGATCAACGGCAATACGGTGGTCTCCTATCTCGGCAACCAGGTCTCCGGCCGCGCCGACCCTGTCCGGGTGCTGACCATCGACACCTCCACCGGCGAGGTCACCGGCGCCGTCCAGAACCCGATCGCCAGCACCACCATCGCTGCCTACAACACCCGCGACAAGATCTCCGTCATCAAATAGGGCGCGAAGGTCGCGGTGCGCAACGGTCGAATGATCGGCTTCGCACCGCGACCGGGACGGAGAACTGATCAGCCCCGCCGGGCTGGCGCACGTGGCTATGCCCTTGTAACGGCAGGTACTCTACGGATGACAAAGTGCTGGCTACTGCTCGGGGGCATGTATGGCTGAAGCGCTGTCGGTGCAACAGCTTGGGATCATTGCGCGACGGTACTGGCTCGTCGTGGTCGTTGCCGTGCTGCTGGGCGCCGTGGCGGGGTACGGGGGTTCGCGGCTGATTCCGCCAACCTACGCAGCGACCGCCACCCAGTTGGTGAAGGGCATTCCCGGCACGGACGCGACAGCCAACTATCAAGCTGCCCAGTATGCGATCAGCCGGGCCCGCACCTATCCGGTCCTGATCGACAGCCAGCCGGTGCTGGAGGGCGTCCGGACCGACTTCAACGGCCAGTTCGACATCCCGGAGCTGCAGGAGCACCTGGCGGCCAGCAACCCCATCGACACACCCCTCGTCCAGGTCACCGCGGAAGCCGGGTCCCCCGACCTGGCACGCGACCTGGCGAACTCGGCCGCCAAACACCTGTCGAGCTACATCACCCAACTGGAAGCGGTCAACGGATCCTCGCCGGTGAGCGTCGAGGTGGCCGTCCAGGCAACGGCTCCGAGCAGCCCCACGTCGCCCCGTCCGTTGCTGATCGCGGCGATCGCTGCCTTCGCCCTCGGCTGCCTCGCCCTGGCGATCGCCGTCGTCAACGAAGTGCTGGTACGCCCGCGGCGGCTCGCCCAGCGACGTGAGCGCGCGCTTCGTCAGTCGCGCGAGCGAAACGCCTCGAACACCGGGGGCAGCGCACACGACCTGCCAGACGAGATCATCGTGGACGGCCCGCCAGAAGAGATCATCGTGGACGGCCCGCCAGACGAGATCACCATGGACGACCTGCCAGAAGAGATCAACGTGGACGGCCCGCTAGACGAGGTCAACGCGCACGACCTGCCGGACGAGGTGAGCGAACCGCTCGCCCCCGAGGCGTCGTCGCAGACCGATGACGGCGAACCAGACGACACCAGCCAGAGCGAGCAGGATCAGCAGTCCGCCCGGGCCTCCGCCTGAGGTGGCGCGGTGCTGGTCCTGCCCCAGGCCGGAAGGCCCTTCGCCAAAGCGCCGTACCTGGTCTTCCTGATCCTGGTGGTGGCCACCGAGCCCTGGCGCCCGGCGAACTACTTCGAGGGTTCCTTCGACTCCGTGGTGATTCTGAAGGGTCTGCTGAGCGTCATCGCGGCTGCCACCGCGTGGTGGCTGATCCGCGACCGCCCGCGACGTACCGTGCCGGCCTGGCCGGCAGTGCTGATGACGCTCTACCTGGCGATCACCGTCTTCGGCGGTTGGGCCAACGGCAGCCTGATGGCATCGGTGGTCATCGTGGTGCGGGTGCTGATCCTCATCCTGACGGTGTACCTCCTGCTCAGCGGCTATGACGGCTACGCGGTGATGGCGGGGCTGGTTGGCGCGCTGGCCACGGTCGCGCTGTTCAGCGTGCTGACCAACACCGGCCGTCCGTTCAACGGTCGCCTCGCCGGCGGGCTGCCTCCCCTCCATCCGAACGAGATTGCCGCGATCAGCGCGGTGGTGATCCTGTGGCTGATCCACCGTGGGGCCAATGCACGCGAGAGCCTGGCGGACTTCGTCGCGCTGGGCGCAGCCGGGTATGCCCTGATTGCCACCGAGTCCCGGACCTCCCTGATGATGGTGGTTCCAGCGGCCGCCATTCTGATCCTGATGGCCCGGCGGGTTCACCTCCGCGTCCTGCTCCCTTTCCTGGTTGGGCTGCCAACGTTGGTGATCGTGTTGTTCTCGGGCGACTTCCTCACCGAAGCGCTGACCCGCGGCGGCTCCGAGGAGGACATCACCTCCCTCAGCAACCGGACGATCGCCTGGACCGCGGCGCTGATGCCCAAGTCGAACCACTGGCTCACCTGGCTGGGTGGCGGGTTGTCGATGAAGCAGATCGAGGTGCCGGGGCAGTGGTGGTCGCACCAGATCCTGGACAGCAGCTGGATCTCCGCCCTCGTCCAGAGCGGCTACCTCGGCGTCGTCCTGTGCCTGGCCCTCATCCTCTACGGGGTCGCCTGCATCATCCGGACGCCCGGCGAGTTGCGTGCTTTCCGCCTCGCCGTGGTGACCTTCCTGAGCCTCCGCGGGGTGCTTGAGAGCGGCCTTTTCGACGCCAGTACAGCATTCCTCGTCTGCTTCACCGCGTTGGCTCTTCCCGACGCCCGCGGGCAACTGCATCCCACGCCAGCGCCTGTCCTGGCCCGAGCCACTCTTCCGTCCACCCTGTGGCAGCCGTCACAGCCTACGATTCCGGGGAAAAGTATGAGGAGCATCAAGAGCCGCCTGCTGGCGGCGGGAGGCGTGGTTGTGCTCGCCTTGGTGGCCACCGGCCTGTTCAACTTCTTCGCACCCCGCCAGTACGACTCGGCAGTCAGCCTCTATGCGACAGCGGCCGGCCGTCAGGTACGTGCCAGTGACATCTATCAGGGAACGATGATGGTGTCGGCGCGGATGAACACCTACGTCGAGTTGGCCACCTCACCGATGGTGCTCGACGCCGTCATCAGCGAGCTCCACCTGGAGGGCTCTGCGGCCTCGCTCTCCGAGCAGGTCGCAGCCGTAAACCCGCCAGGAACGGCCGTGCTCACCATCACGGTGACCGACCCGGTCCCGGAGCAGGCCCAGGTGATCGCCACGACCGTGGCTGCCAAGTTCCAGAACTCTGTGGAGTTGCTCGAGAGCGGCAGCGGGGCGACCGCTCAAGTCGACTTCCAGACCCTGGGGCCCGCCCAGCTTCCGCTCACTCCGAGCAGCCCCGACCAGTTGCGCAACCTGCTGATCGCCGCACTGGCGGGTGGCGTTCTCGGGTTGGGCATCCTGTTGTGGCCCATCGCCCGGATTGCCTCTTCACCCGACAAGCAACTGCGGATCATCCTGCTGGGGCCGCTGGCCGATCGCCTCGATCCCCAGGCCCTGCAGCTCGTCGGTGGCCTGACGGCCGGTCCAGCCGGCTCGGCGAAGGGTTCCAGCGTGCCGGACGGCCCCCCGGCCTGACCGGCAGGGCTGCGCCAGCAGGTTCGCACCGGATCACGGTTCGGCCGCGCCGGCCGATCGCGGAATTTCGGGGACGGTACCCCCATCACAAACTCCTGAGGAAATCCTTAGAAGAGTTTGCTATTCTCTCAGATGTGATACGCACCCGATCGACGCTGTTCTGCGGTCTGCTGACCCTGGGCCTGCTGTTTGCAGGCATGTCCGCTCCGGCCAGCGCAGCCACGGCCCGTCCGGCAGCCTCCGCGGGCTCCGCCGCGGTGGGCAGTGCGAAGTACACAGTGCCCACCGGCGCCGTCTTCGTCGCAACGTCCGGCAAAGACACCGCCGCCGGCACCAAGAGCGCGCCGGTGAAGACCGTCACCCAGGCGCTCAAACTCGTGCCGACAGGCGGCACCATCGTGCTGCGCGCCGGAAGCTACAACGAGACGGTGGAGATCTACAAGAAGGTCACGATCCAGAACTATCCCGGTGAGGCTGTCTGGTTGGACGGCAGCATCCCGGTCACCGGCTGGGTGAAGGACGGCTCCACCTGGCGCAAGGACGGCTGGAAGGTCCGGTTCGACCACAGCCCGACCTACACCAAGGGCGCGAAGGACCGGACCGACGACTGGCAGATGGTCAACCCGGCCGTCCCGATGGCCCCCTACCCCGACCAGGTGTGGACCGGCACCACCCGCCTCACCCAGGTTGCTAGCAAGAAGGCGGTGACCAGCGGGAAGTTCTACCTCGACGAGTCCACCTCCAAGCTGTACGTCGGCTCCGATCCAACCGGCGGCGCTCGCGCCAGCAACCTGCAGTATGCGATCAACGTCCGCGCCACAGGCGTGACCATCCGCGGTATCGGCATCCACCGGTTTGCCACCTCGGTCTGGCAGATGGGATCGGTGACCCTGGAGAGCCCCAACGCCACCGTCGAGAACGTGCTCATCGCTGAATCCGCCACCACCGGGATCAGTGTGATCAACAGCGGCGCCACCCTGACCAAGCTCACCGTCGAGAACAACGGCATGCTCGGCATCCACGGCAACAATGCCGACCGGATCACCCTCACCAGCGTCGTGGCCCGGAACAACAACACCGAGAACTTCAACACCGGTCCGGTCGCCAGCGGGATGAAGATCACCAAGTCCCGCGGGGTGAAGGTGACCAACAGCAGCTTCGCCAACAACAACGGGCATGGCTTCTGGGAGGACCAGTCGGTCTACGACTCGGTGCTCTCGGGCAACAACTTCACCGGCAACAAGGGCTACGGGCTGTTCCTGGAGATCTCGGCCAAGGCGATCGTGGCCGACTCGCTGATCCTGAACAACAAGCGCGAAGGCCTGGTGGTCAACAACTTCTCCAACGCCCAGATCTGGAACAACACCATCGTCGGCAACTCCAGGCCGATCTGGTTGGCCCAGGACGACCGTACCCCGACCAAGAACGACGCCGGGGTCGACAAGCGGGTAGCCTGGCCCGATCCCGAGATGACCTGGAAGGTCGACCAGGTGACGCTCAGCAACAACGTGCTGGGCATCCAGGCCGCGGGCAACACGATGCTCTGCGTGGAGGACTACACCTACACCCGGACCGCCGAGCAGATGCACGTCACCACGAACGGCAACGTCTACAACCGCGCGACGGCCACGTCTCCGAGTTGGTTGTCGATCTGGTCCCGAGGCTCCGCCGGCGCCTACACCTTCACCACCCTGAACGCGATGAAGTCCACCACCAAGCAGGAGGCCCGCGGCCGCGAGTACACCGGTGCGTCAGTGGTCGACAGCAAGGGTGCGCTGAGCGCGTCGGTCGTCTCCCAGGCGTCCGCCATCGCGCTGCCGCTGCCGAGTGCGGTGGCTGCTGCGATCGGCCGTCCGGCAGGCACCGCCGCCCTCGGCGCCTGGGTCGACGCCGCCGCATCGACCCCCGCCCCGACGCCGACCACTCCGACTCCGACGCCCACCCCGACTCCGACGCCCACCCCGACGCCGACCACACCCGCTCCGAAGCCCTCGGTCACCTCGGCGACCGACACCTTCAACCGGACGGTCGCCCACGGCTGGGGAACTGCCAAACGCGGCGGCACCTGGTCGGTCCCCAAGGCTGCCAGCAAGCGGTTCGCGGTCGCCCACGGCGTCGGGAGCGTGCGGTTGAAGGCCGGCCAGTCGTCCAAGGCCATCCTGAGCTCGGTGTCCAGCTCCTCCACCGACAGCAGGGTCTACTTCGCCCTGGACCGGAAGCTGACCGGTAAGGGACGGCAGTACGTCAGCCTGATCGGCAGGGACAAGGGCTCGGCCAGGTACGAGCTCAAGACCCGAGTCGAGAAGAAGGGCAAGGTGACGATCTGGTTGGTCAGGAAGGCGGACGGCAAGTCGACCATCCTCGCCAAAGCCACTCCGTCGGTGACCCTGCCCAACAAGGGCACGCTGGCCATCCGGCTCCAGGTGACCGGGACCTCGCCGACCAAGCTCCGCGCCAAGGTCTGGAACGCCAAGCGGCAGGAGCCCACCAAGTGGACGGTGCGCGCGACAGACAAGAAGGCCAAGCTGCAGTCGGCAGGCGCCGTGGGGCTGTGGGTCTACACCGGACCGTCGGTGTCCAACGGCCCGGTGACGGTCTTCTTCGACGACCTCTACGTCACCCGGCCATAGCGGCCAGGATCCGTTTCGACGGGGCCCACCTCATCGCTCCGGCATCGCCGGGCGGACGGGGCGGGTCCTGCTCTGTCCGGTTCCAGCGCTGGCGGCGGCCGTGGCGCCGTCCCCGCAGTCGGCGAGTCCTCCTACCGGGAGGACTGCATGGCAGCCGTCACTGGACGGGCGTACCGAGTTGCCGGTACCACTTGACCAGGGCCATCAGCAGGAACGCGGTGTTGCTGACCAGCATCAGGGTGTAGACCACGAAGAAGACCGGCGGGAAGCCGAAGAGAACGAAGACCAGGCAGAACAGGCCGTAATCCGAGGGCAGGATGAGGATCGCCCGCAGGATGCTCGTCGAGGCCTCCGAGGCAGGGGCCTTGCCCCCCGCAGCCCGGGCCAGCAGCAGATCCCGCTCCATCATCGCGAAGTAGAGCAGGCTGTCCACCACCAGATAGACGACCGGGACGAGCAGCCACACCGGCGGCAGGTCGAAAAAGCGGTAGGCGGCGATCAGGATCGCGGAGTGGATGGTGAGCACCTTGGCGGCATCCACCGTGTGATCGAGCCACTCGCCCTGAACGCTCCCGCCACCACGCAGCCGCGCCAGCTGCCCGTCCGCGGAGTCCAGGGCATAGCCCAGAACCAGCAGGGCACTGATCACCAGCCCCAGCCACCAGGCCGTGGGCACCAGCGCTGCCAGCGCGATCCCGCTGAAGGTGAAGACCGCGCTCACCGCGGTGACCCGGTTGGGGGTCCAGCCCCAGGTGTAGGTCAGGGCAGCGAAGCGGCGGCCCAGCGGCCGGTTGACCAGACGCGAATAGAGCGGTGTGCCCGCGGACGGCTTCTGTGCCGAACGCAGCCGCTCCAGCGCAGCACGATAACCCTGTCCGGTGGTGTCGTTCATCGAGCCAGTCTCCCCCGAGTCGCCGGCAATCGCCCGGCCCTGCACCGAGCACAGGTGAGTATAGTCAGCCTGGACGGTGGCTCTGGTGGGAGGCGAATGCGGATCGAGATTCGGCTGAGTGCGTCGATGTATCGACGCTGGCACGAGGATCTGGTTGACCGGCTCCGCCAACTCCCAGACAGCGAGGTCGTTGTCCGGTTCGTTGACGACCAGCCGACCCGGGCCTACCGGCGGCTGGCATCCGTGCTGCGGCTGGAACGGTGGCTGCACGGCCTGGAGCCCGGCGGGCTCGGCCGTGGGAACCTCCTACCGGCGCCGGCGACGACCGCGGGCAAGGCGGACATCGTGCTCGACCTGACCGCCGCTCCCGAACCCGGCCACTGGACGGTGCACTACGACGGACGCCCCGGCGAGGAGGCCGCCGTCGACGCGTTGCGGGCCGGGCGGCAACCTGTCGTGACCGTTGTCGACGGTGCCGGCGAAGTCCGGGCGCAGGGACGTCCGGGCAGCGAGCAGCCCGGACTGCTGGCGACCGCCCTGGCCGACATCAGCGCCGGCGTGGCCACTCTGTTGGTCGGTGCTGTCGCAGGCAAGCCGTTCGCCGCTGCGGTGATCGGCGATCCGCCGGACGGGACGCCACGACCGTTTGCCGTGATCGCCGGCCGTCGTGTCGTCGGTGCGGCGGTCCGGCTCGCCTACCGGATCGGGTTCCGGGCACCGCACTGGCGGGTCGGTTGGCGCTTCGTCGAGGGCCCGGACGTTCTCACGCTCGGTCGTCTGCCCGACACCGGGTGGCAGGACCTGCCGGATGACGGCTACCACTTCTACGCCGATCCCTTCCCCTTCGAACACGAAGGGGAGACCTACCTGTTTGTCGAGGACTTCGACCATCGCCTCGACAAGGCCGTGATCTCCGCGGTCGCCTGGGATGACCACGGGCCTCGAGGGGTTCCGCAGACCGTTCTCAGCCACGCTGTGCACCTGTCGTATCCCTGTGTGCTCGAGGACTCCGGCGAGATCTGGATGATCCCGGAGACCTCGAACGCCCAGACCGTCGAGTTGTACCGGGCAGTGCGCTTCCCCTGGGAGTGGGAGCGGCATTCGGTGCTGCTCGAGGGCGTCGAGGCCAGCGATGTCACTCCGTTCCGGCACGATGGCCGCTGGTGGCTGACGGCGGCGGTCGGCTTCGGAGGCTCCCTTTCGGACAGCCTGTGTCTCTGGTCGGCGCCCGAACTGTGGGGTCCGTGGACGCCCCACGCTCACAATCCGGTCCTGGTGGACATCGCGAGCGCGCGACCGGCCGGCCACGTCCAGGTCAGGGACGGGCGCCTGCTCCGACCGGTCCAGGACTGCCGGGCAGGCTACGGTGCAGCGATGGGCGTGGCCGAGATCACCCGGCTCGATGACGACGGCTTCGAACAGCAGGTCATCGCCCAGCTCGGCCCCGGCGAGAGCTGGGCTGGCAGCCGGCTGCACACCCTCAACACCGCAGGGGGCATCGAGACCATCGACGGCTCCAGACTGTCGCCGCGGTTCAGGCGGGCGCGAACCCAGGGCTGAAGCCTCGTCCAATCCGCCCGGGCAAGGCAGTGCGATCGTCCGTCCGAGCGACTCAACCGGCCGGGCGGAGGTGAGGCGGTTCAGCAGCCGAGCCGAACCGCCTCACCTCAGTCACCTGCGGATGCTCAGGCGGGCTTCACCACGAAATCGGTGAACCTCGCCATGATCGGCGACGCAGTCGCGGAGCCCGAGAGATAGCTGTGCAGCCCCACCGAACCGGCTCCCTGCAGAGCGGCAGTCGTATCGACCACCGAGGAGGTCCACGTCGTCGGCTCGGTCTGGCCGGCACGCCAGACCTTCATCCTCAAGGTCGTGCCGTTCGTGCCAGTCACCTGGAACTTGACGTTCACCGCACTGCCAATGGCCAGACCGCCACCCGGCAGGCTGACATTGGTCAGCACCGTCTCGGTGCCGTTGACGGTGCGGACGAGCTGGGCGAACAGTTGGGTGTCCTGCACCCGAACGGTGGCCCGGTAGTCCGTGGTGCCGTTGCGACGGGCGACGAACGAGGTGTAGATGCCGCCACCGGTACCGGACTTGTCGTAGCTGACGCTGCCCTGCATCTCGACATCCCCGGCAGAGATCCCGTTCAGGTAGGCCGCCGGCCCGGCGCCAGCATTCATCCTGAGTGTGGCGCCACCACCGTTCACGGCGAGGTTGGTGCCCGAACCACCGGGCGTCCACACGCCGCCGACGTCGGCCATCCCCCAGCCATTGGTCACCACACGGTTGAAGGAGTCGGAGGCGAGCACCGTCGGCGCCGTCACCGTCACGGCGATCGTGGTGGTGCCGGTCGCACCGCCGTTGTCGGTCACGGTCAGCGTCACCTGATAGCTGCCCGGCCCGGCATAGCTGTGGCTGGTGGTGACACCGGTTCCGGTCGCGCCGTCACCGAACTCCCAGGCGTAGCCGGTGATCGTTCCGTCCTGGTCCTGGGAGGTACCGGCGTCGAAGGCCACGTTCAGGTCGTTGACCGTGTAGACGAAGTCGGCCTGCGGCGCCTGGTTCGGCGGCGCAGTGGTAGTCACCTGGTGGCTGGTCGAGTCCGTCCCACCCCGATTGTCGGTCACCGTCAACGTGATGGTGAAGGTCCCCGCCGTGGCATAGCTGTGCGAGGCGGTCGCGCCGGTGGCGGTGGAACCATCACCGAAGGTCCACTGGTAGCCGGTGATCGTCCCGTCGGGATCCGACGAACCGGAGCCGTCCACGGCGACCGTCAACGCGTCGACCGTCGCGGCGAAGGCCGCTACCGGGGTGACGTTGGCAGCAGTGACCGTGACCGAACGGGAGGTGGTGCCGGTGGCGCCCTGGTTGTCGGTCACCGTCAGGGTGATCGTGTAGCTGCCCGGGGCTGCGTAGCTGTGGCCCGCCGTCACGTCACTGGCGGTGGTGCCGTCACCGAAGTTCCACTGGTAGCCGGTCACGCTGCCGTCCGGATCGCTGGAGCCCGAGGCGTCCACCGACACCGCGAGGTCGTTCTGGGTCACCTCGAAGGCGGCCACCGGCGGCTGGTTCGGCACCGGCTGGGACGCCTGGTAGTGCGCGAGCACCCGGCTGGCGCTGAGTTCGTGGAGGTAGAAGGCCACCTCGTCGATGTCACCCTCGAACCACACCCCGCTGTTGTCCCAGGTGTTGTCGCCACCCACGTGCAGCCAGCCGGTGTAGGCCTCCGCCGAGGTCTGCGGGTTGGACCCCACCAGTGCGCCGTCGACATAGAGCTTCATTCCGCCGGACGACTGGGTCGCCACCACATGGTGCCACTGCCCGTCGGTGTAGCTGGCGTCGGAGACGATCGTGTTCATCTGTCCGGTGTAGGTACCGAACACCAGCTTGCCGTCCTGCTGCAGGTAGACGTGCCGGTCGTAGCAGCTCGACGGGCTGCTGACGCTGCAGCCGAAGCCCATGATCTTGCCACCGCCGCTGGAGGTACGGAACCAGGCCTCTTCGGAGTAGACCGTCGGGTTGGCGAACGAGTCGTCGGAGGTGACGTACTGCCCGGCGACCGGCGCCGGGTTGAACGTCATCGCGGTGTTGTCGTTGCCGATCGCACCTTCCACGCCGAGCGCCGGACCACCGACAATGCTGCCGTTGCTCAGCCCGCCGCCCACGTCGTGCGCCGTGGTCCCGCTGGCCTCGTCCAGCCGCCAGTAGAGCCGCGGGTGGTCGGCGTAGACCGACGCCCCGTAGGTATCGTTCGGACCCGCCGGGGCCGTCACGGTGACCTGGTGGGTCACCTCGCCGGTGGCGCCCTTGTTGTCGGTCACCGTGAGGGTGACGGCGTAGCTGCCGTTCTCGGTGTAGATGTGGGTGGGGTTCTGGTCGGCGGAGGTGGTGCCGTCCCCGAAGTTCCAGGCGTACGCCGCGATGGTGCCGTCCGCGTCCGTCCCCGACCCGGCGAAGGCCACCCGGCGCTGGTTGACAGTACTGGTGAAGTCGGCCGTCGGCGCCTGGTTGGGCTGGCCTCCGCCAGCCTGGTAGTGAGCCACGATGCGGTCCTGGGCGAGTTCGTAGCCGTAGACCGCCGCCTCGTCGATGACGCCGTTGAAGTACGGCGCGCCGCCCCAGCTGGTGTCGCCGCCCACCCGCCAGTAACCGTCATAGTCCTGCGCGGCAGCCTGCGGGTTGGTGCCCTGCAGCTGGCCGTCCACGTACAGCTTCATGCCGCCCGTGGCCTGGCTGGCCACGACGTGGTGCCACTCGTTGTCGTTGAACGACGCGGCAGTCTCGATCGTGTTCATCTGCCCGGTCCACACGCCGAAGACCAGATGGCCGTTGCCGAGCATATAGACGTGACGGTCGTAGTTCGACGAGTTGCCGCTCTGCGAACCGCCGAACCCGATGATCTTGCCGCCCGCGTTCGTGGTGGTCCTGAACCAGGCCTCGAGCGAGTAGACGGTCGGGTTGGAGAAGACACCATCGGAGGTGACGACATCATCGGAGCCGTCGAACTGGGCTGCCGCGTTGCCGGCGATCACCCCGTCAGCACCGAGCGTCACGCCGCTGCGGTAGGTGCCGTCGTTCAGCGAACGGCCGGAGTCGGCGGCACTCGTCCCGGAGGCCTCGTTGAAGCGCCAGAAGAGATCCGGGTCGTCCTGGTAGACGGTTGCGCCGTAGGCGTCTGCCGGCGCCGGTGGCACGACGGACGTCCGCCCGCTGAGCTCGTACTGGCTCAGGATCGTGGCCTGGCCAAGCGCCGTCGGGTAAACCGCCACCTCGTCGATCGAACCGACGAAGTTGGTGTTCGACGGACGCGAGGGCCAGCCGTCCAGGTTGTCGCCCTGAACCCGCCAGTAGCCGAGGTAGGTCTCGCCCTGGGTGGTGTCAGACCGCTTGCCCACCCGCACGCCGTCGACGTAGAGGGCCATACCCTGTTCGTCCATGCTGGCGGAGACCTGGTGCCACTGGTTGTCGTTGTACGACTTGGCGGTGGAGATCGTGCGGGCACTGTTGTCCTGGGCACGCACCCCGAAGACCAGCTTTCCGGCATTGGTCATGTACAGCTGCCGGTCGCGGTGACCGGAATCGCCCTCCTGCAGATCGCCGAACCCGAGAATCCGGCCTCCTGCGGTGGTGTCGGTCTTGATCCAGGCCTGGAGGGTGAACGCGTCAGGCGCGTACTGCGTGCCCTTGGCGTAGATCCGTCCCAAGGACTGGCTCGGCTGGGCGTTGCCGAAGCTCATTGCGGTGTCGTCCGCGATCGCCCCGGCCTGACCGGCACTCACGTCGGTGCCAGCGACGCCGTCGTTGAAGCCGGCGCGGTCACGAACCGTCATCGACGAGCCGCTGCGAACGTCATTCAGCGGCCAGTAGAGCTCAGCCCCGGAACTCAACACCGACTGGGCGTAGGCATTCGGGACGGCGACGTTGGTGGGCTGGGTGTAGCTGGCGGTGCTGGACCAGACCGTGTTGCCGCCCGGATCGCTGACATTGAGCAGGTAGCTGTAGCTGCTTCCCGGGGTGAGTCCGGTATCGACGTATCCCAGCGCGGGCAGCGTCCACCAGTTCGACGCGACGGTCTGGGTGTTGATGACCACGCCGCCGCGGTAGAGCTTGTAGGTCAGCAGGCGATCGTCACGGTCGCTCGCGGTCGGCCAGGAGATTCGGGCCGAGTTGTTCGTCCGGGCGGTCACCTGGGGAGCGAAACTCCCGCTGGCGAAGGTCGGCCCCTCGGTGCCGGGAGCGACCGGACGCTTGCCGAACCGCACCAGTCCCTGCTGCCCGACGCCGTTGACCCGCGGGAACTCGCCGCCGTAGACGACGAAGTCGTCGTTGCCGGTGATGGTCCAGCCGGCCTGGTACTGCCCGGTGTAGCTGCCGATGGTCATCGAGGGCAGCCAGTGGACCAGCGCGGGCGACTGCGCCAGACCGTGCCAGTTGTAGTAGCCGTGCGCATCGTTCAGGATCTCGCCGGTCACGGTGTCACTCCACGCCTGGCTGTGCTGGAACTTCCAGTCCGGGTACTGCGGATGGCCCCCGACATTGCCGCAGTAGTGCGCGTGGCCCGCCGTGTAGACGATGCCCTGGTGCAAGAAGACGCTGTAGTCGTCGCCGTGGCACTCGGTCACCCAGTCGATCGAACCGGTGGGTGCCGACAGCGGGATCTTGAAGGCACCTTCGAGGTTGCCGCCGGGACCGAAATGCCAGCTGGTGCCGTAGAGGGCGTTGTTCTGGATCCGGAGGCTGCCCACCGCGGCATCGTCGCCGGCATTGCGCACCTGCGGCTGCCAGGCGGAGTCCAGCACACCGGTGGTCGCGTTGATCTTCGCCAGCCCGTAGGCCGGCTGCCCGTTGATCGTGGTGAACTGGCCACCCGCATAGACGTCGGCGCCATCAGGGCTCACCGCCAGGCCCCACACCACCCGTTCGGCGGACGGTGCCCACGACAGCAGTGCACCGTCGCTGGCCCGGAAGGCGGCCAGGCTGTCGCGGGAGGCCGAACCCGCAGCCCCGTAACTTCCTCCGACGTAGACCGTGTCGTCGGTCACCGCGACTGCCCGCGCACGATTGCTGACCCCGACCGGATTGAAGGAGGTGATCAGGGCGCCGGTGGCGGTGCTGTAGGCCGCGACCCTGCGCCGCGCCTGGCCATTGGCAGTGGTGAAGTCACCGACCACGTAGACCCGGGAGTTGTCCGGCGAGACCGCCACCCCCAGCACCTGGCCGTTGAGGTCGGGAACGAACGAGGTGTCAAGGTTGCCGGTGGTGATGTCGAAGGCGAGCAGATTGTTCCGCACCGTCTCGTTGGTGCCTGCTGCGGCCCCCGCCGGCCGGGCTCTGGTGAACGAGCCACCGGCGTAGACCTTGTTGCCGGCCACGGCCGTGGACCACACCACACCGTTCATCTGGACGGTGGGCAACCGATCAGCGGTGATGGAGGTGTCCGGCCGAGGCTGGATGACCGCGGGAGCGGCCTCGGCCGCGACGGCGACAACCCCCAGCCCTGCCAACGCCAGAGCAGCGGACGAGGTGAGACTGACGGTGCGCTTGAGCAGCGTTGACATGGGCATAACGTGTTCCCCCCGGACGTGACGGCCCAAAAAAGTCATCGGGGGATTGAGTGGTGCCTCACACAACCGCACTCCGGGCACCAGCGTCGTTCCCCCCGATACGACCCTCGAACCGTAACATGCCCGAGCCGGTCACAACAGCCCTGCAGACAAGTCCATACGACTTCTTTGGCGGCCCGGATCGGGTAGGGGGGTCGGGTCGCCCGACCCCCCTCCCACACCACCGGACATGCGGGCCCGCATCCGGCGGTTCGCTGGATCGTGTTACCTGAAGCGCCGCCATGTCGTGTGCAGGCTGAGCAGGCCCTGATTAGTCCAGTA
>NZ_JAYFPT010000023.1:0-11361 GCF_034927565.1 Propionicimonas sp.
TGTAAGGTCTAGCCATGGTTGAGTATCGGCCCCGGGTCGCGGACGGCGAGTTGGCTGCGAAGATGCGCGCGGTCGGGGCGGTGCTGGTCGAGGGCCCGAAGGCGTGCGGGAAGACCGCGACCGCCTCACGGGCAGCCACCACGACGTTCGACATGGCCGGCGACCCCACCGCGCAGGCATCGGTCGATCTCAACCCTGACTGGCTGTTCGACCGTCCGACGCCGATCCTTTTCGATGAGTGGCAGGCGACCCCTGCGCTGTGGAACCGGGTGCGGCGGGCTGTTGACAACTCGAACCGCGGGCGAGGCCTGTACTTGCTCACCGGATCGGCGACGCCCCGCGATGACGTGAACCGCCACTCCGGCGCCGGTCGTATCGGCGTCCTGCGGATGCGCCCGATGAGCCTGTTCGAGTCCGGGCACTCGACCGGGCAGGTCTCGCTGACCGCACTGATGGAGGGCCAGCGGCAACTCGGAACTGACAACGGCCTGACGGTGCCCGACCTCATGGAGCGGATCGTCATCGGAGGGTGGCCGGACCTGCTGGACGCAGGCGAAACGGACGCCCGCGAGTGGCTGCAGGGCTACCTGCGTCAGATCATCGAGGTCGACATCCCGTCCTTCGTGGGACGTCGAGACCCACGGACCCTCGAGCGCGTCCTGGCGTCGCTGGGGCGGTTCGTGGCGCAGAGCCCCGCAACCCGCGCGCTGGCAGCTGATGCGGGAGGAGACCGAGGCCCGGTGGCCGCACCGACGATCTACAGCCACCTGGATGCACTCGACCGGCTCCGACTGCTCGACGATTCCGCGGCCTGGCAGCCACACATGCGGTCGCGGACCCGACTGCGGACCACGCCGACCAGGTACTTTGTCGACCCCTCAATCGCGACCACCGCCCTCGGTGTCGGCAGCCGCGATCTATTGGCCGACCTCAAGGCTGCCGGGTTCCACTTCGAGGCTCTCGTCGTCCGCGACCTCAGGATCTACTCCCAGGTCCTCGGCGGACGAGTGGACACCTGGCGGGACGCCGAGGGGAACGAGGTCGACGCCATCGTCAGCCTCCCAGGAGGCACGTGGGCGGCCTTCGAAGTCAAGATGAGCCAGAATGATGTCGACGCCGCGGCGGCGAACCTTCTGAAGTTCTCCGAACGCGTCGACGTGGCAACTCAGGGCGAACCCGCAGCGCTCGTCGTGATCACCGCAACCGGCGCCGCCGGCCAACGAAGCGACGGAGTGCACGTCGCGCCGATCACCTCCCTCGCGCCATGACCGTGCCGGACCGAGGGCAACCGCGCCGTCGGCGTCCAGCCGGAGGTCGTCAAGGTCGTCCCGATGCACACGAGGCTGACCGAGTACGAGAAGGAACGTCGCGCCGACATCGACGCCCAGTTGCCCAACAAGGCCGCAGTCGGCCGCGTGTCGGGCCACGCCGAGCTCGTCGAGGACGTGCTCAACCGCGTCGCACAGGACCGGCCGAACACCGACAGCCTGACCTGGCGGCACGCCGCCCACATCATGCGATGGACTGCAGCGATCCTCTCCCCTGCTTCGCAAGAGGTTGAGCACCACAGACCCGCCGCCACCTTGGGTTCTCGTACGTGATCACGTACGATAGTCGGGGAGGTGCCGGGACATGACTGCTGTGAGTGCGACCGCTGCTCGCGCGAACCTGTATCGCCTGATCGACCAGGTCAACGAGGAGTCCGAGCCGCTGACCATCACCGGTCAGCGAGGCAACGCCGTGCTGGTCGGCGAGGATGACTGGCGCGCCATTCAGGAGACGCTGTTCCTGGCGAACGTCCCAGGCTTCACCGAGTCGATCCGGCAGGCACGCGCCGAGGGGCTCGATGAGGGCTCGGAGGAACTCGACTGGTGACCACCTGGCGGTTGGTGTACTCGAAGGCGGCCCAGAAGGACGCCAGGAAGCTCGCCTCCTCCGGGCTGAAGCCGAAAGCCCAGGAACTCCTGGCCATCATCGACGAAGACCCGTTCGTGAATCCGCCTCGCTACGAGAAGTTGGTCGGCGACCTGGCCGGGTGCTACTCCCGGCGGATCAACATCCAGCACCGCCTCGTCTACGAAGTGATCGCCGAGGAACACACCGTCCACGTCCTGCGTATGTGGACCCACTACGAGTGAACCGGAGCCAAAGGCTCCCTGGTAGGCCGGGGCCGGAGGGGCGGGCAGCGACCTCGGAGCGAGCCGATTCGCCGCCCGTGAGGGGTGCTCAACTTTTCGAAATTTACTATGCCACGGCCATCGCATGACCCCTTGTTGGCCGTGCAATAAGGTCTACTTATGACCCTGGTTGCCGAGTACCGGGCTGCGCGCCACAGCGAGGATGTCGCACGGCTACGCCGCGTGCTCGCGCTGCGGGCTATGGTCGCGTCCGGAATGAGCCAACGAGATATCGCAGCCGAGCTCGGCGTGAGCCAGCCGGCGGTCAGTCAGCGACTGAAGGCCGCTCTGATCCTGAAGGACGTGCACCCCGAAGCCTTGTTGAAGGCGGCCGCACCGCTCCTCCGCATCCTGGCCGAGACGCGGGGGTTCACCGAACTGGCAGTGTTCGGCTCGGTCGCGCGCCACCAGGCACGCCTGGACTCCGACATCGACCTGCTCGTCCGACAGCCTGCCGGCACGTCGATCTCAGGCATGCGCTCACTGCAGGATCTCTTCGAGGCGGTGCTAGGGCGCCCAGTCGACCTGATCACCTACGGCGGACTGAAGCCGGGCATCGACGACGACATTCTGCGAGAGGCGGTACTGCTGTGATGGATCGGCGGGCCACGAAGGAGTTTCTCCACCTACGCGAGTGATTGCTACGCGCCCCCGAGATCGCCGAGACCGGCCGCGACGCCTACAACAACGACCCGCTGCGGCAGGAGGCTGGCGGCTCGCTGATGATGAAGATCGGCGAAGCGGCGAACAGACTCGACCGAGCCGGCGCGGCTCCTCCCGCTGGGGTCAAGTGGTTCGACGCCGTCGCAAACCGGAACTGGCTCGTCCACCAGTACGACCAGATAGACCGCGACATCACATGGGCCACCCTCAAGCAGGATCTGGCGACCTGGCGAAATGCACTGGCAAGCAGCTTCAGCGGGTCTGAACGACCCTCGCCGCAGAGACTGGCAAAGCCTGACGACCAGCACGTCGGCACCGCCCCGCGCTCACCACGTCCCCCACAGCTCAATCGACGCGACGACGACTGGCCATCAGCTCTTTCCGGCCTGACCCCGATGGCCCGTGCACCCGATGCGCCCCGGCGGGAATTTCGTTGCACAAAAGCGGATGCCGCCACCGACGAGATGCCATGCGCGCCCGCCTGCTGGGCGAACTCGCCACGGTTTTGGGTAGCGGTCGGCTCTACGGCCACGACCCGCCGGAGCTCTTCGAGCACCTCAAACGTGGGGCCGACAGGTTCGAACTACCCCGCGACGCGTGGGGGCGATGCTGAGCGCCCGCCAGAGGCCCAGCACTGTCCCAGAAGCCGGGCCGGCTCCATAGAACCGACGGGACACCGCGACAGCGTGCTTCTGCAGCGGGCGAGTTGCCGACACGTCCATGCCGAAGTGCGTGTGTTCTGCAGAAACCGGTTCAGGATGGCCAGCCGAGGGAGCATTCCCCTCGAACAGCCTCGGGGAACCGGATTGTGCGACCGGCCAATGCCTTCCCGGATGGCCCAAACTGGACGCCCAGGTGGCTGCGTCCCAGACCCGGCCGCTCGGAGTCGCTGGTCTCGCGTGTGGGTACCCCGGACGCCGGGCGTGCCTACGTGCGCATGACGGAGTCCCTGTCCTGGATCAGCGGCTTCACCCGCCAAGACCAGAGGAGGGACAAGCGCGCGTAGTCCTGTCACCTCCGGTATTCCACCAGCCAGCCCTTGACACCAGCGCCCCGCTGCTGTTGGATCGATCCAGTAAACAGTCCACTGGATGATTCTCACGACAGAGCAGTCAGCACGAGGAGACCATGACCCTCACGTCACCGGCACCCGGCAACCTCCGGAACGCCACCCCGAACCCGCTCCTGGGCGGCGACGCCGTCGTCTATCAGGTGTACCTGCGGTCGTTCCGCGACAGCGACGGCGACGGCGTCGGCGACCTGGCCGGGCTGCGGGAATCCCTTGCCCAGATCGCCGACCTGGGCTGTGACGCGATCTGGCTGAACCCCTGCTACGCCTCTCCCCAGCGCGACCACGGCTACGACATCTCCGACTACCGGGCGATCGACCCGACCTACGGCACCCTCGCCGACTTCGACGCGCTGGTGACCCAGGCGCACGACCTGGGTCTGCGGGTACTGATGGACATGGTCGCGAACCACTGCTCGAGCCAGCATCGGTGGTTCCAGGCCGCCCTCACGTCGGCGCCGGGCAGCCGGGAACGTGCCCGGTTCCTCTTCCGGGACGGCCGCGGCACCACGGGCGAACTGCCCCCGAACAACTGGGAGAGCGTCTTCGGCGGGCCGGCCTGGACCCGGGTCACCGAGCCGGACGGACGGCCCGGCCAGTGGTACTTCCACGCCTTCGACCCTTCCCAGCCGGACTTCGACTGGCGCAATCCCGAGGTCGCCGCCGAGTTCTCCGCTGTCCTGCGGTTCTGGTACGACCGCGGTGTCGACGGTTTCCGGATCGACGTCGCCCACGGCATGGTCAAGGCCGCCGAACTGCCCGACCACGCGGGCGGCGGCCACAACCACGCGATGTGGGACCAGCCCGAGGTCCACGAGATCTACCGCGCCTGGCGGGCCCTCGGCGACTCCTACGACCCGCCGAAGTACCTGGTCGGCGAGGTCTGGCTGCCGTCCCAGCAGCTGCTGGGCGCCTACCTGCGCCCGGACGAACTGCACCAGGCCTTCGACTTCGGCCTGCTGGTCCAGCCCTGGGACGCCGGCCGGCTCCGGGCGGCGATCAACACCGGCCTGCAGGTCGCCGGACGGGCACCCGCCTGGGCGCTGGCCAACCACGACGTGCACCGCACCGCCACCCGGTACGGGCAGCAGCAATCGCTCGAGGTGCCGCCGCCCACCGACATGATCTCCGCTGCTCGCCGACGCGGACCGGTGGACCTGCAGCTGGGCACCACCCGCGCCCGGGCGGCCGCCGGGCTGCTGCTGGCTCTGCCCGGCGCGGCCTTCCTCTACCAGGGCGAGGAACTGGGCCTGCCCGAGGTGCTCGACCTGGCCGACGAGGCCCGGCAGGATCCGATCTGGCTACGCTCCGGCGGCACCGAACTGGGACGGGACGGCTGCCGGGTGCCCCTCCCCTGGACCTCCACCGGCCCCAGTCTCGGCTTCAGCCCGCCTGCCTCGGCGCCGCCCTGGCTGCCCCAGCCCGCCTGGTTCGCCGGCTACGCCCGCGATGCCCAGCAGGACGATCCCGCCTCGACCCTGACGGTGTACCGGCAGTTGCTGCACCACCGCCGCACCCTGTTCGGCCCGGACGCCACGCTGCGCTGGCTGGACGACGCCACCGGCGGCCTGCTCGCCTTCACCCGCGGGCAGGGCGCCTGCGTGGTCAACCTCACCGACCACCCCCGCGAAGTTCCCCCGTCCTGGCCGCTGGGCCAGCGGGTGCTCTGCACCGAACCCGTCGCGGACGACTCCGTCCTCCCGGCCAACAGCACGAACTGGTTCCAGTTCCCGTCTTCGGACACCACCACCAACCGGCGCAACGACCAGCGCCAAACCTCCTGAAAGGAACAGTGATGCATCGTCACTCCCGGCTTGCCGCGCTCGGCATGGCAGGCCTGATCGCGCTCGCAGGCTGCGCCGGCCCGTCCGGCGCCAGCAGCACGCCCACGTCCCCGTCGGCGGACACCGGTTCCGGCGCACCCGCCACGTCGGCGGCTGCCCCCGCCGAGATCACCATCTGGCACTACTGGGACGGCGCCAACGCCGACACCTTCGAGGCCATGGCCAAGGAGTACACCGCCGCGCACCCGGGGATCACGATCAACACCTCGATGATCCCCAACGCCGACTTCCTGACCAAACTGCGCGCCTCGGCCAGCTCGAAGACCCTGCCTGACATCGCCATCGGCGACCTGGTGTGGGTGCCGCAGATCAACCAGATCGGCGCCCTGGCCGACCTCAAGGGTCTGCTGCCAGCGGACGTCCTGGCCGACGTCAACCCGGCGCTGACCAGCTTCGGCACCATCGGCGGCTCGCAGGTCTCCGTCCCGGTGTCGGCCAACAACCTCGCCTACATGTACAACAAGACGCTGTTCACACAGGCCGGGCTCGACCCCGCCAAGCCGCCGACGACCTGGGAGGAACTGCTGGCCGACGCCAAGCAGATCACCGAGAAGACCGGCAAGCCGGGCTACGACCTGTTCACCCAGGCCGGTGACAACGGCGAGGGCCTGACCTGGAACTTCCAGGTCAACCTCTGGCAGGCCGGCGGCGAGTTCCTCACCCCGGATAACTCCGCGGCCGCCTTCAACACCCCGGCGGGCAAGAAGGCGCTGCAGTTCTGGGTCGACCTGATCACGTCCGGCACCTCCCCCTACGGCAAGTGGGGCGAGTTCGAGAAGGGCCAGGGCGGCTCGGCCCAGGAGGGCTCGTGGATGGTCGGCATCTGGGCACCCGACCCACCGTTCGACTTCGGCGTCGCGAAGGCTCCCTACCCCAGCGACGGCAAGCCCGCCACCAACCTGGGCGGCGAGCAGGCGATGGTGTTCAACAACTCCGACGCGAACGCCAAGGCCGCCGCAGACTTCCTGGCCTGGTTCCTCGCCCCCGAGCAGGTGACCAAGTGGAGCGAAACCACCGGCATGCTGCCGGTCACCAACTCGGTGGCGACCTCCAGTACCTACCTCGACTGGGTCAACAGCACCGAACCGCGGCTGCTGCCCTATGTTGAGCAGATGGCCGACGCCCACGCCCGTCCGAACACCCCGCTGTACCCGAAGATCTCGCTGGCCTTCGCCCAGCAGGTCGAGAAGGCGTTCGCCGGGGAGGCAAGCGTCGACGAGGCCCTCGCGGTCGCCGAGAAGGCGGTCAACGACGTGATCGCGCAGGGCTGAGGCGCCCGGCTCGTGAGCAGTCTGCAGACGACGGTCCGTCCGGGAGCCGGTCTCCCGGACGGCCGTCGCCGTCCCCGGGCCCGTCAGCGTTACGACCGTGACCAGCTGGTCACCGCAGCGGTGTTCCTCGCCCCTGCGGTGGTGGTCCTCGGCGTCTTCGTCTTCTACCCGATCGTCGCCGCCGGCCAGATCAGCCTGACCTCCTGGAACGGCTTCGACCCGGTGAAGCAGTTCGTCGGGCTGGAGAACTACCTGCGGCTCGCCCAGGACCCCGAGTTCTGGAACAGCCTGCTGGTCACCGTGCTGTACGCCGCCGGGGTGTGCGTGCTGAGCGTGGTCAGCGGCCTGGCGGTCGCTCTGCTGCTGGACGCGCCGTTGCGCGGCCTGGGGATCTACCGCACCATCTACTTCCTGCCAGTGGTCACATCCTCGGTGGCCGCGGCGATCGTGTGGCGCTACATGCTCGATCCGGCGGGCTTCGTCAACGCCCTGCTCGCCCAGGTTGGCATCCAGGGCCCCGACTGGCTGCAGGACCGCTGGCTGGCGCTCGGTGCGCTCACCCTGCTGACGGTGTGGAAGAACATCGGTTTCAACGCCGTCCTCTACCTCACCGCCCTGCAGTCGCTGCCGCACAGCATCTACGAGGCCGCCCAACTCGACGGCGCCTCCGGCTGGCAACAGCTGCGCCACCTCACCGTCCCGTTGTTGTCGCCGATGACCTTCTTCGTGGTCGTTCAGGCGCTGATCACCAGTTTCCAGGCCTTCGACCTGGTCTACGTGTTCACCGAGGGCGGGCCGCGCGGCGGCACCGAGGTGCTGGGGATGTTCATGTACCGCGAGGCGTTCCGGCTCGGCGACTTCGGCTACGGCACCGCGATCGCCTTCGTCACCCTCTTCCTCGTGCTGGGCGTCACCCTCGTGCAGTGGAAGCTGGGCGGCGCCGAAGGCGGCGACCGATGACCCGCGGCGGACGGATCGGACGGCACCTTGCCCTGATCGCCGGGTCGGTCGTGGTCGTGGTGCCCTTCTTGTGGATGTTCACCACCTCGCTGCAGACCCGGGCCGAGACCTACACCAACACCTCGATCCTGCCCACCTCGTGGCATTGGGAGAACTACGCCAAGGCCTGGACGGCAGCCCCGTTCGCCCAGTACTACCTCAACAGCGCGATCATGGCCGCCGGGATCGTCGCCGGGCACCTGGTGTTCGACGCCCTGGCCGCCTACGCCTTCGCGCGGCTGCGCTTCCCGCTGCGCAACACGCTGTTCGTGATCCTGCTCGGCGGGCTGATGGTGCCCACCTTCGTCACGATCATCCCGGCGTTCACGATCGTTGCCGACCTCGGCTGGATCGACACCCAGGCTGCGCTGATCGTGCCCCGGTTGGCCGACGTCTTCGGCATCGTCCTGCTGCGGCAGTACTTCGCCACCATCCCGACCGAACTGGAGGAGGCCGCCAGGATCGACGGCTGCAGCCGCGCCGGAACCTTCTTCCGGATCGTGGTTCCCCTGTCAACGCCGGCGTTCGCCACGCTGGCGATCTTCAGTTTCCTGTTCGCCTGGAACGACTTCCTCTGGCCGCTGCTGGTGACCAACAACGACGACATGCGGACGATCCAGATCGGTCTGAACTCCTTCGTCGGACGCTACGGCACCTCCTGGAACTACCTGATGGCCGGCACCCTCACCGCCACGGTGCCCAGCATCGTCGTCTTCCTGTTCTTCCAGCGCGCCCTGGTGCGCGGGATCGCCTCGACCGGATTGAAGGACTGAATGACCGCACCCGACTGGCTGGCTGACGCCGTCTTCTACCAGATCTTCCTTGAACGCTTTGCCAACGGCGACCCTGCCCTCGACCCGCCCGACGTGGTGCCGTGGGACGCCAAACCCACCCGGGAGAACTTCTTCGGCGGCGACCTGCAGGGCATCATCGACCACCTCGACCACCTCACCTCCCTGGGGGTCAACGCCCTCTACCTGACGCCGATCTTCGAGGCGCGCACCAACCACCGCTACGACGCGGTCGACTACTTCACCATCGACCACCGGCTCGGGGACCTCGCGGCGTTCCAGCGGCTGCTCGCCGCCTGCCACGCCCGCAGCATCCGGGTGGTGCTGGACGCCGTCCTCAACCACTGCGGCGAGGGCCACTGGGCCTTCCAGGACGTGATCGAGCACGAGGCCGATTCCCGCTACGTGAACTGGTTCTCGGTCGAGGGCTTCCCGGTCGTCACCCGGCCCGAACCGAACTACCGCACCTGCTCGGGCTGCTGGTATCTGCCGAAGTGGAACGCCTACAACCCCGAGGTGCGCGACCACCACTTCCAGGTTGCCCGGTACTGGATCGAGCAGGGCATCGACGGCTGGCGGCTGGACGTCCCCTACTTCATCAACCACACCTTCTGGCGGGAGTTCCGCAGCATCGTCAAGGGGCTCGGTAACGACCTCTGCATCATCGCCGAGGAATGGCGCGACCCCGCCGAGTGGCTGCAGGGCGACATCGCCGACGGCACCATGAACTACACCCTGCGCGACCTCGTCCTCGGCTTCACCGCGGACCACAGCATCGATGCCCACGGCTTCGCGGACGGCATGAATGCCCTCCGCGGGCGGATCCCGGAGGGCTACCACCGTGGCATGCTCAACCTGCTCGGCAGCCACGACACCGAGCGGGTGCTCACCCGGCACGGTGGGGACGATGCCGCCACCCTGCTGGCCTTCACCCTGCTGTTCGGCGCCGAGGGCGCTCCGATGCTCTACTACGGCGACGAGGTGGGGATGCGGGGTGACAACGACCCCGGTTGCCGGGCCGCCATGGTGTGGGAGGAGGCCAGGTGGACGCCGTCGCTGCTGGCCGGCATCCGGGCGCTGTCGGCCAGGCGGGCGGCGACACCGGCACTGCGCCGCGGAAACCAGCAGGTCAGCGCGCTGGACCCCGATACAGTCCTGCTCATGCGCACCCTCGGCGACAACTCCGTAGCGGTGGTCGTGCACCGCGGCGACGGTGTCGTCCTCGACCCGGCCGGCCACCCGGAGCTGGCCCGGTTCCTGGCCGGCCCGCACCGGCTGGACGCCCGTGACGCCGTGATCCTCGAGGCCCGGTGATGGCGGCTCGGCGGGCAACGATGAAGGACGTCGCCACGCTGGCGAACGTCTCCAAATCAGCGGTGTCGCTGGCATTCAACGACCCCAAGAAGCTCTCCGAAGCAACCTGCAAGAACATCCTCCGCGCAGCCGAGGAACTGGGCTACACCCAGGATCCGACCGCGCGGATGCTGCGCACCCACCGCACCGACAGCCTCGGGCTGCTGCTCCCCCAGCAGCTCGACAAAGTACTGGAGAACCCCTACTACACCCAGTTCCTGCAGGGCATCGGACAGACCTGCCAGCGGGAGGGCTTCACCCTACTGCTCGCTCCGCCGCTGCGCGGCTCGATGCTGAAGGCGATCCCGTACGCGGCGGTCGACGGCTTCATCGTCAGCGGCCTGGAGTACGACCGTGGCGAGGTGAAGGCGCTGCGGCAACGCGGGATCCCGTTCGTCCTGGTCGACAGCGAGTGGCACCAGGACGTTCCCTCGGTCGAGGTCGACGACAGCCAGGGCATCCGCGAACTCGTCGAATACCTGTTGGCGCAGGGGCACCGCAGGATCGCCTTCGTCGCCATCGAGACCGACACCGCCGGCGGCTACCGGCACTGGAAGGGCCCCGTCCAGCGCCGCATGCAGGGTGCGATCGACGGCCTCGCCACCGCGGATCTCGGCCCCGAGAGCGAGGGCATCGGGATCATCGAGGTGCCCTGCACCCGCGCCGGTGGCGTCACCGCCTTCCGCGCCCTGTGGGATCAGAAGGAGCCGCCGACCGCCATGGTTGCCTTCAGCGACATCATCGCCTTCGGCATCCTCGACGCCGCCCGCGAGGCTGGGGTGGAGGTGCCCACCCAGCTGTCGGTCTCCGGGTTCGACGACCTCACCGAGGCCAGCTGGACCACCCCGACCCTGACCACCATCCGCCAGCCGATCGCCACCAAGGGACGTCTCGCCGCCGAGTACCTAGTGGAGGCGATCGCCGGGGACGCCACCGTGTCCACCCACCAGCAGCGGCTGGCGACCACTCTGCTGCTGCGGGAGTCCACCGGGCCCGCGCCGCGGCAGGGCTGACGCCGCTGCCACCGGCTCCGGGTATCCCCATCTGGGCCAACGAGAAGCATCGAGGTGACAGAACCTGCCGCTGGCACGGTGACAGGTCGTCGCAGGTGACGCGATTCTGCACCTCGATGTCTCAGCGGCCTGTCGGGCCGCGGCCCAGCAGCATCGAGATGCAGGATCACGTCACTAGAGC
>NZ_JAYFPT010000041.1:0-12330 GCF_034927565.1 Propionicimonas sp.
ACCAGGGGCCAGACCCGGTCGCGCACCGCCGCGCAGATCGCAGCCTTCTGCGCAGCCGGACGGCCGCGCAGGCTGGTGGCGGTGACGGTGGCGCGCTTGCCCAGCAGCTTGTTGAGGTCGAGGGTGCCCTTACGCCCACCCTGCAGGCCGATCACCACCAGCCGGCCGTCGGGCGCCAGCGCGTCGACATTCGCCTCGAGGTATTTCGCGCCCATGACGTCGAGGATCACGTCCACCCCGCGGCCGCCGGTGGCCTCGCGCACTGCGGCAGGCCAGTCCTGGTGGTAGTCGATCGCAACGTCGGCGCCGAGGCTGCGGCACAGCGTGAGTTTGGCCGGTGTGCCCGCGGTGACCAGGACACGGGCGCCGAGCGCCCTGGCGTACTGGATGGCGAAGGTTCCGATGCCGCCGGCACCACCGTGGAGCAGGACAGTCTCGCCTGCCGTCAGCCGGACATGGTCGAAATTGGACACCACGGTAGCGGCCACTTCGATCAGACCGGCGGCCGTCACCAGGTCGATGCCCGGCGGAGGCGGGATCACCTGGCCAGCCGGGACAGCCACGTATTCGGCGTAGCCACCGCCGGCCAGGACCGCGACGCAGGCGTCGCCCGCCGTCCAGCCCTCGACGCCCGGGCCGAGTTCGTGGATATGCCCGGAGACCTCCAGCCCGATCACCTCACTGGCTCCGGGTGGCGGCGGGTAGAAGCCCTGCCGCTGCAGCAGGTCGGCCCGGTTGACCCCCGCGGCCGTCACGGCGATCACCACCTCACCCGATCCTGCCGTCGGGATGGGTGCTTCGGAGAGGATGAGGTTCTCGGGTCCGCCCGGTGCTGTGACGTCGACGATGCGCATGAGACCAGCCTGCCACGGGCTTCGTCGGGTGCGCAGTGGCCTGCCCCTGAGCCGCCTGGCGGTGACGGCCAGCGTGGTTCTCCGGCACAAACCGGGCAGAAGAGGCCACACGCGTGGATAGTGCACGCAGATGGCCTGGATTGCCCGGTTTGTGCCCCCGAGGCGATCTCCAGGCAGGCGCGGGGAGAGGCGGTGCGGTTGCCCAAGTACGGCGGTGACGAGCCTTGGCACTACGATGAGCCCACCGGGCGAGGTCGCATAGTGGACTAGTGCAGCCGCCTTGAAAGCGGCCGAGTGTCAAAGCTCCGTGGGTTCGAATCCCACCCTCGCCGCGCGGGAGCGGGCCCCGTCCGCCGGGTCTGGCTGATCAGACCCGTTCCACCCGGCCGGGATGCTCGTACCCGGCACCACCGCACCCAGCGAGGACGACAGGAGCGCACACGTGGCCACCACCACGCATCTGATGAAGCCCCGTCCGCCGTTGCGAGCCTTCGGGATCGCAGCGGTCCTGGCCGTCGTGGGGATCGGCTTCTTCGCCCTGGAACTGGCCGTGCACTGGCACTGGGCGCTCCAAGTGGTCGGGGTGGTTTTCCTGGTGCTGGGGTTGCTGCTGGTGGTGCTGGCGCTGATCGTCTCCCGCCAGCAATACGCCACCGTCGAGTTGGACAACGACGGCTTCCGCGTGGTCAGCCCGTCCAGCACCCGGTCGGGTGAGTGGGACGACATCGTGAAGGTCACCCGGGCAGCCGGGCGGATCACCCTGTTCCGGCGCGACGGCTCCCAGATCGCGCTGGTGGTACCGCGCGGCGGCTCGGGAGACCTCAATGCCCTGGGCCGCGACATCGCTGACCGGCTGAACGCCCACCGCGGCTACGGCAGCGTCCCGCCGGGGCCAGCTGATCCGGCCGAATAGCGGCGTGGCACCGCCAACGGGTGCGGCTGGACCGCGTCACCTTCCCTGCCGGTAGCCCTGCGGATCGTCGCGCGTCCCGGGGTAGCCCTTCGGGATCTTGCCGGTCGGGTGGTAGCCACACTCGTCATCGAGGTCGTCGCTCTTGGGTTTGGTGGACTTGGTCGGCTTCGGGGACGGTGAGGACGATCCTGCCGGGCTGGTGCTGGGGGTCGACACGGCGACGCTGGGAGTCGTTTCGGTATTCGACTGTGCAGACTCGGCCAGTGCTTTCTTCACCTGCTTGCGGACGGTCGTCCAGTTGGGGGTGAGGGTGCTGAAGCCGTCCTTGCCGTTGATGAACACGATGCTGCGCAGTTTCTTGTCCTGCGCCCGGGTGGCGAGGTCGAGCATCGGGCCCACCATGGTGTCGGGCAGGTCGGTGGAGACCGTCTTCTCGCCGGCAGTGGCGAGCTTCTCGAAGTTGACCAGCACATTCTGCGGGTTCGCCTGCTTGAGGACGGCGTTGATCACGCAGCGTTGCCGGCTCATCCGGCTGTAGTCGTCGTAGCCCCACCGTCCGCGGGCGTACCACAGCGCCAGCCGTCCGCCGAAATGCTGGTTGGGCCCGGTCTCGATCCAGTCGGTGGGCAGGATGTTGCGATCGGTGTCGCCGCCGATCGGAATCGGGGCGTTGACGTTCAAGGTGACGCCGTCGAGGGCGTTGATGATGTCCTTGAAGCCGTCCATGTTGATGGTGACGAAGTAGTCGATGTCCAGCCCGAGAGCCTCGCCGACCGAGACCTTCATGATGTCCTCGGGCAGGTACTTGGTTGTGCCAAAGGTGCCCTTGGGGACCATGGGAGGGGCGAGGCGGTACATCGCGCTCAGCCAGTAGTTCTGATCCTTGGGGTTGCCCGGGTTGTACCAGCCGTGAGGGAAGACCTGGCTGAGCTTGGAGTCTTTCGGGAAGGGCATCCGGGCAGTCTGGCGGGGCAGGGAGAACAGGGTGCCGACCGCGGTGTGGGTATCGATCGAGGCAACGATCACGCTGTCGGCGCGCATACCGGCCTTGGTGCTGCGGCCGGTGCCGGAGTCGCCGCCGAGGATCAGGATGTTGAGCCGGTCCTTGTCAGCCCAGGGATCGACGGCGTTGATCGTGGGGACGGTTTCGCTGCGGGACCCGTCATCGGTGGTGTCGAAGACGTTCTGGACCAGGGTGCTGGCGGTGTACGCGACGTTGGCGCCGAGCGCGAGCGGCGCGGCGACGATGAACGACAGCCCACCGACCAGGACGGCGCCCGCCGTCCGCTGCCCGATGGTCGAGCCCGCCGGACGCAGGGCGAGATGGCTGGCGCCGATCACCGCCACCCAGACGATCGCCAGGACGAGCAGCGCCAGTGCCGTCCACTGCAGTACCCGGGGGTTGGTGGCGACCATGACCAGCGAACTGCGCTGGGTGATCGCCAATCCCGCCAGCCCACCGACGAGCAGGATCGCCACCGCCAGGACCACCGATCCGAGCACGCGGCGGCCGGAGCGCCACAGGCCGAGCCCCGGGAGGATGGCGCCGAGCACCGTCCAACCCATCGCCGAGCCCATCCCGCCGCGTTCCTGGCCGGAGGGGACGGCAGCCCGTCGCGGCGTGCCGTCCGACACGGCCGTGGGCGTGGCGTCATCGGCGAGTCGTCGCGGACCGGTGGTGCGACGCGACGATGAGTCTGCGGCCATGCGATGCTTCCCCTTCCCCCAGGTGCGGCACCGGGGAGTCTACGCGGCGGCCGCGGCCGCCGGGGGTGTCCCCGACTGACCGTTCCCGGCTGCGGGCGTGGCCGCAGCGCGAGGAGGGGTCATGAGCGGACGCGGTGATCGCGTGTCAGATCCGGAGGCGCCGGGGTACCGGCTGGCCGGCGGCCGGGACGGATCAGCAGACCAAGGCTCGCGCGGGTCCGCTCACTTCTTCTTCTGGGGGTGGTAGGCGCAGGCGTCGTCCAGGTCGGAACTTCTGGTCGGAGCGCTGGTCGTCGGTGTGGCCGAACTGCTCGGCGTGGAACCCGGGCTGGGTGTGGCCGAACTGGACGGCTCCGTGTCCTTCGTGTTGGCCTTCGTTGTCTCCTTCAGCGCCGTCTTCACCCGGGCGCGCACCTTGTCCCAGTCGGGGTTGGAGGCCACGAAGCCGTCCGTGCCCGTCCTGAAGGAGAGGCTGCGCAGTTTGGTGCCCTGTACCCGGGTGGCCAGGTCGAGCAGCGCCGACAGCATGTCGTCCGGGACATCGGTGAGGATCGTCTTCTCGCCGGCGTTGGCGATCTTCTCGTAGTTGAGCAGCAGGTTCTGCGGGCTGGCCTGCTGCACCACCGCGTTGATCACGCAGCGCTGGCGGTCCTGGCGCTCGTAGTCGGTCATGCCGTAACGGCCGCGGGCGTACCACAGCGCCAGCCGTCCGGTCAGGTGTTGATTGGGGCCGGGCTCGATCCAGCCGGTGGGCGCCACCTTCGGAGGGCCGGTCTTGCCGCCGATCGGAACCCGGTAGTTCACATTGACGGTGATTCCGCCGAGCGCGTTGATCAGGTCGCGGAAGCCGTCCATGTTGATCAGGACGTAGTAGTCGATCGGCAGGTTGAGAGCCTCGCCGACGCCCAGTTTCATCACGTCCGCGCCGAGGTTGTCGGTCGGTCCGAGGATGTCCTTGGACACCTGCGCGGGAATGTTGCGGTACATCGCGTTCAGGTAGAACTCGCCGTTGCGCAGATCCTGGCCGTAGCCGAAGCCGTTGGGGTACTTCTTGTGCAGCGGCGAGTCCTTGGGGAACGGGATGGCCATGGTCTGGCGGGGCAGCGAGATCAGGGTGGTGGCGCCGGTGGCGGTGTCGATCGAGGCCACGATCACGGTGTCGGTGCGTACCCCCTCCTTCATGCCGCGTTTGGCGTCCACGTCGCCGCCGAGGATCAGCACATTGAGCCGGTCCTTCTCGGCCCACGGGTCGACGGTGTTGGCGATGGTCGGACGGGTGGCACTCTGCTCGTTGCCGAAGATGGACGAGACCGCACCCGCCGAGGTGTAGGCGAGGTTGGCGCCGAAGGAGAGTGGGGCGGCGACAGCGAAGGAGAGGACGCCGACCAGCAGGGCGCCGGCGAACCGCTGCCCGAAGGAAGCGCCCTTGGGGCGCAGTGCCAGGTGACTGGCGCCGATCAGGATCACCCAGGCGACCGCGAGCACGAGCAGCGTGACAGCTGCGGCCCGCAGGACGGTCGGGTTGAGCGCAACGGTGGTGAGCAGTCGGCGATTGGTGACGGCCAGGTAGCCCAGCCCGCCGATCACGGCGAGGGTGAGGATCAGGATCAGGCTACCGATGACCCGGCGTCCGGCCCGGATCAGGCCGACACCGGGGAGGATGGTGCCGAGCACCGTCCATCCCATGGTGGAGCCCATGCCTCCCGGTGCGGCGGACGCCTGTCTGGCCCGGCGCGCCGGGCCTGAGGCTCGGGGGCTGGAGTCACCAGCAACTCGTCGCGGACCCGAGCCCTGCGCGGAGTCGGCTGCCATGCGGTGGTTCCTTCCCAGATTTACGCCATCGCGAGTGTATGCGTCGGGGCGAAAAGCTGTCGCTGGACGGTCGGATAGCCCGCTGGACTCTGGAGGGTGGGATGAGTGTTCGCGTGGGTCCACCGTTGGAGCTCGAAGAGCCGTGGCCGGTTGACGATGCCAGGAGGGTGATCAGGACTGCGCCCAGGGCGCCTCGCGTGGCGCTCTCGACTCGCAGGCGATTTCGGGGCCGGACGCCAGAACTTTTGCCGCTGGGCGGTAGGCGCCGGTAGGCTGGCTCAGCACCTTGGAGGTGTCGCCTAGTCCGGTCTATGGCGCCCGCCTGCTAAGCGGGTTTGGGGCTCAACCCCATCGCGAGTTCAAATCTCGCCACCTCCGCCATGACAAGGGGAAACGTCCCACCTGAGAGTATCTCGGGCGGGGCGTTTTTGGGTCTTCTCGGGAAATTGTCTCGTTTTCTGTCTCAACGGCTTGCCTGGTTGGTAATCGAATCCGGCTCTTGTGTGGACGTAGGCGGCCGCTGGCGGACGGCCACGGACGGATTGGGAAGCCAATCTGGCCACGGCACCCGCTCCAGAAGCGGGTGCCAATCGCGCAACTCGAGGCGAGTCGCGCAGACCGCGTGGGGTGGGCAGCGGCGGTTGGTGCGTCGCTGTGGCACGTTGCCCCGGCGGTTTGGATCCGGCGGCGGATCAGTTGTCGACGGTGTCTCGCTTCGCGCGGGCGGCTTTGAACGCGTTGCTCAGTTCGATGGCGAAGTGGATCTTGTGGCCGTCGGCCATCGCCTGGGGGACGGTCTTGGGGCAGAAGAAGATCGACTTCATCGCGAATCCGTCGGGTCCGGGTTTGGCCTGGTGGCAGGCGCCCAGGTGGGTCGGGGTGTCGTCGCTGCGCAGCAGCGTCTCGCCGAAGATCAGGATCGGGTAGTCGGGGTCGCGGGTGAACGGGAATGAGGCGGGGATCTCCTTCGCGGCGGTGCCGTGGATGGCGGTCGGCTCGCCGAACATTCCGAAGGTCTCCATGCCTCGCTGGCCGGTATGGACGTCCCCGGCCACGATGTAGTGCTCGGGCATGATCGCCAGTTGGGATTCCGAGGTGCCGCCACCGATCGCGCCGAGGGCTTCCTGGACGGTGATGCCAGTGACCTCCAGATCAACCTGGCCGGTCCGCAGGTCCCCGTCGACGTAGTCGGCGTTGAACTCCTTCCAGCGCTGGTCGGTGTCGGCCAGCACGTCCTTGAACAGGTCGAGGGTGCTCTGTTCGCCCAGTCCGATGCGGTAGTCGAGGGAGATCTGCTCGGCCCGGGCGGGTTCCAGCCAGTTGATGTCGATGTCCGACAGTTCGTGGTCGCCGTCGTACAGCGTCGCCCCCAACCGCTTCAACTCGTGCAGCACATGCAGGGCACGCTGGTACTGGAACTGCGCCAGCTGCGCTTGGGTGTACGTCTCGCCGTCAATCGTGACGCCAATGGTCAGTTCCGACATGTCGAGGTCCTCCTCGGACTCGTGCCGGTGACCTCCACCGGCTGGTTCACCGTCCACGCTAGGCGGGAATCCGGGCCGGGGAAGTCGGTCGGGGCGGGCTTGCGACAAAGCCGCGGGCACCGTCCGGTTTATCCAGAATCGCCTTCTGGTTTTGTCGGGTTTCGGGTAGCCTCCGGGTTGTGAGCAGGCCCTGTAGGGACGCGGCCAGGCCGCCTGCGCGGGAGCGGGTCGAGGCGGCCTTCTGGGAGCTGCTTTCCGAGCGCCCGTACCGCGAGATCACGATCGCCGCGCTGGCCCGGCGTGCGCAGGTGAACCACAACACCTTCTACTACCACTTCACCAGCCTGGCCGACCTGGCTGGCCAGCAGGTCGACCGGACGCTGACCCCGCGGGTTCCCCAGGTGCTGATCTCCGCGCTGGCCTCGGGCGCGGTGGATCTGCGCCAACTGGACGCCGACCCGGAGTTCCTGACGAACTTCCGCCGGATCTGTCTGCTGGTCGGCCCGCACAGCACGCCCTGGATCATCGACCAGGTCCGCGACTCCGCGCTGCAGGTCTGGTACTCATGGATCGGACGCGAGCCTGACGACCTGAACACCAGCGAGCGAGCCCAACTGGCCTTCATCCTCGGGGGCATGCTCGCGATCCTCGGTGACCAGACAACCAACGGCGCACCCGCCACTCTGGAATCCCTCGTCCACACCGAACTCGGCAAAGCTGTCGCCACGACCTTCACCCGGCTCAGGAGGTCGGGTTGACGCCACTCCCGGGCCGGGTTCGTGGTCCATGGCGGAGGTCGTTCGCATCGTGTGTTTCCGGCCTACCGCGCCGCCGTGGAGGTCTCGGTCAGTCGTCGCCCCTGTGTGGACCACAGGCGGTATAGCGGGACGGCGATGGTGTCGACGATTCCGGCAAGGTCCGGTTCGCGTGTGCTGGTGAAGATCGTCTGGTCTCGCGCGAGGACGAACGGCACATTGACGATCTCGTCAGGGATCACGGTGTCGCCGAGTTCGCCGCGGCGTTGGGCCGGTTCGAGGACTCGCTCGCGGACGAGATCGGCGGCGCCGGCGACGAAGGGGAGGACCAGGTCGAGGTCGGTATCGCCGACCTCTCCCAGGAGTCCGCGGAGGTTCCGGGGGCCGATGGTGATGGTGCGGTTGTGGGCGGCCTGCAGCCACGCGATGAGGTCCTCTCGCAGGCTGTCCTGCGGCTCGGGGATGATCGTTGACAGGCTGGACCCGAGGGTCTGGACGGCCATGGCGGCTCGGTCGGGGTAGCGGCGGTAGAGGACTGGCCGGCTGGTCCCGGCACGGCGGGCCACCTTCTCGAAGGTGAGGCCGGCGAATCCTGCCTCGTTCAACTCGGCCAGGACGGCGTCGGTGATGGCCTGCTGCACCTCGGCGGCTGTGCGGCGTGGTCTGGCTGCCATGATTCCCCCTCGTTCTGGTGTTGCGTACCGCCAACACGTAACGTATCGTGAACTATAGATACAGAGTGTATCGAAAATGGAACGCGAGTCGCGGCCGGCAACCACGTCCCGACTGCTGAGAGAGGCCACGATGACCAGGGTCAGGTTGATGGACACCCCAGCCGACTATGAGCGTCTGGGGATCAACCCCGATGTCGTTGAGCGCTGGGAGGACCAGCGTCGCGACGATGGCCGCAAGGGTGTGTGGGAGTGGTGGTACTTCGACACGATGCTTGACGACGGCGCGTCGGTGGTGGTCCAGTTCTTCACCAAGTCCGGGGCCTCGTCGTTCCTGAACGGCGATCACCCGAGGGTGTGGATCAAGGTGACCGAGCCCGACGGGACGGTCTATGACGAGAAGGTCAGCCCGAACCCAAAGGACTCCCACTACGGCGGTGGCCGCTGCGACGTCAGGATCGGCAAGCACACCTTCCGGGGGGATCTCCAGGAGTACGACATCCACGTCGAGCGGACCAACGGCGTGGGCGCCGATCTGCACCTGTCCAGCCGCAGCAAGCCGTTCCGTCCGGGTAGCTCCTACTTCGGGTTCGGTGACGACGACGAGGACTACTTCACCTGGCTGTGCGTCGTTCCCAAGGGCGAGGTGACCGGAACCGTCACCACGGGCGGGGTTACCCGCGAGGTGCACGGCACCGGGTACCACGATCACCAGTGGGGCAACTCGAACTTCCAGTTGCTGTTCAACCACTGGACGTGGGCCCGCCAGGCCTATGACGACTACTCGATCCTGGTTTTCGACTTCGTCACGGCGAAGAAGTACGGCTACAAGTGCATCCCCGTCTGCTTCATCCAGGACGCCGACGGCAACCTGGTCTTCTCCAACACCCACGACGTGACCTACGAAGTGCTCGCGGAGATGACCGACCCGATGAGCGGCAAGCCCTACCCGAAGAAGTCCCGCTACACCTTCGACCGCGACGACGTGCAGGTGGTCTACACCCTCACCGAGGAAACGATCATCGAATCCCGCGACATGCTCGTCCTGATCCCGCAGACGTTGGAGAAGAAGCTCGGCAAGGCTGTCGGGGGAGCCCTCGGCAAGGCTGCGGCCGCGGTCATCGGAAGCGTCCTCGGCCGGCAGGGCATCCGCCCGTCCTACACCCGGTTCACCGGCACCGGCGAGCTGGAGATCACCCAGGGCACGGAGACGGTCTCCCGATCGGGCGACCTGATCTACGAGTTCATGTACCCGGCCCCCACCTACCGGGTGGAGGCATCAACGGCCCTCCGCCGCTGAGTGCGGCATCGAGTCCCCAGCCCGCAAGTTCACAAGGAGAGCGTCATGCCCTATCCGAAAGTCCTCAACGATCCGGCCGACTACGAACGGATCGGAGTCACGCCGGGGATCGTCGAGCCGTGGGAGGACGGGAGGCGATCCGACCCCGGCAAGCCGATCCAGGAGAACTGGTACTTCGACGCGACGATGGACGACGGCACCAAGCTGGTGGTCTCCTTCCGTCCGAACGCGCCCGGCGGATCGGACCTGGGAGTCGGCGAGGCCGGCGATGGTCTGGACCGTCCCAACATCAACATTCATGTCACGACCGCGGACGGGCACACGACCACCGACATGATCTTCTCCGACCCGGCCGACTCCTGGACCAAGGTCGGACAGTGTGACCTGAAGTACGGGCCCCACTATCTACGAGGCGACCTGGTCGACTACGACATCCATGTCGAGCCGGCGGGCGGGGTGGGCGCAGACCTTCACTTCCACTCGCTGGTCAAGCCGTTCCGGCCGGGAACTGGGTACATCGCCTTCGAACCCGGCGAATCCCTGGACCGCACCTGGACCTGGACCACCATTCCGCGCGGACAGGTCACCGGCACCGTCACTGCGAACGGGAAGACCTGGCCAGTCTCGGGACTCGGCTACCACGACCACGGCTGGAACAGCATGAACCCGATGGCCGCCTGGCACCACTGGTTGTGGGCCCGCCAGTCCTCCGGAGACCTGACCGTCGCCATGTCGGACCTCGTGGCCGCCCAGCGGTACGGGTTCACCTGGGTACCGATCATCGGCGTCCTGGACGCGTCCGGTGAGGTCATCTTCTCCAATATCGACAGCGAGAACGCCACGATCGACATCGAGGAGCGCTACGTCGAACCTGAGACCGGCAAGGAATACCCCAAGAAGATCACCTACACCTTCGCCAACGACGGCACGTTGGTCACCTACCGCATTGAGTGGACCGAGCAGATTGAGGTACGCGCCGCCGGGAACATCCTCATCAAGGCCAATCCGGAACTGAAGGCAAAGTTCGACGCTCTCGGAGTCAACCCGTCCTACCTGCGCTACGCGGGCAAGGGCGACATCACCCTCACCGACCTCGCCACAGGCACCGAGCAGCGTTCCGTCGGCGACATGATCTACGAGTACGCCTCCTTCGGTAACCCCGACCCACGCGCCCGGGTGTGAACCGGGCACCAACCCCTCAACGAACCCGATCAAACACAACAAGAAGGAAGGCAACCGCCATGGCCATCAACAGGAGCACCTGGTTCGACTCGATCCCAGAGGAGTTCGGTGAGGGCCCCCTGGTCTTCACCTACAGCTGGAAGATCCGCAAGCAGGACCACGACAAGATGATGCAATTCGGCATCGGACGGATCGGAGCCTGGGGCATGGACACCCAGCGCGCACACCCGCTGGAGCACCTCTACTCGCGCACCCGCAGCTGGTTCGCCCCTGACGCGGACGGGGAGACGGAGATGTGGTGGTTCATGGACGAGTACGACTCCGCCGAGGCCTTCCGCCACATGCAACGGCTCGTGGTCGAGAGATTCACCGGCGACCACGCCCAAGAGCAGGACGCCCGCCACTTTGACCTCGAATCAATCATGATCCCCGGCTCGGCGCAGGGTCCCACCCTGTTCAGCGAGAATGCCGAGGTGCGCATCGAGTTCGAGCCCTACAAGATCCGAGCTGCCGCGCTCGCACGCGCCGAGGCGGCCCAGAGCGACACCCGCGGCGAGTGAGCGGGAGCACGTGGTGACGCAGCGAGTGAGGCTGATGGATCAGCCAGACGACTACCGCACACTGGGCCTCAGCCCGGACAGGATCGAGGCCTGGGAGGACGGACGCCGCTCCCAAGACGCCGCTGGCGCCTGGGAATGGTGGTACTTCGACTCGATCCTGGACGACGGCAGCCAGGCGGTCATCCAGTTCTTCACCAAGGACAACCCGCACATCTCCGCGGTGGAGATCCACCCGATGCTGCGGATCACGATCACCGCCCCCGACGGGACGAAGTACTCCAGTTCGGTCAAGGTCCCCGCCGATCAGGCCCGGATCGCAACCGACGGGTGCGACGTGTCCTACGGCCCGCACCGGTTCGCCGGCGACCTCACCGACTACCGGATCCAGGTCGCCCCCACCGAGGGGCTGTCCGCCGACATCCACCTGCACTCCACGGCGAAGCCGTTCCGTCCAGGCACGGCGTACTTCAGCTTCAGCGACGACGACTCGCTGTTCTACACCTGGTTCTGTGTGGTGCCGGCCGGTGAGGTGACCGGCACGCTCACCTACGGCGGGCAGACCCACCAGATCCACGGCCGCGGCTACCACGACCACCAGTGGGGCACCATCCCTGTCATCGAGGCGTGGAACCACTGGACCTGGTCACGCCAGAGCTTCGATGACCACGCGATCCTCGTCTTCGACATGACCACCCGCAAGGAATACGGCTACACCCGCTTCCCGCTGTGCTTCGTCCAGGACGCCGACGGCAACGTCGTTTTCGAGAACACCCAGGGCGTGGACTACACGGTCCTGTCGGAGTACACCGATGCCGGCAGCGGCAAGGTCTACCCCAAGGACTCCCGCTACGTCTTCGACAACGACATGGGACGCGCGGAGTACACCCTTCACCAGGACGACGTCATCGAGAGCATGGACATCCGCGCCACGGTGATCAACCAGTTGACACCCAAGGTCGGCAAGACGCTGGCGAAATGGCTGACCCCCCTGCTGCTGAAGTCGGCGTCGAAGAAGATGGCCGCCAAGGGCCTCGACCCGTCCTACGCGCGCTACAACGGCCACGCCGGCCTCACGCTCACCCCCGCCGACGG
>NZ_JAYFPT010000040.1:0-18758 GCF_034927565.1 Propionicimonas sp.
CGTGCGGCGTCAGTGAGGCCGCGGATGACGGTGGAGAAGAACGGTGTGGCGACGTCGGGAATGACCGCTCCGATCGTGGCGCTTGAACCGGACTTGATCGCCTTCGCGAGCGCGTTAGGACGATAGCCCAGCTTGGCTGCCGCCTCTTCGACACGACGGCGGGTCTGGGCGCTGGACGATCCCCGCCCAGCCAGGACTCGCGCAGCCGACGACTTGGACACGCCGGCCTCTCGGGCCACGTCGATCACCGTGGGAACCCCGCGACCACCAGCCACGCGGACACACCCCCTTGCTCAGAAGACGATTCCCTGACTGTGGAAACCTGGCCCCTGTTTCCCGGACATTCTAGGTCTGTTGATTATGATGCGTGGTTCTTGGGCCGTCACGGCTGGGAAAGCACTGCGAGTCGGCCTCTTCGACCTACCGGCCGACGATACCTGCCAATCATAAGCCGCCGAGCACTTGGACACCCCTCCGATCACCGTCGCGATGTGGGCGTGTAGGTGTCACTGGGACCTGTCCAACTTCGATGTGGCGACGTCTCGTCCGGCACGGAAGTGCTGCTCGCGGCTGCCGGCCACGGCGGGGCGCCAGGACACCAGCTGGGCAGCCAAGCCATCGGGCCAGGTCAACGTCCGACCCCACCCCGCGAGTCCTTTTGGGCGCAACCCTCAGCGGGAGAAGAAGGACGAGAAGAAGCCGGCCTTGGGCGCGTCGGCGTGGCCGGGACAGCGCTGGTCCTTGGGGACGTTGCGCATGACCTGGTCGACGTGCTGGCCGCAGCCGGCCCAGGTGGTCTTGCCACAGACGCGGCAGGTGACAGCTGAACACATGGTGGTTCCCTTTCGATGGATGGTCAGGAGTGATTCAGGCGAGCATCAGGAACAGCTTCTCCAGCTGCTCGGGGGTGTTGCCGTCCGGGCTGGTCTCGTCCGGGTCGGCCAGGCAGTCCTTCATCGCCGTGGAGATGATCGCGAAGCCGGCCTTGTCGAGCGCGCTGCGGACAGCGGCCAACTGCGTCACCACGTCACGGCAGGGAGCGCCCGCTTCCACGGCGCCGATCACCGCCTGCAGCTGCCCGTTGGCCCGGCGCAGCCGGTTGAGGACCCGCTTCTGCGCGTCCAGATCAGAGGTACTCATGACCGCCTCCTCAAGGGTTGCTCGGAACCTGCCGGCTGCGCCGCTTCCGCGTCCCCGGTCAGCAGCACGCTGTCAGCACGGTCGCCGAGCGCGGCACGCAGGGTGAGGATGCCACCGGACAGCGTGGCGGAGTCGAAGCCGGTCTCGGCCAGCACGCGGTGCGCCAGGTAGGAGCGCACCCCCGAGGCACACATCACCCGGACGGGGCGGTCGCCGGCGGCGGCACGCACCTCGTCCAGCCGGTCGCGCAACTCGGTGTGCGGGATGTTCAGCGCCCCTGGCAGATGGCCGGACGCGAACTCGCCGCGGCTGCGGGCGTCGAGGACGAGCGCGCTCCGCAGTATCTCGTCCAGATCCCACGGGTACCACAGCCGAGTGGCCCCGCTGAGCAGGTTCTCGCCCACCAGCCCGACCATCGTGATCGGATCCTTGGCGTTGCCGAACGGCGGCGCATAGGCCAGGTCGAGGTCGACCAGGTCGGCGACCGTCAGCTGCTGGCGCAGCGCGGTGGCGAGCACGTCGATCCGCTTGTCGACGCCGTCGGCGCCGACCGCCTGGGCGCCGAGCAGCAGGCCGTCGCCGGCCCGGACGTGCACCACCAGGTGCACCTGGGTGGCACCCGGGAAGTAGCCGGCGTGCTGGTTCGGGTGCAGGTGCAGGGTGTGGTGGTCGATCCCCTGTGCGACCAGGGTGGCCCGGTTGGCACCGGTCAGGGCGGCAGCCAGCCCACCCACCCGGACGATGGCGGTGCCCAGCGGCTGCGGGATCGGACGGGCCTGCTCGGGCCACAGGATGTCGTCGGCGACCAGCCGGCCAGCCCGGTTGGCCGGCCCGGCGAGGGCGACCGGACGGCGCAGGCCGGTGACCGGATCGGTACTCACCGTGGCGTCCCCGACCGCCCACACGCCCGGCAGACTGGTACGACCGTGCTCGTCGGTGACGATCGCGCCGCGCTCGCAGGCCACCCCGGCAGCCTCGAAGACGGCAGTGTCCGGCCGCACTCCGACCGAGAGCACGATCAGGTCGGCGGCGAGTCGGGTGCCGTCGGCCAGCACCACGGTGTCATGGTCGGCGCCCGGTTCGACGGCGGTCGCGGCGATCCCGTCGTGGACAGCGATGCCGAGACGGCCGAGTTCGGCGGTGACCAGGCTGGCCAGCTCGGTCTCCAGTGGCGGCAGGACGTGCGGCGCCAGTTCGACGACGCTCACCTCCAGCCCCCGCCCGGCCAGCGCTTCGGCGGCCTCCAACCCGATGAAACCGGCACCCAGCACGACGGCCCGCCGGGCACCTTCCGCCACCGCGCCGTGCAGGTCGGTGGCGTCACCAACGGTTCGCAGGGTGTGGACGCGGGGCGAGTCCAGCCCCGGGATCGGCGGACGGACGGCCTGCGCTCCCGGTGAGAGCACCAGGGCGTCGTAGTCGAGCACCTCCACACCGTCCGGCGTGCTGACCGTGACCTGCCGGGCTGCCGCATTCAGGGCGGTCACGTCGTGACGGGTGCGCACATCGAGGTTCAGCGCGGCCTTCAGCGCGGCAGGGGTCTGCACCAGCAGCTTCGCGGCGTCGGTGATCTCGCCGCCTACGTAGTAGGGCAGGCCGCAGTTGGCGAAGGAGACATGCTCGCCCCGGTCGAGGACGATGATCTCGGCCTGTTCGTCCAGCCGCCGCGCCCGTGCGGCACAACTCATCCCGCCGGCGACCCCGCCGACCACGACGATGCGCATCAGGCCTTACCCCCCTGGCCTGCCTGCGCGGCAACCTGCGCCCGAACATCATCCATGTCGAGGTTCTCGACCGCCTCGATCAGGCCGTCGAGCGTCGACGCGTTCAGCGCTCCTGGCTGGGCGTAGACACCGATCCCGTCCCGGAAGATCATCAGGGTCGGGATGGACGTGATCCGGAAGCCGGCGGCGAGATCACGCTCCGCCTCGGTGTCGACCTGGCCGAACACCATGTCGGGGTGCTCCTCGGACGCCGCCTCGAAGATCGGCCCGAAGGCACGGCAGGGCCCGCACCAGGCCGCCCAGAAGTCCAGCAGGACGATGCCGCCGGCACCGACCGTCTCCTCGAGGTTGCTCATCGTGATCTCGCGTGTTGCCATGCCGTCCAATATACCCCTAGGGGTATCGACGGATGCAAATCCACCACCCCTGCAGCACCGGTCGGGGCCGACGGACAGGGCGGACGACGGCCGGCACCGAACCGGACGGTGGGTCCGGCCGATCCCGTGGCGGCCCCGGCCACGCCGCTGGTGCCCGCCTCACCAAGCTCAGCCGGCGGCTGGCCCCGCTCGGCGCCGCTATCGCTGCGTGGTGGTACAGCCGGGCGCGGGCGGCTCGCCGGCGAACCGCGCCGTCGTCCACGCGATCAGCTCCGGGATGAGCGGCGAGTCGGCCTCGACCAGGCCGACGTGGTCCCGTCCGGCGTAGACCCGGTAGTCAACCTGTTCGCCGGCGGCGCAGACCGAGGCCACGTAGCCATCCTGCGCCGAGGGTACGACGAGCCCGTCGGCGCCACCCTGGGCGAGCAACAGCGGCACGCCGATCGCTGCGGGCGGGACGTTCTCCGCCAAACGCGCACCCAGCGCCCCGGTCGTCGGGTCGGTGGAGGTCAGTTCGGGATCCCGTGCCATCCCGAGCGCATGCAGCACCGAGACCAGCGTGCCCGGTTCGGACAGGCAGCGTTCGGCCATCGACTGCATGACCGCCTCCGCCCCGGGACGGACGTACTGCCGCCAGTTCACGTCCGGATAGACGGCGGTGTAGCCGGCGAGGACGAAGGAAGCGAAGATGCTGCCGCCCGGCACCTGCGACAGGTTGCCGACCAGTCCGGGAAGGTCGCTGGCCGGAGCGAGCGCGGCGACGCCGGCCAGGGGGACGTCGGGGGCGTAGGAACCGGCCAGTGCCCCCGTCCACAGCGCCGCACCGCCGCCCTGGGAATGTCCCCAGACCACCGTCTGGTCACCGAGTGCGGCGTCCGGCAGTTCGCGCGCGGCACGGACGGCATCCAGCGCTCCATGGGCGGCCTCTGCGCCGACCAGGTAGCCGTGCGGCCCTCGCGTCCCCAGCCCGATGTAGTCGGTGGCGACCACCGCCCAGCCCTGGTCGATCAGCTCGGGCACGACCATGAGCGCGCCGGATTCGAACGGCTCGTCCAGGATGGATGGGGCGCAGTTCTCCGCGAATCCGGTCGTGCCGTGCGTCCAGTCGATCACCGGGTGGGGCCCCGGGGTCAGCGGTTCGACCACAATCGCACTGCCCAGCGCGGCAACCCCGTCCGCCCGCGTGGAGGTGTAGAGGATGCGCCAGGCCCGCGCGTCGGCCGGCACCTTCTGGGTGAACGGCTCCGAGCGGACCAGCCGTCCGGGTTCGGCCGGGACGTCCCGGGGCGCGGCATAGAAGTCGTCCAGCACCGGGGATCCGCGCTGCAGTGCGGCGCTCAGCACAGCCGCGCCGACGGCGAGCAGCAGGGCGGTCAGCGCGGCGAGACCGCGGCGCCAGCGTCGCCAGCCGGATGGCTCGCCAGCCGGGGTCACCTCGGTCCGGTCACCGCCAAGCGCCCACCAGAACCAGCCGAATCCGCTCATGATCAGGCGCGCCCCGAAGACCACCGAGGTCACCAGCAGCGTGATGTCGGGCCAGGCCAGTGCCAGCACACCGAAGACCAGACCCGCGGCCCCGAAAGCCAGCGCGGCCAGCCGCGCGTCCAGAGTCTGTTTCCCGCGCAGGCCGGAAGCCACGGTGAGCACGGCGTTCACCACCAGGCTCACCCCGACGACCACCGCCACCAGTCGCACCGTCAACCCGGGCCAGCCGAGTACCAGCCCGCCGGCGACGATCCAGACGACGGCCGTGGCGATCCCCCACCCCGATTCCACGGCCTGGGTTCCCAGCCCGGTGAGGTCCAGTACCCCGGCGAGCACCAGTCCGGTTCCGATCAGGACGGCGAGCACCCCGAGCGAGGTCGTCGGACGGGTGATGATGACCACCCCGAGCACGAGCACCGCCAGCGCGACGACAGCGCGCACCCAGCGCGGCAGGCGGGCGACGACAGTGGTGAAGGGCCTGCGCCGAGCGGTCATCGCAGGACCACCGTCCCACCGCGGAGCGGCCATGGCATCGTCCCGGCGAGATCAGGCAGCTGGAGCATGACCGGGAGTGTAGGCCCTGCGTCCGGCGCCGCGACCGGCGCTCGGCACACAATCGCCTCTCACCGACCGCCCGGCGAGACGCCGATCCTGAGGCGGCCGAGTCCGCCCGGGTGGTCCCGGCGCTACCGCCGTCCGCGGCCCTACGCCGGAACCGGCCACGCTTCCGGCTCGTCGCGCACGTCGGCCAGAAGGCGGCGGTGGAACAGCGTCTCGCCGGTGAGCTCGGGATGGAAGGCGATCCCGGTGGTCATCCCGCTGCGGACACCCACGATGCCGTCCCCGCGCCGGGCCAGCACCTGGACCCCCGCTCCGGCCCCGGTGACCAGGGGAGCCCGGATGAACGCTACCCGCGCCGGGCCCCATGCGGTCGGCAGGTCGACCTCGCTGGAGTCGACCTGCGGCCCGAAAGCGTTACGCCGGACGGTCACGTCGAGCACCCCCAGCGACCGCTGCCCGGGCGCGGGGTCGAGCACGCGCCGGGCCAGCAGCACCAGCCCGGCGCAGGTGCCGAGGGTCGGCAGGCCGTCGCGAATCGCCGCCGCGAGCGGTTCGAACAGCCCGAAGGTGCGCAGCAGCCGGTCGATGGTCGACGACTCGCCACCGGGCAGCACCAGCCCGTCCACCCGCAGTCCGTCCGGTCCGGTCAGGTCGGACGGCACCCGCAGTTCAACGACGCGCGCCCCCAGCCCCTCCAGCAGGTGCCGGTGCTCGCGCACTCCGCCCTGGAGCGCGAGCACCCCGACCGTGCTCACGCTCACCAGCCCCGCTCGGCCAACCGGTGCGGGGCGGGCAGGTCGCTGACGTTGATCCCGACCATTGCCTCGCCCAGACCACGCGAGGCCTCGGCGATGGCAGCCGGATCCTGGTACAGCGCGGTGGCCTTGACGATCGCGGCCGCCCGGGCCGCCGGGTTGCCTGACTTGAAGATGCCCGAACCGACGAACACCCCGTCCGCGCCGAGCTGCATCATCAGGGCCGCGTCGGCGGGAGTGGCCACCCCGCCCGCGGTGAACAGCACCACCGGGAGCTTGCCGGTCGCGGCCACCTCGTGCACCAGTTCATAGGGCGCCTGCAGTTCCTTCGCGGCGACGAAGAGTTCGTCGGGGTTGGCCTGGTAGGTCGCCTGCAGTACGGCGATCTCGCCCCGGATGGTACGGATGTGCTTGGTGGCCTCAGAGACGTCGCCGGTACCCGCCTCGCCCTTGGAACGGATCATCGCCGCCCCCTCGGCGATCCGCCGCAGCGCCTCGCCCAGGTTGGTGGCGCCACAGACGAAGGGCACGGTGAAGGCCCGCTTGTCGATGTGGTGGGAGTAGTCGGCCGGTGAGAGCACCTCGGACTCGTCGATGTAGTCGACCTTCAGGTACTCCAGCACCTGGGCCTCCACGAAGTGGCCGATCCGGGCCTTGGCCATCACCGGGATGGACACCGCGTCGATGATCGCGCTGATCAGGTCGGGGTCGCTCATCCGGGCCACCCCGCCCTGGGCCCGAATGTCGGCCGGGACGCGTTCCAGCGCCATCACTGCCACCGCGCCGGCGTCCTGAGCGATCCTCGCCTGCTCGGGGGTGACAACGTCCATGATCACCCCGCCCTTGAGCATGTCGGCCAAGCCGCGTTTCACCAGGGGGGATCCAGTCAGAGTCGTCATGGAGTTCATCGTGAACGTCTTACTGGACCATCACCAGATCCAGAATTAGGCAATCTCGGATGGACCACTATTCTGGACTGGTGCGCAGCACCCCCGAGATCACCCTGCCGCTCCGGCTCGACGCCGACGCGGCAGTCCCCCTTCCCGCTCAGGTGGCGAGCCAACTGCGGACGCTCATTGCGGACGCGGTGGTCGCCCCCGGAGAGGCGGTGCCGTCCAGTCGGGCACTGGCCACGCACCTCCAGGTCTCCCGCGGGACGGTGGTCGCCGCCTACGACCAGTTGCTCGCTGAGGGCTACCTGAGCGCCACCCCGGGGGGCTCCACGACGGTGAACCCCCAGCTCAGGCGGGTGCTGCCGGGCCCGCCCCGGCCGCCGCGCCCGGCACCCCTGCAACCGCTGCCCCGGCTCGACCTGCGTCCCGGACGGCCCTGGACGAGACAGCTGGTCTCCCCCGCCTGGAAGGCGGCCTGGCGAGACGCCGCTTCGTCCCCGGTCGACGAACCGGTGCCGCCGCTGGGGCTGTCAGCACTGCGCAGCGCCTGGACCGACCACCTGCGCCGGATGCGCGCCGTGGTGCGCGACCCGGGCCAGATCGCGGTGACCGCCGGCGGACGCGAGGGCCTCGCCCTGCTGCTGACCGCCCTCGGCGACCGACTGGATCCGGGCCGGCAGAACGAACAAGTCTCGACAGGTCTGACCGGCGGCATCGGCCCGGTTGACAGCCATCCTCCCCGTGGCACCACCGGGGAACGGCGTCCGTTGCGGGTCGGGGTCGAGGAGCCGGGCTACCCCTCGCTGCGCCGGGTACCTGCCCGGCTGGGGGCGAGCGTCGTTCCGTTCCCGGTCGACGACCGCGGGCTGCAGACCGATGACCTGCCCACCGGCCTGGCAGCTCCCGACGTGCTGCTGGTGACCCCCAGCCACCAGTACCCGCTCGGCGGGTCGCTGCCGGTCGACCGCCGGCAGGCCCTGCTGGAGTGGGCGCGGGCGAACCGGGTGGTCGTCATTGAGGACGACTACGACTCCGAACTGCGCTACACCTCCGGGCCCCTGCCCGCGCTGGCCGCCCTCGACGACCCAGCGGACGGGAGGGTGGTGCTGCTCGGCACGCTGTCCAAAATCCTCACCCCGGCCCTGGCGGTCGGCTTCCTCGCACTGCCCGACTGGCTGGTACCTGACGTCGAGGCCACCCGTCACGACCTCGGGCAGCCCGTCGGCCTGGTCGCCCAGCGGGCGGTCGCTGGCTACCTCGCCAGCGGCGCCCTGCGGCTCCACACCCAGCGGATGCGCAACCGCTACCGGCGTCGCCGAGCCCAGGTCGTCGCCGCCCTGGCCGACGTCCCGGGCCTGCACGTCTATCCGATGGACGGCGGCCTGCACGCGGTGGTGGAGTCCGACCGGCCCGAGGCCGAGGTGGTGGCGGAGCTGGCCGCCGCCGGGGTCTGGGTGAGCCCGCTCTCGCAGTACTGGTCGGGCAGCGGCACCCGGCAGGGCATCGTCTTCGGCTTCGGCTCGGTCAACTCCGAGGACCTCGATCGCGGCCTGGCGCTGATCGCTGCCGCGGTGAACCCGGAACCCAGCTGAGCACCACTGCGCACCGCCGCCGCCCAGTGTCCGGGAATCGGCTGCGAGATCCTCCGGGCAGGGTGTTGACTCTCCAGTGAGGGGAGAGTCGAGGGTGGGTCGTGGAGGAACCATGGACAACCTGATCCCGATCGGGCGCTTCTCACGGGTGAGTCGGCTGTCGATCAAGGCGCTGCGGCACTACGACGACGCCGGGCTGCTCACCCCGGCCTGGGTGGACCCGTCCTCGGGCTACCGCTACTACAGCTACGCCCAGGCGAACCGCGCCGAGGCGATCCGCATGCTGCGGAGTCTCGACATGCCGCTGGACGAGATCAGGACCGTCCTGGAGGCACCCGACCACCTGACGGCGGCCAGAGTGTACGAACGGCACGGCCGTCGGTTGCAGGAGCAACTCGACCGGCACACCAGGATGCTCAGCTTCCTCCGTCGTCTCGTCACACAGGAGGTAGACCCCATGTCCTACGACATCACCCTCAAGCAACTCCCAGCACAGCACACGGCGGTATTGCGCCAGCAGGTCACCGCGGCCACTATCGGACCATCCGTCGGCCAGGGCTTTGCCACCATCGCGGCCGCGATCGAACGCTGTGGCGCCGGCTTTGCCGGCCCGCCCTTCCTGATCATGACCGAGCCGGTGGACGCCGAGTCCGCAGGTGAGATCGAACTCGGCTTCCCGGTCGCTTCGCCGTTTCCGTCCGACGGCCAGGTCCTCGGCCAGGAGGAGCCGGCCAGGATGGTCGCCGCCACCGTCCACCAAGGTCCGTACGACGAGGCCGGCCCGGCGTACGCGGCTGTCGAGGCCTGGATCCAGGAACATGGCCATGCCGGCGCGGGCGCTCCCCGCGAGGTGTACCTCAACTCCCCCGACCAGGTGCCACCCCCGGAGTACCTGACCGAGATCCAGTTCCCCATCAGCCTGCCCGTCTGACCATCCGTCCGGCAGTCTGCCGACCGCCGGACGGGAGACGGACGCACTACTGCAGCCCGAACGGCAGCCCGCGATGGGTGGCGGCGATCTCCAGCAGCCGGTTGTACTTGGCGACCCGTTCGCCGCGCGCCGGGGCGCCCGCCTTGATCTCGCCGCAGCCGGAGCCGACGACCAGGTCGGCGATGAAGCTGTCGGGGGTCTCACCGGAACGGTGGGACACCATCGCCGCGTAGCCCGCCTCGCGGCAGAGTCGCATCGCCTCCAGAGTCTCGGTCACCGTCCCGATCTGGTTCAGCTTGATCAGGGCGGCGTTGGCCGCCTTGAGCTCGATCCCCTTGGTGATCACCGCCGGGTTGGTGACGAAGATGTCGTCGCCGACCAGCTGCAGCCGGTCGCCCAGCTGGGCGGTCAGCGACACCCAGCCGTCCCAGTCGTCCTCGGCCAGGCCGTCCTCGATACTCCAGACTCCGAAGCGGTCGACCAGGTCGGCGTAGTAGGCGATCAGCTCCTCGCTGCTGTACCGCTGGCCGGCCACCGTGTAGCCACCGTCGGCGTAGAAGCCGTTGGCCGCCGGGTCGAGCGCGATCGCCACGCCCCCGGTGCCCGGGGTGTAGCCGGCGTCCTCGATCGCCCCGACCAGCACTTCCAGCACCTGGTCAGGACGGTCCAACTGCGGGGCGAAGCCGCCCTCGTCGCCCAGACCGGTGCTGTGTCCGGCGGCCGAGAGCCGCTTCTTCAGGCTGGCGTACACCTCGGCACCGGCGCGCACCGCGTCGGTGAAGGACGGGGCACCCAGCGGGGCGAGCATGAATTCCTGGAAGTCGAGGTTGTTGGCAGCGTGCGCGCCACCGTTGATCACGTTGAAGTGCGGGATGGGGAGCCGGGCCGATACCCAGTCGGGCTCCAGGTAGCGCCACAGCGGCAGGCCGGCAGCGGCGGCGAAGGCCCGGGCGACCGCCATCGAGGTGCCGACGATCGCGTTCGCGCCGAGCGAGGCCTTGTTGGGGGTGCCGTCGAGCGCTATCAGCACCTCGTCCACCTCCTTGACCGATACGAAGGTGCGCCCGGCCAGGGCGTTGTTGATCGCGATGGTGACGTTGGCGGCGGCAGTCAGCGTGCCGGCGCCGCCGAAGCGTGCCGGGTCGCCGTCCCGGAGTTCGACAGCCTCGCCGGACCCGGTGGACGCACCGGACGGAACCCCGGCCGATTCCCGCTGCCGGCCGTTGTACTCGACGCTGACCTGGAGCGTCGGTCGCCCCCGGGAGTCGAGGATTTCAAGGGCGGATACCCGTTCGATGGTGATGCTCATGATTGCCTTCCTGGATCGGGGAGGGCAGAGCCGGGCCGGCGCCACAGGCACCGGGCGATGGGTCCAGCGGGGCTCACGCACACTCCTACCGTTGTGGTAGGGACTGTTGGCGTAGACCGCGGTTGTCGGCGAGCCCCACCGCCGTGTTCCTCACCCTACCCGAGATCGCCAGCCCCCGTCCGGCACCCCGCCCGACCCACTCCCGTCCCCTCCTGGTCGGCGGAGTAGGCTGGACGTACGGCGATGGGGCTCGCCGACAACCGCGAACGCTGACGGTCCCTGTGAATCCGAGAGGGACTCATGTCTGCCGTCACCACCACTCCCCAGACCACCGCACCACCGGCAGGCACCGACGCGGCCGGGCCTGGCTTCAGCATCCTGTTCCCGAGGCCGCACCAGGCGTTGGTCCACACCGCACCGGCCTGCTTCGCCGATCTCAACCTCGATCAACTGGTCCCGGCGCTGGTCGCCCGTGCGGGCGGCGTGCCGGTCGGCGACTACCTCTCCACCCCGCTCGGCTCGCCCGAGGCCGTCGGCTACCGGCTGGCGGTCTTCGCCGACCTGCTCACCGCCCCGCTGCGCACCTGCCTGGCCGACTTCACCCACCGGGTGGACTGGGCCCACCGCCTGACCGACGGAGCCGGCTCCCAGCACTACGAGATCGGCAGACAGGCGACCCTGCTGCGGGCCGGACTGCACTACGTCGACACGGTGATCGCGGTCACCGACGCGCTCGCGGCCGATCCGCCGGCCTCCCCCGGGCTGCGCCGGGCAGCCGCCTGGCTGGCCGACTACCGCGCCTCGTCCGGCTTCGACCGGCTGCGTGCCGATGCCGTCCGCACCCGCGACGACCTCGATCGGGTGGAGTACCGGCTCCGTATCCACGGCCCCACGATCGAGGCCGGCCTGCCCCGGGACGAGCCCGACCAGGTGGCCTCGGTGCTGGCCACCTTCGCCCGCTTCGGCGCCTTCCGTCCGTCCGAGCGGCACAAGGTGCCCGAACCTCCGATCCGCAGCATGAACCACATCGAGGCCGCGGTATCGGCGATGGCCGCCAGGTTGTACCCCGACCAGTTCGGCGCGCTGGCCAGGTTCGCCACCGCCCACGCCGACTTCATCGACCACCAGGTCGCCGCGTTCGCCCGGGAGTTGACCTTTGCCCTGGCCTGGCTGGACGTCCTGGACGACGCCGGCGCGCAGGGGCTCCCGTCCTGTCTGCCCAGCGTCGAAGCGACCCATCACCTGGCCGCCGACCAGGTCTATGACCTCGTCCTGGCCCTGAAACGCCAGGGCGCCGGCGTGGTCACCAACGACCTGCAGTTGGCCGCGGACGAACGGATCCTGATCGTCACCGGCCCCAACCAGGGCGGCAAGACCACTTTCGCCCGTACTGTCGGGCAGCTGTGTTACCTGGCCTCGCTCGGCCTGCCGGTGCCCGCCCGCCGGGCGACCGTCCCGCTCGCCGACCACGTCCTGACCCACTTCCAGCGCGGCGAGAACACCGCCGACCAGCGCGGTGGGCTGGAGGACGAACTGGTCCGGATCCGTGACATCCTCGCCGTCGCCGGGCCGTCCTCGGTGGTGGTGGTCAACGAGATCTTCACCTCGACCTCGCTGTCCGACGCCGTCGCCCTCTCCACCCGGATGCTGAAGGAACTGGACGCCCGGCAGTGCCTCACCGTGTGGGTCACCTTCCTCGACGAACTGGTGCAGGTCAGCCCGCACATCGTCAGCCTGGTCAGCCAGGTGGACCCCGAGGATCCCGCGATCCGCACCTTCAAAGTGCTCCCGCAGCCGCCCGACGGGCTGGCCCACGCCATCGCCCTGGCCGGCAAACACCGGCTCACCGGGGCTGACCTGGATCGGAGGCTGGCATGAGGGTTCTGCTGATGCACCCCCAACGGGACGCCGACCGCGAGACCGCGCTGCCCGAGGACCGCGACGACCTGGCCCGCGACCTCGATCTCGAACCGCTGTGGGAGACGATGGCCGGCGGCGACCGGCTGCTGCGCACCATCGTCGAACAGACCATGCTGAACCCGCTCGTCGAGCTGCCGGCGATCCGCTGGCGGCTGGATGTCCTGGCCGACGCGCTGCGCCACCCCGCGATGATCCAGGAACTCTACGACCTCGCCAACCAGGGGCTGAAGGCCCAGCGGGGTGCCTGGCTGTGGTCGGGACGGACGGCGAGCTCGCTGTTGTCCCGGTCGACCCAGATCGTGGCCGCCGCCCTGCCGACGCTGCGCGCGCTGCGGCAATTCGCCGAGCGGACGACCAGCCAGGTCCGCTCGCCGGGCCTGCAGAACCTGTGCAGCCGGCTGTGCGCCGAACTCGGCGAGGACTACCTGACCGAGGTGGCCGACCAGGTGCGCGGACTGCGGTTCGGCGCCGGCATGGTGTTCACCGCCGGCGTTGGGCCGGACGCACTGTCCACCCGGCTGGCGCTGCGCCGCCCACCGCAGCAGCGACACCGCTGGCGGGAGCTGATCCCCCGGCCGCCGCAGCGGTTGCACTACACCCTCGCCGACCGGGACGAGGCCGGGGCCCGCGCCCTCGACGCGCTGCGCGACGATGCCACCGTGAAGGTGGCCGAGGCGGTCGCCACCTCCTCCGACCACATCCTGGCCTTCTTCGAGCAGCTGCGCTGGGAGGCCGGCTTCTATCTGTGCTGTCTTCGTCTCCAGCAGAGGCTGACCGCCTGCGGCGCGCCGATCACCCTGCCGGAGCCGCACCAGGTGACCCCGGTCGTCCAGAACGCCACCGGGCTGGCCGACGCGGCCCTGGTGCTGCGCTCGCGGGCGGCTGTCGTCCCCAGCGAGCTGGCGGCCGACGATGCCAGCCTGGTGCTGGTCACTGGCGCCAACCAGGGTGGCAAGTCGACCTTCCTGCGCGGCCTCGGGCTGGCCCAGCTGATGATGCAGGCGGGCATGTTCGTCACCGCGAACGGCTACCGGGCCAGCGTGGTGCGGCGGCTGCACACCCACTTCCGGCGCGAGGAGGACGCCAGCCTGGACAGCGGGAAGCTGGACGAGGAGCTGGTCCGGATGAGTGCGATCGTGGATCGTGCGGCCGCCGGGGACCTGGTGCTGTTCAATGAGTCCTTCGCCTGTACTGACGAGCCGGAAGGCGCCGAGATCGCCCGCCAGATCGTTGACGCCCTCACCCGGGCAGGCATCCGGGTGGTCTTCGTCACCCACATGTTCACCCTGGCCGACGGGTATGCCGACCGTCCCCGGACGGTGTTCCTGCGTCCCGAACGGCGCGCGGACGGCAGCCGCAGCTTCCGGATCCTGCCCGGCCGTCCCCTGCCGACCAGCCACGGCGAGGACGTCTACCAGCTGGTCTTCGGAGGTGCCCGGTGACCGCCACCACCCTGACCTCCGACCGGCTCGACCGGCTGACTGACCTGGTCGAACGTTTCGAGCTCACCACGCTGGCCGCCCGGCTGGACGCGGCCCGGCAGCTGGTCGCCGAGCCGGAGCGGTTGACCGTGGCCGTGCTCGGGCAATTCAAGGCCGGCAAGAGCTCGCTGCTGAACAGCCTCAGCGGTACCCGGCTGCTGCCCGTCCTGGCCGTGCCGGCGACGGCGGTGGTGACCAGCATCCGGCACGCCGACCGTCCCGCGGCGACCGTCAGCTTCGGCGACGGGCGCCGGATCCAGATCACCGACGATGAGATCGCCGACTACGTCGTCGAGCAGCGCAATCCGAACAACGTCCGAGGGGTGGCCCGGGTCGAGCTGGCCACCACCGGGCTGGCGACGCTGCCCGACCTGACCTTCGTCGACACTCCCGGGCTGGGCAGCGCCTACGCACACAACACCGCCACCTCGCTGGGTTGGCTCCCTCAGGCCGGCACGGTGATCCTGGCAGTCAGCGCCACCCAGCCGCTCGGCGCCGAAGACCTCGAGCTGCTGCAACGACTGACCCCACATACCCCGCACATCGTGCTGGTGGTGACCAAGGCTGATCTGGTGACCCGCGCCGACCTTGACCAGGTGCTCGGCTTCGTCGCCGGCCAGGTCGGGCAACAGACCGGACGGGAGCTGCCCGTCGTGGCCTGGTCGGTGCTGTCCGACCGGGAGGATCTGCGCGCCGACCTGCTGGCTTACCTAACCGACGAACTCCAGGCCCGCCACCGGCAGCTCGCCGAGATCCTGCTCGACTACCGGCTGCGCAGCCTGGAAGCAGACTGCCGGACCTACCTCGGGCTGGCGCTCGGCGCGGCCGAGGCCGACGAGCAGGCCCGGCTGCGGCTGACCGCGCTGCTGGACGCCGAGCGCGCCCGGTTCCCCCGGCTGCGCGCCGAGGTACGCACTCTGGTCCGTCAGCGACTGGGTGGCGTGCGCCAGAACGCGGAGGCCGAGGCTGTCCGGGTCCGCGACACCATCACCTGGGAGCTGTCCACCCGGCTGGAGGCCGCACTGCCCACCTGGCAGGGCTCGCTCGCGGACGAGTCGGCCCGGTTCCGCGCCTGGCTCACCGCCAACCTGCAGGAAGTCTGCAGCGACCTGCCGTTGCGTGACCCGGCCTGGCTGGCGGCCCAGTTGGAGCCAGCCCGGGGACCGCTGGACGGACTCGCCCAGGGCTTCGCACAGCGGCTGGGGCTCGCGGTGCAAGAGGCCCTCGGGATCGAATTGCAGCCGCCCAGCGTGGCAGCGGAGGCGCCTGCTCCGCTGCCGCCGGACATCACCCTCAACCCGGTCTTCGACAGCCACCTGGAGCTGCTGTCCTGGCTGATCCCGATGCGGCTGGTCCGTCCGATTATGCACCGGCACTTCCGCCGGCAGTTGCCCTGGGAGGTCGAGAAGAACCTGCTGCGCCTGGCCTACGCCTCGGCCACCCGGCTCGGCCAGGCGATGGACGAGCTGGCCGAGGCCTACTTGGCAGCGATGGACGACCAGCTCGCCACGTGGGACCGGCTGTCCCGTCCCGACGACGGCCACGAGTCCGGGGTCGGCAGCATCCGTCAGGCCCTGCACGCTCTCGCCCCCACCCCGGCCCCGTGACTCACGGTGGCGACTGTTCCGATTCGAGCCACGACAGCGTTGCGGACGATCACTCGTCGCAGACCCGCCAGGACCGACCGGACGGCGTCCCCTCAGCCGGCGGCGCGGGCCGTCCGGCGGGCGAGTTCCTCCTGCTCCAGCTGGGTGTAGGCGATCTTGCCCACCAGGGTGGTCGGCAGTTCGGCACGGAACTCGACCGAGCGGGGCACCGCCCACTTCATCAGGTGCTTGCGGCAGTGCGCCAGCAGATCCTCCCTGATCCGGTCCTCGTCCGCGGCCTCGCCGGCCAGCACGACGAAGGCCTTCACCGAGGTGATCTGGTAGTCGTCGGGGGTGCCGATCACGCAGGCCCGGCTCACCGCCGGGTGCGCCTCCAGTACCTGTTCGACCTGAGCGGGGAAGACCGAGACCCCAGACACCTTGATGATCCGCTTCTGCCGCCCCTTGAAGTACAGGTAGCCGTCGGCATCCATCGTCCCGATGTCACCGGTGTGCAGCCAGGTCCTGCCGTCGGCGTGGATCCGCAGGGTGTCGGCGGTGGCGTCCGGCTCGTTGAGGTAGCCGTTCATCAGGGTCGGCCCGGTGACGCAGATCTCCCCCTCCTCGCCGTAGGGCAGATCCTCGGCGGTGTGGAGGTCGACGATCTTCATCCGCATTCCCGGGATCGGCACGCCGATCGAATCCTCCCGGTACAGGTGCGGCGGCGAGAGCGTGCAGGCAGTCACGCACTCGGTGAGGCCGTAACCCTCCAGCAGTTCGACCTTGCTGCCCTGAGCCGCCAGCGCGTCGTCGAACCGGTGCTTGAGACTGGAGGTCAACGAGTCGCCGCCGCAGTAGGCGCCACGCAGCGATTCGAACGAGACCTTGGCGAACTTGGGATTGGTCAGCAGGGCCTGGAACAGGGTCGGCACCCCGGCGATGTAGGACGGGGAGTGCTTCGCCAGGTTGTCGATGTAGATCTGGGCGCTGAACTCGGGCACCAGGATGGAGTAGCCGCCGACGGTCAGCGGAGTGTGGATGCACAGTCCCAGCCCGAAACCGTGGAACACCGGCAGGATCGCCAGCACGCTGTTGCCCAGCGAGAAGCCGCTGATGATGGCCATCGAGACCGCCAGCGCGTTGAAACTGGTCGAGCTCAGCTCGATCCCCTTGGGCAGGCTGGTGGTGCCGCCGCTGAACAGGATGACGCTGGTCTGGTCCGGGTCGCGCGGCCGTTCGTAGTCGGTCGGCTGCTGGCCCGCGGCCATGAAATCACGCCACTTGACGATCCGTGGGTCGTCGGTGGGGACGGGGGCGATCTTGCGTCCCTTGGTCACCTCGAACCCGAGCTTCTTGGTGTGCGAGAGGTAGTCGGAGAACTTCGCGATCAGCAGGTGCTCGACCGGGGAGTCGTCCAGGATGTCGCGGAACTTCCCGTAGAACATGTCCATGGTGACCGCCCACCGGCTGCCGGTCTGCTTCAGATAGTGCTGCAACTCCATCGGCGAGGACAGCGGGTGGGTCATCGCCACCCTGGCGCCGAGGCGGTTGAGGGCATAGAACATCACGACCGCGTTCGGAACGTTCGGCATCGAGACGGTCACCGCGTCGCCGGGACGCAGCCCGTGGGCGGCGAGCGCAGCCGCGCAGCGGTCGATCTCGGCCAGCAGGGTCGCGTAGCTGAGCTTTCGTCCGAAGTAGATCATCGCGGTCCGGGACGGCCACTGCCTGGCGGTCCTGGCCACCAGTTCGTACATCGTGGCGTCGGGAACCTCAATGTCCGCCGGCATCTCGCCGTACACGCCCAGCCAGGGGCGGTCCGGATCGGCGCTCATATCCACTCACAGCCTCTCAAGTTCGGCCGGTTCGCGCAGGTAGGTGTCGAACAGGTTCAGGGCGGTTGCGTCGTAGTATCCGTCGGCGATCCGCTCATCCAGAGCGAACCGTAACTCGACCATACGCCTTACGGCGGGCTTTCCATCCTCGCCCACGCAAACAGTGGGCTTGATCTGCCCGATGGTGACGAACAGGCTGCACGTCCCCCACTCGAACAGGTGGTGGTAGGCAGCGCCCATCCCGACGCTGCCGAGGTTGGCGACGTAGGCACTGCAGCGCAGGGGGTCGACGCCGCGCAGAAAACCCGGTGTGTCGACGTAGAAGTCCCACCACTCCACAACCTTCACCGCCGCCCGCAACAGGCCACGTGGCAACCTCAGGAAGAGCCCGATCAGGTCCTCGTCGTCCTTGGTCTCGCCGCTCTTGGCCACCCGGATCTCGCCCCGGATCTTGGCCAGGATGGTCGCCCGGTCGTCCTCGGGCTTCACGCTCACGAAGACATTGGTCTCGCTGGCGTCGTCGGTGTACTGCCGTCGGGCGACGAAGGACAGGTCGACATTGCGGCGCTGGTAGAGCCGGCGCCCGGCGAAGTAGCGGTTCAGCGTCGGGCGCTCGCGCAGAATCCGGATCAGGACCAGCAGGAAGGCCTCGAAGACGCTGAGCTGGGACTCGGTGCCTTTGTGTTCCTCGATGTAGGCCAGCAGCGGCTCGGCGTCCACCTGGATCGGGTAGTAGGCGATCGAGTCGTTGCGGCCCCGCATGATGTAGGGGAAGACCGCTTTGAACTCCCGCCCCAGATCGACCCGGGTGGCATCGTGACGGTCGCCGCGCCGTCGTGCAGTCCTCGTCATGCCGGCCGCTCCACCTTTCGCTGTGCGCCGACACCGGCGCCGTCATCGTCCAGGCTGGACCGATCGTCCGGCCTGACTAGAGCGTGTCTACCTATCCCTGGCCGTCGCGAGCGGGGTCCCGCGGAGTGGCTCGCAAGGCGACGGAGGGAGGCGATGTGGTGCATCGCCGACCGATGACAACGCCGCGAGACGCCCGCGGGGCACCGCGCAGCAGGCCACCGTTGGGGATAGGGAGACACGCTCTAGGCACGCTAGTACGTCCACCCGGGTTCCCGCGAGGTTTTCGGTGCTTTCACACAGCGGCATTCCGGTCCGTC
>NZ_JAYFPT010000123.1:0-10997 GCF_034927565.1 Propionicimonas sp.
TGTTGTTGGCCACCCAGGTGCCGCGGCGGGCGAGCCGGTCGACACCGTTCGGCTGGTAGCCGACCCTGCGGCTCACCCCGTTCGACGCCGGGTTGTCGGCGAACGCGCCGGAGGTGAGTTGCTCGAAGCCGAGGTGGTCGAAGCAGAGCGCGCCGAGCGCCTGCCGCATCCGGGTGCCGATGCCCCTGCCGTGGTGCTGCAGCCCCAGCCAGGAGCCAGTCTCGCCACTGCGGGTGGCCAGGAAGTCCTCGGTGGCCACGCCCTGCACGCCGACGACCTGCCCTTCGTACTCAACCGCGAGTTCCAGCGCCCAGCGCTCCCGGCTCCAGCCGGAGCGCAGGCTCCAGTGGAACCGGGCGAAGTTCGCCGGCAGTTCGTCCGCCGGAACATCGGTCCACGGCCGGTAGAACGGGTCGTCACCAGGAGCGTGGACGCCACCCAGCGCCACTTCAATCAAGGCCGGCAGCACGTCGTCGGTGATCGGACGCAGCACGACCGGGCCCGCTTCGACGCGCAGGCCGAATGGCGGGAAGGCGTCCACAAGGTCCATGGGTGTCTCCTTGGTGTCACAGCGAGCGCACAATCCGGTTCCAGAACGGGCGCCGAGGGGGATATTCCCTCCGGCAGCGTTTTCGAACCGGATTCTGCGAGGGGAGAGGAGGGGAGGAGGGGAGGAGGGGAGGAGGAGGCTACTTCGCCAGACCGTACAACCGGTCTCCGGCGTCGCCCAGGCCGGGGACGATGTAGCCCACGTCGTTCAGCTTCTCGTCCACGGCCGCGACCACCAGCGTGCAGGGGATGCCGAGTGGCTCGACGATCTCCCGGACGTGATCGATGCCGGTCGGGGCGGCGAGCAGACAGATGCAGGTGATGTGGTCGGCGCCGCGGTCCACCAGGAACTGCACGCAACCGCCCAGCGAGCCGCCGGTCGCCAGCATCGGGTCGAGGACGTAGCACTGCCGTCCGGACAGATCCTCCGGCAGCCGCTCGGCGTAGGTGAACGGCTGCAGGGTCTCCTCATCGCGCACCATGCCGACGAAACCCACCTCGGCGGTCGGCATCACCCGCAGGAAGCCCTCCAGCATCCCCAGCCCGGCGCGCAGGATCGGTACCACCAGCGGGGTCGGCTTGCTGAGCTGGACACCTGTGGTGGTGGTGATCGGGGTGGTGACCTCGCACGGATCGATGCGCACTTGACGGGTGGCCTCGTAGGACAGCAGGGTCATCAGTTCCTCGACCAGTTGGCGGAAGGTCGGGTTGGCGGTGTGCACGTCCCGCAGCAGGGTCACCTTGTGGGCAACCAGCGGGTGATCGATAGCGAGGAGTTCCACGACCACAACTCTCCCACACGACACCCGCCTGCACCGACGTGTGGTTCCGGTGGACCGGCTGGGTCCTGCTGTCCTTGCGAATCGCCTGATGGGGGTGCCTGAGCGGTCGATCTCTGTCACGATGGAGACCTCAAGGTTAGGAGCGGGGTGTGAGCGGGAGCACGGGTGACTTCGAGCTGGAGTTGCCGAATCTCGGTGACGACCGGGCAGGGCTGGAGGAGTTGGATGACGACCTCGAACTCGACGGCCCCGACGACGATGACGAGGACGACGCCGACGAGTCCGACGACGATTTCGACGATTATCCCGAGGATGCCGCCGAGGAGGACATCGACCTGATCCTGGCGCTCTACCGCGAGGAGGGGCAGCCGGTGGTGGTCGGCCTCGACCTTGAGCTGGCCAACGACCTGGACGCCTTGATGACCCAGCTGCGGCGGATTCCCGGTGACGCCGGCGCCCTGGCCATGGTGTCGCTGGCCACCGAGGTGTTCGTCCTGGTGCGGGTGCGCGGCAAGAAGGTGCAGGTCTTCCTGTCCGATGCCGGAGCCGCTGCGGACTGGCCGATCGCCCGCGACGTCGTCGATTACCTGGGCATCGACTCCCCCGACGAGGACGAGGACACCTTCCCCGCAGGCGACCTGGACATCCTGGTTGACGCCGGGCTGCCCGATTTCGAGTTGGAGGCACTGGCCTCGGAGTACGACGAGGACTCCGCCGGTCTGCTCGAGCAGATCGCGAAGAAGATCAAGTTCGGCCCCGAGTTCTCCCGGACCGTCTCACGCTCCTTCGACTGACGGCCACATCAATGTCACGGTCCGGATCGGCCATGCTGTGCGTCCCCCTCGTCCCAGCGCGCGCAGGGCGAGCGACGACGAGTCGCGCGCGCAGCGTCGCGGGACGGGGTGCGCGGTGAACCGGTGGGAACCCGCGATGTGGCAGGCGCTGGACGAGGCCCGGGCCGCAGCCGACCACGGCGACGTCCCGATCGGTGCAGTGGTTCTGGACCGGAACGGCGGGCTGATCGCCGGGGCCGGCAACGAACGCGAACTGCTGAAGGATCCCACCGCGCACGCGGAGGTGCTGGCGCTGCGCCGGGCGGCGGAGGAGTTGCGTACCTGGCGGCTCGAGGACTGCACGCTGGTGGTCACCCTCGAGCCGTGCACGATGTGCGCGGGCGCGTTGGTGCTGGCCCGCGTCCGGCGGCTGGTGTTCGGTGCCTTCGACCCCAAGGCGGGCGCGGTTTCATCGTTGTGGGACGTCGTCCGTGACCCGCGGCTGAACCATCGGTCCGAGGTGGTCAGCGGTGTTCTGGAGTCCGAGTGTGCTGCGATCCTGCAGGAGTTCTTCGCGGCGCAGCGCTCCTGACGCTGCCTCGTCCCTTGGCAGTTGCCGCGGGCCGCACTCTGCCTGCCGTGCTCGACTTTGCACGTGTCACAGCGTCGGCAGAGTCAAGGTGACCAGCAGAGTGGAACATCCCGTCCGGTGGTTCGTTGGGTGCAGTCGCTCGCCGGATGGCGGGTGGCCGGCAGGCGTCCGCTGATTCGCTCCCCCGGGCGTGGGGCGGTTACACTCTCCCGCGGTGGCGTGTCTGAGCGGCCGAAAGAGCTCGCCTCGAAAGCGAGTGTGGGGCAACCCACCGAGGGTTCAAATCCCTCCGCCACCGCGTTGTGACCGGGGCTCGGGCCGATCAGGCCGGGGCCCCGTCGCTTTTCCCGTCCGGACCGCGGCCGAGGAGCGTTCGGCCGGCTGGCAGCGTGGCCCTGGAGCCGGCCGAAGTCGCTTTTCCCGTCCGGGACCGCGGCCGAGGAGCGGCGCGGTGGTCGCACACGGGACCGTGGCTGGGACGGCAGAATCGCAGCTGGAGCACGCGCGGCCAGGCCGGGGGCGCAGCCAATCCACCGTCCACCCCCGACGTTCGTTCACCCCGGCGGACAACCCTGAACGAAATTGCACGACAGAACCTTTCTCCTTGTCGGGTGGACACGGCAGCATTGAGAGTGCCTGCCCCAGTCCGGTCTCGAAGGAGAGCTCAGTGAAGAAACTCATCAATGACCCTGCCAATGTCGTCGCCGAGACCCTGAAGGGTTTTGCCGCCGCCCACGCCGATCTGGTCACCGTCTACACCGACCCTGACTACGTGGTCCGCGCTGACGCCCCGGTTCAGGGGAAGGTCGGTCTGGTCTCCGGCGGTGGCTCCGGCCACGAGCCGTTGCACGCCGGCTACGTCGGCCTGGGCATGCTGGACGCCGCCGTGCCGGGCGCCGTCTTCACCTCACCGACCCCCGATCCGATCCTGGAGGCCACCAAGAAGGTGGACGGCGGCAAGGGCGTGCTGCACATCGTGAAGAACTACACCGGTGACGTGCTCAACTTCGAGACCGCCGCCGAACTCGCCGAGATGGAGGACATCACCGTCAAGGCAGTCGTGGTCAACGACGACGTCGCAGTGGAGGACTCCACCTGGACCGCCGGACGCCGCGGCGTCGCCGGCACCGTCCTGGTGGAGAAGATCGCCGGTGCCGCCGCCGAGCGCGGCGACGATCTGGACGGCGTCCTGGCCATCGCCGAGCGGGTGAACGCCAAGGTTCGCTCGATGGGCGTGGCACTGACCGCCTGCACCGTCCCGCACGTCGGCAAGCCGTCCTTCGACCTGCCCGACGACGAGATCGAGATCGGCATCGGCATCCACGGCGAACCCGGACGCGAGCGGATCAAGCTGGCGCCTGCCGACGAGATCACCGACCGGTTGGTGGACGCGATCCTCGCTGACCGCACCTGGTCGGGCAAGGTGCTGCTGTTCGTCAACGGCATGGGTGGTACGCCGGAGGCCGAACTGTACATCGTCTACGCGCACGCCCGTGCTCGTCTGGAGGCCGCCGGCCTGGAGGTCAGCCGTTCGCTGGTCGGCAACTACATCACCTCGCTGGAGATGCAGGGCTGCTCGATCACCGTCCTCGAACTCGATGACGAACTGACCGAGCTCTACGACGCGCCCGTCCACACTGTCGCGTTGCGCCGCGGCGTGTGAGGATGTGCGTGTGAGCGACACACTGTCGACTGCTTGGGCGCTGGCGTGGATACGCGGCGCCCAAGCCGTCATTGCTGAGAATCGAATGCTGCTGATCGAGCTCGACCGCGAGATCGGCGATGCTGACCACGGCGCCAACATGGACAAGGGCTTCACCGCTGTGGTGGCGAAGCTCGAGGGGGGTGCGGACAGCGTCCAGGACGTCCTGAAGGTCGTCGCACAGACCCTGATGTCCACCGTCGGTGGGGCTGCCGGCCCGCTGTACGGCACCGCCTTCCTACGCGCCTCCAAGGCGCTCGGGGATGCCACCGAGGTCGACGCGGACGGCGTGGCCGCCCTGATCGGCGGCGCGCTGGAGGGCATCGTCGCGCGGGGCAAGGCGACCACTGGCGAGAAGACCATGGTCGATGCCTGGACGCCCGCACTGGAGGCAGCCAAGGCCTCCGCTGCGGCTGGTCAGAGCCCTGCCGAGGCTCTCGCCGCGGCAGCCAAGGCCGCACTGGAGGGCGCCGAGGCGACCATCCCGATGAAGGCGACCAAGGGCCGGGCCTCCTACCTCGGCGACCGGTCGATCGGTCACCAGGATCCGGGCGCCACCTCGACTGCCTACATCCTCGCCGCCGCGGCCGAGGCCGCAGGGATCGCATGAGCGTCGCGCTGGTGATCGTCTCCCACTCGGAGAAGCTCGCCGAGGGAGTCGTCGAGCTGACCGCCCAGATGGCCCGGGACGTGGCGCTGAGAGCTGCTGCCGGGACCGACGACGGCCGGATCGGCACCTCCTTCGACAAGGTGAACGACGCCGTGACCGAGTTGCGCGCAGCCGGTCACGACGTCGTGATCCTGACCGACCTCGGCTCGGCGACCATGACGGTGGAGGCGGTCCTCGACTTCCTCGACGACGAGGAGAAGAAGCACGTCGTCTTTGCCAACGGACCGCTCGTCGAGGGTGCCGTGGCTGCCGGAGTGACCGCTCAGGTCGGCGGCGACCTCGCCGCCGTGGCCCAGTCCGCGCTGGCCCGGGAGCTGTTCGCCTGAGCCAGGTGGGGACGACGGTCCCTCAGTCAGGCGCTCTCCAGTACCCGGAGGTCAGTCCGGCGGAACCGTCCACCGTCAAGCCGGGGTCCGCGACTCGGGGATGGTAACTGACCGGGTTCAGCTACCGATAAACTCCGGGTGCAAGGAGGCACGGTGGAACTGGACCAGGTATTGCTGCTTGGTTCGGTCGTCCTGCTCGCCTCGATCCTCGCGACCCGGCTGGGGGCGCGATTCGGGCTCCCGTCCCTGCTGCTGTTCCTCGGGCTGGGTGTGCTCGTCGGCGAGTTCGGGCTGCACATCAACGACGCCGACCTGGCCCATTCGCTCGGTTTCGCGGCCCTGGTGCTGATCCTGGCCGAAGGCGGTTTCACCACCAAGTGGCAGGAGATTCGCGGCGCACTGCCGATGGCCATTCTGCTCGCCACCGTCGGGGTGGGGGTCTCGGTGGCGGCGGTGGCGGCGTTCGCCTTCTTCGTGCTGGGCTTCGACCTGCCCTCTGCGGTGCTGCTGGGCGCGATCACCTCGCCCACCGACGCCGCAGCGATCTTCGCCGTGATGCGGCGGGTGCCGTTGCCACCCCGGCTGCGCGCGATCATCGAGGCCGAGTCCGGGTTCAACGACGCACCGATCGTCCTGCTGGTGGCGACCGCCACCTCGCTGTCCCTGGGCAACGGCACCGAGTCCGGCCCGCTGGCCATGGGCGGGCTGATCCTGCTCGAGTTGGCCGGTGGCGTCGCTCTGGGTGCGGTGATGGGCTGGGTGGGCGTCCAGGTGCTGCGTGCGATCAAACTGCCCGCGTCCGGTCTCTACGTGCTGGCCGCGATGGGCTGGACGGTGCTCGCCTACGGCCTGGGCTCGACGATTCACCTGTCGGGATTCGCGGCGGTCTATGTCGTGGCGATGGTGCTCGGCAACGGGGAACTCCCGTACCGGCACGCCACCCGCTCGTTCGCCGAGGGCGTCGGCTGGATCGCCCAGATCGGCCTGTTCGTCATGCTGGGCATGCTCACCGACATCTTCACGATCACGCTGTGGGAGGTGGTCGCCGGCATCATGGTCGGCGCCTTCCTCACCTTCGTGGCCAGACCGCTGTCGGTGGTGATCTGCGTGTCCTGGTTCAAGCTCCCCTGGCGGGAACAGGCGTTCATCTCCTGGGCGGGGTTGCGCGGGGCGGTGCCGATCATCATGGCGACGGTGCCGCTGGCCGCCGGGTCGCCGCATGCCCTGGAGGTGTTCAACCTGGTGTTCTCCTTCGTCGTGGTGTTCACCGTGCTGCAGTCGCCCACCCTGCCCTGGGTTGCCCGGGCGCTGAAGGTCTCCAGCGGCGATGACGCCACCGACATCGACATCGAGTTCGCCCCGCTGGACACCATCAGGGCCGACATGATGCAGGTGCACGTGCCCGAGGGATCGCACCTGAACGGGGTCACCATCCGCGAACTGCGGCTGCCGAAGAACTCGGTGGTGTCGCTGATCGTCCGGGCCGATGAGCCGTTCGCCCCGACCATGGACGATCCGATCAAGATCGGGGACGACCTGCTGATCGTCACCCAGGCCGCCGACCGGCGCCGGGTCGAGCACCGGTTCATCGCGATCTCGCGGGGCGGCCGGCTGGCCCGCTGGACGCGAGACTGAGGAAAGCCAGCCAGCGGCACTGAACCTGCGCGGTGTTGCCAGTGGTTCCGCGAGCCGGCAGAGACGTCGCGGCCGGGGACGCTACCCCTTCTTCTTCGGGGACGGCGTGGGCGTCGGCAGCGGAGTCGGAACCTTGGTGTCGGCCGGCAGGCAGACCTTGTCGTCCACCTTCACCGAGCGGACCTTCGGATCGGTGACCCGGACGGTGTCGTTGCCGACCAGGACGTCGACCACATGGTCGACCCGGCCGTCCCCGCGGGCGGTGGCGTCCTCGAAGAAGTTCATCAGCAGCTGCACCTCGGGATCATCGGCGGAACTGCCGACGATCACCGTGTTGGTGATCCGCTCCTCGGTGTTGTTCACCTTGATGACGGTGAACCCGAAGGCGCGCAGGTTGAGCGCTGTGTTGCGGGCCAGTCCGCCCTGGGTGCCACCGTTGAGCACCCGCGCGGTCACCCAGCGCGGCGTGAGTTCCTTACCGACGTCGAACATCGTGCAGGGTGTCGGCGGACGCGGCGGAATCGGCTCGGTGGCCTTGTCATAGCCCCATTTTGCGCCGTAGCCGATGATGCAGAGCAGCAGGATCAAGGTCACCGGCGTACGCACCAGCCGGAAGATCTTGCGCGCTGAATCCACTCGTCACTCCTGGATCGGTTCGGGCGATCTGTGCCAGCCTACTTGAGTTCCAGAACTCGGGCATGCATCGTCTGGCGCTGCTGCAGCGCCGCCCGCAGCGCGCGGTGCAGGCCGTCCTCGAGATAGAGGTCGCCCTGCCAGGACACGACGTGGGCGAACAGGTCGCCGTAGAAGGTCGAGTCGTCCTCCAGCAACTGCTCGAGGTCGAGGGTGCGTTTGGTGGTCACCAGTTCATCCAGCCGCACCTGCTGGGGAGCGATCACCGCCCACTGCCGCTGGGTGTACCCGTGCTCGGGGTACGGCCGGGACTCGCCGACGCGCTTGAAGATCACCCCGCCAGCATAGGCGCCCGGCACGGTGCAGGTGGAGTGCCCCGGCCCGAACCCATGGCAAGCCGCGGCACCGTCCGGCTGTCACGGTGGGAGCGTCCGCTGCGGGCGGGCGCGGCCGTCCGCAGCGGCCTGTGCTCGGCGCCGGCCGGGTGGGCCTGCGTCACCCCGCGAAAGCGCGGATCTCCGGCTGTCGGGGTGGGGTTCCCGGCTGGCGGGAACGACAGCGGAGGCTCGGCGCGGTGACCGGCGGTTCGCTAGCGGCCGGTGCCCGCGTAGACCACAGCCTGCTCGTCGGAGTCCAGCCCGAAGGCGGTGTGAGCGGCCCGGACGGCGGTGTCGACGTGCTCGGAGCGGACCACCACCGAGATCCGGATCTCGGAGGTGGAGATCATCTCGATGTTCACCCCGGCCTCGGCCAGCGCGTGGAAGAAGCGTGCGGTGACGCCAGGGTGGGAGCGCATCCCGACCCCGACCACCGACACCTTGCCGATGGCGTCGTTGTAGGCGACGTCGGTGAAGCCGATCCGGTCCTGGGCCGCACGCAGCGCCCCGATCGCCTTGGCGCCGTCGTTCTGCGGCAGCGTGAAGGAGATGTCGGTGCGGCCGTCCACTTCCCGCGAGACGTTCTGCACAATCATGTCGATGTTGATGTCGGCCCCGGCCAGGGTGGTGAAGATCTGGGCGGCCTCGCCGACCTCGTCGGGCACGCCGACGACGGTGATCTTCGCCTCGCTGCGGTCGTGTGCCACACCCGAGATCAGGGGTTCTTCCATGCCGGTCTCCTTGTACTTGATGTCCTTCACCCAGGTGCCCGCCCGCTCCGAGAAGGACGACCGCACATGGACCGGGACGTTCTCGCGGCGGGCGTACTCCACACACCGCAGATGCAGGATCTTGGCACCGTTGGCGGCCAGTTCCATCATCTCGTCATAGCTGATCTCGGGGATCTGCCGGGCACCGGGGACGATCCGCGGGTCGGCGGTGAACACCCCGTCCACGTCGGTGTAGATCTCGCAGTACTCCGCGCCCAGGGCGCCGGCCAGCGCGACCGCCGTGGTGTCGGACGCGCCGCGGCCCAGGGTGGTGACGTCCTTGGTGGTCTGCGAGACCCCCTGGAAGCCGGCGACGATCACCACGTCGCCCTCGTCCAGTGCCGACTCGATCCGGCCGGGGGTGATGTCGATGATGCGGGCGTTGCCGTGGGTGCCGGTGGTGATCACCCCGGCCTGCGACCCGGTGTACGAGCGGGCGTTCGCGCCGAGGTCGTTGATCGCCATCGCCAGCAGGGCGGCGGACATCCGCTCGCCGGCGGTGAGCAGCATGTCGAGTTCGCGGGGACGGGGGCTGGGCGAGACCCGCTGGGCGAGGTCCATCAGTTCGTCGGTGGTGTCGCCCATGGCGGAGATCACCACGACCACCTGGTTGCCCCTGGCCTGGGTGGCGACGATCCGCCGCGCCACCCGCTTGATGCTCTCGGCATCCGCGACCGACGAGCCGCCGAACTTCTGTACCACGCGCACGTGCTGCCTCCTGGATCGCTGCGAGCCGGGCTCGCGAGCCGTGCCAACTGTAGTGGAACGCCCGCGGCGCTCATCGCGTGGTTCACCGCACTCCCGGTTCTCCGGCGGGGACCTGCGGACCGGGGCTCACCCGGCCGGGGGAGGGGTCGCTCAGGGGCAGTTCAGGGCTGTGGCTGGGGATTTCAGGGTCACCGCCCAGGCTGGCAGCAACACCCCGACCTACCATGGACGACGTGACCAATCAGTCCTGGCCTTCCGAGGAACAGCAGCAGTGGACGCAGCCGCCGTTCGCCACCGCGCCTGCGTCCCCCTCGGCCACGGGGTCCGATCCCTATCGCGGTGCCGCCGACCCGTACCAGCAACCGCAGGCCGGGCAGGCCTCCTGGAACCCGCCGGACGCAGTCAGTGGCGCGGTGCTGGTTCCCGGCCAGCCGCCCTATCGGGCGGCCGTGAGCCAGCGCAGCCCGGCCGAGCAGACCGTGCGCACGGTAGCCCGCCTCATCTGGCCGGTCATGATCGTCCTGGCGATCTTCGGCTACCTGCCGTGGTTCCCGGCGATCGTCATCGCGATCGTGGCCGGCTCGGCTCTGGAGGGCGTCGCGCACGACCAGAAGCGCCGCCGGATCAACCGCACCCAACAGACCCGGCGTCCTCCCGAGGACGACCTGCGCTGACCTGTTCGCTCGGCCGCTCCGCCGACCCGGCTAGCGCGGTTCAGCTGGCTCACGGAGGGACCGGGGGCCCCGAGTGACCATCCGGCCGGGCCGCCGCGGTGCTCAGTCCATGATCTCCGGCTCGACCAGTATCGGACGGCGGCGGGCCGAGCGCAGGCTGTCGACGGTCAGTGTGATCAGAGCCACCCAGACCAGGCCGAAGCCGATCCACCGTGGCAGCGGCATCACCTCGTGGTTCACCCACACGCCGAAGGCGAACTGGATGGTCGGGGTGAGGTACTGGATCAGTCCCATCATGCTGAGCGGAATCCGTCCGGAAGCCTCGGCGAACAACAGCAGCGGGATCGCGGTGACGATGCCGGCGCTGGCCAGCAGCGTGGTGTGCAGTGGGCCGTGGCCGACGAAGGTGCCGTTCCCGGTGGCCTGCAGCCAGACCAGGTAGATCAACGCGATCGGGGCCAGCGCGCTGGTCTCGACGGTGAGGCCGACCAGCGGCGACACCTTGCCGCCCACCCGGTTCTTGACCAGGCCGTAGAGCCCGAAGGAGACGGCCAGCGCCAGCGCCACCCAGGGGATCTGTCCGTAGCCGACGGCGATCACGATCACCGCTGCCGCGCCGACCCCGACCGCCACCCACTGGGCCGGCCGGAGCTTCTCGTGCAGCACGAGCACCGCCAGCGTCACGGTGAACAGCGGGTTGATGAAGTAGCCCAGGGCGGTGTCGACGATGTGGTCGTTCACCACTCCCCAGACATAGACCAGCCAGTTGATCGTCACCAGGACGCCGGCCCCCATCAGCCCGGCCA
>NZ_JAYFPT010000018.1:0-54113 GCF_034927565.1 Propionicimonas sp.
ACGTGGGCCAGGTCCGGCGGCAGGATCGACAGGTTCGCCTCGGCCCGGATGGTGGCGAACGAGTGCCGGTAGATCTCGGCGCCGTCGGTGAGGTACTCGTAGGTCACCGACGCCGGTCCCGGGGTGGCTGGCCGTGACAGCAGGGCTGTCCTGGCGTCCCCGGGCTCCTGCTCGCGACGCTGGGAATCTCCGCCGGCCGGTCCGCGACTGTCGCCCTCGTGGGAACGATCGTCCGAAGGCTGATGCCCAGTGCATGCGGTGGTCATTGCTTCATCCAGTGGTAGTCGCGCGGAGTGACCATGACGGTGGCTCCGCGTCCAGTCGGCAGGTAGCAGGTGGCGGAGGAGCCGATCACGACCAGGGAGTTCATGTTGACCCAGGCCGGGTCGAAGTCGGCCAGGGTCGCGGTGGTGACCTTCTGGCCCGGACGGCAGGCCTCCTCGACGACGGCCACCGGGGTGGTGGGTGGCCGGTGGGCGTCGAAGATCTCCAGTGCCCGCGGCAGGTGCATCAGCCGGGTACGGCTGCGCGGGTTGTAGAGCACGGTGACCAGGTCGGCCTCGGCGGCGGCCTGCAGCCGCTTCTCGATGTTCTCCCAGCTGGTGTGCAGGTCGGAGAGCGAGATGGTGGCGTGGTCGTGGCCCAACGGCGCCCCCAGGATCGCCGACACCGCCAGGCTGGCGGTGACCCCCGGGATGATCTCGACGTCGATCCCTTCGGTGCCCTGTTCCAGGGTGGGGGAGGCCATCGCGTAGATCGCCGGATCGCCCGAGCAGACCAGCGCGACAGTGCGGCCCTCGCGGGCCTTGGCGATCGCCAGCGCGGTGCGGGCCTCCTCGGTGCCCATCCCGGAGGAGTGCACCTCGGTGCCGGGCCGGATCAGGTCGGTGACCTGGTCGACGTACGGCTGGTAGCCCACCACCACGGCGGCGTTACGGATCGCGTCCTGGGCGCGCGGGGTGGTGAGGTCGCGGGAGCCCGGGCCCAGCCCGACTACCCGGAGTTTGCCGAGGGCGGGGAGCCGTCCGAGCGCGCAGGTGGCCTCGGGGGTCTTCTGCTTGGGCACGATCAGGTCGGCCCCACAGGCCAGCACCGCAGCCTCGGCAACGCTCGGGGTGCCGACCGCCTGCTGGGCGTGGGGGCTGGGGTTGGGGACCTCGAAGCCCGCCAGGGTGCCGGCAGCGAAGGTTCGGAAGGGGACGTGGAGCTCAGTGGCCAAGGCGATCAGCCCGGCCTCGTCCGCCTTGGCCTCCACCGAGGCGATCGCAGCCAGCGACTCGATCGCCAGGCCGGCCCCGTCCAGCGTCCGCTCCAGAAGCTCCCGGAGCGAAGCCGCGCTGGTCCCGCGATTGCAGCCCATCCCGGCAGTCAGGGACGGTGGCCGCAGCGTGACAGTGGGAAGGAGACCATGGCTGAGGTCCTCCGCGGCAGCGGACGAGTCGCGACGCTTCGTCCCCACCTCGTCGGAAACGACGATCCGTGCCGCCGGGCGAGCATCGCCACCGACATCCTCCGGGCCACCCGTGTGATCCCCGCTACTCACTTGGTCCCAGCCGCCCACGTCATCCCCGCGAAGGCGGGGATCTCCATCTTCGCGCACGTCGTTCCTGCCTTCGCGGGAATGACGTAAGGGCGCTTCGGCGACGTTGGACGGCAACGGCGGGAGCGGCCACGGCTGGCTGCGGACAAGCTCGACCGGGTGCCCGTCCAGGATCGCCCGGGTGACCTCGGCGACATCGCCGGTGTGGGGCCAGCCGAGAGTGTCCAGCGCCGGGATGCCGACCGAGTCGGTGGCGGTGGTGAGCACGGCAGTGGCGTCCAGGCCTTCGGCGAGCCGGGTGGCCAGGGCGTTCGCGCCGCCGGCATGCCCGCCGACCAGTGGGACGACGAACCGTCCGGCCTCGTCGATCACCACCACGCCGGGGTCGGTCTTCTTGGATTCCAGCAGGGGAGCGATGATCCGGGTGGTCGCGCCCAGCGCCAGGTGGCTAATGATCAGGTCGCACTCGCCCCACGCCTGCGGCAGGCCAGTCTTCGCACCGTCGGTGTAGCGCCTGGTCGAGGCGCCGAGGACAGCATCGATCAGGTCGGCCCGGGCCAGACTGGCCGCCCCGGAGATCACCTGGCCGATAACCGGCTGGTTGGTGCGGAAGCGGTCCGAGCCTTCCTGTCCGGCCGACTTCGGTCCACCTGGGCCGGGGGACGGTTCCTCGTCCCGCCTGCCGGTAACCGGCATTGCGAACAGAACGTCAGGCGCCGGCCCGGCGATGGTGCCCGGCCAGGGCGCGTCGTCGGCGGACGGCGGCCGGTCGAGAATCAGCACCACATTGGGTTCGCCCGGCTCGGTGACCACGGCCTCGTCGGCGGTCAGTACCCGGACCTGCTCGTCCGGCTCGCCCAGGCGCTCGGCCAGGACATACCAGCGCTCCAGCCCGGCCAGCCCTGCGGCGAGTTCGCGGATCCCGTTCTCGGCGGAGGTGAAGACCGCCACCTTGCCGGTTGCCCGGGCCAGGTCGAGAGCGGGCTGCAGCGGACGGCCGTGGACGCTGACCACCGCGGCGTCGTCCCAGGGCAGCCCGACGGCGGCGAAAGCCGCGGCGATCGAGGAGACCGCCGGCACCACTGCCGGGCGAAAGCCTGCTGCGCGCAGCGAGCGGACCACCCCGAAGAACAGCGGGTCACCGCTGGCGACGACGACCACCTCTGCCGAGGCGGGCAACTCCCGCACCTGCTCCACCGCGGCCCGCAGCGCGCCCAGGGTGATCCGGCGCTCGGGCTCGACCTCCAGCGCGTCCAGGTGCCGGCGCCCGCCGACCACCCGGTCCGCACCGGCGGCGGCTTCGCGCAGCTGCGGGCTCGGAGCGCCGAGCAGGCCGTGGACGGTGATCATCGCTGCTCCTGCTCGGTGGGAGGGTCCCCAGCCTCGGTGGTGGTGCCAGCCGGGGTGGCGGCGGATACGACGGCGGCAGCAGGGCCGGCCGTGGGCGCGGTCGCTGAGTCGATGTCGCGATTCTGCGGGTCGATGCTGGCGGGAGCCGGATTCCGGGGCGTCTCGGGTATCGAGGTGCGATTTCCCGACAGCTCTCCCGCGCCGGCGGTCGGGGAGCCAGCCGTGGTCGCGGCAGGGTCGGCGGGGTCGGCCGTGGGCGCGGTCGCGGAGTCGATGTCGTGATTCTGCAGGTCGATGCTGGTGGGGGCCGGATTTCGGGGCGTCTCGGGCATCGAGGTGCAGTTTCCCGACAGCTCTCCCGCGCCTGAGGTTGAGGAGCTGGCCCTGGCGGGGGTGGCAGCCGCCGCAGTCGCTGTGCGATGGGCAGCCCTGGGCGCGCGGTGGATGGTGTCCGCGGCCGGCACCGGCGCCTCGCCCTCGGCCTTGCGGTACTCGTGGCGGAAGCCCGGATGATAGAGATGACTACGGGTTTCACCTTGCGCGCCGAGCGCCGGGCCGACCAGGACCACGGTGTGCTTCCACAGCTTGTGCTCGGCCATGGTGGCCGAGAGTTCGTCCAGCCGGCAGCGCAGCATCAGCTCGTCCGGCCAGGTCACCCGGAAGCCAATGATGCACGGGGTCTCGGCGGGGTAGCCGCCCGCCAGCAGCTCGGTCTGCAACACCTTGTTGCGGGCTGCCGAGAGGTACAACGCCATGGTCGCGCCATGGGCAGCGAAGCCGCGGACGGTCTCCCGGGCCGGCATCGGCGTCCGGCCACCCTCCAGCCGGGTCAGGATCAGGGTCTGGGAGACCTCGGGGACGGTGATCTCGGCATCCATCCGGGCTGCGGCGGCGGAGAACGCCGACACCCCCGGAATGGTGCGGTGCGGGATGCCGATCCGGTCGCAGAGCCTGCGCTGCTCGGCGGTCGCGCCATAGATCGACGGGTCGCCGGTGTGCACCCGCGCCACCAGCAGCCCCTCGTCCCTGGCCCGTCGGTACAGCGGCTCGATGCCCTCCAGCGGCAGGCTGGCTGAGTCGACCACCTCGGCGCCGGGTTTCACCCCGGCGACGATGCCCGGGTCCACCAGGCTGGAAGCCCAGATCACGATGTCGGCCTCGGCGATCACCGTCGCCCCGCGCACGGTGATCAGGTCGGGCGAGCCGGGGCCGGCGCCGACGAACACCACCTCGCCGCTCACAGCGGGGTCCTCGCGGCGTTGTTCGGAGGAGTGCAGCGGAGAAGAACTTCGTGGGGAGTGCTCACAGCCGGCCCCCGGTCGCGGTGCGGGCCGGGGCGACCAGCAGGGTGGAGAAGTACGGGGCCGCATCGGCTTCGATCGCCTCCAGCGGCACCAACTCCTCCTCGGCCAGGCCCAGGTTCGTCCCCAGTACCCCGACGGCTCCCGGACGGCGGTGTCGGACCAGGTCGAGGACGGCGGGCAGATGGCGTCCGCCCTTGTAGGCGACCACGGTGTCGGAGCGGTCGAGCGCCTCGGCCAGCTGCTCCAGGCCGGCGGTCACCGGCACCAGGGTGAGTACCTCCTGCGCCTCCACGAGCGGGATCCGGCTGGCGGCGGCCAGCGCCTGCATGGCGGTGATTCCGGGGATCACGCTCACCTGCAGGTCGGGCACCGTGGCCCGGACGTGGTCGGCCAGGTAGGAGAAGGTCGAGTACACGCTGGGGTCGCCGACGGTGGCGAAGGCGACGCTGCGGGCACCGGCGGCGAAGGCGTCTTCGGCGGCTTTCGCCGCCGCCTCCCACGAGCTGCGGCGTTTGGCCCCCACGCCCTTGCGCTGCGCCATGCTGAACGGCACCCGGCATATCCGGGCTGCTGCCTGCGGGCAGGCAGCCAGCACCACCTGCTCGGCCCGGCCCACCTCGCCGGCGCCGGTGTCGGTCTCGGGAACCAGCACCACCTCGGCGGTCCGCAATGCCTGGGCGGCCTTCACCGTGATCAGGTCGGGGTCGCCGGGGCCCACGCCGACGCCGACCAGCCTCGGAGCAGGGTGTGTCACGGCAGCCTCCTCAGGTAGCGCGCCCGGTGGTCTTCGCCCAGCGGCAACGGAGAGTTCCTGGCTTCCGGATCGCTCCGGTCACAGTGGCGCGACCGCCCCGGAGTCTCACCGGAGTTCCTCGAACCGTTGCCGCGTCGGTAAGCCAGTCTGGCACACTCGACGACGGTATGTAGTACTCGCACGAAATCAGGTGACAAGGCATGACAGGGGTTGCTGCGGCAGGCCTGGGGATCGGCTGGCTGGCCGACCAGGCGTTCGGCGACCCCGCGCGCTACCACCCGGTGGCGGGCTTCGGGAAGCTGGCAACCGTCCTCGAACAGCGGCTCTACGCCGACGACCGGCGGGCCGGGGTGGTGTTCACGGCAACCCTGGTGGGTGGGGTCGCCGGGCTGGGCTGGTTGGCGCAGCGGGCCTGCCGCGGGCGTCCGGTGGCCCAGGCCGTCGTGACGGCCGCCGCCACCTGGGCGGTGTTGGGCGGACGGTCGCTGGCCCGGGAGGCGGAGATCATCTCCGACGCCCTCCAGGCCGGAGACCTGGCGGCTGCCCGGGCCCGGCTGCCGCACCTGGTCAGCCGGGACCCGTCCGGGCTGGACGCCGACCAGATCGCGCGCGCCACCCTGGAATCGGTGGCCGAGAACACCTCGGACGCTGTGGTGGCGCCGCTGTTCTGGGGCGCGGTCGCCGGCCTTCCGGGCCTGCTGGGCTACCGGGCGATCAACACCCTGGACGCGATGGTCGGCTACCGGAACCCGCGCTACCGCAACTTCGGCTGGTGCTCGGCCCGGCTGGACGACCTGGCGAACTGGCTACCGGCCCGGCTCGCCGGCGCCCTGGCCACCGGCCTGGCACCGCTGGTCGGCGGGAAGCCCGAGGACGCGCTGCGGGTCGTCGCCGACCAGGCCCCGGCCCACCCGAGCCCCAACGGCGGTGTGGTCGAAGGTGCCTTCGCCGGGGCTCTCGGCGTCACCCTGGGGGGCACCAACACCTACGGCGGGGTGACTGAGGACCGGGGCGAGTTGGGCACCGGCCCGGCACCCACCCCGTCCGATCTGGCCCGCGGCGTACGACTGGCCCATGCGGTCGGCCTCGGTTCGGCACTGCTCGGGATGGCGTTGGCCTGGCGGAGGCGGCGATGACCGTCCTGCTGCTCGGCGGTACCGGCGAGGCCCGCGCACTGGCCGGGCGGCTGGTCGAGGCCGGGGTGCCGGTGGTCAACTCGCTGGCGGGTGCGGTGGCGCCGACAACGCTGCCGCCCGGCGAGGTGCGGATCGGCGGTTTCGGCGGGACGGAGGGTCTGGCCGCCTACCTGCGCGAGCAGGCGATCGAGCGGGTGGTTGATGCCACCCATCCGTTCGCCGCCCGGATCACCGAGCACGCCGCCACTGCCTGCCAGGCGGTCGGGACACCGCTGTTACGGCTGTCCCGGCCCAGTTGGCTGGGCCGTCCGGACGCTGCCACGTGGCGCTGGGTGGCCGATCTGCCTGCTGCCCGGGTGGCCGCTGAAGAGCTCGGCAGCAGGGTGTTCCTCAGTGTCGGACGGCAGTCCGCCGAGCAGTTCACCGGCTGGACGGACCGCTACGTCCTGCTGCGGGTGGTGGAGCCGCCGGCGTTCCCCGTCCCGGACACCTGGGAGGTGCTGGCCGCGCGCGGCCCGTTCGACCTGGCCGCCGAGCGCGCCTTGCTGGCCGACCGGCGGATTGAGGTGTTGGTGACCAAGGACTCCGGGGGCCGCCACACTGCAGCCAAGCTCGACGCAGCCGCCGTGCTCGGCGTTCCGGTAGTGGTGGTGAAGCGTCCGCCGGACCCGGCAGGGGTGACGGTTGTCGAGTCGGTCGGTGAGGCGCTGGGCTGGGCGTTGGCGGGGCGGTAGGCCCGGCCTTCCAACTCGAAAAGACGCGGCATCGAACCTGGGGCGGTTCAGTGGTTCGTCGAGGCTCACGTGGGCTCGGACGAATCCTGCACTGCTGGTTCGGGCTGGGGCTCAGGTTTGGGCGTGGCAGCAGGTTTCCGTCTGGGCTGGGGCTGCTCGGGCTGGGCCGGTCTGGGTTGGGGCTGGTCGGCGTCAGGCTGGTCGGCCGCCGGCTGGTCGGCTTCGGGCTTGTCAGTCTCGGGCTTGCCGGCTGGTTGGGGCTGTGACCGGACCACCGCCTCAGGCTGCTGGTTGGCCGGCTGCACCCCGGTAGGGTCATCGATCGATGGCTCGTCCTCAGGCTGGACAGCGTGGGCCTCGGGCTGGTCGGCGACCGGGGGTAGCGACGGCGCAGCGACACACGTGGAGCTGCCGTCTTCCCCATTGCGGCAGTCGTCGGTCCTGACCTCGGACTCGGGTTCGACGATGATCGGTTCGGGCTCGGATCCCGCATCGGCGCCGCGAGCGCTGAACTCGTTGCTCGCTGTGTCGGACCCGTCACCGGCCGTGTCGGTGCCCTCGCCAGGCGTCCCAGGGGGGTCGGCAGTGATCGTGATCTCCACCGGCTCGGTGAGCTGCCCGTACTTGTCCTGGGCAAGGAAGTAGACCAGCCAGGTGCCTGCTGCCAGGCCCTGGAAACTCATCGTTCCGGACGTGCCTGGAGCGTACCTCCACTGCGTCGACGCCGGGTTTCCATCGGGGGTGCCGGCACTCGGCGGGTAGATGCCGATCCAGTTCTTGTCGTGGGGCACGTCAGTGCGCCAGCTGACCTCAAGCGGCTGGCCCACCGTCAGCTGGGTGGACGTGATGGTGAGCGCTGAGCCGGTCGGCTCCGTGGGCTCGGTCGGATCTGTCGGCGTGGGCGTGGGCGTCGGTGTCGGGGTCGGCGTTGGGGTGGGCGTAGGCGTTGGAGTGGGTGTGGGTGTGGGTGTGGGTGTGGGTGTGGGTGTCGGCGTTGGCGTGGGTGTCGGCGTTGGCGTGGGTGTCGGCGTTGGCGTGGGTGTCGGGGTCGGCGTGGGTGTCGGGGTCGGCGTCGGTGTCGGTGTGGGCGTCGGAGTCGCCGCTGGCTTCCCGTCCTTGTTGGTCGACGGGCTGGACGAGGACGTGTCCGGCGTCGTGTCGTCGGTGTCGGCGGTCGTGTCGTCAGTGGTGGTGTGGTCTGCCAACTGTGTGACGTCCCCGGGTGCCTCGGGAGCGGCCGGCGGCTGCGCAGGCGGTTGCGGATTGGCCGGCGGCTGCGGGGCGATGGTCGGGGCCACCACCTGGGTAGCGTTCTCGGTGGTGTGGTTGTTCCCGGCGAGCACACCAGGAAGCGTGACGGCCGCGGCGGTCACCGCTGCCGCTGTCACGGTGGCGACAATCACGCTGGCCACGGCGCGGCCGGGAACGGCCAGAGCCTGCTGGGCCACCTGCTTCAGAACGCTGCGGCCGGTCGCCCCGGCCGGGTTTGGAGCACCGGGCCCTCCGCCCGGCGTGCCCGCCGCGCTGGCCGCAAAGGCCGGGGTGGCAGCGCCCGTCGTCCACGCCACCAGGCCGGCAGCCGTACCACCGGCCAGCAGCGCCACCAGCCGCAACGAGGAGCCGATGTAGGCGATCCGGTGGGTGGCTCGCTCGCAACTCTCACAGCCGTCGAGGTGTGTGCGGACGCGGGCTTCCTGCTGCTCGCTGAGCGAACGCCGGACGTGGCCTCCAACATGTTCCAGCACCCACTGGCATTCGCCGCTCTTGCCGCGGGTGTCGACCTGGGCCTGCAGCCAGGCGCGGCTGAATGCCTCGCGGGCTCGCTTGCTGAGCGCGGCGGTGGCGTTCGGGCTGAGACCCAGTTCGGAGGCGACATCGGCCGCACGCCTTCCCTCGACCTCCGTCATCCACAACACGGACTGCCAGCGGTCGGGCAGGGTGGCGAAGGCGCTGGAGACCAGCTGGTGCTCCGACAGGCTGTCCTCGAAGGTGCCCAGAGCAGTCGCCTGCCGGGTGGAGGCGAACTCCAATTGCTCCGGCTCGGCCGGATCCTCCATGGACCTGCCGCCCCAGGTGGCTGCCACGTTGCGGACGACGGTGCGGGCGTAGGGCAGGAAGGCCTCGGTGGGCCCCTTGCCTTCACGCATCGCAGCCCAGATTCGGGTGAACGTCTCGGCGGCGAGGTCCTCAGGGTCGAAGCTGCGGGTGGTTGCGGCGGCGATCCGGACGACAGCGCCGTGGTGACGATGGAAGAGCGTCGCGAAGGCCTCGGTGTCACCGTCACGGCAGGATCGCAGCAGGACCTCGTCGCTGGGCGAGACCCGGGCGTGGTGCGCGATATGCGTACGCGTGCCCCTTCTGAGTGCCATGGCGCTGCTCTCCAACCGAAACGCCGTCCAGCCCTCGGGATGCTTCTGACGGCAAACAAACATCACGTCGGCCACGCAGCCGACAGCTCAAGGATAGGCGACGATGGTCGAAGGCCCGCTATCGGCGGAGGCGGACAGCGCTGCCGGTCCTTGAGCTGTCGGCCTTCGGTGACCCCGGCCGGAGGCGAGTCGGACGCGGGACTCAGCGGCTGCGCAGGGCGGTGAGGGCGGCGACGAAACGCGTGGCGGTGGCCGGCTCGGGCACCCTGACGCGGATCCAGTGCGGTGCCAGGCCGGGAAAGGACTCTCCCCGGCGGACGGCGAAGCCGGCTGCCGCCAGCGCCGGCCGGACCGAGGCCGGCCCACAGGCCGAGGTGTCGATCAGCAGGAACGGAGCCACCGAAGGCAGGCTGGGGAAACCGGCTGCCGCGAGGGCGGCGGCGAACCGAGCCCGTCCGGCAGCCAGGACGGCATGGCGACGGCGGCCCTCTGCCAGAGCGGTGGGTGTGCTGGTGGCGATCATGGCGGCCAGAGCCGGTGAGGACACCGACCACGGTGGCTGGGCAGCCTCAAGGTGGGCCACCAGGTCCGGATCGCCCACCACGTAGCCGACCCGCAGCCCTGCCAGGCCCCAGGTCTTGCTCAGCGACCGGAGCACCAGTCGTCCGGCCATCTCCGGTCCGATCAACGACTCGGCCTCGTCGGTGGCGTCCATGAACGCCTCGTCCACCACCAGCAGCCGGTCGCCGGCGGACGCCAGCAGTCCTGCCCGGGAGTGCAGCCACCCGGTCGGGTTGGTGGGGTTGCCGACGAACACCGCGTCCGCCCAGGTGGGCCACCCGCCCAGTGCTGGAACGGTGGCAGCGTCGACCGGCAGCAGCCAGCGCTGGACGGCGAGCCCGGCGGCGCGCAGGGCGGCCTCCGGCTCGGTGAACTGGGGGTGGACCACCATCGGGTGGGACGGCGCGAGGCCGCGCGCGATCAGGCCGAACGCCTCCGCGCCACCCGCGGTGGGCAGGACCATCGCCGGGTCGACCCCGTGACGATCGGCCAGTGCCTGCCGGGCGGTGCGGGCATCCGGGTAGACGCCCAGCGGTGGGGTGAGGCGTGCGATCTCGTCCGCCAGCCAGGGCGGCGGTTCGGGCACCATGACATTGACCGCCAGGTCGACCAGGCCAGGGGCCAGGTCACGGTCGCCGTGGTGGCGCAGATCGATGCCGTCCGCTGCGGTGCTGACCGGGCGGTGGTGATGACCACCTCGGGCGGCGAAGCTGCTGGCGGCCGCGGCGAAACGCTGCGCGACGTCCGGGTGCCCGGCCCAGTGCAGGTGCAGGTACGAGGCGTGCAGGGTGGGGTTCCCGGTGCCGGCAGGGTCGGCGGAGAAGCCCTCGGAGCGTCCGTCCCACTGCCAGGCCGGAGTGTCCCCGGACGGCGGCAGGGTCTGGGTGCGGTGGAACTCATGGCCGTTCACCGGCGTGCCCGCCGGCGCCAGCAGAGTGTCGGACGGTGCGGTGGCCACCCGGTAGCCCAGGCTCAGCCGGGGGGTCATCCGGGCCGTTGACGGCAGCGCTGCGACCATCGGGTGGCCGTCCAGGTGCTTGCCGAGGTACAGCTGGCCGGCGCACTCGGCGACCGTCGGCAGCCCATCGGCGATCGCGGCGGCCAGGTCGGCACGCAGCGCAGCGTTGCCGCCGAGCTCGGCGGCATGCACCTCGGGGAAGCCGCCGCCGGCATAGAGCGCGGCCAGCCCGGCAGGCAGGGCGGTGTCACGCAGCGGGTCGATCTCCACCACCCGGCAGCCCGCGGCCTCGAGCAACTCGGTGGTCTCGGCATAGCGGAAGGTGAAGGCGCGTCCGGCCAGCACCCCGACCAGCGGCGACCCCGTGACCGGGGTGACCACGTCCTGGGGACGCCAGGCCGTCGCGGCCAGGTCAGCGGCGGTGCCGGCGAGGTCGGCGACCGCAGCGAGGTCGACGTGGGCGGCCAGGTGCTCGGCGAGAGCGTCGATGGTGGCGGCGGACTCGCCTCGCTCGGCGGCAGGCACCAGGCCGAGGTGCCGGGACGGGGCGGCGATCCCGGCGTTACGCGGGACCAGGCCGAGGACGGGCATGCCCGCGGACTCGAACACCCGGGCGATCTCCGCGCCGTGCCGGGGGCTGGCCACCCGGTTGACGATCACCCCGGCGACCCTCAGCCGCGGGTCGAAATCGCGCAGGCCCAGGGCGGCAGCGGCCGCCGTCCGGGAGCTGCCTGCGGCGTCCACCACCAGCAGCACCGGGGTCTCCAGCAGCGTCGCGACGTGGGCGGTGGACCCGAAACCGTCACTGGCCAGGCGTCCGTCGAACAGGCCCATCACACCCTCGACGATCGCCAGGTCGGCCAGCTCCGGCTGGCCTGGCCGATGCGGAAGTGGACCCCCTTGCGGCAACCCCGGTGGGCCAAACCCCGATCGCTGGCTCGGCAGGTTGGAACGGGCTGGACTCACGGAGTCGCCCGGGTGGTTGACCGGGTCCCGGCGGGCCCGATCGGCGGGACCCGAGGCGGGGTTCGGAGTGGCGGTGACCGCGGCGGCCGGGTCGCGGTGGGGGCGGCCAGCGGCGGCCGGGTCGCAGTGGGGGTGACCGGAGGTGGCCGGGGCGGCTGAGTCTGGGCTCGTGGTGCTGGAGTGGCTCGTTGGGTCAGCCGGGTCGTGGTGGTGGCCGGCGGTGGCCGGCTGCGTCGCTCCGTGCAGGAACAGCCCCGGGATCAGCTCTTCACTGGTCAGGAAGGGGTCGAGATTGCGACCCGGGCGTCCGGTGGCCAGGGCGTGGTAGCCGGGGTCGATGAAGTCCGGGCCCACCTTGAACCCGGCGACGCTGCGGCCCTGGCCGGTGAGCGCGGCCATCAGGCCGGTGGCGATGGTGGTCTTGCCGGCCGAGGACGCCGCCGCGGCGACCACCAGGCGGGGAAGGGTCACCATTCGATCCCCGCCTGTCCCAACTGATTGGTGTCGAAGGGGTGCTTCAGCTTGGTCATCGCGGTCACAGTGGTGGCCAGGTCCAGCAACGGTTGCGGCGCCCGGCGTCCGGTGATCACCACGTGCTGGGTGCCCGGACGGCCGGCCAGCGTGGCCAGCACCTCGTCGAGGTCGAGCCAGCCGTAGACCAGCGGGTAGGTGAACTCATCCAGCACGTAGAAGTCGTGCTGCTGGCCGGCCAGTCGCCGCTGCACCTCGGCCCAGGCGGTGTTAGCCGCCTGCGCCTGTGCCTCGCGGTCGGAGCCCTTGCGGGTGGCGGTCCTGCCGGCGCCCACCGCCTGCCAGCTCACCGGGCCGCCCACGCCGGTCTCGGTGTGCAGCCGGTCGAGCACCTCGAAGGCCTCACGCTCGCCGCTGCGCCAGTCTGGCGACTTCACGAACTGGAACACGCCGATCGACCAGCCCTGGTGCCAGGCGCGCAGCGCGGTCCCGAAAGCGGCGGTGGATTTGCCTTTGCCGTCGCCGGTGTTGACGATCAACGCCGGACGCAGCCGGCGCAGCCGGGTGGTCAGGCCGTCATCCGGGGCTGGGCTGGCGTCGGTCATGCAGCGATTCTGCCGCAAGCTGTGGCCGGGACGCCGATCTCGGAATCTTCGCCACAGCGTGGCCGGGCGGCGCTGACAGCTCCGCCCAGCCACCATCATGTTGTGGCTCGCTGTCCAAGGACGGGAGCTCAGCCACAGTTTGTCGGGGGCGGTGCTGATGGTCTGGTGGGCCGTCGCGAAGCTGTGGCTCGCCGTCCGAAGACGGGAGGTCGGCCACAGTTTGTCGGGGCGGGGTCGATGGTCTGGTGGGCCGTCGCGAAGTTGTGGCTCGCCGTCCGAGGACGGGAGTTCAGCCACAGTTTGCCGGGGTGGCGCCGATCCTGTGGTGGGCCGTCGCGAAGCTGTGGCTCGCCGTCCGAGGACGGGAGGTCGGCCACAGTCTGTGGGGCGGGGAGAGGGCTGGGAACAACGCAGGTGCGTCTCCCGGCGAGTGGCGAGGCCTCCTCGCTGGTCCCAGGGCAGTACGGTGCCCGGCGTGTGTCCCCCCGGGGTGTGGCGAGGCGCATGCTTCGCCGCTGCCGGGCGGGCTACAGTCGGGCCGTGACCGGACAACTCAGCGCGGGCCTGCCCGACGACGCCTTCGCCAGCGACGGGCTGCTGACCAAACGGGTGCTCCGAGCCCATGCGCTGGCCTGCCTGGCACCGTCGGCTGGCGAACTGCTGTGGGACCTCGGGGCGGGCTCGGGGTCGATTGCCGTCGAGTGGTGCCGGCTGGACGGTTCCAACCGGGCGATCACCGTCGAGCGGAGACCCGACCGTGCTGAACGGATCCGGGAGAACGCCGCCCGCCACGGCGTCGCCGCCCAGATCCGCGTCGTTGAGGGCGATGTCGACACCGTTGTGGGCCGGCTGTCGTCCCCGCACGCGATCTTCGTCGGCGGGGGCGTCGGACAGGTCGTGCTCGAGCAGGGCTGGGCCGCGCTGCCGCGGGGCGGAAGGTTCGTCGTCCACAGCGTGACCATCGACTCCGACGCGCTGCTGCTGGACGCCGTCGGTCGCTGGGGAGGCGACCTGACGCGGATCGCGGTCGAGACCGCCGAACCGATCGGACGGTTCACCGGTTTCCGGCCGGCGCGCACGGTGACCGTGTGGGCTGCGGTGAAACTCTGAGGGCCGCCCGGAAACAGCCACTGCGTGGTGTTTCCCGGATCGGGCGCCTGGTCGCGTTGCCATGGCATGCCCCCGGCCCGGCAACAACCGGGCTGCGTCCATTTCCCGGCGCTTGGTGACCGAGGAGTGAGACGGCTGCGTCCGTCCCTGGCTGGACTCCCGCAGCCGCCCGGTGGCCGGGCGGATCAATGCTACGGTCTGTAGTAGAACTTCATACGAGGGAACGGGCCAAGGAAGTCGGGTGGGAATCCCGCACAAGGCCGTTGCTGTGATTCGCAGAGATCCCTGCCACACCAAGCCACTGGAGCACGCTCCGGGAAGGCGGCAGGGAGGGCATCCGTCCGGATGTGCGCGATCAGTCAGAAGACTTGCCCGTTCGCCCCACCTCGTGTGAAGGGTGTTCAACTCTGCGGCTCCCGGAGAATGAACCAGGGCGTTCCACCGGTGCGCCCGGCGTTCCAGCTTTGGTCCTCGAGTTGATCCCCTGCACAGTGCACATCGAGAGGATCAACCCCCATGAAACGGTCCGTTACCCGGATCTTCGCGGGTGCGGCGCTGCTGTGTCTGACGGCACTGTCCGCCTGCTCCAGCAACACACCGCCCCAGGTCGCCACACCCGTGGCCTCCGCAACCAGCGCGGCAGCCCCCGCGTCCACACCGGCCCAGGCAGCCTCGAAGGTGCTGCTGGTGGTCAGCTTCGGCACCAGCTACAACGACAACCGCGATCTGTCCATCGGCGGCGTCGAGAACGCGTTGCAGGCCGCCTACCCCGACTACGAGGTGCGGCGTGCGTTCACCTCGCAGATCATCATCGACAAGCTCGCCGAACGCGACGGCATCCGGATCGACAACGTCGAACAGGCCATGGCCCGACTGGTCGCCGACGGCGTCCAGGAACTGGTGATCCAGCCGACCCAGATCATGGCCGGCTACGAGTACATGGACCTCGTGACCGCGATCACCCCCTACAAAGACAGGTTCGCCTCCTTCGCGATGGGGTCGCCGCTGCTGACCACCGAGGACGACTACGACGCGGTCGCCAAGGCGATCACCACCCGCACCGCCGAGTTCGCCGCCGCCGACACCGCGATCATCTTCATGGGTCACGGGACGTCGGCGCCGTCCAACGCCGACTACGGCAAGCTCGACGGCATCCTGAAGAAGAACTACAAGAACTACTTCGTCGGCACCGTTGAAGGCACCCCGACCCTGGACGATGTGGTCAAGGAGGCCAAGACCGCCAAGGTGTCCAAGGTCGTGCTGCAGCCACTGATGGTCGTTGCCGGCGACCACGCCAACAACGACATGGCCGGTGACGAGGCCGACTCCTGGAAGACCACCTTCACCAAGGCCGGCTTCGAGGTGCAGACCCTGATCGAGGGCCTCGGCCAGAACGCCGACATCCAGCAGCTGTACGTCGCCCACGCCAAGGCCGCGATGGACTCGGCCACCACGACCACCCCGGTCACCGGGGTGCCGGTGGAGACCGCGCAGGCTGCCGGGGAGGAGATCGCGGCGCACCAGATCAAGCCGGGCAGCTACCCGATCAGCGCCACCACCGAGAGCTCGATGTTCAAGATCGTTGACGTCAAGCTCGAGGTCGAGGAGGAGAAGATGTTCGCCACCGTCACCCTTTCCGGTGACGGCTACGGACGACTGGTCCTCGGCACGGCCGACAACGCCGCGAAGGCGACCAGCGGCTTCATCGAGTTCACGACCGACAGCCAGGGACGTCATGTCTACGTCGTCCCGGTGAGCCGGCTGAACAAGCCGATGAGCATCGCGGCCGAGTCCGGCAAGACCCCTGGCAAGTGGTACGACCAGACGGCCACCTTCTTGTCGGAGAAGATCCCCGCCGATGCGATCAGCGACGCGGAGTGAGTTCGAGACGGTGAGCACGATGTCGTCCGGACTCGCCACGGCAGGGCTCGGGGTACCCCCCCGGGCCCTGCCCGTCGGTGGCCCGCGGCCAGCCCGGCCAGAGCCTGTCTCCCCGAGCCACCTGGGGAGACGCGCTCTGGTAGCTCTGGTTGGCCTCGTGGTGGCCGTGCTGGCCGCCGCGGGCTGCTCGTCGTCCACTTCAGGACAAGGGCCTGCCGACGGTACCTACACCGTCGCGGTCGCCCTTTCCGGAGGCTCCGGGAAAGCCACTGTCGCCTCGCCGACGACACTGGTGGTCGCCGGGGACACGATGACCGCCGAGGTCACCTGGAGCAGCCCGTACTACACCTGGATGGAGGTCGGTGGCACCCGCTACACCCCGATCAGTGCCCAGGGCGAGGATGCGACCTTCGAGATCCCGGTGACCCTTGACACCGACCTGGCGGTCAGCGCCGAAACAGTCGCCATGAGCCAACCCCACACCATCGACTACACCCTCCGCTTCGACTCGGCGAGCCTGGAGAGCGCCGGTTGATGAAGCGGGTTCTGCTCGAGCGTGTCTCCCCATCCCCAGGCGGCCTGCTGTGGGTCGCCCGGCGGGCACCTCGCCGCGTTGTCGTCGGTCGGCGAGGCACCCGCATCGCTTCCCTCCTCCGCCTCGCGAGACACTCCATCGACCACCGCTCGCGCCGGCCGGGGATGGGGAGACACGTTCTGGTAGTCCTCGCCCTCGCCGTCAGTCTGCTCGGCGGGTGTGCCACGCCCGCCGCCACCCCCGCGCCCGCTGCCACCGGGCTCGGCAACGGCTGGACGCCCGACCACAGCCTGGAATTGCAGTACGCCACGAAGTTCTCGGTCGACTTCTACGACGGGGACCAGGCGCCCTGCCCGGACCGCGAGAACCTCGCGGCCTGCGAGGCCCGCCAGTACGCCCTGGTCAGCATCTCGGACGGCAACCGCTACCTCGTCGTCCCGCAGGGACGCCCGGTACCGGAGGGCATCGGCGACGGCGTCACCGTCCTCCCGCTCCCGCTGACGAACCTGTACCTGGCGGCCTCCTCCACGATGAGCCTGGTCGTCGCTCTCGACGCACTGGACGCGGTGCGCTTCTCCTCGCTGGCCGCGGACCGCTGGTACATCCCTGAGGCGAAGGCGGCCATGGACGCCGGCCAGATCCTGTTCGGCGGCAAGTACTCCGCCCCCGACTACGAACTCATCCTGAAGTCCGACCCGAGTCTGGCGATCGAGAACGGGATGATCTACCACACCCCCGAGGTCAAGGAGAAGCTCGAGGCGCTCGGCATCCCCGTCCTGGTCGAGCAGTCCAGCTACGAGTCCCACCCGCTGGGCCGCTCGGAGTGGATCAAGTTGTTCGGCGTGCTGCTGGGCAGGGAACAGTTGGCCGACACACTGTTCGACGCCCAGGCCGCGCACCTGGAGGAACTCGCCGGCCAGCCTGACACCGGCAAGACCGTGGCCTTCTTCTCCATCAGCTCGGCGGGCTACGTGGTGGCTCGCAAATCCGGCGACTACGTCCCGAAGATGATCGGGTTGGCCGGCGGCGACTACGTCTTCTCCAACCTCGGCGACGACACCGCCACCAGCACGGTCAACCTGGAGATGGAGCAGTTCTACGCGACCGCGAAGGACGCCGACTACATCGTCTACAACGCCACCATCAGCGGACAACTGCAGTCACTGGCCGACCTGACCGCCCTCAACCCGCTGCTGAAGGACTTCAAGGCCGTCCGGCAGGGCAATGTCTGGTGCACCGACCAGGACTTCTACCAGGACATGACCGGGCTCGGCCAGATGATCACCGACCTGCACCAGATGCTGACCGACCCAGAGGTTCCCGACCAGCTCACCTTCCTGCACCGGCTGCGCTAGGCGGGACGAACGACATGAGCGCAACCGGGTCACCCACGCTCGCCGGCCAGCGGCCCCCCGCCGGGTCCCGGCGGGACGGTCGGGAGCGCGGCCATCTTCGCGACGACCCGAGGACGAGTCGGTATATCGCCTGCTTCGCCGTCCTGGTGGTGCTGGTCGTCGTGCTGGTGCTGGCCAACATCGGCATCGGCTCGGTCACGATCCCGCTCGCCGACCTGCCGGCGATCCTGTTGCGGCAGCAAGGCGACCCGACCAGCGTCAGCATCGTGTGGGCGATCCGGTTGCCGCGGTTGCTCGCCGCCCTCGTGCTGGGCGGTGGGCTGGCGCTGGCCGGCTTCCTGTTGCAGACCTTCTTCAACAACCCCATCGCCGGGCCGTTCGTGCTCGGCATCTCGTCGGGTGCGAAGCTGACCGTCGCCCTGCTGATGGTCTTCGCCTTCGGCTCGTCGGCGGCCATCAGTTCGTTCGCCCTGATCGGTGCGGCCTTCGTCGGGGCGCTGGCCACGATGGGGTTGGTGATGATCCTGGCCACCAAGGTCGAGCGGATGTCGATGCTGATCGTCGCTGGCGTCATGGTCGGCTATATCTGCTCGGCCATCACCGACTTCGTGGTCACCTTCGCCGACGATGCCAGCATCGTCAACCTCCACAACTGGTCCCAGGGCAGCTTCTCCGGGGTGGCCTGGCCGGACGTCGGCGTGATGACGGGTGTCATCCTGGGCGCCTCGGCGCTGGTGTTCTGCCTGGCCAAGCCCATCGGTGCCTACCAGCTCGGTGAGCTGTACGCCCACAACATGGGGGTGAACATCCGGGTTTTCAGGGTGGCGCTGGTGCTGTTGTCCAGCCTGCTGGCGGCCTGCGTCACCGCTTTCGCCGGGCCGATCTCGTTCGTCGGCATCGCGGTTCCGCACCTGATCAGGTGGCTGTTTCGGACCGCCCGCCCACTTATCGTGATCCCCGCCTGCTTCCTCGGCGGTGCCGTCTTCTGCCTCGGCTGCGACCTGCTCGCCCGGACGGCTTTCGCCCCCACCGAGATCAACATCAGCTCGGTGACCGCGGTCTTCGGGGCTCCGATCGTGATCGCCGTCATGCTCCGGCAACGCCGGACGGGGAGCTGACCGTGACCAGCACCGACAGTGATGACGGCGGAGGACGGCGGCCCGGACCTGCGCTGCGCACCGACGCCCTGAGCGTCGGCTATGACGGCCGTCCGCTCATCGAGGACATCGCCGTCAACCTCGCCCCCGGAACGGTGCTGGCGCTGATCGGGCCGAACGGCTCCGGCAAGACGACCATCCTCAAGACCATCGCGAGGTACCTGGCCACCATCGCAGGCACGGTCTACATCGACGAGCACGCGATCACCGACCTGACCAACCGCGACCTCGCCCGGCGGCTCGCCGTCGTGCTCACCGAACGGCTCAAGACCGAACTGATGACCTGCCAGGACGTGGTCGCCACCGGCCGCTACCCGCACACCGGCCGGTTCGGCATCCTGGGCAAGGCCGACCGTGAGGTCGTCCGCAGCTCGATGGAACTGCTCCACGCCTGGGAGTTGCGCGACCAGGACTTCCGCCACCTCAGCGACGGCCAGCGGCAGCGCGTCCTGATCGCCCGGGCACTGGCCCAGGAGCCGCAGGTCATCGTGCTCGACGAACCCACCGCCTACCTGGACGTGCGCTACAAGCTCGAACTGCTGGCCATCCTGCGGGAACTGGCCAAACAACGTGGCATCACCGTGGTCATGTCGCTGCACGAGCTCGACATGGCCCAGAAGGTCGCCGACCTGGTGATGTGCGTCCAGGGCGACCACGTCACCAGCATCGGCAGTCCGCACGAGATCTTCACCGCCGGACGGATCGACGAGATCTTCGAACTCGACCACGGCTCCTACGACCCGCTGTTCGGCAGCCTGGAGTTCGCCCCCGCCCCGGGCGAGCCCGAGGTGTTCGTCATCGCTGGCGGCGGACGAGGGGTGGCCAGCTACCGGGCCCTGCAGCGGCGGGCGATCCCGTTCGCGACCGGGGTGCTGCATCGCAACGACGTCGACTTCCACGTCGGTTCCCGGCTCGCCTCGGAGATCTTCGCCGAGGAGGCCTTCGAACCGATCAGCCAGGCCGTCTACGACCAGGCGCTGGCGAGGCTGCTGCGCTGCCGGGCGGTGGTCAACCGGCTGGACGGCTACGGCAGTGCCAACGTCCTCAACCGGACCCTCGCCGAGCAGGCGGAGCAGCACGGGCTGCCCGTCGTCACCAGCGTCCACGCCCTGCGGCCAGCCACCCGCTGATCGGGCTCGTCGAACCCAGCTGCCGGCAGCGAACCCGGAGCAGGTCCGAGAAGACAGGCCGAAACGGTCCGTCAGGCCGGCGAAGGCCGGAATTCCCTGGCGAGCCGGAGCAGTCCCGCCACATCGACGTGGGCTTCGATGGCGTCAGCGAGGGTGTCGAGCATTCCCTCGCGGCGTTCGGCGAATCCGGGCGCTGCCGGGTCGGGCGTCCAGGACGAGCCGACCGTGGCGGCCAGGTCGGCCAGCCAGGCCCGGCGGAAGCCATCGTTCTCGAAGGCGCCGTGCCAGATCGTTCCCCAGGTGTTGCCGTCGCGGACGCCATCCAGGAACGGCTCGCCGCCGGTGGGTTCCACCACGCCGTGGTGGATCTCGTAGCCAACGACGGGTTGCCCCCGCCACTGGCCACGGGGCCGGGCGAGGATCTTGTCGGGGCTGAACCGGACCTGGCCGGGCAGCAGTCCAAGGCCGGGTTCGGTGCCGCGGGCGGATTCGACCGGGTCGTCGATGGTGTCGGTGAGCATCTGGTAGCCGCCGCAGATCCCGAGGATCGGCCCGCCGGTCGCGGCGCGGGCGCGTAGCGCATCGGCCAGGCCCTGATCGCGCAGCCAGTCGAGGTCGGCGATGGTCGAGCGGCTGCCGGGCAGTACGACCAGGTCGGCGTCGGCGAGTTCGGCCGGGTGCGCGGCGGCGAAGACGTGGACGCCGGGCTCGGCGGCCAGGGCGTCCAGGTCGGTGGCGTTCGAGATCCGCGGGAACCGGATGGCGGCGATCCGCAGCGTGCCGGTGCGGCCGGGGATGCGGGGCCACTTCGCGAAGGCGAGGGCGTCCTCGCCGTCCAGCCACACCTCGGGCAGCCACGGGACGACGCCCAGGCAGGCCAGTTGGGTGCGCCGGGTCAGCTCGGCCAGCCCGGGGTCGAGGACCGACTGGTCGCCACGGAACTTGTTGATCAAGTAGCCGGCCAGCAGCGCGCGGTCGGCATCGTCCACGATCGCCCAGTGCCCGTAGAGGGACGCCAGCACGCCACCGCGGTCGATGTCCCCGCAGAGCACCACCGGCATGCCGAACCGCCTGGCCAGGCCAAAATTCACGTAGTCGCCGGCCCGCAGGTTGATCTCGGCTGGGGACCCGGCGCCCTCGCAGAGCACCAGGTCGTACTGCTCGGCCAGCTCGGCGTAGGCGGCGAAGGCGGCTTCGGCCAGGTGGGCACGGCCGGTGGCGTACTGACCGGCCTGGAGGGTGCCGGCCGGCTCGCCGCGCAGCACGATGAACGAGCGCCGGTCGGTGCCCGGCTTGAGCAGGACGGGGTTCATCGCCGAGGTCGGCTCCAGCCCGGCGGCGATCGCCTGCAGGTACTGGGCGCGGCCGATCTCCGATCCGTCCGCGCAGACCATCGAGTTGTTCGACATGTTCTGCGCCTTGAAGGGCGCGACCGATATCCCGCGGCGGTGCAGCAGGCGGCACAGGCCGGCGGTGATCAGCGACTTGCCGGCGTCCGAGCTGGTCCCGGCGATCAGCAGCCCGGCCATCGAAACCTCACCAGGCCGCGGCGGCGTCCACCACCGCAGGAGCGACCTCGGACGGGCGACCGCGGGCATCCCGCGCCGTCCGGCGCTGCAGGTTCGGAGCACTCGGGCGGCCGTGCCTGGAGCGTGCCTCACCGCCGCCTGGTACCGACAGCACCGTGGCCTTCAACGCGGTAGCGGTCAGGGCGCTGGTCATCTGGTCATCGTAGCCGACCGCATCGTCGTGGAGGCTCACCGGATGGCCAGGACGGCGCTCCGATCGGAGTCCAGGCCTGCGCCAGCGATGACGGTCGGCGCGAGCGGTGTCGTGATCCTGCAGCTCGATGCCGGCCAGGGCCGGATTTCGCGCCCCGTCAGGCATCGGGACGCAGGATCACGACATCCTCCGGCCGAGGTGGCAAGAGATCGCGGCGCCGGTGTCGCCCGGATACCGGCTGGAACCGGGACTTCCCCGCTGGCCTGCCCGGGCCCACGTTCTGGCGGAGCCCGGACAGCGACTCAGAAGTCCCAGTCGGAGTCCTCAGTGTTCACCGCCTTGCCCATCACGTAGCTCGACCCCGAACCCGAGAAGAAGTCGTGGTTCTCGTCGGCGTTGGGAGACAGCGCGGCAAGGATGGCAGGGGAGACCGCGGTGGCCTGCTTGGGGAACAGCGCCTCGTAGCCCAGGTTCATCAGCGCCTTGTTGGCGTTGTAGCGCAGGAACATCTTGACGTCCTCGGTCAGGCCGAGGGGGTCGTAGAGGTCCTCGGTGTAGTTCTCCTCGTTGTCGTACAGCTCGTAGAGCAGGTCGAAGGTGTAGTCCTTCAGTTCGTCCCGCCGCTCCTGCGAGGCCTCCTTCAGTGCCTGCTGGTACTTGTAGCCGATGTAGTAGCCGTGCACCGCCTCGTCCCGGATGATCAGCCGGATCAGGTCGGCGGTGTTGGTCAGCTTGGCGTGGCTGGACCAGTACATCGGGGCGTAGAAGCCGGAGTAGAACAGGAACGACTCCAGCATGGTCGAGGCGACCTTGCGCTTCTCCGGGTCGTCGCCGTAGTAGAAGTCCAGGACGATCTGCGCCTTGCGCTGCAGGTGCTCGTTCTCCTCGCTCCAGCGGAAGGCGTCATCGATCTCGGCGGTGGAGATCAGGGTGGAGAAGATGGACGAGTAGCTCTTGGCGTGCACCGACTCCATGAAGGCGATGTTGGTGTACACCGCCTCCTCGTGCGGGGTGCGGGCGTCCGGGATCAGCGAGACCGCGCCGACCGTGCCCTGGATGGTGTCCAGCATGGTCAGGCCGGTGAACACCCGGGTGGTCATCAGCTGCTCGTGCGGCTTCAGCGTCCGCCAGCTGGGGATGTCGTTGGAGAGCGGCACCTTCTCCGGCAGCCAGAAGTTGCCGGTCAGCCGGTCCCACACCTCCAGATCCTTGTCGTCTTCGATGCGGTTCCAGTTGATCGCCTGGACGCCGCGCAACAGGGTCAGTTTCTGGGTCATGGTTCCTCGGTTTGCGAGATCCCCGCCTACGCGGGGATGACAGATAGGTGAGTGTGCTGGGATGAGGGACAAGTCAGTGCCGGTTCACCGTCATCCCCGCGAAGGCGGGGATCTTCGGGCGGCGTGGGGGACGACCCTTCGAGACCCGGCCTTCGGCCGACCTCAGGGATCGTCGGCTACAGCATGCAGCTGACGCACCCCTCGACCTCGGTGCCCTCCAGGGCGAGCTGCCGAAGCCGGATGTAGTACAGCGTCTTGATGCCCTTCTTCCAGGCGTAGATCTGGGCCTTGTTCAGGTCGCGGGTGGTGACGTTGTCGGGGAAGAAGAGGGTCAGCGACAGGCCCTGGTCGACGTGCTTGGTCGCCTCGGCGTAGGTGTCGATGATCTTCTCCGGGCCGATCTCGTAGGCGTCGGCGTAGTACTCCAGGTTGTCGTTGGTCATGAACGGCGCCGGGTAGTAGACCCGTCCGATCTTGCCCTCCTTGCGGATCTCCACCTTGGCCACGATCGGGTGGATCGAGGACGTCGAGTGGTTGATGTAGCTGATCGAGCCGGTCGGCGGGATGGCCTGCAGGTTCTGGTTGTACATCCCGTACTCGGCCACCTCGGCGGCCAGGGCCCGCCAGTCGTCCGGGGTGGGCAGGTGGATGCCGGCGGCATCGAACAGCCCGGCCACCTTCTCGGTGCGCGGCGTCCAGTCGCCCTCGATGTACCGGGCGAAGTACTCCCCGCTGGCGTACGCCGAGCGCTCGAAGCCGTCGAACCGCTCGCCGCGCTCCCGGGCGATCCGGCAGGAGGCTGCGATCGCATGGAAGGCCACGGTGTAGAAGTACATGTTGGTGAAGTCCAGGCCTTCCTGCGAGCCGTAGAAGATCGACTCCCGGGCCAGGTAGCCGTGCAGGTTCATCTGCCCCAGCCCGATCGCGTGGCTGCGTGCGTTGCCGTACTCGATGGACGGCGCGCAGGCGATGTTCGACTGGTCCGAGACCGCGGTCAGCGCCCGCACGGCGACATCGATCGTGCGTCCGAAATCGGGCGAGTCCATCGCCTTGGCGATGTTCAGCGAGCCCAGGTTGCAGGAGATGTCCTTGCCGATGCTCGCGTACGACAGGTCCTCGTTGTAGCTGGACGGAGTGGAGACCTGCAGGATCTCCGAGCACAGGTTGCTCATCGTGATCCGGCCGTCGATCGGGTTGGCGCGGTTCACCGTGTCCTCGAAGACGATGTAGGGGTAGCCCGACTCGAACTGGATCTCGGCGAGGGTCTGGAAGAACTTCCGGGCGTTGATCTTCTTCTTGGTGATCCGGCGGTCGTCCACCAACTCGCGGTACTTCTCGGTGATCGAGAGCTCGGTGAACGGCACCTGGTAGACCCGCTCGATGTCGTAGGGGCTGAACAGGTACATGTCCTCGTTGTCCCGGGCCAGCTGGAAGGTGATGTCCGGGATCACCACCCCCAGGGAGAGGGTCTTGATCCGGATCTTCTCGTCGGCGTTCTCCCGCTTGGTGTCCAGGAAGGCCAGGATGTCGGGGTGGTGGGCGTTGAGGTACACCGCACCGGCGCCCTGCCGGGCACCCAGCTGGTTGGCGTAGGAGAAGGAGTCCTCCAGCAGTTTCATCACCGGGATCACGCCGGAGGACTGGTTCTGGATCTTCTTGATCGGTGCGCCCGCCTCGCGGATGTTGCTCAGTGACAGCGCCACGCCGCCGCCCCGCTTCGACAGCTGCAGCGAGGAGTTGATCGCCCGCGCGATCGACTCCATGTTGTCCTCGACCCGCAGCAGGAAGCAGGAGACCAGCTCGCCCCGTGATGCCTTGCCGGCGTTGAGGAAGGTCGGGGTGGCGGGCTGGAACCGTCCTGCCATGATCTCGTCGGTGATCCGCTCGGCCAGCCCGCGATCCCCGGCGGCCAGCGTGAGGGCGACCAGGCAGACCCGGTCCTCGAACCGCTCCAGGTAGCGGCGGCCGTCGAAGGTCTTCAGGGTGTACGAGGTGTAGTACTTGAAGGCGCCCATGAAGGTGGGGAAGCGGAACTTGACCGCGTAGGCGCGCTTGAACAGCGCCTTGACGAACTCGAAGTCGTACTGGCCCAGCACTTCGGGCTCGTAGTAGCCCTGCTCGACCAGGTAGTCCAGCTTCTCCTTCAGCGAGTGGAAGAAGACGGTGTTCTGGTTGACGTGCTGCAGGAAGTACTGGTGGGCCGCCTGCCGGTCGGCCTCGAACTGGATGTGGCCGTTCTCGTCGTACAGGTTCAGCAGCGCGTTGAGCGCGTGGTAGTCGACGCCGGGGTTGACCTCTTCGACGCCGGTGTCAGTGAGCAGGGTGGAAGACATTGGCCAGTCCTTCGCGGACGCGCTCGACATCGTCGGACGTGCCCATCAGTTCGAATCGATACAGATGTGGAACGCCGCACTTGGCGGCGATGATGTCTCCGGCCAGGCAGTAGGCAGAGCCGAAGTTGGTGTTGCCCGCCGAGATCACACCCCGGATCAGGCTGCGGTTGCAGGACTCGTTGAGGAACCGGATCACCTGCTTGGGGACCGCCCCTGCCCCGTTGCCCCCGCCGTAGGTGGGGACGATCAGGACGTACGGCTGGTCCACCACCAGCGGCGGCTCGGTGGCGTACAGCGGGATCCGCTGTGCCGGGAGCCCCAGCTTGGTGACGAACCGGTGGGTGTTCTCCGAGGCCGACGAGAAGTAGACCAGGTCGATCATGGCGGCCTCCTCCTCGGCGGGTTGCCGTCCCGGTTCGACCCCGGAACTCGGTGACCAGCGCGGGCGCAGGTCTTGCGGATATCGTTTGGCGTCGTAGCTGGTCGGCTTCTCGTCCAAGGAGCCGACGACGTGCTACGGCAGGTACCGCGCGGGTGCGGCGGGATGGGGTCAGGCGGCCTGGATGCGGGCGGCTGTCGCCTTGATCTTGTCCGGACGGAAGCCCGCCCAGTGCTCGTCGCCGTCGATCACCACCGGTGCCTGCTGGTAGCCCAGCGCCATGACCTCGGCCAGGGCGCGCTCGTCCACGCTGAGGTCGACCACCTCGTACTCCAGGCCGTGGGAGTCCAGCGCGCGGTAGGTGGCCGTGCACTGCACGCACGAGGGCTTGGAGTAGACCGTGATCGCCATGGCAGAAGCCTCCTGGGGAGTACCGGGTTACACCGGTGTAGTTTCATGGATGTAACGAGAAGAGACTCTAGTTCTGGTGGCAGGCCTCTGGCAAGCACCCCATATCTAGTGTTGAGACGAATTGTGCTTAGTCGTCCCGGATGGTCGCGCAGACCGCCGTGCGGGTGGTTCCGGCAGCCCTCGCGGAGCCTCGCGACCTACGCCCACGCCCCGCGGCACCCCCAAAACCGGTTCCAGAACAGCCGGCGAGGGAAGATATCCCTCGGCCCACGATCTGCAACCGGATGTGGCGGGGCAGCGGCTACAGCGGCTGGCCTCCCACGGTGCCGACCAGGCGTTCGCGCCACTGCGGGCTGGCAAACCGCTCGGCATCGGCCTTGGCGGCCTCGATCCGGGCCGGCATGTCCAGCCGGGCCGAGGGCTCCTCGTTGCCGGGGGTGGCGATGAACTTCTCGATTGCCGCCAGGCCGTTGGTTGCCCGCGCCACGGCAGCAGCCTGTTTGGCGTCCAGTCGGTCGTGGTACCAGCCGGTGTCCAGGATGTGCTCGCGGGTGAACTGGGCGCGGAACTCCGGTGAGTCCAGTCCCCAGCCCTCACAGGAGTGGCCGTGCGCCATGATCTCCAGCAGCGCCCGCAGCGGCGGAACCGCCAGCGAGATCGTGCCGTCGTCGAAGTACGCCTGCGCCACCCGCTGATGGGTGGCGACAATCACCGCGATCGACTCGGCGAAGATCGCCGGGTCCTGCAGTTCCGGGCGCAGCATCTCGTCGGTGAACACCACGTGCGGGTGCAGGAAGATCCGGCCGAAGTACTTGGTGGCGAACCGCTGGGTCATCCGGTAGCCGAGCCGGGAGGCCGGCACCAGCCTGCCGTCGAACTCGACGTCCTCCAGCTTCTCCAGGCACCCCTCGGCGAGCAGGTGGCGGGCGTCGCGCTCGGCGGGCGACATCCGGCTGAACACCTCCGGCACCAGCATCGAGATGTCGTGGTCCACCCGCACCTTCGGGCCGACGAAACCGGCACCGGAGACCCAGCCGTCGTAGCCGGTCAGGGCGTAGGACAACAGGGCGGCGTTCAGGTCGATGATCGCCGGGAGCGGGTTGAACGGCCCCTTGGTGAGGGCGCCCTCCGAGCCCGCGCCGGTGGTGGACGGCGACTTGCCGGTCATCGACGAGATGAACTCCATGAACAGTTCGGGCAGCTCCATGTAGTGCAGCGGGTTGTAGCTCGACAACGGCGGCACGCCCGGCTCCGGTGGGTTGTTCCGCCGTCCGGCGGCGACCACGTCCACCGGCAGCGGCAGCGGGGTGTCAGCCGGCTTGCGGTTGAACAGGTGGGAGGCCAGGTCGGCGGTCGCGGTGGCTGCGGCGTTGGTCCGGTCGGGCCGCTGCTGCAGGTAGCGCGGGTTCTTGGACGGCTTGCCGTCCACCAGCCGCGGGTTCGCCGAGCTGACCACGTAGTCCGGGCCGACGCCCTCGGGGGTGTCGGCGAAGCCGGAAAGCAGGTCGGCCATCGGTTCGGTGAAGAAGGAGAAGTTCACCGCGTCGTCCCGCAGCTCCCGCGCGTCGGCGTGGCTGAGCGGCTGGAAGTTCGACAGGAAGGTGCCGGGCTGGGAGAGATCCCGCTCGGTCTGTTTGTCGTAGCCGCGGTGGATGGCGTCATCAGGACGCTGGAACAACAATTCCTCGCAGTTCTGCACCAGCTTGTACGACCGGGACGGGTCGCGGTCCAGCAGGGCGCCCGGGATCACCGTCGAGGCGGTGATGTCGTCCTCGGTCTGCACCTTCACCGCCGGGTGGAAGTCGTGCCGCAGCCCGAACAGCCGCCAGCTGCCGTCGTCGGCGAAACCCACCCGCAGCATGTTGACGGTGATCTTGTCGCCGTCCAGCCGCAGGTTGTTGCCGAGCCGGCCATTGATCCGTCCGACGGTGAAGTGGGAACGCCAGTCGGCGCCCCATTCCGGGCGGTAGAACCGCTTCACCACGAAGACCAGCTCCAGGATGTGCGGCGGGATGGAGGCCAGCCAGGCGTTGTAGTCGGCGTGGAACTCGTCGGAGGGAGTGAGCAGCTTGATCACCGAGCCGATCGAGCGATTGTCGGCCAGGATCGGACGGTGGTCGATGCCGTTGGCCGCCGGATCGGCGAACCGCCCGGAGTAGTTGCCGTCAATGATCTGTGCCACCTCGTCGAGGTCGTGCTCGATGTCGGGGGCATAGGCATTGCCGAAGATGATCGCGTCCGAGATCGCCTTGGAGATCTCCGACTTCCCACCGCCGGAGACGGTGGCCGGCTTGTGGCAGGAGGTGACGACGGGCGCGGTACCAGTCAGGCTCCACTGGGTGCGATCGGAGGCCAGCTGCTTCATCTCGACGCGGTAGCCGTTCGGGCTGAGATACACCTTGTCGGCACGCATCCGGATGCTGCCCTCGGACCCGTTCGGGTTGGTCCAGGTCACCGTCAGGCTGCGCAGCGAGTAGCGGGCGTTGGCCGGCACCAGCACGATGTGCGGCTGCTCGCCGTCCAGGGCGTGTCCCTCAGGCTGCAGGTGGAACCGTTCCGGGTCGCGTTCGAGCACCTCCGCCAGGGTGTACTCATCGGCGCAGGAGGTCTCGTGGTACTCCTGCCCCAGGTTGTAGGACGGGTAGACCAGGGCGCCACCGGCATGTTCCTCCTCGGCGTTGCCGAACAGGTTGGCCGAATAGGAGATCTGGGACTTGACCTCCTTCTTGCAGTAGCCGAAGTAATTGTCGGCGATCACCGTGACGATCACACCACGGGTGTCCCGGGCGCAGACCTTGAATGCCTGGCCGTTGTTGTAGCGCTCGTCCTCGTGCTCCCAGCACTGGCCGTCGCGGCGCTGCCGGTCGGTGGCCTCGCTGACGTGCGGCAGCCCGAGCTCCTTCTTGGTCACCTTCGTCAGGTGCGGCGCGAGCACGACCAGGCCGGTGTGGCCGGTCCAGCTGCCGGGGGCCAGGGAGGCGTCGTTCTCGGGCAGGTAGGGGTCACCGCCGTTGCCGAAGATGCCCTCGACGAAGTCGAGATTGGCCACCAGCCCGCCGGGCACGATGAACCGGGTCTCCAGCCGCTTCTCGTGCACCCAGCCCGGAACCTCGGGGGACACCAGGGGGCGCAGCAGCAGCGACACGAAGCAGGCCGCGGGGGTCGCCTGGTTGGCGGTGTAGGGCAGGACGAGATCCTGCTCGGGCGGGGTGAAGGCCAGCTCAACCAGCCGGGCGAAGACGTCCTTGCGCACCGCGATCTTGTCGTCGGGAATCGGCAGGCCGCCTTCGGCGATGTGGAAGACCCCGGCGGTGGTGCGGCGGTCGTTGGCCGGGTTGTGCAGCACGCCGTTGGCCAGCCGGTAGCTGCTGAGCAGCGGAGAGCTGAAGCTGTCGCCGTCCTGCGGCAGTGACAGCTCGCGGGCCAGGCCGGGCTCATCCAGCACGAAGGTGCGGCGCGGCAGCCGGGGGGCCAGGCCGGTGTCGGCCAGGCAGTCGTCCAGCCAGTTCTGGATCCGCTGGTCGGCCGCGCACAGCCGGTCGGCCAGGCGGCGGCTGAGCTCCCGCTGACGGGCCAGCACCGGGGCCACCAGGCGTCCGGTGTCGCTGTCCTCGAAGCCGTCGGTGGAGAACCCGGCCTGGGCCAGCCGCAGTTCGATCGCTGCGCGCAGGCTGGAGGCGGACGGGATGGCGGTGGGTGCAGGTTTGGCTGGACGCTGCGTGGTCGATGTCACGGGATTCACCCTTCTCCGGGCAGGCGTGAAGGAGTGCCGAGGCGCCCATCCACTGCTTGCGCGACAGTGCTGACTGGTCTTTCCGCTGCGCAGGCATTCCGACTCGTCCCGAAGGGCACACGGTTGCGCGACAGCGCCGGATTCGAACCGGCTTCCCCTGCCACAGCGGCTCTTGATTTCTCACTCAGACGATACACCGCTGCGGCTGGGGGACGGGAACCGCAGGTGATGGCCAACCCGGGGGAGCGCGGTATCGTCAGGTCGCCCCGATCAGGTCCGCGGCGCCTCGCGTCCTCGTGGCCAGAGACGCTCGGACGGCTCCGGGGTCGCCGGACCGGCGGGGACCGTCCCGGAAGGGCCGGCCCGTCCCGGCGGCAGAACGACGAAGGGAACCCCCGTGACCCAGGACTCTCGACCACACCACCCGACCAAGCGCTACCTGCGCGACGCCGCCCTGGCGGAGAAGTCGGATGCGGTCTGCCGGATGGGCTCGATGATGCTCCACGCCGGGACCGGTTCGTACCGGGTCAAGGCCGCGATGGGCCGGGTGGCCGAGGCCCTCGGCATCGAACAACTCGAAGCCCAGGTCAGTCTGACCGAGATCGTCGCCACCACCCGGGCCGGCGGCAGCTTCCGCACCCAGGTGGTGGAGGTGCCGGTGCCGGCGGTGAACGCCGACCGGATCGCCGCCCTGCTGCGGGTATCGCTGCGGGCGGAGCCGGGTCTGCGTGCCGCCGAACTGCAGAACCAACTCGACCAGGTGGAGGCCAAGGCCCAGCACTATCCGGCGTGGGCGATCGTGGCCGGGGCGGCGGTGGCCTGTTCGGCCTTCGCCTTCCTGAACAACGGACGCTGGCAGGAATGTCTGGCCGCCGCCGTCGCGGCCGGTTGTGGCAAGCTCGTACAACTGCTGCTGCGTGGCTTCCGGCTCAACCAGTTGGCAATGGTGGCGATGGCGTCGATCACCGCCTGTCTGGTCTACGTCCTCGGTGCGGACCTGCTGCAGTGGGCGCTGCCGCTGGCCGAGCAGCCGTTGCACGAGGCGGCGTTCACCTCGGCGATCCTCTTCCTGGTGCCCGGCTTCCCGCTGCTCACCGCGGCCCTCGACCTGGCCCGGTTCGACTTCACCTCCGGGGCCTCCCGGCTGCTCTACGCGACGATGATCACTCTCGCTGCGGCGCTGGGCGCCTGGCTGGTCGCCTGGGCCTTCAACCTGTCGCCGGGGGAGATCGAACCGCTCGGCCTGCCGGCGGGCACGCTGCTCGGGCTGCGGGCCCTGGCCAGCTTCGTCGGGGTCTTCGGGTTCGCGATCACCTTCAACACCCCGATCCGGGCGACCGTGGCCACCTCGGTGATCGGGATGCTGGCCAATGTGCCGCGACTGGCTGCGATCGACGCTGGCTGGAACCCGCTGCTGTGCGCCACCGTGGCGACGCTGGTGATCGGCCTGCTGGCGGGCTGGTCCAGCCAGCGGCTGCCGGCGCCCCGGATCATCCTGTCGGTGCCTGCGGTGCTGATCATGGTTCCCGGGGTCAGCACCTATCGGGCGCTGGTGGCGATGATCAACCGCCAGCCGATTGATGCGCTGACCTACGCGTCGGTGGCGCTGGGGATCGTCGTGGCGCTCGCCGCCGGGCTGGCGATCGCCCGGATGCTGACCGACCCGGCCTGGATCTCCGCCAATCCCAGCTGGACGCAGATGCCCCGTACCCACGCCCAGAAGCTGCTCCAGGAGCGGGCGGCCTCGTCGGGGCACCGTCCTGGCTCCCCGGCCGATCCGGACGGAGGCTAGGCCGGGAGTCGCCCAGCTGGATCCTGCCGCAGCCGGGTGGGGCCGGTTGACGGGTGGCAGACCTCCCGGGGCCGGCCGACCCTCTCCAGTAGGTCTGGCTCCGCGCTCGGCGGCAGGCCGGATCGGTATCTGCAGCCTGCGGATGGCCTGTGCAATAATCTGCGCATGTATGCAGATATGCGGGAAGCGGCGCTCGGGAGCGAGTACGTCGACCTGGCTGCGGAGGTGTTCTCGCTGTTGTCGGACCCGACTCGGATCCGGATCGTGCTCGCCCTGGAAGCCGGTGAGCTGTCGGTGAACGAGTTGGCAGAAGGGGTGGGAAAGGCTCCGGCTGCGGTGTCGCAGCATCTGGCGAAGCTGCGCTGGGCGAAGGTGGTGCAGGCGCGTCAGGAGGGCACGCGGGTGTACTACAGCCTGATCGACGAGCACGCCGGCGAGCTGGTGCACCAGGCGCTGTTCCAGGCCGAGCACGTCATCGACTTGCGGCCCCGGCACCATCGTCCGCAGGCCGAGCTGTGACCACCGACGTCGAGGCCGGAGTGACGACCGACCACCAGCCCGAGACACTGGCCTCGCTGTGGACGCGGATCGACCGCAGCGACCTGCTGCGGGTCGCGCTGGTGGCAGGGCTGGCGGCGCTGGCCGGGGTAGCGTCGTGGCTTGCTGCGCCGTGGTGGGTGACAGCGGCGCTCGCTGCGATCGGGCTGGTGGTGGGTTGCTGGCCGATCCTGGTCGAGGCCTGGCAGGATCTGCGCTCCCGCCGGATGAGCATGGAACTCTCGATGCTGATCGCGATCCTGGCCGCCGCGCTGGTCGGCGAGTGGGTCACCGCGCTGGTGATCACTGCCTTCGTCCTGGCGGCAGAGATCCTGGAAGACCTGTCGCTGGGCCGGGGCCGGGACGCGCTGACCGACCTGATGGGCTTCCTGCCCATCCGCGTCCGGGTGCGCGAGGGCGACCGGACCCGCGAGGTTGAGCTCGACCAGGTGCAGGTCGGCGACCTGGCCGTGGTCACCCCCGGCGATCGGGTCCCGGTGGACGGTGTGGTGGTCGAGGGACGCTCCAGCCTCGACCAGTCCCGGATCACCGGTGAGTCGCTGCCGGTCGACGTCGGGGCGGGGGACGTGGTGTTCGCCGGCTCGGTGAACAGTACCGGCGCCTTGGTGGTGCGGGCCGAGCGGGTCGGTGAGGCCTCGTCCTACGGCCAGATCGTGGCGGCCGTGAAGGCTGCGCAGGAGTCGGAGGCCCCGGTGCAGCGGCTGGCCGATCGGGTGGCCGGCTGGCTGGTCTACGCCGCCCTCGCCGGTGCGCTGGTCACCTACCTGGTCACCCGTGATCTGACCGCGACGATCTCGGTGGTGATCGTGGCCGGCGCCTGCGGAGTGGCCGCCGGAACCCCGCTGGCAGTGCTGGCGGCGATTGCCCGGGTCGCCCGCCGGGGAGCCTTCGTGAAGGACGGCACCCACCTGGAGGAGCTGTCCGCCGTGGACACGGTGGTCTTCGACAAGACCGGGACCCTGACCCACGGCGAGCCGGCGGTGACGGCCGTCCGGCCCGCCAAGGGAGTAGATGAGACCGGGCTGCTGGCCGCGGTGGCGGCGGCGGAATCCCTCTCCGAGCACCCGATCGGACGGGCGATCGTCCGCCACGCCGCCGAGCGAGGCGTGCCGCTGGAACATCCCGACGATTTCGACTACCGGCCGGGCCTCGGCGTCACCGCCCGGGTGGCTGGACGCCGGGTCATCGCCGGCAACGCGATCCTGGTCCGCGACGCCGACTGGACGCCCGCCGTCGGCTCTGCCGTCCACGTCGCCATCGACGACGCCTACGCCGGCACGATCGTGCTCACCGACACCGTCCGCGACACCGCTCAGCGGGCGGTGGCCCGGCTGCAGCGACTCGGCCTGCGGATCGTGATGATGAGTGGCGACAATGCCGCGACGGCATTGGCGGTCGCCGGCCAGCTCGGCATCACCGAGATCCACTCCGACCTGCTGCCGGCCGACAAGGTGCGGCTGGTCGCGGAGTTGCGCAGCGATGGTGCGAAACTCGCGATGGTGGGCGATGGGGTGAACGACGCGCCCGCCCTGGCTGGCGCCGATGTCGGGATCGCGATGGGCACCGGCACCCACATCGCCCGGGAGACCGCCGACGTGGTGCTGATCAGCTCCCGCCTCACCGATCTGGCCGACACCATCGAGACCGCCCGGCGGGCTCGGCGGATCGTCTTCACCAACTTCGCCGGCACCATCGCCATCGACCTGGTCGGCATGGCGCTGGCAGCGGCCGGGATCCTCGGGCCGCTGCTGGCCGCCGTTGTGCACGTCGGCAGCGAATCGGCCTTCATCCTCAACTCCGCCCGGCTCATCCCACGCCGCGATCACTCCCGGGAGCTCCATGCCTGACGCCCCACCTGCCGACAGCCCGCTGCGGCGCTGCATGCGCGGCCTGGCCCACCTGATGCCCGCCCGCGCCGACGGGACGAACCCCACCGCCGTGCGCGCCTTCCATCGAATGGACGCCGTTCGGGACCGACTGCGGCGACGACCGACGACGTGGCCGGTCACTGGCGGCGCGTACGCGGTCGGCGACCCGACCGGCAGCGTCGCGATCTGCGTCCTGACCAGCGACGAGCTCTACCCCGACCTCGCCCGGCTGCCCGGTGTCGCGATCGCCGGACGGGTGGTCGTCCCCAACCTCGGGATCGAGAAGATCGTCCGCAATGTCACTGCCAACCCGCACATCCGCCATCTGTTGGTCTGCGGCAAGGACTCGCCGGTCTTCCACCCGGGCGAGGCACTGCGCCAGTTGCTCGCCGACGGGGTGGACGAGCAGCGCCGGATCATCGGCGCCCGGGGTCACCTGCCCGTCCTGAGCAACCTCAGCCCAGAACAGATCGAGGCCTTTCGCGCCCAGGTGGAGCTGTCCGACCTGACCGGCCAGACCGACCCGGAACATATCGGCGAGCGCGCCCGCCAGCTCGCCGCGCGCCAGGTCGGCGCCTTCCCCGGCACGCTCGCACCGGCCCCGTCCGACGACCGGGTTGCGACGATCCTGCCCGGTGGTCGCCGCGAACCCCTGGCCTACGACCCCAACGGCTTCTTCGTCATCACGATCGACTCCGGAACCCGCCTGATCGAGGTGATGCACTACCTTCCCGACAACACCCCCGCCCACCGGATCAGCGGCCACAGCGCCGAGGCCGTGCTGTACGGGCTGCTTCGCGAGGAGCTGGTCTCCCAACTCAGCCACGCCGGCTACCTCGGCGGCGAGCTCACCAAGGCCGAGACCGCGCTACGGCTCGGGCTCGACTACCACCAGGACCGCCCGCTGCGGGCCGAGCGCTGAGGGACCGCCCACAACCACTACATCTAGGGAGTTACACCGGCGTAGTTTTACGTATATAGTGATGCACGCAGTGGTTCGACCCACCAGCCAGGCGGGTCGTCGCAAGAGGGAATCCGGTGTGAATCCGGAGCTGCCCCGCAGCGGTATGTGGGAACGAACGCCGTCATCGGCACTGGGAGCGATCCCGGGAAGCGACGGCCACTAGGTCCTGACCGGAGTTCCCGGTCACGCCCACGAGTCCGAAGACCTGCCCCTGCCGTCCCCACCCAGGGGACGCCGGTAGCGCAGCCTCGTGGGAGGGCTGGTGGCCAGCGGGAACGTCCCCGCGAACCCTCCTCTTGCAGGCGCACAGGTCAACGAGCAGGAGTGCACAGGGCAATGTCGCAGATCGCCACCCCGGAAGCCGTCATCAAGCGGGACGGCACCACCGCATCATTCGACGTCGAACGGATCAGGTCGGCGATCGCCCGGGCGGGTGCCGCCACCGGGGAGCTGGACGGTGCCGAGGCCCACCTGCTGGCCCGGCAGGTCTGCGTCCGGCTGGCCCGGCGGGGCACCCCGCCGCACGTCGAGGAGATCCAGGACGCGGTCGAGCACCTGCTGATCGACTCCGGCTACACCGCCACCGCGCGGGCCTACATCGTCTACCGCGAGCAGCACACCCGGCTGCGCGATACCCGCAATGCCATGGTGGACGTGGCCAACTCGATCAACGAGTACCTCGACCGCTCCGACTGGCGGATCAACGCCAACGCCAACCAGGGCTACTCCCTGGGCGGGCTGATCCTGAACACCTCCGGCAAGGTCACCGCCAACTACTGGCTCTCCCACATCTACCCGCCCGAGGTCGGCCAGGCCCACCGCGACGGTGACGTCCACATCCACGACCTCGACATGCTCAGCGGCTACTGCGCCGGCTGGTCACTGAAGACCCTGCTGCGCGAAGGGCTCAACGGCGTCCCCGGCAAGGTGGACGCCACCCCGGCCAAGCACCTCGGCTCGGCGGTCGGCCAGATGGTCAACTTCCTCGGCTGCCTGCAGAACGAGTGGGCCGGAGCGCAGGCGTTCAGCTCCTTCGACACCTACCTGGCGCCGTTCATCCGCAAGGACGGCCTCGGCTACGACGAGGTGAAACAGGCCATCCAGGAGCTGATCTACAACCTCAACGTCCCCTCCCGGTGGGGCACCCAGACACCGTTCACCAATCTCACCTTCGACTGGGTCTGCCCGGAGGACCTGCGCGACGAGAACCCGATCATCGGTGGCGAGGAGCTGGACTTCAGCTACGGCGACCTGCAGGCCGAGATGGACATGATCAACCGGGCCTACATCGAGGTGATGACCGCCGGCGACGCCTCCGGCCGGGTGTTCACCTTCCCGATCCCGACCTACAACATCACCGGTGACTTCGACTGGGAGTCGCCGAATGCCCAGGCGTTGTTCGAGATGACCGCCAAGTACGGCCTGCCCTACTTCCAGAACTTCCTGAACTCCGAACTGAAGCCGAACATGGTCCGCTCGATGTGCTGCCGGCTGCAGCTCGACCTGCGGGAACTGCTCAAGCGCGGCAACGGCCTGTTCGGCTCGGCCGAGCAGACCGGCTCGCTGGGCGTGGTGACGGTGAACCTGGCCCGGCTGGGCTACCTGCACGCCGGGGACGAGGCCGGGCTGATCCTGGCGTTGGACCGGCTGCTGGTGCTGGCCAAGGAGTCGCTGGAGATCAAGCGCAAGGTGATTCAGCGCTACATCGACGAGGGCCTGTTCCCCTACACCAAGCGCTACCTGGGGACGTTGCGCAACCACTTCTCCACCATCGGCGTGAACGGCATGAACGAGCTGATCCGCAACTTCACCGCGGACGCCTACGACATCACCGATGGGCGCGGTCACGCGCTGGCGGTGCGGCTGCTGGATCACGTCCGTGCCCGGATGGTGGAGTTCCAGGAGGCCACCGGCCACATGTACAACCTGGAGGCCACCCCGGCCGAGGGCACCACCTACCGGTTCGCCAAGGAGGACCGCAAGCGGTTCCCGGGGATCCTGCAGGCCGGGACGGACGCCAACCCGTACTACACCAACTCCTCCCAACTGCCGGTGGGCTTCACTGACGATCCGTTCGAGGCGCTGGAGCGGCAGGACGAGTTGCAGCGCAAGTACACCGGCGGCACCGTGCTGCACCTCTACATGTCGGAGCGGATCTCGGACGCCGCCGCCTGCCGTGAGCTGGTCCGCCGCTCGTTGACCAACTTCCGGCTGCCCTACATCACCATTACGCCCACCTTCTCGATCTGCCCCTCCCACGGCTATCTGGCCGGCGAGCAGCACACCTGCCCGACCTGTGCCGCCCAGGGCGTCGAGCAGGTCTGCGAGGTGTGGACCCGGGTGATGGGCTACCACCGTCCGGTGACCTCGTTCAACATCGGGAAGAAGGGTGAGTACGCCGAGCGGGTGCCCTTCGTCGAGTCCCGGGTTTTGGTGTGACTGTCAGCATCGGCCGCTCCCCGTCAGAAACCGGGCAGATCAGCCCAGTTGAGGACACTATCCACGCGGGTGGCCCCAGCTGCCCGGTTTCTGCGGGGACGAACGGACTGACGATCGCGGGCCTCACACCCCTCTCCAGCTGTGACTGGCCGGGAAGGTTGGTGGCGACGGTCTTCCTGCAGGGCTGTCCGTGGCGCTGCACCTACTGTCACAACCCTGCGCTGCTCGACCCGACGGCGCCCGGTCAGGTGCTCTGGCAACAGGTCTGTGACCTGCTGGGCCGCCGACGCGGATTGCTGGACGGCGTGGTGTTCTCCGGTGGCGAGCCGACCCGGCAGCCGGGTCTGCCGGCAGCGATGCGCGAGGTCCGGGCGCTGGGCCACGGTGTCGGGCTGCACACCGGGGGCGCCTATCCGACCCGGCTGGCAGCGTTGCTGCCGCTGGTGGACTGGGTGGGGCTGGACATCAAGGCGCTGCCGGAGGACTACCACCGGATTACCGGGGTCGGGGCCAGCGGGGTCAAGGCGTTCGCCAGCCTGGAACTGCTGGTGGCCAGCGGAGTTGACCACGAGGTGCGGATCACGGTGGACCCGACGGTGCACACCGCCGAGGACCTGCACCGGCTGGTGGCCGGGGTGCGGGCAGTCGGCGCCCGTCAGGTGGTGTTGCAGGAGACCAGGGCCGAGGGCACTCGCCCGTGGTACGCCGAGGCGCTGGCCGGTCGCCGACTGCGCGACGTGATCGACCCTGTGCCCGAAGGTGCGGTCGTGCGAACGGGTGGCCTCGGCGACTGGTGACGACCGCCGCCGGTCGTGTTAGGGTTCAGCAGTCCCGGTGTCACCAGCGGGACGACAAGTGAAGATCGTCGAGCCGTTGGTCGCGCCTTGCCTAACAGGGAATCCGGTGGGAATCCGGAGCTGCGAACCACAACTGTGATTGCCGACGAAGGGGCACGTGCCACTGTCCACCTGTAGTGGGTGGGTGGGAAGGCGCCCCGGAGGATGACGCAAGAGCCAGGAGACCTACCAACGGCATCGTTGAGATTTCGTTCCCGGGTTGATGGGGAATGGGTCATTTTTTGTTGCCGTGGGACGGTGCTGGTCGCGTCCGCATGGCGGCGCTGTGACGCATTCGCCGGCCTGGGGCCGGCTTTTTGCGTTATGGAGGGAGCGGTGTCGGGTTGGCAGGCCACCGGTGGCTCGCCAGGGTGGAGTCTGGTCGAGCAACGGCTGCTGCAGCCGCTGCTGGATGCGGCTCGCAGCCTGGGTTACACGCCATCGCCCAGGGACGTCCCAGGTCACTCGAAGATCGTGCGCCATTTCCACAACTGGAACAACGCCGTCGCCGCGGCAGGCCTGCCAAATCCCAACGATCCCGAACAGCACAGACTGCGTGCGCAGTACCGGCGTGAGCGCAGGGCGCGACGCGACGGGGAGCCGACCAACTCGTCACCGGACGGCGACCGGAACAACTGAGTCTTCCTCCCGCTGCGGGAGGTGCAGGAAAGGAAAGAGATGCTGGGAGCGGATGCGTCCGGGCGGAACAGTCGGATGGCAAACATGGGGGTTCGCCTGGTGGCGATGCTCGCGGGACTGGCGTTGGTGCTGGGGATCGCTCCGGCAACCGCCCTGGCAGCGGACGGGATCACTGTCTACGTCACGTTCGAGGGCTACAACCTCGGGCAGGGCTACTACGTCCCGCCGACGAAGCTGACCGCCGCGCAGGATGAGACTGCCGCCCAAGCGGCTCTGGCGGCACTCGATGGAGCCGGGCTGGAGGCTCAGGCCTCCGGTGATCCTGACAGCGCCGGGTTCTTCCTGAGTGGCATCGAGGGCGACGAGTCGGCCGCCGTCCACGTCCCGTCGTACATCAGCGGCCAGCCTGGTTTTGAACTGACCGACGCAAACAACGACGGCTACCTCGGCGTCGGTGACTACAACTCGATGGCGGGCTGGATGTTCACCGTCAACAACGAGGCCGCGCAGGTCGGTGCCGGTGCCGTGAAGCTCCACGACGGCGATGTCGTGCGCTGGCAGTTCACCCTCTACGGCTACGGCTGTGACCTGGGCGTACCGACTGGCTGCTGGGGTGCTGATCCGTACTACACGACAGCCGACAAGTCGGAGTTGATCCGAACCCTGCTCAACGCTGATCCCGCCAAGGCGACAGCTGACGAACTGACCCAGGCACGCCAGGTGGCGGTCGATCCGACCGCCACCCAGGCGCAGGTCACCGCGTCGATCACCGCGCTCACCACTGTGCCGGTGGTGTCGAACTACGCCCTCACAGCCCCGACCGGTGCGGCGGTCACCGTCCTGCGTCAGGTGCGGAACTACGCCCAGGAGGTGCTGGAGCCTGCTGCTGTCGAGGACAACCAGGACGGCACCACCACCCATCGTTTCCAGGTGCCCGCAGCCAACAGCACCTACACCTACCGGGTCAGCAAGGCCGGCAAGATCACCCAGTCCGGCTACGTCAGCAGCCTGTCGCCGGTGACGGTGGCCTTCCCGGACGGCGACCCCGCCGCGACCGGCACCAGCGGAACCGCCGCCGACGCCTACGACGACGCGGGCGTCCTGCTCAACATCGGGACTGACGGCCAGTTGCGGCTCGGCGCCGGCGCCAGCTTCGACCTACGGGCCTTCCGGGCACCCTGGCAGATCGTCAACAACACCATCAGCAACTACATGATCGAGCCCGACTTCCACTACACCGTGCTCAGCGGCTCCGATGTTGTGTCGATCACGCCTGATCCGAAGATCCCGGGCTGGGCCACGCTCACGGCGCTGTCCTCCGGCGAGGCGGTCGTGCGGGTGACCTTCGACGCCATCGGCGTCGGAACCGGCCGCTACGGCGCAACGAACCCGGTGCGTGCAGGTGTCTTCGCCGTCACTGTCGGTGATGATCAGGACACGTCGTTGAAGATCACCGTCCCCAAGCCCGGCGGTGCCGCCTGGGACAGCGAGTTCGACACCTGGTACTTCACCGGGGCCAAGGCCGTCGGCGCGGTGGAGGTCAGCGGTTCGCCGACCACCGTCACCGCCTGGAACCCCGCGGTCCCCGGGACGCAGACGCTGACCGGCGACGGCGAGACCTACCCGTTGAAGCTCTACCCGGGCACCAACATCGTCAAGGCGGTGAAGGGCGCGGCGGTGTCCTACAAGGTGATCCGTGCGGCGGCCGTGACCCCGGAGATCACCAATGTGACCAGCCCCGGCGTCGACCCAGCCCCGGGCGACCAGGTGAAGATCCATCTGAAGGGAGTCTTCCTGCCGGTGCCGAAGATGAGCGGCATCTACAACCCGGAGTTCTCCGGCGCGAAGGCCGTCTACACCGCGGCTGCCTCGACCGTCACCGGAACCAGCGGTCAGTACACCTTCTCGTCGGTGAACTCGCTGACCGTGACCATTCCGGAGGACGCATCGGACGGGTTCGCCCTCACCGGTGGCTATATCAAGCAGTCCCACTTCGGCTCGGCCATCGGCGAGCATCGCAAGATCACCCGCGACGGAGTTCCACCGAACCTCAACGCACCCACGGGCGACGGCAACTATGGCGTCCTGCCCAACCTCACCCTGCTCGGGTCGGTGACTCCGCCGGCCGAGGCCGACAAGTCCGCCCTCGAAACGGCGATCACCACAGCTCAGGCCGTCTCCCAGCCGGGACACACAGCGGCCTCGTGGAGTGTGTTCCAGGCTGCGCTGACCACTGCGCAGGCAGTGGCTGCGGACCCTGCGGCCGAGCAGGAGCAGGTCGACACTGCCACGACGGCACTGACCGAGGCGTTCGCCGGGCTGGCGATGAAGGGCGAGGCGCCACCGGCGCCCTCCGTCCCTGCGTCCGTGACCAAGGCGCAGCAGGCTGCCGCGGCGTGGATGGCTGCGCAGTTGGCTGACAACAAGAACGTCCTGAGCTATTCCGGTTCGACCGACTGGGGACTGACGATGGACGCGCTGTTCGCCCTGGCCGGCGCGAAGGTGGGAGGCAAGCAGATCACCGCCACCGCACACGCTCTCTACGCCTCGGGCGAGTCCTACATCGGGCCGCAGAACCAGCTGGCCAGTCGCTGGCCCTATGTCGCCAAGACCGCACTTGCCCTCGAGATTGCCGGGATCGACCCGACGGCGTTCCCGGTCGGCGGGAGCACCCGGGACCTGATCGCGGACCTGCGTTCCTCGATCCGCCCGGATGGCAGGTGGACGAATTCTGCAGACGCCTTCAAAACCTCGCTGGGCATCCTGGCGCTGTCCCGCACTGAACAGGGAGTGCCCGCGTCCGCCGTGACTGCCTACCAAGCAATGGCCTGCCTAGATACATCCAATGCGAACTTCGGGTCCTTTGGCTATCTGTCGGGCTGCTCGGGTGCCGATGTCGATACGACAGCGATGGCCGTCCAGGCGTTGCTGGCCGCCGGCGTGAGCGCGTCCGACCCGTCAGTGAGCAATGCGGTGGCCTGGCTTGGCAAACAGCAGGACAAGGACGGCAGCTTCCCCTCGCCCTGGGGCCCGGGGAACACCAACTCCGGTGGCTTGGCCGGGCAGGCGTTGTTCGGCGCCGGAAAGACCAGTGACGCCCTGGCCTCAGCTGCGTTCGTCCAGAGCCTGCAGCTCAGTTGCACGACGGCCGCCGACGAGAAGGTCACCGATGCTGCGGTCGTGAAGTCCCTGAAGGCCGCCACCGGTGCGATCGCCTACAACGCCGACGGCTGGTCGGAGGCGCTGGAGTACGGACTGGACGCCACCAACATCGACCAGTGGCGGCGCGCCACCGCGCAGGCGATCCTCGGCCTGGGTTCGCCCACGCTGGGCTTCGTGTCCGCGGCCGGGGTCTCACCGTCGACTCCGTCGGTGGTCTGCCCGGCGCCGGTACCCCAGGTGCCACAGAGCGCGGTCAAGGCCGTCGTCACGGTCCCGGTCGCCGGCGACACGATCACGCCCGGCACGGTGCTGGGTTCGGGTTCGGTGGCCTCTGGCTACCAGACTGGTTATCAGTGGCTGCGGGACGGTCAGCCCATCGCCAAGGCGACCGGCAAGACCTACACGGTGGTCGCCGCCGACCAGGGCCACAAGCTCTCGGTGCGAGTGACAGTGTCGAAGACCGGCTACACGTCCCGGACGGTCACCTCTGCTGCGGTGAGCGTGCCGAAATCGACGGTCGCCTTCACTGCGACGTTCTCCGGGTCGCTGAAGGCCGGCAAGACGCTGAAGTCGGCCACAGCGCCCAAGGGGGTGAAGTTCAGCTATCAGTGGCTGCGCGACGGCAAGAAGGTGGTCGGCAAGAAGTCCAGCTACACCCTGGTCGCCGCCGATGCCGGGCACGCCATTCAGCTGAGGATCACCGCTACCGGGTCGAAAGCCACCAAGACCGTCAAGACCACTGCCGCGAAGCTCGTGGCGAAGCTGCCACCGAAGGTCTCGGTCAAGCTTGCCAAGTCGACGGTCAAGCCGACCAGCCGGGCGGTCGTGAAGATCACTGTCTCGGTGAAGGGTCTCAAGCCCGGCGGAAAGGTCCAGGTCACCTACGGGTCGAAGAAGGTCACCGCCACAGTGAAGAAGGGCAAGGCCACGGTAAAGCTGCCGAAGCTGAAGAAGGGCAGCTACAAGCTGAAAGTGAAGTACCTTGGCAGCACTGAGCTGAAGGCGAAGTCTGCCAAGACGGTGACCCTGAAAGTGAAGTGACCCGATGCGGGTCCCGATGGGGCTGGCTGCCAGCCGGACCGCGGTCCAGCTCGGCGGCTGCCTCCTCGCAGCCCTGTTCGGCGTGGCCGCGGCGGCTCAGTCCGCTGGGGCCACGCCGAACCCTGCGATGGTTCCGATGGCCGCCGGTCGGGACGGGGTCTGCACCACCGCCGACCAGAACGCAGTGACGGTGGTGATCGACTACCAGAACCTCGGGGGCGGCATCAAGAAGTACTGTGCCAGCAACCTTCCGAAGGGTGCTGTCGGCATGGACGCGCTCAAGGCTGTGGGGGTTGGTACCGCAGGAACCACCCATGACGGGACTGCTTTCGTCTGCCGGATCAACGGCCGTCCGGCCGCCAAGGAGTCGATCACGATCCCGGGCGAATCCGAGTATCACGAGCACTGTGTCAACACACCCCCGGCCACCGCCTACTGGTCGTACTGGTGGGCCAAGCCGGGCGGCTCCTGGGTCTACAGCGACAAGGGCGTCCTCTCCCACCGCGTGGTGATCGGCGGCTATGAGGGCTGGTCATTCTCCAACGATCCCGACGGTGGCTATGGCGGCAAGAACCCGGCGCCCGGACTGAAACCGGTCGCCTGGCAGGACCCGCCGAAGCCGAGTACGCCCAAGCCCGCCCCGACCCGGTCGAAATCGCCTTCGCCCCAGCCGGTCAAACCCAAGCCGACAGGTTCCAGCAAGCCTCAACCGAGCCAGTCGAGCAAGCCTGCGCCGATCCGCTCCGCGTCTGTCACCCCGTCGGCGACGGCTACGCCGTCGGCCACTCCGGGGCCGAACTCGCCGGTGCCCACAGAATCGGAGTCCGCGACCTGGTCCGGGACGGCGGTTCCCGCATCGCCCACGCCGGGCCAGACTGCCGCGGAAGCCTCGCCCCCACCGCCTTCGATGCCTGCCGGTGAAGATCCTGCCGCGCTGCAGTCCGGCTCGGGACCAGGGGCCGAGCTGATGATCGGCGGCGCTCTCGTGGTGGCGGTGGCCGGTACGGCCATCGGGGTGGCGGTGCGCTCCCGCCGCAACCGATGAGCCCGGTCGGCCGGACGGCCGCCGCGTTGCGCCGCTACCGCCACCCCCGACAACTGCATCCGGGGGCGTGGTGGCTCTGGGCGATCGGAATGGCAGTGGCCTGTACCAGCACTACCAATCCCGTCCTGCTGGCGTTGATGGTCGCCCTGGTCTCACTGGTGGTCGTCGTCCGCCGGCCCGACGCGCCGTGGGCGATGTCGTTCGGGATGTACCTCTGGCTGGGCCTGTTCATCCTGATTGTGCGGACCGGCTTCCGGATCGTGTTCTCCGGTGACGGCCCGACCGTCCTGTTCACGATCCCGTTCCCCCAGCCGCCGGACTGGATCGCCGACCAGGGCGGACGGCTGTTCGGACCGGTGTCGGCCGAGGCCCTGCTCAGTGGCCTCTACGACGGCGTCCGACTGGCGGCGATGGTGATCTGCGTCGGAGCGGCAAACTCGCTGGCCAATGCCAAGAGAATGCTGGCTGCCGTCCCGCCTGCCTTCTACGAACTGGGAACGGTCATCGTGGTGGCGGTGTCGGTGTTTCCACAACTGGCCGAGTCGGTGCGCCGGGTCACTCGGGCTCGGCAGTTGCGCGCGGACGGCAGCAGCCGCCGGCACTGGCTGAGACAGGTGATGATGCCGGTCTTCGTGGATGCGCTCGACCGGTCGATCCTGTTGGCGGCATCCATGGACTCGCGGGGGTATGGGCGGCGGACAGTTCAATCCGTGGCCTTCCGGAGAGTCACCTCGGGTCTGCTGGTTCTGGCGGTGCTGCTGCTCTGCGTGGCGGCCTATGCGCTGTTCGACCCGGCTTCCTTCGGCGGCCTGGGACGGCAGTTGCTCGTCGGAGCGCTCGCCGCCGCGGCGGCAGCGATGTTCCTGGCGGGGCGCAGATCGCAACACACCCGCTATCGGCCGGATCGCTGGCACCTCGCCGAGACCCTGGTGGCGGCCTGCGGGGTCGCCACCGCCGCCGGTTTCAGACAGTTGGTCGTCAGTGAGCCTGAGACCCTCTACCCATCCATCTTCCCGCTGGAATGGCCGGTGGTGACCGTGCCGGCCCTGCTGCTCTGCCTGGTCGGGGCGCTGCCCGTCCTGCTGGCCCCGCCGGTCGCCGGGGTTTCACAGCCCCAGGGAAGAGTGGCGGTCGCTGACCGTCCCGCAGCACTCAGCCTGAGGCTCACCGGGACGCCATGATCTGGTTCGACCACGTCACCATCACCTACAGCGGGGCCACCGAGCCAGCGCTGCGCGACGTCTGCCTGCGGGTGGAGGAGGGGGAGTTCGCGCTGGTCGCCGGGCGGACCGGGACGGGGAAGTCGACCCTGTTGGGGGCCGTCAACGGTCATGTCCCGCAGTTCACCGGTGGCACCCTGGCTGGCCGGGTGGAGGTGGCAGGACTCGACACCCGGGAGTTTCCGCCGCGCGATCTCGCCCACCTGGTCGGACGAGTTGGCCAGGACCCCCTGGCGGGATTCGTCTCCGACACCGTCGAGCAGGAACTCGCCTACGGCATGGAACAACTCGGTGTGGCGCCGCGGCGGATGCGCACCCGGGTGGAGGAGACCCTCGACCTGCTCGGCATCGCCGACCTGCGTGACCGTCCGCTGCTCTCGCTGTCGGGCGGCCAGCAGCAGCGGGTGGCGATCGGTGCGGTGCTGGCGGCCGGCGCCCGCCTCCTGGTGCTGGACGAACCGACCAGCGCCCTCGACCCGACCTCGGCTGAGGAGGTGCTCGCGGCACTGCTGCGCCTGGTCCACGATCTCGGAGTGACGGTGCTGATCGCCGAACACCGGTTGGAACGGGTGCTGGAATACGCCGACCGGCTGGTGCTGCTGCCCGGGGACGGAAAGGTGGAGGTCGGCGAGCCGGTCGAACTGATCGCCGGGGCGCCGATCGCACCGCCGGTCGTCCAGTTGGGGGAGTCGCTGGGTTGGCGCCCGCTGCCGTCCTCGGTGCGTGAGGCCAGACGGTTCGCGCCGCCGCTGCGGGAGTCGCTGCGTGGGGTGGATCCCGACAGCCTGCCGCGGCAGCCGGGCGGGCCGACGACTGCCAACGCCCCCTCGGGCGGGCTGACAGCACACCGGATCGACGTCGAGTACGGTGCGCTGCGGGCCGTCCGTGAGGTCGATCTGGTGCTGTGCCGAGGCCAGGTCAGCGTGCTGCTGGGACGCAACGGTTCGGGCAAGTCGTCGTTGCTGTGGGCGCTGACCGGAGCGGGACGGCTGGACGGTGGTAGCTTCAGCGTCGACGGTGCCGACCTGACGGCGTCCGGGGTTGCAGAAGTCCGACGCCAGGTGCGGATGGTGCCGCAGACCGCTGCCGAGTTGCTCTATCTCGACACGGTGACAGCCGAATGTGCGCTCGCCGACCGGACGGCGAGCAAACCGGACGGAACCTGTCGTGCGATCCTGGACGCGCTGGCGACCGGCATCCCCGGCGACCGCAACCCGCGTGATCTGTCGGAGGGCCAGAAACTCAGCCTCGTCCTGGCTGTCCAACTCACCGCGGACCCCGCGGTGGTGCTGCTGGACGAGCCGACCCGCGGGCTGGACTATGTGGCCAAGGATGCTCTCGCCAGGCTCGTTCGGGACCTGGCCGGACGGGGGCGCGCGGTCTGCATCGCCACCCACGACGTGGAGTTCGCCGCCCAGGTGGCCGACCGGGCGATCGTGATGGCCACCGGTGAGGTCATCGCCCAGGGCAGTAGTCGCGAGGTACTGGCCAACTCGGCGATCTTCTCGCCGCAGGTTGCGCGGGTGTTCGCGCCGCAGGAATGGCTCACCGTCCACGAGGTGGTGGCGGGGTTGGCTGCCGCAGCCGCGCCGACGGGAGTGGGGTGGTGAGCGCGCCGGCCCGGTCGGCCCCGGCAGCGGCGGACGCTCACAGGCCGCCCATGGAACCCGCGGGCGGCGGCGACACCCAGCGCATCCGCGCGCTACCGCTCGGGCCCAGATCGGCCGCAGTGCTGACGCTGGCCTCGATCGCCGGCCTGGCGATGTTCGCCTGGCCCTTTGTTCTACCGGCCAGCCCGGCCTCGGTGCAGCACAGTCTTGACGCGCCCTACGTGTTCGTCGCGATCCTGCCGGTGCTGGTGCTGCTCATCCTGGTCCAACTCACCGAGGGCGGGATGGACGCGAAGGCCCTGGCCATGCTAGGGGTGCTGTCGGCGGTGAATGCTGCCGTCCGACCGCTCGGCGCGGGCACGAACGGCATTGAGACTGTCTTCTTCCTGCTGATTCTCTCCGGGCGGGTGCTCGGCCCGGGCTTCGGGTTCACCCTCGGCTGCACATCGCTGTTCTCCTCGGCGCTGCTCACCTCCGGGGTCGGGCCCTGGCTTCCGTTCCAGATGCTGGCCTCGGGCTGGGTGGCGCTGGGTGCGGGTCTGCTGCCTGACCGGATCTTCGGTCGGCGACTGGCTGGACGTGCGGAGTTGGCCATGCTGGCGGCCTACGGTGCGTTGTCGGCCTACCTCTTCGGCCTGATCATGAACCTGTGGTTCTGGCCCTACCTGGCCAGCGGGACCGCCGCCAACCCAGGGCTTGCCTACGTCCCCGGCGCGCCGGTGGGCGAGAACCTGACCCGGTTCTGGTGGTTCACGCTGATCAGCTCGACGGCTGTCTGGGACACTGGCCGCGCTGTGACGAATGTCTTCCTGGTACTGGTGTTGGGGACGCCCGTCCTCGGTGCGCTGCGGCGCGCAGCTCGCCGGGCAAACTTCGCGCCGATCGTACGCTACGAGGCAGTCTGACGGCGGGTGGTGCGAGGCCGGACCGATTCGCCTTGTGGAACGCCTCTCTGGCCGATCCCCTCTGGTCCCGGCACCCGGCCCAGGTGAGGACGGCTCTGATTTGAGTCAGAGATGCGCATTAGGGTGGCTGTTGCGCTGATCGACGGCTGCCGCCGATCCGGACGGGAGGGACGATGACCGCATTGCCACAGATCGGCGTCGCCGCCATGGGCGGCACCATCGCGATGGTGCGCGACCAGCGGGCGGGGCTGGTGCCCGCCCTCGGCGCAGACGACCTGGTGGCCGGTGTCCCCGAACTGCGCGGCCTGGCCCGGATCAGCGGCACGGTGATCACCAGTGTTGGCTCACCGTCGGTCAGGTTCGCCGACGTCCTGGCAGCCTGTCGCTGGGCCAGGCAGGCGGTCGACGACGGAGCCACAGGGGTGGTGGTCACCCACGGCACTGACACCCTGGAGGAGACCGCTTTCCTGCTGAACCTGTGGTGGGACCGGCCCGAACCGGTGGTGGTCACCGGGGCGATGCGTTCGCCGGGGGAGAGTGGCGCCGACGGTCCGGCCAACCTGCTGGCATCGGTGCTCACCGTGCTCTCACCGGCCTCGCGCGGGCGGGGCGTCCTGGTGGTGATGAACGACCAGGTGTTCGCCGCCGACTCGGTGACCAAGACCGGCAGCTTCGGGGTCGAGGCCTTCGCCAGCCCGCTCGGGCCGCTCGGGCGGCTGTACGAGGCCGAGGTGGAGTACGCGCTGACCCCTGCCCATCCGCGACCGCCCGCCCTGTCCATCCCGGACGGGACGGCCTGGGTGCCGATCGCCCCGACCCCGCTGGGCGAGGACTCCCGGGTGGTGGAGGCGCTGCTGGCGGCCGGTGCCGACGCGCTGGTGCTCGACGGGGTGGGGGCGGGCCACGTCCCCCAGATCATGGTGGACGCGGTGGAACGCGCCGCGCAGGCGGTGCCGGTCGTGATGGCGTCCCGCACCCGTGGTGGCCGCACCGGCCGCACCACCTACGGCTACCCCGGCGCGGAGATCGACCTGATCCGGCGCGGGGTGCTGATGACGGGCCGGCTGACGGCGATCCAGGCCCGGCTGCTGCTGTGGTCGCTGGTCGCCTCCGGCGTCGGTGACCGGGAAGTCATCCGGGCGGAGTTCGAGCGCCGCGGACGCTGAGTGGCGGCGGAGCCTGCCACAATCCGGGCGGAGGAGGGCAGGCGGGTGCTGAGGCGCGCTCGGGTGCCCTGTGTTCCCCGGTTTTGGCGGGGCGGGACAGCGTGGCGACCGCGCGGTGTGCCGTGGACGATCCCGACAACCGTCTCGGTCTGCGGTGCCTCCTGGCTGCGGCGGAAGGTGGGCCCGAACTTCCGGGTTACGGACGAGGCGGGGTGAACCGCCGCAGCCGCATCGAGTTGGTCACCACGAAAATGCTCGACAGCGACATCGCCAGCCCGGCGATCAGCGGGTTCAGGTAGCCCAGCGCGGCCAGCGGAATGGCCGCCACGTTGTAGCCGAACGCCCAGACCAGGTTCCCACGGATGGTGCGCAGCGTCCGGCGGGCCAGCCCGATGGCGTCCGGGATGACGTCCAGGCTGCGCCGCACCAGGATGATGTCGGCGGACTTCATCGCCACATCGGTGCCACTGACCACCGCCATGCCGAGATTCGCGGTCGCCAGCGCGGCGGCGTCGTTGATCCCATCGCCGACCATCGCCACCCGGCGTCCCTGCTGCTGCAGGTGCCCGACTGCGGCGGCTTTCTCGGCCGGCAGTACCTCGGCGATCACCTCGTCCACGCCGACCTGCTGGCCGATCAACTCGGCCGGGCCCTGCCGGTCACCGGTGAGCAGGACGGTGTGCAGGCCCAACTCGCGGAGCCGGGCGACCGCGTCCGGGGCCGAGTCCTTGAGGACGTCGGAGATCTCGAAGGCGCCGACGAGTTCGGCCGGTCGGGCCCCGGTGGGCTCGACCGGCGGTAGTGCGCGCGGTTCGGCCAGTGGGAGCGACCGGGTTGCGAGGGGTTCGACCAGTGATGGTGCGGAAGGTTCGACCAATGATGGTGCGGACGGTTCCACCGGCGGGAACGCCGAGGGCTCGACCGTCTGGGGTGCCGCGGAGCCGACAGCTTGGGGTGCCGCGGGGCCGACCGCCAGCAGGACGGCCGTCCGTCCAGCCTCGGCGGCTGCCGCCACGGCCGCCCGTGCGCTGGTGGGGACGATCAGCCCGCGGGCCTCCATCAGCTCGAGACTGCCGATCACCACCTCCCAGGCCCGGGAACCGTCCCCTGGCTCAACCTGGGCCGGAGAACCGTCCCCTGGCCCGACCAGGCCGCGGACGCCGTGCCCGGGCAGGGCGGTCACCTCGCCGGCCGCAGCGGGCTCGATGCCGCGGGCCTGCGCCGCGGCCACCAGGGCTGCCGCCACCGGGTGCTCGGAGTGCTGCTCGACGGCAGCGGCCAGCGCCAGCACCTCCTCCTCGGACCTGCCGAAGGCATGGACGGCGGTGAGCGTCATGGTGCCGGTGGTCAGGGTGCCGGTCTTGTCCAGCACCACGGTGTCGATCTCGCCGGAGGACTCCAACGCACCCGGCCCCTTGATCAGGATGCCGAGCTGGCCGCCGCGTCCGACCCCGACCAGCAGGGCGGTGGGAGTGGCCAGCCCGAGCGCGCACGGACAGGCGATGATCAGCACCGACATGGCGGCGTTGAACGCGGGACGCGCGCCGCCGCCAGCCAGCAGCCAGACCACCAGGGTCGCCACGGCGATCCCCAGCACCGCCGGGACGAACCAGGCCACCACCTTGTCGACCAGGGTCTGGACGGACGCCTTGCGGGCCTGGGCCTGCTCGGCCATCACCGCCAGCTGGGCGAGCTGGGTGTGGGCGCCCACCTTCTCCGCCTCCACCACCAGGGCGCCGGTGGTGTTCGTGGTGCCGCCCAGCACGCGCGAGCCCGCGGCCACCTCGACCGGCTCGGGCTCGCCGGTCATCGCCGAGGCGTCGATCGCGGACGCGCCGGCAAGCACCCGACCGTCGGTGGCGATCCGCTCCCCCGGACGGACGACGAACCGCTCGCCGACCGCCAGCGTGCCGATCGGCACCACCTGCTCGACGCCGTCGCGGATCACCCGCACCGAGGTCGGCGCCAGCCGTCCCAGCGCGGTCAGCACGCCGCGGGCCGAGCGCTTCGAGCGGGCCTCCACGTAGCGGCCGGCCAGCAGGAAGGTGGTCACTCCCGCCGCGGCCTCCAGGTAGAGGCTGTCGGCCCCGCCGGGGACGTTGCCCCAGCCGAACCAGTAGGTGCTCTCGCCGGTTCCGCCGATGATCGTGGCCACCACCGACCAGGTGAAGGACGCCAGCACCCCCAGCGACACCAGGGTGTCCATGCTGGTCGCCCCGTGGCGCAGGTTGCGCCAGGCGGCGCGGTGGAACGGCCAGGCGCACCAGAAGACCACCGGCAGCGCGGCGACGATCAGCACCCACTGCCAGCCCGGGAAGCGCATCTGCGGCGCCAGCGCCAGCGCGATCGCCGCATCGCCCAGCGGGATGGTGATCAGGGCGGCCACGATCAGCCGGTTGCGCAGCAGCTTCACCCGATCGCCGTAGCCGTCGGACTCCTCCCCGTCGGTCACCGGACGGGCGTCGTACCCGGCAGCGCGGACCGCGTCCACCACCTCGCCGGCCCGCTCGGACGCCAGCCCGGTCACCACTGCGCGTTCGGTGGCGTAGTTCACCGTCGCGCGGACGCCCTCGATCTTGTTTAGCTTGCGTTCGATCCGGTTCGCGCAGGCGGCGCAGGTCATCCCGGAGACGTCCAGCTCGATGCGCTGGTCGAGAGCGCTGACAGTCTGGGTGTCCTGGCTCACCGGTGGTCACCTCCTGAGGGCCGCAGCCGCTGCTCACGCCGGTCACGCTCTGCCAGTTCGGCCAGCATCTCGTTGTACGCCGCGAGTTCGTCCTCGCCGCCGGCGTCCACCAGTTGGTCGTCCCGCACGGCCTTGCGGGAGTCGCTGCGGAACCACTGTGCGACCAGCGCCAGCACCGCGACGAAGGCAGGGATCTCCCCGGTGAACCAGGTGATCTGCCCGGCGATGTTCTGGTCGGCCAGCAGGTCGCCCACCCAGGTGATGTCGATCGTGCGGTAGAAGTTCTCGCCGATCACCGTGTGGGCGGTCATGATGCCGACCGCGAAGATGGCGTGGAAGGGCATCACCGACACCAGCAGGGCGAACTTCACCAGGTGCGGCAGCGGCCACGGATGCCGGTCGGGGCCGACCAGCAGCGCGAAGAACGCATACCCGGCTGCCATGAAGTACAGCAGCATCAACTGGTGGGCCCAGTGGTAGCGCATCAGCCACTCGAACAGCGGGGTGAAGTAGACCGCGAACAGCGAGGAGACGTACACCACCCAGACCACCGGCGGGCTCAGCAGCACCCGCACCACCCGATTCGCACTCAGTTCGTCCAGCAGCCCCGTCCCCCCTACCGTTTGTGCGGAGTTGAGCGGGGAAAGGGAGCTCTCTTTTCCGGCGGAAGTCCGCACAAACGGTGGGGGGAGGGCTTCCCGGGCCAGGGTGAAGGGGGCGCCGAGGACGCAGAGGACGGGAACCATCATGTTCACCGTCATGTGGACGAGCATGTGCCAGTTGTAGACGGCGGTGGAGTACATCCACAGTCCGCTGACCGCGAGGTAGCCGGTCAGCAGCCAGCCACCCAGCCACCACAGCAGCCGGGAGACTGGCCAGCGTCCGCCGCTGCGGTGCACCTTCACCATCCCGGCCAGGTAGCTGCCGATGGCGATGACGACCAGGGTCAGCCACAGCAGGTTCGGTCGCCCCAACCCGGCGAGCCGTTCCAGGGTGGCCGGCAGGTTGACCTCGTAGCCCAGGTAGTTCACCTGGGCCGACTGCGGCACCTCGAACCGCGGCGGCGGAAGATGGACGGCGGCGGTCAGGCAGGCGGCCAGGCCGATCAGCCCGACCAGATCGCGTCCCACTGAGGCCACCAGCCGCGCAGGTGTGACCGCTTCTCGGCGGGCGACCAGCTGCCGCCAGCACCAGTTGAGCACCAGCAGGACGAGCAGCCCCCCGCCGGCCGCCACGGGCACCCCGGCGGCGACCGAGAGCAGCGGTACGCCCGCGAGTTGCTGCCAGGCCGCCACCGCGTAGCCGACGCCCGCGACCACCAGCAGCGGGAGCGCGGCCCGATGGTAGCGATGGACGTCCGCGCCGATCGCCTCGGGGGCGGTGGACGCGACCGCCACCACCCCGACAGCACCACCGGCCAGGACGGTGGCACACACCGTCGCGATCCCCATCGCGTCGGTGGCGAAGTCGTGGTCGAGCCCTACCGAGACATTGCCGGTCACCGCGACGAACACTGTCGCCCCGGTGCCGGCCAGCCAGGCCAGTGCCGCCGCCGAGCGGGACGCCGGCCGGTAGGCGACCACCACCGCTGCCAGCGCCGCGAGTGCGCTGATCAGCCAGGCCAGGGTGCTGGGGGTGGAGCTCAGGAAGGTCCACCAGGCGTCCGGCCGCAGGGTGTAGCCCAGCGGCAGGCCGTAGACGAAGGCCGGGTTGGCGAAGGTCATCAGCAGCGCGGAGACCAGCCAGAGTTGGGCCGTCCGGCCGCCCCAGCGCGGAAGGCTACCGGTGCCGGCGGGCAGGAAAACAGCCCGCCCGGCCAACCAGCCCAGGGTGGCCAGGCCGGCCAACCGGGCGACCAGGTCGCCCAGCAGCGAGACCAGGCCGGTGAACGGATCGGCGTCGGGCCGTCCGGGCAAAGCAGGCAACCCGGCCAATACGGAGGCCACCACGCCGGTCGCGGCGACTGCCACGCCGACCGCCAGCCAGATGCTCCAGGTGGTCGCGAGTGAGGGGACACGACGCACGGTCGTGTCCGGCAGTTGATCGGTGGTCGCGGCCATCACCCCACGCAGTTGTGCTCGTAGCTGACGTGCGGTGAGTCTATCCCGCGGCCCCGCTGGCTACCCCTGCTGCTCGGGGGCGGGTGGGGTCACGTTCAGGCTCACCCAGCTGGTCGCCGCCGGTGGCTCGGGCTCCGGCTTCGGTGCCGGACGGGGGCCGTCCCCCGGGGTGACCGGGCGGACGGGTTCGCCCATGGCGGCCCGCAACGCCTCGGCGATGGCGTTGCCCCTGGCCGGGTCGTACTTGCGGATTTCAGCCATGCCATCATCGTAGGACGCCGGGCTGTGGTTCGACTGTGATCAGGTCGCTTGGCTGGGGTCTGGCTGTGATCAGGACGCCGGGCTGTGGCC
>NZ_JAYFPT010000077.1:0-26780 GCF_034927565.1 Propionicimonas sp.
CCTGGCGCAGATCGCCCACGATGTGGTCGCCTCCGACGGCCGCACCACGTTCGCAGTGGAGCCCGCCAACACCGCGCGGGTGCTCGCGCTGCTCGCCGAGGCCGGCGTGCCTGGCCTCACCGCGCAGCCGCCGTCGCTGGAAGAGTTGTTCCTGCGCCATTACGGCAGCGACCACCGTGACCGTCCGAGCGCCATGGCTGGCCAGCCATGACCGGGGCGCTCCTGCTGACCCGGGTCGCGTTGAGCCGGGATCGCGGCCAGCTTCTGCTGTGGGCGCTGGGCCTGGCGGCCGGCGCGGTGGTCTGTGCGATCAACATCGCCAGCGGCTTCGGCGAGGAGGCTGAGCGGATCGCCTCTCTGGAGGTCGCGATCGGCAGCCCTGCGCTGTTGATCGGGCGCGGCCTGCCGATGGGCACCTCCGAGGGCGCCTTCCTGTTCTATATGTACGGGGTGGTGTTCGCGACGGTGTTCGCCGTGTTCGCGGTGCTCTTCGCCGTGCGTCACGGCCGGGCCGAGGAGGACGACGGCACCCGGGAACTGCTGCGCGCCGGGGTCACTGGGCGACTGGCGAGTCTGGGCGCTGTGGCCGCCGCCGGTGCGATCGCGACCGCGGGACTGGCCGCCGCGATGACCGCCGGCTTCATCATCGGCGGCGCCGACCCGGTCGGTTCGGTGTGGGCGGGCATCACCTGCATGCTCGTCGGCCTGGTGTTCCTGGCCCTGGGGACCCTGTGTAGCCAGTTCGCGTCGACCTCGCGCACGGCCAGCGGCCTGGGCGCCGCGGTGATCGTCGGCTTCTTCGTCGTCCGGGTCGTCGCCGATGTCCAGGCCAGCATCGACCCGCAGACCTTCGTCGGCACTCCGGTGCTGCTCGGCTGGCTCTCCCCGTTCAGCCTCGCGCTGATCGCCGATCCCTACGGCGCGGTCAACCCCTGGCCACTCATCATCCTCACCGGGGCTGCCGTTCTCGGCGTGGCGGGCGCGATCGCGGTCGAGCGGCACCGGGAGTTCGGGGCCTCGATCCTCGCTCCACGGCCCGGCCCGGCGCACGCCCCAGCGGGGCTGCGGACCCCACTGCGACTTGCCCTGCGCCTCCAGCGCGGAACGCTGCTGGCGATGATGCTCGCCGGCGCCGGGGTCGGCGCGTTCGCTGCCGTCCTGGCCGTGCTCGCCCTGACCGGCGACGAGCAGAACGCCGCCATCGGCGAAATGATCCGCGCGCTCCTCGGCGAGGACGGCCCGCTGTACGACCTGCTGCTGAGCTACGTGATGGTGCTCGTCGGCGAATGCGCCGCCATCGCCGGTGCCCTGGTCATCCTCCGCGCCCGGCGCGAGGAAGCGGCCGGGAACGTCGAGCTGGTCCGCGGCACCGCCACCGGGCCGGGACGCTGGTTCGGCTCCGTGCTCGCCACCGGCGGCATCTCGATCCTGCTCGTCCTCGCCACAGCCTGGATCGGGGCCGCGATCGTCTACGCCACTGCCGGTATGGACGCCGACGCCATCTGGCAGGTACTCGGCGCCACCGCCGCCCAGCTTCCCGCCACCACGCTCTACCTCGGCCTGATCGCCCTCGCCTTCGCCCGCCTGCCACGCCTGACCAGCGCGATCGCCTGGACCATCCTCGCCATCGGCGTCGTCATCGCCGAACTCGGTGGGCGGCTGGGCCTGCCAGGCTGGGCGCTCACGATCTCCCCATTCATGCACTCCCCACTGGTAACCACAGCCGCCCCCGACTGGGGCGGCGCGATCTGGATGACCGCCACCGCCGTAGCGGCCGCCGCGCTCGCCATCGCCGTCTACCGCAGAAGGGACCTCAGCCCATGACCACACCCCACCCGGCCGAAAACAGCACGCAACCGGACCCTGGCGGCGGGCCACTGCCCGATGAGGCCGCCCGCCACTACGCCGACCAACTCGCCGCGCACCTGGATGCCGCCGGCTTCCCACGCATGCCCGCCCGCACCCTCACAGCACTACTGACGAGCCCGACCGGCGAACTGACCGCCGAACAACTCAGCCACGTCCTCGACGTCAGCCCAGCAGCCGTCTCCGGCGCGATCCGCTACCTGCAATCCGTCCAGGTCATCCGGGCCGGATCCCTGCCCGGCACCCGGCGCCGCCGCTACAACCTGACACCGAACTGGTACACCGTCACACTCACCAGAATGTCGATGTACAGCCAACTCAGCGAGGTCACCCGCCACCGCCCACCATCCGTCGGACCCGACACCCCCGCCGGTCAGCGCGTCCAGGAAATGGCCGACTTCTACGCCTTCCTCAACCGCAAGTTCCCCGAAATCCTGCACGAATGGACCGAACAACGCCGCCGAGAACCTCGACAAGCGGACACCCAGAAGACCCCGCCGCTTTCGACCTGACCGCGGCAAACGGAACGATCGCCGACCTGCCGTAAGCCCCCACGGACACGCGATCAACCTGCACTGGCGCAGTCGACGCCAACAGGCAACGCGAAGGTCGAAGAACGTATCAAGATCGAGGTCGCGGCGGTCGCGCGCGGGCTCATTCAGCAGGCACTCCATTCGGTGGTTTGTCCTTGCTCGCGTGCGATGGTCTGTAGCCGAGTCGTCCTTTCGTGGCTGCGATCGTGACCATCGCGAGTACCGCCAGTCCGAGGGCAGCGGGCCAGTTGTTCTCGACCGTCTGGCCGGTAACCGTCCCGACAGCGAACAGCGCCCAGTTGACGCCGTTATGTCCGAGAACTGCCAGCAGCACCGAGCCTCGCGTGCCGTTGAACAGCCACGACATGACGACCGACATACTGACCACCAGCACCAGGTAGGCAAGGAACTGGCTCGGCTCATGGCGGACCGTGTCCCACTCTGAAGTGAGGAACAGCGGCGCATGCCAGAAGCAATGGATCACACCGAGCACGAGCGCCGCCACCAACGGCAGCAACCGCGCCTGGAGACGAGGCAGGGCGAAGCCCCGCCAGCCAGGCTCCTCCTGGACCGGGCCGCCAAGGAGATAAGTGAGATAGGTGGTCGCCAAAAGCCCGAGCACGGGGCGGATCCCGCCTTCGAGAACGAGTGTCTTGCCGAGTAGGAGGAAGTAACAAAGGCCGGTTGCAGCGGGGATCAGTACGAGAGCGAGGACGTACCAGAACGGGCGGGCGCGCCACTGCACCATGCGTCGCAGGAGCTGGTTGAGCCCGTCACGACCCTCCGTGATGCGGGTCACCAGCAGAGCCGAAGCGAAGGGGCCGGCGAACAATCCGAGCTGGTTGACGCCGGCGACAGCGGTGAACGGCAACTCGAACGGGAGAATACCGACACCGTTCTGGGAGAGCCACCATGGACTCCACAGCACCCACGAACCGAGATAGGCGAGAACGAAGAACACTGTCAATGGGCGGAGTCGAATGAGTGCGATCACGATCGTCCTTCAAGGTCGTCGAGTACAGACTGCCAGAAGGCCAGATCAGCCCGCACCGTCATCCGACCCCACGACAGCACACGCCGACGGGCTGGCTGCACACTACCGAGGCCCGGCTGTTCGAGGAACTGCACCTGGGGATCAACACCCTGCCTGTCCCTGCCCCTGAACTGGCGCATCGAGTGCGCATCGAGCGAGCGGCACGGCGACGGCGGCAGCCTCGGACTCGGACAGTCCCCGTCCGTGCGAGTCCGGTCAGATGAACACCCCGGAATCCCCAAAACTTCGGGCGCCATTGCGGTCACCAGAAGACACTCACAGCGGAGTCCGAGACCGGTGAGGGCTGATAGCTCACAGTGATCGCGTGGCTCAGGGCCAAGTCCCATTCGCAGTGTCGCACGGTGAACCCGGCCAAGACCACGGCCAAGGTCAAGATCACCTGCTGAACCCCCACTGGCGTCGCGCTCGGCGTGGTCAAACGATGTGCGACGGCTCGTAGGCCTTCTCGATGAGCGTGATCTGGGCGTTGTAGTCGAACCCGCGTTTCAGCGCGTCGATCTGGCTTGCGAGGAGTTGTCGACGCGGCTCAAGGACGCCGTCGGCCAGGCTGACCTCCAGGTGCGACCACAGCTGGGGTTCACCCCACCCCTCGGTGCGCAGGACCCGGTACGCGCCGGCGGCGACGGCAAGGGACAGGTGGTGGCCAGGCAGCCCGTAGGCGGCAGCGAGGTCGAGGGCACCCAGCAGCCGGTCGTGAGCTGCAAGCTTGCGCAGCGGTTCTCGACCGACGCGAGCGACGGTGTCTCCCAGAGCCCGGTTGCCGAAACGGTGGAGCAGATCGTCCACGTGCGCGAGCAGGTCTACCAAGGAAACGGAGTACGTGCTGGCGAGAGCAACCGCTGACTCGACCATGGCCGAGCGGACGAAGTACCTGACGGCCGGAATCGCGATGGCCTCAGCTATCGTTGTCGCGCCCGCGACCTCGCCCAGGTAGGCGGTCATGCAGTGCCCCAGGTTGTGGACGTAGAGCTTCCGGTCGCCGTAGAACGCGAAAGGGACAGACGTGTCTGCGACAAGGCCGGGCACGTCGATCAGTGCCCCCCGCCTTGCCGTGTCGTCGTAGGGCAGCATCTTGTACGGTTCGACGAAGACAGCGGTGAGATCAGACCCTACGCGCGAAGGGTCCGGCGCGGGGATCATCCGGCCGATCGAGGTCTCCATGAGACCGACGGCCGCATCCAGCTCGTCTGAGCCGAGGTCCGGCAAACGGTCGCTCAGCAATCCCCGCATCACGGTGGACGCCCCGTGGAGATTCTCCGCCAGCAGTACGTCCAGCGGCGCCAGGCCAGCCGCGATCCGAGAGGATACAGCTGTGGCTAGGGTGTCTGCCACTGCGGGCAGTACCCGCGCGCCGACACAGCTCACCGCCAGATCCGCCTCCAGTAGCGCGGCACAAGCCGCGCCCGTGTCCCGTGCGTCAATCGCGGTCACCGGGCGAATCAACGTTCGCTCGGAATCGTCGTTCGTCACCGTCACGTGCGGGTAGGAACCCTCCATCGCCAGGTGTTTGACCAAGTCAGGCTGAACATCGAGGAACGTGACGAACCATCCGGCCTCGCTCAGCAGCTGACCGATGAAACCCCGTCCGACAGCCCCGGCACCAAAGACCACTGCCTTCTGCATTACAACCCCGTCGCCTTCCCGGTTCTGTCCTGTGCCGTTCCCGGCCACCCACCCTCGCGCGCCCATGACTCGGATCCGCGGAGGATCACCTGCGTCGGCAGTGTGACCCAGCGCGCAGGCTCACGACTGCCACCCAGCCGGTCGAGCATCAGTCGCGCCGCCTGGAGGCCCATCGTGTCGATGTCCGGAGTCACAACAGAGAGACCGGATCCAATCAGGTGGGCTGCCTCGAAGTCGTCAAAGCCGATGATAGGCAGACATTTCCCGCTTTCCCGGAACGCGTGGAGTGCACCGATCGTGGCCCGGTTATTGGCCGCAAAGACTGCGTCGGCGGAGTCTTTAGCGAGAAGTTCCAGAATGGCCGCCCGTGCGTCGTCTGATGAATGGACTCCGGTAATGACTGCGGCGGGGTCCGCTTCGAGCCCGAGTCGTTGCAGGGCACCGAGGTAGCCGGAATGGCGTTCCCGGATTGCGTAGATGTCGATCGAGTCGCCGACAAAGGCAATGGACCTCGCGCCTGCGTCGTAGAGAGCGAGGACGGCTTCGGCAGCCCCTGCAGAGTTGTCGGCGAGAACGACATCTGCCGTTGTCAGACCGCCTGGACGGTCAAGGAAGACGATCGGCGGCAGGGGCGGAGGAACCTGGCTCCAATCGCGGCCGGGACGTCCGGGAGGAACGATGATCATGCCATCGACGCGCTGTTCCATCAGCCGTTCGATGATGCGGTCATGTCGGGCAGCATCTTCTTCGAAGCTGGAGACGATCAACATGTATCCGGCTTTGTGGACCTCTTCCTCGATTGCCCTGGCCAGCGAGGAGTAATAGGGGTTGGCGAGATCGCCGATGGTGAGGCCGATCATCTTGCTCGTCCATCCGGGGCGAATGCTGGCGGCGGCGAGATTGCGTCTGTACCCCAGGCGTCGGATCGCCTTCTCAATCCGGTCGGCCATGTCGGTATCGATGTTCGTCTCGCCATTGACGAACCGCGAGACGGTCTTCACGCTCACTTGGGCGACGCGCGCGACGTCCTTCATGGTGGGGCTCGTCGGCGTCCGGGGTTCCATGAGCCCTGATGGTAGACACATCGTCAAGTCGCTGCCCACTGTCGCGCGGCCAACCCTGCCCGCATCCGGAACCATCCGGGAACACCCCCTTGCCATGCGTTCAAGCCGGTGGTAGCTTCCTGCGTCGAAACATCGTTGTCTCACCGATGACGATACCCAGTCCGGCAACCCGCCATCAGACGGGGAGACCAGGTCGAAGGAGATCACGCATGATCAAGGCCATTCGTTCATCGCTGTCCGCCGCCGCTGTCGTGACGACGGGCGCGCTACTGCTCGCCGGATGCAGCTCCGCGGCGAGCCCGTCCACCACCACCTCGAATCCCCCTGCCGAGTCCAGTTCGGCTGCGGCCACGCCGCTGTCGATCGGTCTGGTGATGCTCCAAGGCGATGACTACTTCCAGAACGTCGAGTCCGGTCTGAAGGACGCCGTTGCGGCTGACGGCAACACCATGACGGCCGCGAACTCCAACAACGATCCGGGCACGGAGGCGTCGAACGTCCAGAACATGATCCAGAGCAAGGTGAGCGCCCTGCTCATGCAGCCAGTCAGCGCCGACTCCTCGGTCGCCACCATCCAAGCTGCTGACGCCGCTGGGATCCCGGTCATCTGCTACGGCAACTGTTCAGACAAGACGTCGGACCCGAGCCTGGTCAAGGGTGTGGCCCAGTCCGACAACACCGCCCTGGGCAGCGCAACCGGTGAGGAGGCCGCCGCCTACATCAAGACGAACCTGGGCGGCAGCGCGAAGATCGGGATCCTGAACTGCGACACCGCCGCCGAGACCTGCAAACTGCGCAAGGCTGGCTTCAAGCAAGCCCTCGCCGATGCCGGCATCAAGGCGGAGTACGTCACCGACCAGGAGGGCTACCTGGCTGACAAGGCCACGACGGTCGCCGTGAACATCCTGTCGGCGAACCCCGAGATCAACCTGCTGTGGGCCTCGAACGAGGGCGGGACGGTCGGCGCAGTCACCGCCGTGAAGCAGTCCGGGTCGAAGGCGGTCGTGTTCGGGACCGACATCTCCGAGCAGATCGCCCAGATGGTGACCGCCGATGACAACATCCTGCAGGCGACCACCGGCCAGGACCCGAAGGGAACCATCGCGGCCGCGTACGAGATGGCCAAGAACGCCGTCGCCGGCAAGACCAACGACCCGCTGGAGAAGGACCTGCCCGGCATCACGTACAAGCGCTCCGACCCGACCACCGTCCAGAGCTACCTCGACGGCAAGTAGACCCAACAATCCCCCGCACGTGGTTCCGGGTCCCCCCGGCCCGGAACCACGCCGCGCACGATAGAGGTGACCCGTGGCATCCGACCAGACACCGACACTGGAATGTGAAGGCCTGAGCAAGACCTACGGCGCCGTCAAGGCGCTGGACCAGGTCAGCATCAATCTCCAACGTGGCGAGGTCCGCGCCCTGCTCGGCAAGAACGGCGCAGGCAAGTCGACCCTGGTCAAACTGCTCTCCGGCACCGAACACCCCGACCGTGGACATGACACCATCAGGCTGGACGGCACCCCGGTGCACTGGGCCGGCTCCGGCGACGCCCGCCGTGGCGGGATCGCCGTCGTCCACCAGGAGTTCAGCCTCGTACCCGAACTCTCGGTTGCCGAGAACGTGATGGTCGGCCGGTGGCCGCGCCGTCACGGGTTCGTCGACCACAAGGCGATCCGGGCCGAGGCAGCCCGCGCCATTGAGACCCTGGGTGAACCACTCCCGCTTGACCTGCCCGTGGGGCGCCTGTCCACGGCCCGCCAGCAACTCGTCGAGATTGCGAAGACCCTACTCGACGAGCCCAAGGTGCTCATCCTGGACGAGCCCACCAGCGCACTGAACTCCCGCGAGGTCGAAGCGCTCCTGGCGACCGTGCGCCGACTCTCCAGCCGTGGTGTCTCCGTCATCTACGTCTCCCACCGCATGCGGGAGATCCCCCTGGTGGCCGACTCCATGACCATCCTGCGCGATGGACGCGAGGTCGCCACCGTCGGGGTCAACGACCTCACCACCGACGAGGTCGCCGCCTTGATCGCGGGCAAGTCCAGCGAACGAAGCGCCCGGCCGGCCACCACGGCCACCAGCGACGAGGTTGTGCTCGCGGTGGAGGACCTGCGACTCGACGGGATCCTGGACGGCGTCAGCTTCGACCTGCACAAGGGCGAAGTGATCGGACTCGCCGGACTGCTCGGCTCCGGACGAACCGAGATCCTCACCACCATCTACGGCGGCAGGAACGACTGCCGGGGAACGGTTCGCGTCAACGGCCGCGCCATCGAGGCACGAACTCCATCCAAGATGCTCCGTCTGGGTGTCGCCATGACCCCGGAGGACCGCAAGGACGCCGGGGTCGTGCCCCTGCTGAGCATCCAGGAGAACCTCATGCTCAGCGCGCGCGGCCGGGTACTGCCAGGCCCTCTGGTCGCACACCAGCGGGAGAACCAGATCGCCCACGACCTCGTCCGCAAGCTCGACATCGCCGCGTCCAGCACGCGCCAGCCGATCGGGTCGCTCTCGGGCGGGAACCAGCAGAAGGGCGTCATCGGCCGCTGCCTGGCAGCCCAGATGTCCATCCTGCTGCTCGATGAACCCACGCGTGGGATCGATGTCGGCTCGAAGGCCCAGGTCTACGACCTGGTCCGGGATCTGGCCGCGCAGGGCATTTCGTCCATCTTCGTCTCCTCGGAACTCGAGGAGCTCACCGAAGTGTGCGACCGGATCCTGATCCTGCGCGACGGACGCATCCGCGAGGAACTCCGCGGCGCCCAGACCACCAGCGACCGGCTGCTCGCCTTGACGATGAAGTCTGACAACAAGGAAAACTGACATGACCAACAAGCTGCTTCCTGACCACCCTGCCGTGGCGATCGACACAGTTCCCGCACCGCACCAGTCGCTCTGGCGCAGGGCGCTCGCCTGGGAGGGCACCGGACTGCTCGGCGTGCTCGTCCTGGTTTTCATCGTCTTGTGCTTCATCGCGCCGAACTTCTTCACCGCGGCCAACATGCTGAACATCCTGCAGCAGGCCGCCTTCTTCGGGATCGTCGCCTTCGCCATGACTCTGGTTATCGTCGCTGGTGAAATCGATGTCTCGGTCGGATCGTCAGCTGCGCTGACGTCCTCCCTGGTCGCCTACTTCGTCGCCAAGCTCGACTGGCCGATGTGGCTGTCGGCACTGATCGCGATCCTGATTGCCGTCGCGATGGGCGCCATGATCGGATGGCTGCGGGATGCGCTCAACGTCCCGACCTTCATCGGCACCCTCGCGCTCTACCTCGCGCTGCGCGGCGCCGCCTACCTCGTGACCAACACTTTCCCCATCCCCGTGGAGTCGGACAAGTTCTTCTACTGGGGATCCTCCACCGGCAAGGTCTTCGGCATCGTCCCTGTCCCGGCGCTGTACTTCCTGGCCGCCTTCATCGTGGTCGCCCTCATCGCGCGGTACACGGTCTTCGGCCGTTCCGTCTACGCCGTCGGCGGGAACGCCAACGCGTCGGCGCTGTCCGGAGTGAACGTGCGACGGATCCGTGTCCTGGTGATGTGTGGCACTGCCTTCGCCGCTGCGATCACCGGGCTGCTGCAGACCGCGCAGTTGGCGTCCGGCAACAGCACCATCGCCCAAGGCCTGGAGTTCGATGCGATCGCCGCCGCTGTCATCGGCGGGACCGCAATGTCGGGCGGCCGGGGCACCATCAGTGGCACCCTCATCGGCGTCCTGTTCGTCGCGATCCTGCTCAACGGGATGGTCATGCTGGGACTGAACCCCTATGTGCAACAGGTTGTGCGAGGCTGCCTCGTCCTGTTCGCCGTCTTGGTGAATGTGGCCCGGACCCGGAAGACTGCGGCGGCCTGATGCCGGACCTGATCGCAATCCCACCCGATTCCATCCCTTCCCGAGAGGAGCCTGTCATGGTTCAGACCCCGCTCTTTGGCGACGCCGAGAACAGCTTCGAGGACCCCGTCCACCGCGCCTGGCTCTTCCACCAACGAGAGGCGTTGCTCGACTTCCACCAGCCGAACGTGCTGCTGCCCACCGGCGGATACGCCTGGCTGGACACCAACGGCAACCCGGTACCGTCCCAGGGTGCGCAGCTGTGGGTTGGTGCCCGCATGATCCACGTGTTCGCGCTCGCCGCCGTGCTCGGCCGGCCCGGGGCCGCGGCGGTCGTCGAGCATGGGCTGGATTTCTACGTGGACGGCCCCGGGCACGACGCCGACCATGGTGCCTGGTTCCCGGTCGTCGGCGGTGAGCACCCCGACGACCGCAAGGAGCTGTACGGGATCGCCCAGATGCTGCTGGCCGGGTCGACCGCGACCGCCGCGGGCTTCAGCCGCGGCCGCGCGCTGATGGACGAAGCGCTTGAGATCATCGACCGCTACTTCTGGCTTGAGGAGTGGGGACGTTGCGCCGAAGGGTACGACCGCGCCTTCCAGACCCTTGACCCCTATCGCGGCCAGAACGCCAACATGCACCTGACCGAGGCCTACCTGGCCGCCCACGAGGTGACCGGGACAGCGGACTACCTCGATCGGGCCCGACGCATCGCCTGGGCCATCGCCAGTCCCGCAGCCCAACCCGAGCCCGCAGGCACCTGGCGCCTGGTGGAACACTTCACCGACGCGTGGGAGCCGCTGCGCACCTACAATCTTGACGACAAGCGGCATCCCTTCCGTCCCTACGGTTCCCAGCCCGGCCACTGGCTGGAATGGTCCAAGCTGTTGATGCAGCTGGCCGCGCAAGGCATCACCGATCCCTGGGTCAAACCCGCTGCACGAGCCCTCTTCAGGGGAGCAGTCGCCGACGCGTGGCGCCCGGCCGGCGGCTTCGCCTACACCGTGGACTGGGACGGCGCCCCCGTCGTCCCCGAGAGCTACTTCTGGGAAGCACCCGAGGCCATGGGCGCCGCCCACCTGCTGTGGGTCGACACGAGAGACCCCTTCTACCTTGACTGGTACCGCACCATGTGGCGCTACGTCGACCAGCACTTCATCGACCACGAACACGGCGGGTGGCACGCCGAACTCGATTCCGGCAACCACCCCGTCACCTACACCTGGGACGGCAAACCCGACGTCTACCACGAGTACCAGGCGACGCTGTACGCCTTCGTCCCCCCCGAACTCGGACTCGCAACCTGGGCTGCCACCCAGACCCCCGCCCTCGGCTGAGCCGGCCCCGGGTGGAGAATCAACCCCAACAGCAAGGAGGTGAACACAACGTGAGCGGGATCGCCGTCGCCGGCAACGCCATCCTCGACCAGTACAAGCTCATCGACACCTACCCGGCTGCCTCGTCGCTGGTGAGCGTCCGCTCGGTGGCCCGGACGCCGGGTGGGCTGATGTGCAACTGCGCCATCGACCTCGCCCGGCTGGACCCCTCGCTGCGGATCCCGGTCGTGGGCGTCGTTGGAGACGACCCGGACGGCGACTACCTGGCTGGCCAGCTCGCGAGCTACCCCGGCATCGACACCTCCCAGCTGCACCGGGCAGGCACCACGTCCTTCACCGACGTCATGGAGGACTCGACAACCAAGACCCGGACCTTCTTCCAGTACCGGGGGGCGAATGCCGAACTCGATGTGGAACACGTCGACTTCGACCGGCTCGACGCGAACCTCCTCCACGCGGGCTACATCCTCCTGCTCGACCGGCTGGACGACACCGATGACGTGTATGGCACCCGCATGGCCCGGCTACTCGCGACAGCCCGGCGGCACGGCCTGCGCACCTCGGTCGATGTGGTCAGCGAGCAATCGGACAGGTTCTCCCGACTCGTGCCGCCTGCGTTGCGCTACACCGACTACTGCGTGCTCAACGAGACCGAAGCTGCCCGCACCACAGGGATCACGATCCAGGACGCCGGCACGATCAACCGCTCAGCGCTGCGGCGTGCGGCAGAGGCCCTGCTCGGCATGGGCGTATCCACCTGGGTAGTCATCCACTGGCCGGGCGGGGCCGTCGGGCTCAGTCGGCAGGGCGCCTGGGAAGAACGTCCGTCCGTCCGGTTGCGGCCCGACCAGATCGTCACGACCACCGGCGCCGGCGACGCGTTCGCCGCAGGAGTCCTGTACGCAGCCTGGTCGGGAGCAGGCCTGTCGGACGCCCTCGAACTGGGAACCGGTGCGGCCGCCTGCTCACTGCTTGCGGGTTCGGCCACCGACGGGGTCAGGAGCCACCACGACGTGCTCGCCTTCTACCGGGACAACCCGCACCACACCCTCTGACCGGGTCACAGGGGCTCAACCGACAGGGTGTGCGAAACTGAGTGGACTTGTCCTGCACCCAGGTCCACGGCGGTGGACAGTCCCTGCGCCGACAGCGGATTGGCCGTCGTCGAGATGACGGTTCCGAGGTCGAAGGCCGAGGTCACCGGTTCGATGCCCAGGCACAGGTTGCGCCCGTCCCAAGGAGCAGTGCTGCGGCCGCGGTTGCTGAACCACAACAGGCAGTGCTTCAGCAGTGTCGAGTCCCAGGAGAGGGTCACCCGGTAGCCCTCCTCATGGTTGTCCAAGCGGGCACTCGAGGTGGTGACGTTGCAGAGCATCAGGAGTTCTTCGGTGTTCACTGCCAGGGGAAGGGACGTCAGGTCGATCGTCCCGCCGGACTGCAGGGGCGCCGAAGCCAGGTCGGCGACAGCTGCGTTCGGTTGGAGGATCGAGCTGGCGTCGACCGGTGCCGGGAAGGTGACGATCGCCTCGCAGGCCGGCGGCACGAGCCTCGCTCCACCTGCGCGGCCGGGCAGGTGGAGCATCGGGTGCAGCCCCAGAGGCAGGCGCGCATCGCGCCGCACTGCGACCTCGTCCCTGACCTCCACCCCGCTGTCGGTGCAGCTGACCTCGCGGGCCACCCACTCCACGGGGTCGTCGTCCGGGTACTGCACCCGAAGACGCGCGGAACCCGCCCCGATGTGTTCGACCTCCCACTCGTGCGTGGCGGCATACCCGTGCCCGTACTGTGTCTTACCCGGCGCAAGTTCGGCCCACTCGGGCGGGAACGCCGCCAGCGAGGCGGGCGCGATCCCGAAGGGGACGCAGACGAAGTCGCCCTTCAGTTGGTCCAGCAACGGATCTGCGGGGTAGCCGGCCCACGGCGCCTCGTGGAGCGGCGAGACGGTCACGCCACCCACAGCGAAGGTGGCAGTCACCATGCCGCCGCGGCGATGGACGGTTGCGCTCACGTTGCCGCTCGACACCCGGACGGACATCTCAGCCTTCCTTGAGTCGGAGGATCACCACCATCGCGTGGGAGCCGTCCTCATTGATGTACTCGTGCCTGCCGAACCCGGCCGGGATGATGCAGGCCTGCAGCCGCTCGATCGTGGTCTGCAGCTCGGGGTGTTCCAGCGACCGGATCGTGACCCGTGAACCCTCAGTGAGGGTCGCGATGTGCATGAACCTGCCCTCGGTGTCGTTGATCGCGCTCTTCTCCAGGAAGACCCTTTCGATGTGGAACGGCATCTCGGGGATGGAGGTGTACTGGTCCTTGCGGAACTTGCCGTTGCCGTCGACCGTGATCGGCCGGGCGCGGTGGTGCGACTCGACCCGGCTCTTGCGGATCCACCGGTTGTTGGCGAAGGAGTGCGCCGTGTGCATCTTCATCGGCTTGGCCGTCATGGTCTTCGTGGTGTCGTCCCAGGTCGGGCGTGCGAAGTCGTAGGTGAAGAACGAGTACTCGGTGCCGGCCACGCTCGGGCCCGTGTCCATCTCGAGGATCATCTGGTTGCCGCCGTGGCCATGGGTCGTCCCCGGCGGGATCAGGAACAAGTCACCGACGTTGGTGTCCCACCGGCAGACGTACTCGCGCCAGTCGGGGATCTCGACCAGGTTCTGGGATTCGGTGCACAGCTGCTCCCACTCCTCAAGGTCGGCGTCCTCCTGGTAGCCCATCCAGGTGCTCGACCCCTTGTACGACTCGACAATGTAGTAGGTCTCGTAGCGCCCGAGCGGCTCGTTGAAGTGCTTGCGGACGTACTCGGTGGACGGGTGGTCGTGCAGCGGCATACTCGACCGGTCGAACGGCACCGGCTCGGGGAAGTAACCGTCGTCCAGCCAGACCTGCAGCGGGAGCAGGTCGGGGTAGGTCTTGTCGACGTACTCACCAACCAACTGCTTGGGCCGCTGCATGATGTTCTGGGACGGGAGGTTGAGCGGCACCGATCCGCCGACGTCGACCAGGATGCTGAGTTCGATGCCCGCGAGCTCGTTCCAGGCGTTGCACTCCAGCCCGTCCACCTGCCACAGGTCGCGGTACCGGTAGGCGCCCCAGGGGCCCGGCTGCAGGATCTTCACCTGCTTGATCGGACGCTTCACCAGCTCATCGATCACCTGGTTGTAGGAGTCCCGCCCGAGCAGCACCAGGGCGTCGTCGTGGGCGGCGCTGAGGTAGTAGTCCATGGCGTTGAAGGCGACCTTCTTCTGCCGGTACAGCAGGTAGAAGTCGTTGTAGTAGTACTTCTTCCAGGCGTAGTGCGGATCGGGTTCACGGCTGCCGAAGGGGACCAGTTCCCCGCCCCACATCTTCCACAGCATGGGCTGCATGGTGAAGTCCACGTAGACCCGGGTGTCGTAGGCGTTCGACAGGCCCGCGACACAGGCGCCGGGGCCGAAGACCAGCGTCGCCCGCTCCGTCCCAGCTGCCTGCGCGAGACGTTCGTGGAGGGCTGCGACCAGGCCGTCGTCCATCAGGTCTTCCAGCACACCCTCGGAGTTCACCCACCCGAAGGAGGGATCGTCGGTCTCGTACGTCTTCTGGTACTCGGCGATCCGGCCGGACGGGACGAAGGCGTCGTAGATGTTCACGACATCGAGCGGCACTCCCCTGTCGGCTGCTGCTGCCGAGAGGCGCTCGAGCAGGCTGTCCCAGTTGACGCCGTACCAGCCGTCCAAGCCGATGCGCGCCCCGGGGGCGAGGTGCTGCGCCAGCGCCTGGATGGCGGCGTCGGTGCCGGTGTAGGACTCCGGTAGGTCGGTCAGGCCCAGGTCGTTGAGCGCGTTCTCGTAGTACTCGTACAGAGGCATGCCACTACCCTCCTCCGCGGGTTGGCGGGACCCACGACAGTTGCTTCATTGCTTTAACTATCTTGGGATGCAGCTCCGAGGTTGTCAAACACGATGGCGACACCGCCCAGCGCTGCGCCGTCGGGGCCAAGCCCAGAATGGTAGATCCGGACGTCGTCCTGGGTCTGGTTGTGGCGGGCCTGCGTAGCGGCAAGGACCTCGGTGACGAACAGCGCGCTCTGGTCCGGGAACTCCCCGCACAGCACGATCGTGTCCGGAGCGACCAGGCGGATGACGTTGGCCAACGCCATCCCGACATAGCGTGCGCAACGCGTCACCGCGTCGCGGCACGGCGCCAACCCCTCCTCGGCCGCCCGCACAACGAACTCGAAATCCACATCGGACACGCTGGTGGCGCCGAACGCTGCGAAGCCCGAGGCTTCGTCCGCGAAAGCCTCACGAGCCCAGCGGACCGCCGCGCGCCCGTCCCCGACCGTCTCCAGGCAACCGAACTCGCCACAGGTGCACAACTCGCCGTCGAGGAGCACTTTGGTGTGGCCGATGTTGGAGGCGTTCTCCAGATGACCGCGATAGGCCTTGCCGTCCACCAGCAGGCCGCCACCGATCCCGACCTTGAAGATGTTGCAGGCGAACAACTCCCGCGCATCTGCCGCGTCCCCGAACCAGAACTCGCCGAACGCAGCCGCCTGCGTCTCCTTGTCGAACCAGACCGGGATACCCACACGGTCCTCGACAATCCGTTTCACCGGCGTCCCCTGCCAGCCCGGGAAGTTCGGCGGGGCGATCATCTCCCCCGCTTCACGCCGGAACGGCCCCGCCGAGACGATCCCGATGCCACGCACTTTCTCCCGCGGCACCCCGGCGGTGGTGATCGCCGCGTTGACGGCCGTCACGAGCGAGTCGAGGACGGCGTCGCGTCCCTCCGCCAGGTCGATGGCCAGCGTCGACCGGTACAGCACCGCTGTGCGGAAATCGGTGAGGACGGAGACGATGTCGGTGACGGTCAGCTCAACACCGACGATGTAGCCCCACCCGGCGTTCAGCTCCAGCAGGATCGGACGTGGCCCGCTGCGGGAGGTGCCGCGACCTGTCTCCAGCAGGAGCCCCTCGTCAAGCAACTCCTTGACAAGGTTGGTCACCGTCGCCGGCGTCAGTCCCGTCAGTGCCGCGAGGTCTTTGCGGGACAACTGCACCCGCTCCCGCACACACTCCATGATCAGGCGCCGATTGGTCTCCTTCATGACGCCGCTGTTGATGCTCAAGGTCACGCCAGTTCCCGTCTCGCGCATGGCAGCAGGACCGTACCACGCACGTGCCAGGCGGCCAGTTCGAACAGGGACGGCCAGCCTGCTTGTCGATGGCGCCCAGCGAGAAGGAGGCGAACGCGAGTTGTCATGTCTCACTGGTGGTGGGTCTCACTGGTGGTGGGCTGTGATCATGCCGACGAGCGGATGCTCAGCCGAATCCGGTTCCAGACAGGCGGGCGAGGGAATATCCCCCTCGCCCGGCCCCTGGGAACCGGATTCGGCAGCACCATCCGTGATTTCGGGCTCGGCAGGCCGTCTGGGCTCGCTGCAGGCGCCGCGCGATCCAGCCGCGCAGCTCGAGAACCCCGCTGCGGGCCGTGGCGCGCTCGAAAGAACTCCGGGAAGTCGCGTCATAGTTCACTCGCCCCGGAGTCTTTGCCTGTGAGAGGGCACGTGGGGTGCCCGGGTGATGCAGCCCAGATCGGTGGGGGCCGATGGCTGCAGCCCTTCAGAACGGAAGACTTCGCCGTGGGGGCGAAGCAGAACAACGAGGGGAATGATGGCTGCCGCCGTCCCACACCGCGACACGGCCGTGCGTGGCCGACGCCCACGACATCAACTGATCCGGACGTCGATGGCGACAGCCGTCGCCATCGCTCTGGGCCTCACCACCGTCATGGTGGGCGGCACATCCGCCGCGTACGCTGACGACGATCCGTCCGCCGCGGTCGTACCGCAGTCGGTGATCGCGACAGACGAGCAGCGGGCTGAGCCGGGGACGGAAGCTGCTTCCGCGGCACCGGCCGACGAGCCGGCGACGCCGTCGCCGGTGGCACCGCCGGTCGAGGCCGGGCAGCAGGCTGATGCCCCTGTCGAGCAGGCCAGCGGTGGCGAGAGGGCTATCGAGACTGCTCAGCCCGCCGCGCAGCGCGCTGCGGCCCTGACGGCTCGCAGCCCACAGGCCGCCGAAGTGACGCTCACCAACGCAGCCTTCAACGGCACCGGCAAACCGCTGGTCGTCGGACAGACGATCAGGTTCTCGGCCGACTGGAGCGTGCCGCTGGACACCGAGCCCGGCGACTACTTCACCCTGACGCTGCCGGATCAGTTCAAGCCGGCGAGCACGAACGCCTTCCACCTGACCGAGAACGGCACCTCGACGACGCTGGCCGACTGCAGTTGGACGGGCATGACCGCAACCTGCACCTTCACCGACCGCGTCGCCGATATCCAGTCCGGCAACATCTGGTTCACGCTGTCCGCTCAGCAGGAGACAGCTGAGGACGCCAACGAGGTCGCCTTCCTGCTCGGCTCTGCGGAGTTCACCGTGTCCCTGCCTGGCGGCGTCACGCCGAAGCCAGATCCTGGGGACGGTGGCGGCACCACGCCCTCCCCGGGGACGGTGGCGCCGGTGAAGCCGGCCAAATCAGGCTACGCGAACTCCGATTCGGGCCGCTTCAGCTGGACCATCACGATCCCGGCCGGGCAGAGCAGTCTCAGCCTGGTCGACGCCATCGACACCAGTGCGGGCTTCGAGCAGCACCACTTCATCGGCACTCCGGTGCTGTACTCCAACCTCGTCAAGGAGGACGGCTACCTCAGCAGCTGGGTGAAGGACACCAGCTTCACCGCGTCCTCCGCCGCCATCAGCGAGGACGGCCGCACGCTGACCATCGAGAACTTCCCGTTGAACCCCGCAGCCGCCTACCGGTTGAGCTACACCACCGAGGCGGACGGCATGCTGTTCACCGGCGACCTGGTCGGCAACTCGGTCACCGTCCTGGGCTCCGACATCACCGCCAAGGCGAAGTTCACGGCGCTGGCCGGTGGCGGCGGCGACCCGTCCCAGCTCGGCCGATTCGCCATCGCGAAGAAGGTGAGCGGCGAGAACGCTGCCGCCGTCCCCGCCGACACCATCTTCCACGTGAAGGCCACCTGGAACAGCGGCAGCGAAACCCTGACCCTGCGCAACGACGGCACCGCCGTGCAGTCGACGCGGGTACCCGCCGACACAACGATCACCCTCAGCGAGGTAGACCTGCCCACCGTGGATGGGGTCGTCTGGGGGACGCCGGCGATCACCGGCGGCGATGCCGTCAACAACGGCGACGGCACCTTCAGCGTCACCCCCCAGGCCGGCGACGTACTCAGCCTGGTACTGACCAACACCGCCACCCCGCGCCCGCTGGCGCCGGGTTCCTTCGCGATCGACAAGCTGCTCTCCGGTGACGCCACAAGCAAGGTCCCGGCCGGAACCGAGTTCACCATCAGCTACCGGATCGACGAGGGCGAGGCCTCCGAGGCCACCGTGACCGTGGGCCGGCCGCTGACCGTCAACGACGTCCCGGCCGGTTCCCAGGTGACGATCACTGAGGTCAACCTGCCGACGATCACCGACGTGGTGTGGGGTACTCCCCTGTTCTCCATCGACGGCGCTACGACCTCCGAGGCCGCAACCTTCACCGTCGGAGAGGCCCAGGACGTGCAAATCTCTCTGACCAACACCGCCAAGCCGGTGTCTCCGGAAGTTCTGGGCGTGGAGGATACCGACGATGACGACGACTCGCCCGACACGCTGGCCTTCACCGGCAGCCAGGGCATCGTCTGGGCGCTCGTCGCCGGGCTCACACTGGTGCTGAGCGGTGCGGCACTGGTCATGACCCGCCGCCACACGGCGTCCTGATCCGCCAGGCCCAGCAGGCCGGGGAGGTGAGTTCGCCTTCCCGGCCTGCTGCCGTCGGCCTGCCATCGTCCCTATCTGCGGGCTTCCCGGCCCGTCGCCTTCGGGTGGATGCTGACCGGTGTCCGGTGGGTTTCGGGAACCCGGCAGAATAGGGCTATGCCCGCAGACACCCCACCAGCCCGGCCAGGACGTGCCGGGGAGGCCCGGCTCCGGCTGGCGACCGCCGCCGGCGATCTCGCCGCATGGCTGTCCAGGCTCGCCGGGAAGGGATCGGGGGCATCGATCCGCGGCCAGATTCTGACCAGGCTCGCGCCGGACGCGCTGGCCCAACTGCTCGCCGGACGGCGCGTGCTGGCGGTCTCGGGCACCAACGGCAAGACCACCACCACCCACCTGCTGGCGGCGGCAGTCCGGCAGGACCTGGGCGAGGCAGCGGTGGTGACCAACGCGGACGGGGCCAACCTGCGCTACGGCATCGCGTCCGCGCTCAGCCAGGACCGGCGAGCGCCGGTCGCGGTGCTGGAGACCGACGAGCGGGTGGTCTCGGACATGATCGCCCTGGGCCGCCCCGAGGTGCTGGTCTTCCTCAACTTCAGCCGTGACCAACTCGACCGCCACCACGAGATCAAAGCGCTGGGACGGGCCTGGCGCCTGGCGCTGGAGAAGGCCGGAGAGCAGGGCCCGGTGATCGTGGCGAACGCCTGCGATCCGCTGGTGGTGTGGTCGTCGGCCACCGCCGCGCGGGTGGTCTGGGTCGAGACGGACACCGCCTGGAAGGCCGACGCGGCGCTCTGCCCGGCCTGCGGCAGCGTGCTGGTACAACAGCGCGCCGACAGCCGGGACCGCTGGGACTGCCCCGGTTGTGAGCTCACCCAGCCCGAGGCTGGCTATCGGGTCAACGGCAGCGAGATCCAGCTGCCAGATGGACGCCTGGTCACTCCCGAGCTCAAGGTGCCGGGGCGGTTCAACATCTCCAATGCTGCCTGTGCGCTGGCGGCGGCCGTCCAGTTCGGGGTGCCCGCCGACATCGCGCTGGCAGGGATGGCGACCGTCTCCGCCCCGGCCGGGCGGTTCGCCACCGCCGACATCGGGGGCGCCCGTGCGCGGCTGCTGCTGGCCAAGAATCCGGCCGGCTGGGCAGAGGCGCTACCGCTGGCGGCCTCGGACCCGGTCGTGCTCGCGATCGACTCGGTGGCCGCAGACGGCAAGGACGTTTCCTGGCTGTGGGACGTCGACTACGAGCAACTGCAGGGCCGCCACGTGGTGGCCACCGGACCCCGCGCGCTCGATCTGGCAGTCCGGCTGGGCTACGCCGAGGTGGAGCACACGATCGTCCCTGATCTCGCGGCGGCGGTGGCCGGCCACCCCGGGACGGTCGACGTGATCGCCACCTACACGCCGTTCCAGAAGTTGTTGAAGATGGGGGGTCTGCGGTGAGCGGAGCGGTCGAGATCGTCCTGGTGTACCAGTCGCTGCTGGGCATCTACGGCGACCGTGGCAACGCGATGGTGCTGCGGCAGCGGTTGCTGCAGCGCGGGATCGACGCCGTCCTCACCGAGGTGGAGCCCGGCGACCCGGTACCGGCCGGCGGGGCGGTCTACCTGCTCGGCGGCGGCGAGGACGCGGCCCAGATCTCGGCGGTGAAGTACATCCGGGAGGACGGCAACCTGTTCCGGGCGATCGACGCCGGCGCTGTACTGTTCGCGGTCTGCGCGGGTTACCAGATCGCCGGGAAGACCTTCACCGTCGGGGAACGCGACGAGGTGATCGAGGGACTCGGCCTGCTGGACGTGACCACCCGGCGCGGCACCGAACGGGCGGTCGGCGAGATCCTCACCCGGTGGACGAGACCGGACGGCAGCGAGTCGCTGATCACCGGCTTCGAGAACCACGGCGGCTTCACCAGCCTCGGCCCCCACGCCCGTCCGCTGGCATTCGTGGAAGTAGGCGTCGGCAACGCCAACGACGGGACGGAGGGCGCCGTCCAGAATCGGGTGATCGGCACCTACCCCCACGGCCCGATACTGGCGCGCAACCCCGCTCTCGCCGACCATCTGCTGGAACTCGCCCTCGGTCGCTCGCTCGACCCGCTGCCCAATGCCGAACTGGACGCTCTGCGCCGCGAGCGAGTGGCGGCCGTACGGCGGCAGGCGCGTCGCTGAGGAAGCGCTCGCCGTCCCCGCGTACCCGCTGTCAGCCCTCGGCTGCTTCCACTGCTGCCTCAGGCTCTGACTCGTCCGGGGTCGATTCCGCGAGACCGGCGGCCAGTTCGGCGGGGTCGTTCTCCCCCGGGCGGGCGTAGCCCGCGCTCAACAACCGGTAGGAACGGGTCAGGAAGGCTGCCAGGGTGAGCAGCAGCCCCAGTACTCCGGCCAGGACGAACACCAGCGCAATCCCGCGAGCCTGGCCCGGGCCGAGCAGCCAGCCGAGCTGCGCCTTCCCGGCGTCGGAGTTCGCGTACGGGATCAGCCAGAACTCGGCCACCGGCCCGATCACGAACGACGTGATCGGCGCGGCTGCCACCTCCACCGACTGCGCCAGGCCGAAGACCCGTCCCTGTTTGGCATAGGGCACCACCTTCTGCAGGACGGTCTGCTCGGCCGCCTCCGCCACCGGGATCAGTGCCATGTAGGCCAGGCAGCCGACAGCGAGCAGCCAGACGTTCTCCCGCAGCGTGAAGGTGATGCCGACCGTCCACATCGCGACGTTCGCCAGCAGCAGCGCCCGCAGGGGCTTGGGGCCCAGGCCCTTCCTGGCCACCCAGCCGCTGCCGATCAGGAAGCCGAAGCTGAGTACTCCGAGCAGCACACCCCAGGTCTCGACCGAGACCAGCGTGAGGCCGTAGGGGTCGAGCAGGGCCATGAAAACCCCGCCGAGCAGGTTGTTGAAGGTGGCGAACAGAATCAGTCCGACCAGACCGGGGATGGCGATGACGGCGAGGTAGGCCCCCTTGAAGTCGACCGGCTTGGGCACGCCCTCGGCGTGCACGATCTCCGGCTCCGGGATCGACACCGTCATCAGGTGCAGCAGCGAGACGATCGTCAGGATGACGGCGATCGCCATCGTCCACAGCATGCCGAGTTGCCCGACCGCCAGCCCGGAGAACACCGACGTGATCGCCATGCCGAGCCCGTTGGCCATGCCGACCGCGCCGTTGGCCCGGGCCCGGTCGGGTTCGGGCACCAGCAGCGTGACGGTGGTCGACAGCGCAATCCCCCGCGCGCTCTCGACGATCACGCCGGCCAGGATCAGGACGATGAAGATCCAGAATTGCAGGCTGCCGATCACCAGCAGCGACTCGCTGGGCACCAGCAGGAAATACCCGAAGGCAGCGGTGTAGGCCACTGCTGTGACAGTGGTGGCGACCATCATCACCTGTTTCTTGCGGCGCCGGTCGACCCAGCTGCCGAACGGCACCCCGAGGACGGCCACCAGGAACATGTAGGTGCCGCCGAGGATCGCCGTGGCGAGCACCGACCTGGTCTCCAGGTACACCCAGAAGGTCAGGGCGAACCACAGGAAGCTGGCGGTCACGTTGGCGATCAACGTGTTCACCAGCACCCGGTGGAAACTCCGCATCCCGTCCATCAAACTCCTTCCGGTGGAGGGAGGTTCAGCCTTGCACGAGGCTCTGACAATACCGTTCGCACGGCTGCCTGGTTCCTGAGCCGAAGGTGGGAATTCAGCGCCGTCCATCGCCACCACCGTCGGCTCGGCACCGGCGGTTGACGTTGCGGCCCCGCTTGTCCGCCGACTCGGGACGTTGTCGCGTGCAGAACCGGTTGCGGCAGCGTCCCCACGATTCGCACTGGCCGATCCGGTGCGCTAAAGTTCTTTCTCGCGCGCCGCTAGCTCAACTGGCAGAGCAGCTGGCTCTTAACTAGCGGGTTCGGGGTTCGAGTCCCTGGCGGCGCACGAGGGGGTCTCTGGCCAGGATATTCGGTCAGAGGCCCCTTTTACGTGCCCTGATCGGCAGCCCGAACGTGGCCCACGATCGCCGACGGCCGTGCTCGCCACAATCCGGAAGAGGGACGACACCCAGGGTGTCGCCGCACCCTCGCCCAGCCGCAGCGCCCCGGATCTCGGCGGAGCCGCACCCGATCCCACGAACTCAGCGGCGGACGATCGAGCGGACGACGGCGAGGAAGGCCACCGACCCTGCGACGGCGGCGCCCAGCAGCGCGGCATGGCGGGTGTTGAGCGAACCGTCCGGCTCGACCAACTGGTCACGGACCGCATACACCCGGCGGCTGGCGCGGTCACGGACGTCGGCGACCGCGCGATGGGTCACTGCCCGTGGATGCACCTGGTTGATCAGGTTGGTCACCTCGTGCGCGAGGCGCTCGCGGGCCGCGGCGATGTCGGCCTCGATCTCCGCCTTCGTCCTGATCGTCTCGGCCATGGCTCCTCCGGTAACGGTGCTTTCGCCCAGCCTATTGCAGCGCGAGCGGATGAAGCCACGATAGGTCGTGCACAACACCCGGACGGGCCGCCGATCTGCCCTACAGTGGTGCCATGCCCACACTGCAGCCTGGAGACGTCGCACCCGCCTTCACCTTGCTGGATGCCGATCAGCAGCCGGTCTCGTTGTCGGACTTCGCCGGGGGGCGGGTGATCGTGTACTTCTTCCCGGCCGCACTCACCCCGGGCTGCACCACCCAGGCCGTCGACTTCGACGCCGCGCTGAGCGATCTGGCGGCCGCCGGCTACCAGGTCGTCGGCATCTCCCCCGATTCGCCGGAGAAGCTCGCCCGCTTCCGCGAGCAGGAGTCGCTGGGCTTCACCCTGCTGGCCGATCCCGACAAGAACGTGCTGAAGGCCTACGACGCGTACGGCATGCGAGTGCTCTACGGCAAGCAGATCGAGGGCGTGATCCGGTCGACCTTCGTGGTGGACGTGGACGACGCCGGGGCCGGGACGATCGCCGTCGCGCAGTACAACGTCCGCGCGACCGGGCACGTCGCCAAGCTGCGTCGCGAACTCGGGGTCTGACCGCCAGCAACCACCAATCCTGGCAACTCCCCCGCTCTCAGGGACGCACCGGGGACCGACGAGGGCTCCCCCGCATGCCCGGGCGTCGGACCGGACGCCTAGGGTGGCAGGCATGAGCAGCGAGACCGGCACCTCCGAAGGCGGCCTCACCACGCCGGTCTCCGTGACCCGGGCGGCGCTGCGGACGCCTGCGTTCCACTGGCTGACCGCCGGCTGGGTGCTGACCAATGTCGCCGACTCGCTGCTGATGCTGCTGCTGGCGGTGTGGGTCAAGGACCTGACCGGGTCGAACGCCGCAGCCGGGATCACCTTCGCGCTGTTCGGCGTGCCCGCGCTGGCCGCCCCGCTGCTCGGCCACGTCGCCGACCGGGTCTCCCGGCGCCGGATGCTGATCGTCAGCTATGCGATCGGCGCCGTCACCCTGCTGCCGCTGTTCGCCGTCCGCGACGCCGGCCAGGTCTGGCTGATCTACCTGGTGACGGTGGTCTACTCGGCGATGGGCTACGCCACCGCGGCGGCACAGTCGGGGATCCTGCGCGATCTGCTGCCGGACGACGCGCTGGGTCCGGCCAACGGCCGCTTCACCATGATCGATCAGGCGCTGCGGGTGATCATGCCGGTACTCGGCGCCGCGATCTACGCAGCAACCGGCATGGTGCCGCTGATCGTCACCGCGATGGCCGGCTTCGCCGGGGCGGCCGGCGCTCTGGCGATGCTGCGGCTGGTCGAAACCCCGCCGACCCCCGCCGACCAGCAGCAGGGGATGATCACCGAACTCGCCGCTGGGTTCCGTCACCTGGCGCGGACCCGTCCGCTGGGCGTTCAGTCGATCACCCTCACCGTCGTGTTCGGTGCTCTTGGACTGGTCAACGCCATCGTCTTCGCCATCCTGGACGCCTTCGGGATCCCGGCGGCGATGCTTGGCCCCGTGATGGTCGCCCAGGGGCTGGCGGGCGCCGTCGGCGGTGCTCTGGCTCCCCGGATCATGCGACGAATCGGCCGACCGCAGACCATCGTGCTCGGCGTGGTCGCGGTGGTCCTCGGGCATCTGCCGTTGGCTGGCTCGATCCTCTGGCTGGCGATCGTCGGTGTGGGGTTGCTCGGCTTCGGCATCACCGTGGCGATCGTCGCCTTCGTCACCGAACGCCAGGTGCGGACCCCCGCCACCCTGCAGGGGCGGGTTTCTTCGGCCACCAACGTGCTGTTCAACCTGCCTTCGGTGGTCTTCACCGCGATCGGTGCCGGGCTGCTGGGCGTGGTGGACTACCGCGTGCTGGTGATCGGCAGCGCCCTCGCCGCGGCAGCCTGCCTGCCCATGGTGATCCGCAGTCGGCAGCTGACACCGCAGCCAGTCTCGGTTGGCGACCCCAGCCGTTAGGAACGCGTGCTGGAACGGCGCAGCCCGGCGGATGGGGCGGTGCGTCCAGTGAGACCTCCGGACCGGCCCTGGGGCCTACTTGGCCATCAGCCGCCGGGCGACGGTGCGGGTGCTCCCGACGGGACAGGGTTCAAGCTTCGTCTCGTCATTCAACAGGCTCCGTCACCGAGGCGGTAAGCGCCGGCGCCCGCCGCCTCGGCCCCATCGTCTGTACCGGAGAAGGGACTTGAACCCTCACGCCTTGCGGCACAGGAACCTAAATCCTGCGTGTCTGCCAGTTCCACCACTCCGGCCGAGTTGCGGGCTGAGTCTATCGGGAGCCTGGCGGTGTCCTCGCCGGTCGGCACGGTTGGGGTTTCAGCTGGTGTGGGTCGAACTGCTGTCGGTGGTGATCTCCACCGTCCCACTCGTCGATCCGGTGAGAGTGGACGAGTCCGCCAGACTCATCGTGACCGACGAACTGTCGCCTGCGGTGACAGCTCCTTCCAGGGTCGAGCCGGAGACCGCGATGGTGACGGTGGCCCCGTTGGAGCCACTGTCGCCCCAGCGGTCCTCGTCGGCGGTAGCCAGGCCGGAGGCGGTGTCGGAAACGAAACTGGAGTTCGTCAGGGTGACATCAGCGGTGGTGTTGGTGAAGTAGAGCAGCGGGCCGTCGCCGGTGTAGGTGATGGTCGTGTTCTCCAGGACGAGGGTCGAGACCTCTGCCTGCGCGTCGGCGTCTGCGGCGTCACCGGAGAAGGACTGGTACAGCATCACCGCATCACCACCCGCGGAGGTCACCTGCGAGTCGGTCAGCGTGGCGTGGTTCTTTCCTTCCACCACGACGACCTGGGAGTCGGCCGAGGTCCCGGTGACGCCGGAGGCGCTGATCGTCCCGGTGGAGTACAGCAACGGGCTGCCGTCGCCGGAGGTGTTGAAGACGTTCGTCCCGGTGACGGTGACCGTCCCGGAGCCGCGATCGGTGGCCAGGGCTGCCGAATGTGCACCCGAGGTGGTGATGGTCAGATCCGAACCGGTGATGACGCCCTCATAGGTTGCGTGCAGGCCACGGGAGGAGTTGCCCGAGGTCGTGATCGTGGTGTTGGTGACATCTGCCGTGCCCGACAGCGTCGCGACGACCGCATTGGAACCACTGGACGTGGTCGTGACGGTCGAGTCGGCGACGGTCGCCGAGCTACCCTCGCCCACCACGACGATGGCGGAGTTCAGCCCATAGAAGTTGTAGTCGTCACTGACATCGCCACTGTTCTGTTCACTGTTGGACGTGGCGTCTCCCGACTTCTCGATGGTGGCCCCGGTGACGGTCAGGGAGCCGCCGTTGAC
>NZ_JAYFPT010000032.1:0-7409 GCF_034927565.1 Propionicimonas sp.
GATTGGGATGCCGCGGAGTCGAAACTGGCGCTATTGGTCTGATCGACCACCTGGGATAGGTCACCAACTGCTGTATAGTCATGGGGTGCTGACTATTGCTTCACGCCTCGACGTCATGAACCGGCTCGGCCGGGCCATGGCCGATCCGACGCGTTCTCGTATCCTGATGGCCCTTCTGGACGGTCCGAGCTATCCGGCTGTGCTGTCCCGTTCGCTTGAGCTGGGCCGGTCGAATGTCTCGAACCATCTGACGTGTCTTCGTGATTGCGGGATCGTGGTCGCTGAGCCCGAGGGCCGTCAGACGCGCTACGAGATCGCGGATCCGCATCTTGCGGCGGCGCTCAAGTCACTGGTCGACGTGACGCTCGCGGTCGATGAGAACGCCCCTTGCCTGGACGCCTCGTGCACGGTGCCGGGTTGCTGCGGAATCGGAGCGGGCGCATGAGTGAGGTGACGAAGCCCCAGGTGGAGGGCGTCGAGCTCGAGGATGACGATGACGATGACCATGACGGTCCCTGGTGGACCGATCGCGGAATCATGGTCCCGGTCTTCTCCGGTGTCGCTTTCCTCACCGGCCTGATCCTGGAGTGGTCCGGGATGGAGATCCCGGCGCTGGTGTTGTTCTGGGCCGGCCTGCTGCTGGGTGCATCCACGTTCACTCCCGGCGCGATCCGGAAGCTGTTCAAGGGCAAGCTCGGCATCGGGCTGCTGATGACGATCAGCGCCGTCGGTGCGGTGATCCTCGGCTACGTCGAAGAGGCCGCCGCCCTGGCGTTCCTGTACTCGATCGCCGAGGCGCTGGAAGACAAGGCCATGGACCGTGCCCGCGGCGGACTGCGGGCACTGCTCAAGCTCGTCCCCGAGACCGCGACCGTCCGCCGCGGCGGGGCCTCTGTTGAGGTCGCCGCGAAGGACCTGGCTGTCGGGCAGCTCATGCTGGTGCGACCGGGCGAGCGGATCGCGACCGACGGCATTGTCCGCACCGGCCGCTCCAGCCTCGACACCTCAGCGATCACGGGGGAGTCGATCCCGGTCGAGGTCGAGCCCGGCGACGCCGTATCTGCCGGCGCGATCAACACCGCTGGTGCGCTGGAGGTCGAGACGACCGCAGCGGGCACCGACAACTCGCTGACCACGATCGTCGACCTGGTGGAGAAGGCGCAGGCAGAGAAGGGCGACCGCGCCCGCCTCGCCGACCGTATCGCCCGCCCGCTCGTGCCCGGCGTACTCATCCTCGCTGCGCTCGTCGCGATCATCGGGTCGTTGTTCGGCGACCCGGAGCTGTGGATCACCCGCGCCCTGGTCGTGCTGGTGGCGGCGTCGCCGTGCGCGCTGGCGATCTCGGTGCCGTTGACGGTGGTGGCTGCGATCGGGTCGGCGAGCAAGTTCGGTGTGATCATCAAGTCCGGTGCGGCGTTCGAACGGTTCGGCGTGATCCGCCACGTCGCTGTCGACAAGACCGGCACCCTGACCCGCAACGAGCCCGCCGTCACCGCAGTCCTCACCGCCGACGGCATCACCGAGGAGCAGGCGCTGGCGTGGGCGGCCGCGCTGGAGCAGCACAGCACCCACCCCCTCGCCGCCGCGATCACCGCTGCCGCGCCGGGCGCTCCTGCGGCGGAGGGCGTGACCGAGCAGGCCGGCCACGGCATCGAAGGTGAGCTCGATGGCGCGCGGATCACGGTCGGCAGTCCCCGCTGGCTCGACGCCGGGACCCTCGGCGACCGGGTCGCGGGCCTGGAGGAGCAGGGCATGACGGTCGTCATCGTCCACCGCGACAGCACGCCGGTCGCCGCGATTGGCGTCCGCGACGAACTGCGCCCCGAGGTCCCCGAGGTCGTCCGCACCCTCGCCGCACAGGGCGTCGGGGTCACCATGCTCACCGGCGATAACGCCCGCACCGCCCGCGCCCTCGCCGCCCAAGCCGGGATCGGTGACGTGCGTGCCGAGCTGCGCCCGGAGGACAAGGCCGCCGCGATCGCGGAGCTCGGTCAGCACGGGTCGGTGGCGATGATCGGCGACGGCATCAACGACGCTCCCGCCCTCGCCGCTGCCGACATCGGCATCGCGATGGGCGCGATCGGCTCGGATGCCGCGATCGAATCCGCCGACGTCGCCTTCACCGGCCACGACCTGCGCCTGCTCCCGCGAGCGTTCGACCACGCCCGTCGCGGACGCCACATCATCAACCAGAACATCGTCCTGTCGCTGCTGATCATCACCGCCCTGCTCCCGCTCGCCCTCTTCGGCGTCCTGGGACTTGCAGCCGTGGTGCTCGTGCACGAGATCGCCGAGGTGGTTGTGATCCTCAACGGCCTGCGCGCCGCCCGCACACGGAAGACCGGCGCGTGACCGCGCAGGACATCGCCGCGACGATCGACGAAGACGATGCGGGCCCACGGCCGCAGGCGAGGAGAGCCCTCGGCGTCGCCCTGATTGTGGCCTTGCTCGCTGTGGTGCTCGACCAGGGCTCGAAGGCCCTCGCCGTGGCACAGCTGACCCCCGGTGAACGGGTCCCGCTGGTCGGCGACCTGTTCGGCCTGTCCCTGGTCTACAACCCCGGAGCCGCGTTCTCACTCGGCTCCGGGGCCACCTGGATCATCACCCTCCTCGGCGTCCTCGCCGCCGTCGCGGTGGTCATCTTCGCAGTGCGGCTGAGCGGTGCCCGGTGGGGCCTCGTACTGGGGCTGGTCCTCGGCGGGGCCGTCGGCAACCTCATCGACCGGCTGCTGAACCCGCCCGCGTTCGGACGCGGGCAGGTCACCGACTTCCTCGCCTACGGCGACCTGTTCGTCGGGAACGTCGCCGACGTCGTCGTCGTGCTCGGTGTCGGCCTGGTCTGCCTGAACCTCTTCAGATCTACCCCTCGCACGACAGCGGACAGCGAACGAACGGACAGCCCTTCATGAAGGTAGAGCTGCTACACATCGTCGACTGCCCAAACACCGCCATCGCAGAAGCGCACGCGCGCGCCGCGCTGGACACGCTCGGGTTCACCGACGTGCCCGTTGAGTTGGTGACGATCCAGACCGAAGCTGAAGCGGCGAGCTCTGCGTTCGGAGGCTCGCCCACGATCCTCGTCGATGGCGTCGACCTGTTCCCGACGGCACCGGTTCAGTCGCTGGCGTGCCGCGTCTACGCGACGGGAAGCGGGTTCGCCGGAGCACCTACTCAGGAGCAGTTGGAGGTTGCCTTGCGAGACGCGGGTGATCTCGCTTCGCGCGCTCCTGTGCATGTGTCGATCATCGCGTGAGTGCGCTGTAGCGGGCGTTGCTGGCCACGACGGCATCCACCCAGTGGGTCGCCGCGACGATGTGCAGGCCGGTCAAGCGGGCGATCACGGGGGCCGGGAGCTCCTGGGCGAGAGAGGCCAGAGCGCCGGCGCGAGCGTGACGGGCCCGGATGGAGAATTTCGCCAGCCTGTCAGTGAGGGAGTCGCGGGAGAGCGGAGCGCCGTGATTCTGCCCCGGAAACAGCCAGTCCGATTCGCAGGCGTCGGTGAGCAGACGCGGCGCGTCGCGGTGCTCGCGCGCGGCGATCGCGAGCTGACCGATCGCCTCGGGTAGCTCCAACGGGTCTGGCCCGAGTCGGATCGTCACCCGCTCCGTGCCGGTGATGTCGGTCACGCGCAGCAGATGCAACCGGGCGACCGGGATCCCGAACAGCAGGAGCAACGCCCCGGCAAGCCTGGTCCGAGGATCCTCGTCCTCGGCGCTGAGCACGTCGCCGAGCAGCTCCCAACGTTCGTCGGCGCTGGCGCCCGTGGGGGTGTTCGCGCTTCGGCGGAGGGGAGGGACGCGCAGGCGAGGGCAGACCTTGTTGCTGGCCGCCCACTCCAGGAATGCCGTGACGCGTCGACGAACCGGGGGGCCGTCAACGAGCCAGAGCTCGAGTCGTCCCTGATCGAGCATCGCCAGAGACTCCGAGCGGATGGTAAGCCAGCTCATCAGGTCGAGAACTTGCTGCAGCTCCTGCCGCCGCCCGTCCGATTGCCGTCGCCCGACCGGGCGGGCCTGTTCGCGTAGCTGCCGCAGATGACGCCAACGGACGAACCGGTCGAACAGGCGGCGATGATCCGGGTTGGCGATCTGGGCCGACCGGTCTTGGCACCAGGTCTCGAATCGGATCAGTTGCTCGTCCCGTGCGGGCAGCAGGCCATGCTCGGCTAGCAGTGCCCTCACGGGGCCTGTCGACCCTGGCGTGCCGAGTCGATCCAGCAATTCGTGGCTCAGCGGCTCTGTGCTCGTCAGTGCCTCTCGCAGGATCGCGACCGTAGTGTTGCGGCGGAAGGCGTCCAAGGTGCGTCGCTCGTCCGCGGCGAGGAATCGTTCCCGCATTGCGGCGAGCGTCGGATCCGCTGCGACGACGCTGTCGGGCAGCAGCTCGCGGATCTTGTCGTCGGCGTAGCAGCGATCACACCATCGGCGGTGGTGCAGGCGACCGTGCGCCCCGCAGCGACGGCAGTCGCGGAACATCAGCGGGCTGTTCCGGGCGCAACGTTGGCAGAGCGGACCTTGATCGGTGCGGGCGCTGACTCGCGTGTCGCGGCCGCAGCTGATGCAGGTCTCGACGACGTGCGGGGCGCAGTACCAGCAGAGGGGCTCCCCGTCCGGGGTCACCCGGATCGAGTACCCCACCCGGGTGCAGATCGAGCAGGGCCTGCGGGGGCGTGCGCAGGGGAGGCAGATCGCCTTCACTGTTCCCGCGAACCGGCACTCCCGCTCCTGACCGCACTGGTGACAGACATCAACTCTGGTAGCGGCGTAGCAGCTCAGGCAGATCGCTTTCTCGGTGCCGGGGAACCGGCACCGACCCTGGGCGCCGCAGACCGTGCAGACATCAGCGCCGGGCGCGGTCCGGCAGGCGGAACACATCGGCCCGTCCGGGGTGCGCACCGCGATCAGCCGGTGATTGCCGCAGCTGACGCAGCTAGCCCAGGATTCCGGGAGCTGGTTTGTGCAGGCCTGGCAGAGCCGGTCACCGTTGGCGAGCCGTAGCTCGAGGTGCGCGGTGTTTCCACAGCCGTCGCAGACCGCCTGGTGCGCCGCCTTGTAGCAGGAGCTGCAGCAGATCCTTCCCCCGAGCCGGTCCGGGAGCCGTCCGGAGCGACCGCAATGTCCGCAGGTCAGGGCCGGCAGCCGGGCACCGAGCTCACGCAGCCGCGTGTAGAAGGCCGCAAACAGCGTCGACGAGGCGGGAGGGTCGGCGAGCCAGCCTGGCCCGAACAGTTCGCACTCCAACGCCAACCGCAACAGCCGGTCCGCTTTCAGGCCCTCGGTCGCCGTGAGCATCATGTGCATGGTCCCGCCGGGGATGTGCGAGGCGACGAAGCGATCCAACCGCTTGTCAGTCACGTCCTGCAATGCCCGCCAGCACGAGCGGCAGTAAGCGTGGTCACCCACCTGCGCGTGCCGCAACTGCTCACTCCGCTCGCATTCGACGCAGTCGATCAGCACGTCCAGACGCGCCCGCCCGCACGCCGCGCAAATCCGGTCCTCACCGTCGCGGCAGTTCAACAGCACGACTCGGCCGCAGCGCGCGCACCCCGGCGGGCGGACCGTGCTGCCACCGGCGGCAGCGAGCTCGAGCAGGATCCGGTCCAGCACCAGCGGAATCCGCGTCGATCCCGCGACCAGCATCCCCGGGTCCTCACGCAGTTGCGCGAGCAGCCGGCGTCTTCCCGCCTCTTGCACGACCTCGCGGTCCACGATCCCGCCGATCACCCCAGGCGCGACCGTCGTCTCGACCGCGGCGATCGTCGCGACCAGGGCGTCGCGAACCTCAGCCATCTGCGGGAAGCACGCGCGCCCGCGGTGGGCGCAGGCCCTTCTCCCGCAGTGTCGCGGCGCCGCTCGCGGACCGGTCCTCGCCGTCCGTGCCGGTCGCGGCCGCCGACGCTCCCAGGTCGACCTTGCGGACCAGGTCGTCCGCGCTGCACTCGAAGATATCCATCAGCGCGACGAGCACGTGCATGTTCAGTCGCTCCGGCTTCTCCGTCGCCAGCCGGTAGATCTGGCTCGCCGACAGCTCGATGCCGCGCTCGCGCAGCAGCGGCACCAGCTTCGAGGTCGCGAAGATTCCCGACGCCGCCATCACCTCACGTAGCCGCCACTCATACCCGATCACCCTCATCAGCTCGATCCTTCCTCCCGCGGCCGCAGCCGCTCCAACGCATCCCGCATCATCTTGTTCGCGAAGTCGCCGCTGATCCCGGTGTAGATCGACGTCGTCGACTGGTGCTGGTGCCCGACCTGGCGTTGCACGAAAACCGGGTCCACACCCTCCTCGATCAGGTGCGTCACGTAGCTGTGCCGCAGCGCGTGCGGCGACAGCACCGGGTCGAGCCCAAGATCGTCGCGGTACTCGGCGAACCGGTCAGACAGCTCCCTCGTGCGCAGTCGTGTGCCGCGCTCCGACAACCACAGAGCCCGCTGACCGTCGGGCCGCATCAGCGGCCAGACGTTCTTCACATAGTCCTCGACGGCCTCGACCGCCCAGTCCCGCAACGTCGCCACCGATCGGCGCTTGGGCGGTCCGCCGCGGGAGGCCTTGCCGTACCGGACGTGCAGCATCCCGTAGTCGCCGAACTCTGGGGCGTGCGCATTGCGGTAGAAGTCGGTCACGTCCAGGTGGACTGCCTCGTTCGCCCGCAACCCCCACGCATACGCCACCCGCAGCAGCACCGCATCCCGATACGCCGGCAGCGCGCCCTTTCGGCCATTCTTCAAACGGCGCTGGATCTCCTCGTCGGCACGATCGAACAACGCCTGCAGTTCGTCTCGCGTCAACGGACGCCGCCCCGGCCGGCCGTCGTAGTCCTGAAGGTGCCGGTTCGTGTTCCAGTCGTGGCAGACCTGCACCGGATGCGTGCCGAAACGCTGCTCGCACTCCGCCACCCACCCGTAGTGCTCCGACGTCAGATAGTCGCAGAACTGCCGCACCGCCAGCTGGTAGCCGCGGATCGTCGACGGCGCCAACTGCCGCACCGACACCAGATCCAGCATCCACTCATCGAACAATCCCGCCGACCACAACCACGGCCACGACCCCGCGTGCGCATGGAACTGCCGCACCGCGCGCACCGTCCCGGTCACGTAGTCCTCGCCCAGCCCGCGCCCGCCCAACTGCTGCGCCCGCCAGCCCGTCACCATCGCCTCGAACACGGACTCCTCAGCACGCAGGAACGACACGCCAGACGCGAGATACAACCCCGCAACACCATGCGCCACCGGCCGTGAACCCATCCGAAAAGCTCCTATCAAATGCAGACAATAAGCATTTAACGCGAAGATTTGGAGCGAGCGCAAGTCGATCCCAGTCAGGAAGCGGAACCCAGAAGGCTCCCCGTACGATCAACGACACCTAGAACTCACGCAGACCTGCATTAGATGCAATAGGGCGTGGTTTTC
>NZ_JAYFPT010000038.1:0-81317 GCF_034927565.1 Propionicimonas sp.
TCGGCGGGGAAGGGACGGACGGATTCCCCGCCGAACTCCGCACAAACGGTGGAGGGGTGGGGTGGAGAGGCTGGGGTTACTTGCCGTCCTTCTTGAACAGCGAGGCGATCAGGTCGCGGTTGAGCTGGCTGATCGTGTCCAGCGGGATCTCCTTGGGGCAGACCGCCGAGCACTCACCGATGTTGGTGCAGCCGCCGAAGCCCTCGGCGTCGTGCTGGGCGACCATCTTCTTGATCCGCAGGTGCCGTTCCGGCTGGCCCTGCGGGAGCATCGCCAGATGGGTGATCTTCGCCGCAGTGAACAGCATGGCCGAGGAGTTCGGGCAGGCCGCCACACAGGCGCCACAGCCGATGCAGGTCGCGGCGTCGAAGCCGCGATCGGCCTTGAGCTTGGAGACCGGAGCCGCGTGGGCGTCCGGTGCCGAGCCGGTGTTGACCGAGATGTAGCCGCCGGCCTGGATGATCCGGTCGAAGGCCGAGCGGTCGACCACCAGATCCTTGATCACCGGGAACGGACCGGCCCGCCACGGCTCGACGTCGATGGTGGCACCATCGGCGAAGGAACGCATGTGCAGCTGGCAGGTGGTGGTCGGCACCGGGGAGTCACCGCGACCGTGGGCAGTGCCGTTGATCACGACACCACACATGCCGCAGATGCCCTCACGACAGTCGTGGTCGAAGGCCACCGGCTCCTCACCGGAGACGGTGAGATCCTCATTGAGCAGGTCGAGCATCTCCAGGAAGGACATGTCCGGGGACACATCGGTGACCTGGTAGGTGACCATGCGCCCCTCTGCCTGGGCGTTCGCTTGGCGCCATACGCGCAGGGTGATGTTCACTTGTAACTCCGTTGCTTCAGCTCGATGAAGTTGTACACCAGTGGTTCCTTGTGGAGCACCGGCTTGTCGCCGGCGTACTCCCAGGCCGCGACGTAGAGGAAGTTCTCGTCGTCGCGCAGCGCCTCGCCCTCGGGGGTCTGGCTCTCGGCCCGGAAGTGGCCGCCGCAGGACTCGCGGCGGTGCAGCGCGTCGATGCACATCAGTTCGCCGAGATCGAAGAAGTCGGCGACCCGGCCGGCCCGCTCCAAGGTCTGGTTCAGATCCTCGTTCACGCCGGTGACCTTGACGTCCCGCCAGAACTCCTCACGCAGTTCCCGGATCAGGCCGATGGCCTTGATCAGCCCGGCCTCCCGGCGCTCCATGCCGCAGTACTCCCACATGATCTGCCCCAGTTCCTTGTGGAAGGAGTCGACCGTCCGGCTTCCGTTGACGCTGAGCAGCTTGTCGATCCGGCCCTTCACCGACTCCAGCGCCTCGACCGCGGCCGGGTGGCTCTCGTCGATCTTCTCGAACGGGGCCGCGGCCAGGTAGTCGTTGATGGTGTTCGGCAGCACGAAGTAGCCGTCCGCCAGACCCTGCATCAGCGCCGAGGCACCGAGCCGGTTGGCACCGTGGTCGGAGAAGTTCGCCTCGCCGGTGACGTACAGGCCGGGGATGTTGCTCGACAGGTCGTAGTCGACCCACAGCCCGCCCATGGTGTAGTGGACGGCCGGGTAGATCCGCATCGGGGTCTCGTACGGGTTCTCGCCAGTGATCTGGGCGTACATGTCGAACAGGTTGCCGTAGCGGGCGGAAACGCCGTCCTTGCCGAGCCGGCTGATCGCGTCGGAGAAGTCGAGGTAGACGCCGCGGCGAACCTTGCGCTCGTTGCCGTCGGGGTCGACCTCGGTGACCTGCGGGCCGACACCGCGGCCCTCGTCGCACATGTTCTTGGCCTGCCGGGACGCGATGTCACGCGGCACCAGATTGCCGAACGCCGGGTAGATCCGCTCCAGGTAATAGTCGCGATCCTCCTCAGCGATCTGACGCGGGTCGGAGTCACAGTCCTCGGCCTTCTTGGGCACCCAGATCCGGCCGTCGTTGCGCAACGACTCCGACATCAGGGTCAGCTTGGACTGGTTCGAGCCGTGCACCGGAATGCAGGTCGGGTGGATCTGGGTGTAGCAGGGGTTGCCGAAGTAGGCGCCCTTGCGGTGCGCCCGCCAGCCGGCGGTGACATTGCAGCCCATCGCGTTGGTCGACAGGAAGAAGACGTTGCCGTAACCGCCGGTGGCCAGCACCACCGCGTCGGCGAACCAGCTCTCGATCTCGCCGGTGACCATGTCGCGGGTGACGATGCCGCGGGCGCGGCCGTCCACCACGATCAGTTCCAGCATCTCGTGCCGGTTGTACATCGACACCGTGCCGGCGGCGATCTGGCGTTCCAGGGCCTGGTAGGCGCCGATCAGCAGCTGCTGACCGGTCTGGCCGCGGGCGTAGAAGGTGCGCTGCACCTGGACGCCACCGAAGGAGCGGGTGTCCAGCAGGCCGCCGTACTCCCGGGCGAACGGGACGCCCTGGGCCACGCACTGGTCGATGATGTTCGCGCTGACCTCGGCCAGCCGGTAGACATTGGTCTCCCGGGCGCGGTAGTCGCCGCCCTTGACGGTGTCGTAGAACAACCGGAAGGTCGAGTCGTTGTCGTTGCGGTAGTTCTTGGCCGCGTTGATGCCGCCCTGGGCGGCGATCGAGTGGGCGCGCCGCGGGCTGTCCTGATAACAGAAGTTGAGGACGTTGTAGCCCGCCTCGCCCAGCGACGCCGCTGCTGCACCGCCGGCCAGGCCGGTGCCGACGATGATCACCGTCAGCTTGCGGCGGTTGGCCGGGTTGACCAGCTTGGCCTCGAACTTGCGTGTGCTCCACTTGCCCTCGATCGGGCCGTCCGGGGCCTTGGTGTCGTGGAGTTCGGCACCGAGAGTGTAGAAGTCCTCCGGCTTCGGCCCCCGGGGCGCCCGGGTCTTCGCGGGCGCGGGCTTTTCAGTTGTGGTCATGATGCACTCAACACTCCAGTCAGGACGGCCACCGGCATCATCATGAAGCCGATGTAGAGCAGGATGGCTACCACCCAGGCGCAGCCGTTGAGGACCACGCGGGCCTTGGGGCTGGTGTTGGCGCCCAGGGTGGTGAAGGCGCTCCAGAAGCCGTGCCGGATGTGCATGCACACCGCAACCATCCAGATCGCGTAGCCCAGCACCAGCCACCAGTTCTGGAACTCGAGGACCACCATGTTGTACGGCGTGGACTCGTACGGTGCCGACACCAGGGTCGCCTTCACCGTGAACTGCAGCAGGTGGAAGATCAGGCCGGTCAGCAGGATGATGCCGCCCCAGCGCATGGTGCGCGCCGAGTAGGTCCGGGAGAGCGCCTTCTTGGCCTCGTAGGTCACCGGGTTCGCGCTCTTGGCCCGCCGCCACAGCGTCGCAGCGCTGTAGATGTGGAGCACGATGGCGGCCACCATCACGAACCGGAAGATCCAGATGAACCAGCCGCTCGGCAGCAACGGATACAGGATGTCGCCCTTGAGCCATTCAGCGTAGTGGTCGAAGGCCTCCGCGCCGAGGAAGGCTTTGAGGTTGCCATACATGTGCATCAGCAGGAAGCCGATCATGATCAGCCCTGTGATGGCCATGATGACCTTCAGGACCACCGTCGACCGCAGGGCCTTCTGGTGCGGGGTGAGAGTCGTTGTTTCCACGCTGACAGCCTAGTGATCCGGACGGGGGCTGTCTGACCATTTGGCCTATTCAGCAGGCGTACGTCCCACATCCTGGACGCGGACTGGACGAGCGACCGAATTTCTGGATTTCAACAACGACACCTTGTCGTAAATCAGGCCTGTGGGCCCTCTTCGATGGCTTCGGGAAGCAGGTCGGGCCGGCGCAACCGGGTCCGGGCCAGTGACTGCTCGGCCCGCCACCGGGCCACCTGCTGGTGATGCCCGGACAGCAGGACGGCGGGCACCTCCAGGCCGCGCCAGGTGGCAGGCTTGGTGTAGACCGGGTACTCCAGCAGGCCGTCGAGTTCAGTGCCGTGGGACTCCTCGGCGAGCGACTCGGGGTTGCCCAGCACACCGGGCAGCAGGCGGACGACGGCCTCGATGATGGCCAGCACCGCCACCTCGCCGCCGTTGAGCACGTAGTCGCCCAAGCTGACCTCGAGGACCTCCATCCGGCCGGCGGCGTGCTCGACCACCCGGGCGTCGATCCCCTCGTAGCGTCCGCAGCCGAACAGCAGCCAGTCCCGGGAGGACAACTCCTGGGCCAGGGCCTGGCTGAACGGCACCCCGGCGGGGCTCGGCACCACCAGGAGCGGCGGCTGCACGTCCGCGGGTACCAGCGTGTCCAGCGCCTCGCCCCAGGGTTCGGGCTTCATCACCATCCCGGCGCCGCCGCCGTAGGGGGTGTCGTCGACGGTCCGGTGGCGGTCGTGGGTCCAGGTCCGCAGGTCGTGGACGCCGAGCTCCACCAGGCCGGCGGCGATCGCCTTGCCGACCAGGGACAGCTGCAGCGGTGCGAAGTACTCGGGGAAGATCGACACCACGTCACAACGCATCGGTGTGTCCTTCCGGCTCGGTTCGCGGCGGTTCCGGGGCCACGGTCTGTGCGTCGTCGTCCAGCAGGCCGGGAATCGGGGTGACCACCACCTGGCCCCGGGCCAGATCGACCTCGGGCACCAGCGCCTCGACGAACGGCACCAGCCGCTCCCCTGCCGGCGTCCCGACCGCCAGCAGATCCTGGGCCGGCAGGTGCAGGATGCGCGTCACCCTGCCCAGCGGTTGCCCGTCGGGATCGACCACAGCCAGGCCGATCAGCGCGGTGTCGTGGAAGGCGCCGTCGGGATCGCCGGCCTGGCCGGGCGCCAGCGCGGCCCACAGTTCGGTGCCGCGCAGCGCCTCGGCTGCGGACCGGTCGCCAGCCTGCTCGAAGGCGAGCACCCAGGTACCGGCCTGCTGCCGGCTGGAGCGGACGGTCAGCGGCCTTCCGGCCTCGGAGTACAACCGACTCCCCGGAGCGAAACGCAGCTCCGGGGAGTCGGTGGTGGTCTGGACGGTGACCTCGCCGCGCAGGCCGTGGGCCCGGCCGACCCGGCCGACCAGAACGTCCATCGTGTCGGCGGCCATGGGCGAGCGGTCAGCGTCTCCGGTTCGGGCGCCGGTCGACATCGACGAAGTCGATCCGGATCTGCTCGCGGCCGGCCAGGGCGCCGATCACGGTACGCAGCGCGCCGGCGGTGCGGCCCTGCCGTCCGATCACCTTGCCGATGTCATCGGGATGCACCCGCACCTCGAAGGTGCGGACACGACCCCGGTCGGATTCCCGCACCCGGACGTCGTCCGGGTTGGGCACCAGGCCACGGACCAGGTGCTCCAGTGCGTCGGCCAGCACGATCAGGCCTCGTCGGCCTCGGCCGGGGACTCCGGCGCGGCGTCGGTGGCCTCGGCGGCGGCCTTCTTCCTGGACACCGAGATGGCGGCGGACGCCGGGGCGTCGTCGGCCTCGGCCAGGGCGGCGTTGAAGATCGCGACCTTGTCCTTCTTCTCCGGCTGCGGGGTGACCCCGGACTCGACCTTCTCGCCGGTGAACTGCTGCCAGTCGCCGGTGCGCTTGAACAGCGCCACGACGGCCTCGGTCGGCTGCGCGCCGACCCCGAGCCAGTACTGTGCCCGCTCCGACTTGACCTCGATCACCGAGGGGTCGTTCTTCGGGTGGTAGATGCCGATCTCCTCGATCGCGCGGCCGTCCCGCTTGGTGCGGGAGTCCATCACGACGATGCGGTAGTAGGGCTGGCGGATCTTGCCGAGCCGCTTGAGACGAATCTTGACAGCCACGAGTGTGGTTTCTCCTGTGGAACTTGGCTCGGTGACGTCACCGGGCCGGACGGGTGAGCCGGGCGTCCGCTGTGGGGCAACGGCCGACTGGTTCGGGTGGATCCGCGCCGTCGGGGTGAGAGGGCTCCGGCGGGCACAGATGCGGCGCCTATTGTGCCAGAGCCGGCCGCCGGACGCGAACCGGCGGCGGTCCGCAACGTCGCGCAGTCACAGCGTCTGCTCGGTGCGGGCGATGATCTCGTCCTGCAGTGCCCGGTCGAGGTTGTTGAAGTAGTCGCTGTAGCCGGCCACCCGCACGATCAGGTCGGTGTACTGCTCGGGATGCGCCTGGGCGTCGAGCAACGTCGCCCGGTCGACAACGTTGAACTGCAGGTGGTGGCCGTCCATCGCGAAATAGCCGCGGATCAGCGCCGCCAGCGCCGCCAGCCCCTGCTCCCCGGCGACCACCGACGGGGTGAACTTCTGGTTCAGCAGGGCACCGCCGGTCTTGAGCTGGTCGATCTTGGCCGCCGAACTGACCACCGCGGTGGGCCCTCTGCGGTCGGCGCCCTTCTCCGGCGAGACCCCGTCCGGCAGTGGCACGCCCTTGTGGCGGCCGTTGGGCGAGGCCTCCATCACCTGGCCGAAGTAGATGTGGCAGGTGGTGGGCAGGAACTCCACGATCGTCTTCGCACCCTTCGGGGTGGGACGGCCGGCGACCTCGTCCTGCAGCGCCTGGACGACCTGGCGGACCAGGGCATCGGCGGCATCGTCGTCGTTGCCGTACTTCGGGGTGCCGTCGAAGGCCAGCGCGAAGACGTCGTCGAAACCGGCGAAGTCCGCCTCGCAGGCCGCCAGCAGCCGATCCATGGTGAGCGTGCCGTCCTCGAAGACGTGCTGCTTGATCACCCCCAGTGAGTCGGCGATGGTGGCGATCCCGACGCACTGGATGTAGCTGGTGTTGTAGCGCGCCCCGCCGGCGTTGTAGTCCGTCGCGCTGGCGATGCAGTCGTCGGTGATGACCGACAGCAGCGGTACCGGCATGGTGGCGGAGAACAGCTGTTCGATCAGGTTGTTCCCCGCCACCTTCACGTCGGCCACGTAGCGCAATTGCCGCACGAAGGCGTCGAAGAGCCCGTCGTAGTCGGCGAAGCCGCGCGGGTCGCCCAGGTCGAGGCCCACCTGGCGGCCGGTGTAGTGGTCGAAGCCGCGGTTGAGCACCAGTTCGAGGATCTTGGGGACGTTGAGGTAGCCGGTCAGGACGTAGGCCTCCTTGCCGGCCGTCCCGGTCTCGACGCAGCCCGACGCGATGCCACTGGAGCGGGCGTCGTCCAGCGTCTTGCCCATCGCCAGCAACTCGGCGACGATCGCCTCGGCGTTGTAGAACGCCGGCTGGCCCCAGCCCTTGCGGGAGATCGTCAGCGCCGCGCGCAGGAAATGCTCGGGGCTCTTGCGGGAGATCTGGACGTTGGAGCTGGGCTGCAGCAGCCGCAACTCGTCCATCACCTCCAGGATCAGGTAGCTGACCTCGCTCACCCCGCAGCTGCCGTCGGGCCGCAGTGCCCCGGTGTTGAGGTTGCAGAAGTCGGTGTAGGTCGCGCTCTCCTTGAGCGTGATCCCGACCTTCGGCGGGGCGGGCTGGTTGTTGAACTTCACCCACAGGCATTCCAGGTACTCCCGGGCCTGCTCGCGGGTGAGGCTGCCGTTGGCGAGTTCGCGGTCGTAGAACGGCTCCAGGTGCTGGTCGAGCTTGCCGGGTGAGTAGGCGTCCCAGTTGTTCATCTCGCAGGTCACCCCGATGTGGGTGAACCAGTACATCTGGATGGCCTGCCGGAAGGTCTGGGGCGCGTGCGCGGGCACGACGTCACAGACCTCGGCCAGCTCGAGCAGTTCGGCCCGGCGGACCGGGTCGGTGGCCTGGGCGGCCTCTGCCCGGGCCAGGGCGGCGTAGCGCTCGCCGAGGATGACCATGCCCTCGCAGACCAGCCGCATACCCTGCAGCTCGGCGGCGTGACTGGCGGCTTCCAGGTCGGTGCCGTAGTCGATGGCCGCCAGCCGGGCGTCGATGTCGGCCATGAAGTCGAGGTAGCCGCGGGCGTAGATCTTGCCGTCGGCGACGGTGTGGCCGGGGCCACGCTGGGCCATGAACTCGGTGAACAGGCCGGCTTCGAAGAGCCGGTGCCAGGCCTCGGGCAGCGCGGCGTTCATCTTCGTCATGGTCGCGCGCTCACCCCAGAACGGGATGATCACCTCGGCCTGCAGCCGGCGGTCGCTGTCGGTGACCGCGAAGCTGACCCGTTCACGGGTGTCCATGGTGTCGAGGTCGGCCAGGGTGTGGCAGCACAACTCGGGGAAGGTGGGGGCGGCCTGCGGCGCATCACCCTTCTCTCCCACGATCAGTTCGTCGTCGCCCAGGTAAAGCGTCCGTTCGGCCATCAACCGCCGGAAGAACTCGCCGCGCAGCACCGGAACCGGCACCTTGCCCTCACGCTCGGCGTACACCCGGGTCTCGATCAGCGCGCGTTCCAGACAGATCCGTGGCCGGGTGGTCTCGCTCTGCTCGCGCAGTCGCCGGGTGCGTGGCGTGGATCCGCGTCCGGTGACCTCCGTGGTGCCAGCAGTGGCCGCGGTCATGGTGGCTGTCATCTCGCCTTCCCTCACCCGCCGACGACCACGTCCTCCACGTATCGCTCAGCGAGTTCCTTCAGCCCGGCCATCGTAGCGTCGCTCGGGGAGACGAATTGCTGAGCCGGGCGTCCCAGTCGGGCCTGTTTGTCGGACCCGAGCCGGTGGTAGGGCAGCAGGTGCAGCCGCCGGGGACGGACGTCGTGCGCGGCGAGCCAATCAAGCGTTCGCTCGACCGTGGCCGGGTCGGCGTTGAGGCCGTCCAGCAGGATCATCCGCAGGTCGATGGTGGCGCCCAGCCCCGCGAGGGTCTCCAGGTTGCGCAGCACCAGCCGGTTGGAGGCGCCGGTCCAGGCCCGATGGGCGACCGAGTCGAGGAATTTCAGGTCATAGAGCCAGAAGTCGGCGAACGGCGCCAACTGCTCGAAGCGGGTGGTGGCGGCCACGCCGCAGGTGTCAATGCCGAGCGAGATACCTTTGGCCCTGAGCCGCCGGGCCAATTCGAGGACGTAGTCGAACTCCGGCATCGCCATCACCTCGCCGCCGGAGAAGGTCACTCCTCCGCCCGACTGATCGAAGAACAGCACGTCGCTGGCGGCCTCGGCAACGAGCTCGTCCAGCGGGTAGCGGCGGCCGACCTGCTCGATCCGGCCGGAGGCGTCCGGCATCGGTTCGGGGTCGAAGGACTGCGACTCGGGGTTGTGGCACCACGGGCACTGCAGCGGGCAACCCTTGAAGAAGATCGTGGTGCGCAGCCCGGGGCCGTCATGGACGCAGAAGCGCTGGATGTTGAACACGCAGGGGATCGACACCGCGCCTCCTCTCGGCGCTCATCCTAGTGCCGGGCGGACGTCAGCCGCGGGCCACCACCCGGCCCCGCAGGATCACCAGCCGGGGCGCCCGGGTCACCGCCACGTCGGTCCGCGGGTCGGCGTCATAGACCACCAGATCGGCCCAGGCGCCCTCGTCCAGGCAGGCGGGCGCCCCCAGCCAGGCGCGGGCCCGCCAGGACGCGGCCCCCAGTGCGAAGTCGCCACCGCCGACCCGGGCGAGCAGGGCGATTTCCGCGGGTAGCATGCCGTGCGGGATGGTGCCGCCGGCGTCGGTGCCGGCGAAGATCGGGATACCGGCGTCCTTTGCCTGACCGATGGTCCGGAGACGGCGGGCGAACAACTCGCGCATGTGGGTCGCGTAGGTCGGGAACTTCGCCTGGCCGGCCGCGGCGAAGCTGGGGAAATTCTCCAGGTTGATCAGCGTCGGCACCAGCGACACCTGGCGTTCGGCCATCAGGGCGATGGTGTCGTCGTCCAGACCGGTGCCGTGCTCGATGCCGTCGATCCCGGCCCGGACCAGTTCCTGCACCGACTGTTCGGCAAAACAGTGCGCGGTCACCCGGGCGCCCAGTTCGTGTGCCCGGGCGATCGCGGCCGCGGCCAGGTCGGCCGGCCACAACGGAGCCAGATCGCCGACCTCGCGATCGATCCAGTCCCCGACCAGCTTCACCCAGCCGTCACCCGCTCTGGCCTGCCGGTCGACCTCGGCGAGCAGCGCCTCGGGGTCGATCTCGACGGCGTAGTTGCGCAGATAGCGCTTCTGCCGGGCGATGTGCCGGCCCGCCCGGATGATCCGCGGCAGTTCCTCGCGCTGGTCGATCCAGTGGGTGTCGATCGGCGAGCCGGCGTCTCGGACCAGCAGGGTGCCGGCGTCCCGGTCAGCACGGGCCTGCGCCTCGGCGGTGGGACGGTCGACCCCGCCAGCGCTGTCCAGTCCGATGTGGCAGTGGGCGTCCACCAGGCCCGGCATGATCCAGCCTTCGGTGGTAACCGTCACGGCGCCGGCTGCCGGCTGGGTGCGCACCAGGCCGTCGACCAGCCACAGGTCGCGGACCTCGCCGTCGGGCAGCACCGTCCCGCGCAGGTGCAGGCAGGAGGGTTCCGGCCCGGTGCGTCGCTCGATGCCCATGGCGCTCAGGAACCCTGGTTGAACAGCTTCTGCAGGTCGGGCGGGAGCTGGAACTCGCCCATCGCCTTGGCCAGGTCGGCCTCGGACGGCACCGCCGGGGTACCGAACGCCGACGCGGTCGGCGTCGGCTCCGGTGCGGGAGTCACCGCACCCTGGGCGCGCTTGGCCGGGTTGCCGGAGACCTTGTGCCGCCCCTTTCCCTTCTTGGCCTGCTGTTTCGCCGGCTGGCGGCGGGCTCCGGGCATGCCCATCCCGGCCATCTGCCCCAGTCCTGCCATCATCTTGCGGGCCTCGAAGAAGCGGTTGACCAGGCCGTTCACGTCGGAGACCTTGGTTCCCGAGCCGGCCGCGATCCGTGCCCGGCGGGAGCCGTCGAGGATCTTCGGGTTCGCCCGCTCAGCCGGGGTCATCGAGTAGATGATCGCCTCCAGCCGGTCGATCTCACGCTCGTCGATGGCGTTGATCTGGTCCTTCATCTGGCCCATCCCGGGCATCATGCCCAGGATCTTCGACAGCGGACCCATCCGGCGCACGGCCTGCATCTGCTGCAGGAAGTCGTCCAGCCCGAACTCGCCCTTGCCCTGCAGCAGCTTCTGGGCGGCCTTGGCGGACTGTTCGGCGTCGAAGGTCTTCTCGGCCTGCTCGATCAGGGTCAGGACGTCGCCCATGCCGAGGATCCGGCTGGCCATCCGGTCGGGGTGGAAGGCGTCGAAGTCGTCCAGCCCCTCGCCGTTGGAGGCGAACATGATCGGCCGGCCGGTGACCCGGGCGATCGACAGCGCGGCGCCACCGCGGGCGTCACCGTCCAGCTTGGACAGCACCACACCGTCGAAGCCGACGCCCTGGGCGAAGGCCTGGGCGGTGTTGACCGCGTCCTGGCCGATCATGGCGTCGACCACGAACAGCACTTCGGTCGGGTTGACCGCGCTCCGGATGTCGATCGCCTGCTGCATCAGCTCGGCGTCCACCCCGAGCCGGCCGGCGGTGTCGACGATCACCACGTCGTAGAGCTTGGCCTGGGCGTGGGCGATCGAGTCGCGTGCCACCTGGACCGGGTCGCCCACCCCGTTGCCCGGTTCGGGGGCGAAGACGTGGACGCCCGCCCGCTCCCCCACCACCTGCAACTGGTTGACCGCGTTGGGACGCTGCAGATCGGCCGCGACCAGCAGCGGCGAGTGGCCTTGGCTGCGCAGCCAGCGGCCCAGCTTGCCGGCCAGGGTGGTCTTGCCGGAACCCTGCAGGCCGGCGAGCATGATCACCGTCGGCGGGGTCTTGGCGAATCGCAGCGGACGGGCCTGGCCGCCGAGGATGGTGATGAGCTCCTCGTTGACGATCTTGATAATCTGCTGGCCGGCGTTGAGCGCCTGGTGAATCTCGGCACCGCTGGCGCGTTCCCGCACCGCGGCGATGAAGTCCTTGACCACGCCGAGGTTGACGTCGGCCTCCAACAGCGCCAGCCGGATCTCGCGGGTGGTTGCCTCGATATCGGCCGGGGTCAGCCGGGTCTTGCCCCGCAGGGTGCGGAAGGCGGCCGAAAGGCGGTCCTGCAGGGTGTCGAACAAGGCGGAAACTTCCTCACGCTAGGGGTACCCGCGCAAGCTTACCGGCAGGCTAAGCCTCGCTCAGCAGGGCATCGACGAAGGACTCCGCCTCGAAGGGCGCCAGGTCGTCGGGGCCTTCACCCAGGCCGATCAGCTTCACCGGCACGCCGAGTTCGCGCTGCACGGCGACGATGATGCCGCCCTTGGCCGAACCGTCCAGCTTGCTCAGCACGATGCCGGTGACATCCACCACCTCGGCGAACACCCGGGCCTGGATCAGGCCGTTCTGCCCGGTGGTGGCGTCGATCACCAGCAGTACCTCGGTGACCGGTGCCCGGCGCTCGACCACACGCTTGATCTTGCCGAGTTCGTCCATCAGGCCGGTCTTGGTGTGCAGCCGGCCGGCGGTGTCGATCACCACCACGTCGGTGCCGTCGGCCAGGCCGCGCTCAATGGTGTCGTAGGCCACCGACGCCGGGTCGCCGCCTTCCGGGCCGCGAACCACGTCGACGCCCACCCGGGAGCCCCAGGTCTGCAGCTGGTCGGCCGCCGCGGCGCGGAAGGTGTCCGCGGCGCCCAGCAGGACGCTCTTCTCCTCGGCCACCAGGACGCGGGCGAGCTTGCCGATGGTGGTGGTCTTGCCGGTACCGTTCACGCCGACCACCAGCACCACCCCGGGCGCGCCGTCGGAGCCGGTGACATTCAGCGAGCGGTCCAGGGTGGGGTCGACCAGCTTCACCAGCTCCGACCGCAGCACCTGCCGGGCCTTGGCCGGGTCGGCCACCCCGTCGATGGCCAGCTCGGAGCGCAGCGCGGTGACCAGCTCGGTGGTCGGGCCGACCCCGAGGTCGGCGGTGATCAGGGTGGCCTCCAGGTCCTCCCAGGCCTCCTCGTCCAGCTGGTCCGCCGAGAGCAGGCCCAGCAGCCCGCGGGCGAACGGGTTGTTGCTGGCCGACAGCCGCCGGCGCAGCCGAGCCATCCGCGATGCCGGGGCCTCCGGCCGCTCGACCGCCGCAGCGGCAGCCAGCTCGGGGACGACGGACGCAGGTTCCCCGGATTCCGGCACCACCGGCACGACATCCGGTGTCGGCGCCTCCGGCGGCGCGGGGGCGGGCGGCAGCGTGGCGGCGGGCGCGCCACCCTCAAGGCGGGCACGTCGATTGCCCACCACGATCACCGTCGAGGCCACCAGGATCGCCACCGCAACCCCGGCCATGATCAGCCAGAAGATCCAGTCCACGCCGGTCATGGTAGGCGAGTTCGGACCCTGGTGCATTTACTTTCTTACACCAAGGGTGATATCAAAGTCCCGGAAGGGACCGCCGATGACTCCGCAGCTGCCGACGAGCCAGGAACTGCTGGTGCGCGCAGTCCGTGACCACGGTCCGCTCTCCCGCCAGGAACTGGTCGCCCTCACCGGGCTGAGCCCGGCCACCGTCAACCGGGTGACCGCCCGGCTCGGCCGTGCCCGGATCCTGGTGGCAGGCGGACATCGGCCGTCCACCGGTGGACGGCCGTCGGAGTTGCTGCGCTACAACGGGTCGGCGCTGACCGTCGCCGGCGTCTCGGTCACCGACGAATCGGCCAGCGGCGTGGTGATGTCCCTCGACGGCGAGATCCTCACCCGTCGCTTCGAGCCGTTCGAGACCCAACCAGGGCACCACCCGACTCCTGAGCAGCGGCTCGACCACACCCTGCGACTGTTCGACTCACTGGTGGTCGCCCCCGCAGACCCCCCGCTCGCGGTCGGCGTGGCCGTGCCGGGCGTGGTCGGCGACGAGCACGGCACCGTGACCGCGATCCACGAACTCGGCTGGGACCGACTTGCCCTCGGTTCGGTGCTGACCCGCCGCAGCCCCGTCCCCGTGCTGCTGGAAAATGATGCGAATTGCCTTGCCATCGGCGAACACGTGCGCGGTGTCGGACGCCAGGTGGACGACCTGGTGGCGATCGTCGTGCGGAGCGGACTGGGCGCGGGGCTGATCATGAACGGACGGCTCTACCGCGGCTCACACCATGAGGCGGGCGAGATCGGCTACCTGCTCACCGGCCGCGAGTCACTGCGCCGACTGTTCCCCGGCCGGGGCGAACTGGAGACCCTGATCGGCTCCGAACGGCTCACCATCCAGGCCCAGCGGCTCGGGCTCAGCCTCGGCCCAGGCGGGGCCACCCTCCCCCATCTGATCACCGCCGGCTCGAGCACGGGCGGCGAGGCCGGCGCGTTCGCCGAGGATCTCCTGGACTACATCGCCCTGGCGGTGTCGGCGCTGTGCGTCGTGCTCGACCCCGGACTGGTGATCCTCGGCGGCGGTCCGGTGGCCGCCGAGGTGGAGGCGATGGTTCCCCGCATCAACGAACGGTTGCTCGGACGAATCCTGCGGGTGCCCCGGATCGAACCTGCCGGCCTCGGCGAGGAAGCCATCGTGGTCGGAGCGGCCCAGCTCGCACTGACCAGCGTGGGCAGCCGGTAACGATCAGGTTTCGTTGTCTCCCACCCCCTTGCCGCGGGGCAACGAAAGGCCTAGCTTTCAATCCAGACGATGTGAAACAAAAGTCACAAAGTAGGTCCCCAGCGCTTGACAGAGGTGTCATGGAAGTCGGGATAGACGTCGGCGGTACCCACACCCGGGTCGTGGTTGCCTCCGGGTCGGCCGTTGTCGCCGAGAGCAGCTTCGCCACCGCCGCCTGGCGGCGTGGCACCCTGTTCTCCGACCCGGCCAATGCGGTGCGGCTGCTGGACCAGGTGCCGGGCAGGGCGATCGGCCGGGCTGACGTCGCACTGGCGGTCGGGATCAGCGGCTGCGACACCGACGAGCAGTGCTCCCGGTTCGCCACCTGGCTGCGTGACAGCCATCCCGGCCCGGTGCAGGTGGTGAACGACGCCGAACTCTTCGGCCCGGCGATGGGACGCGGCAGGTCGATCAACGTGGTCGCCGGCACCGGCTCGATCGTGGTGGGACGCGACCGCGACGGCCGCATCGTCAAGGTAGGCGGTCACGGCTGGATCCTCGGCGATCCCGGTAGCGCACCCGGTCTGGTCCGGCACGCCGTGATCGAGATCCTGCGCGCCGATGACGACGGCGAACGGCCCGGGCCGCTGGCCACCGCCCTGATGGCCCACTACGGCTCGCCCGACCCGGTCGGGCTGGCCTACGACTTCACCGACGACGCCGAGATCACCCACTGGGGTGGCCTGTGCCCGCTGGTCTTCGACGCCGCCGAGGCGGGCGACCCGCTCGCGCTGACGGTGATCGAGGCCGACGCCGACGCCCTCGCCCATGACGTCGGCCGGCTGCGCCGGCTCGGCGTCTGCGCCACCGACGTGGTTCTCGGTGGCGGTGTGGCGGTCGCCCAACCCCGGCTCGCGAACGCCGTGATCGGCGCCCTTCAACGTCAGGAACCGGACCTCAGGGTCACCGTCCTCGACCGGTCGCCGGTGACCGGCGCGGTGGCCCTGGCCCGGCACCTTCAACGACCCACAGTGATGAAGGAGTGATTCAGATGCGCAAACCCGGAATACGACGGACCTGGCTGGCCGGCCTGACGGCAGCCATGGCCGCCACGGTACTGGTCGGCTGTTCGACAACGGCGCCGGGAACCAGTGCCCCCGCCGGTGGTGGCACCACCGAGATCAACGCCCTGTTCATGAAGCAGGCCGGTTACAGCGAGGAGCAGATCAACGAGATGCTCGACGCGTTCACCAAGGCCAACCCGACGATCAAGGTCAATCCGACCTATGTCGCCTACGAGGCACTGCACGACAAGATCGTCACCTCGGCACCGGCCGGCACCTACGACGTGGTCCTGATCGACGTGATCTGGCCGGCCGAGTTCGCCAAGAACGGCATCGTGCTGGATGTGACCGACAAGTACCCGGCCGAATGGAAGGACCAGATGCTGGGTGGCGCGTACTCCACGGCCCAGTACGACGGCAAGTTCTGGGGAGTGCCCTGGGGCCCGTCCACCAAGTTCTTCTACTACAACAAGGAACTGGTTGAGAAGGTGGGCGCCACGCAGGCCGACCTGGACACCTGGGACGGCGTCCTCGCCGTCGCGAAGAAGCTCAAGGACGCCAGCTACGTGCAGTACCCGCTGGCCTGGAGCTGGGCACAGGCCGAGGCAGTGATCTGTGACTACGGTCAGTTGCTCGGTGCGATGGGCGGCCAGTTCACCGGTGCCGACGGCACGCTGTCGGTCAACACCGGACCGGGCGTGCAGGCGCTGGAGTGGATGAAGAAGTCGCTCGACGACGGCCTCACCAACCCGGCGTCCACCACCTTCCTGGAGGACGACGTGCAGAAGTCCCTGGCCCAGGGCGAGACCGCCTTCGCGCTGAACTGGGAGGCCACCTTCGCCGCTCTGCAGGACTCCAGCCAGTCCAATGTGGTGGGCAAGATCGGCCTGCTGCCCACCCCGAAGGGCCCGAACGGCGACCGTCCCGGTATCAATGGCGCAATGGCGCTGTCCATCCCGGCCAAATCGGCCCACGTCGACCAGGCCTGGCAGCTGATCACCTATCTGACCAGCCAGGAGAACCAGAACAAGTACCCGACCGGCTGGTTGCCGAACTGGAAGTCGAGCTACACCAACCAGAGCATCACCAAGAACGCCCCCGAGCTGTTCACGGCAGCCGAGACCGGCTACGCCTCGCTGATCCTGCGTCCGACGGTGCCGAACTACAACTCGACCTCCGCCGACCTGCAGCTGGAGATCCAGAACGCGCTCACCGGGCAGAAGACGCCGCAGCAGGCGCTCGACGACGCGGTCGCGGCGGCGAACGGCTGATTCCTCGACGATGACCACCGACACGACCACCGCACGCCGGTCGCAGCGACCGCACCGTCCCGGCCGCTGGGTCGCCGGGCAGGGCCGGATGGCCCTGTGGCTGCTGCTGCCGGCGGTGGTGGTCGTGTTCGGCGTCATCGTCTACCCGATCATCCGGACCGGCGTCATGGCGGTCACTGACGTCACGTCCGCAATGCAGACCCAGGCCGATTTCGTCGGCCTGGCCAATTTCGCCACTGCCACTGCCGACCCGAACTTCTGGTGGTCGCTGTGGCGCACGCTCTACTTCACGCTCGTCTCCACCGCCATCGAGTTGGTCCTCGGCCTTGGCCTGGCCGGGTTGCTCAACCTCGACCTGCGGGGACGCTGGCTGCTGCGCACCATCGTGGTGATCCCCTGGGCGGTGCCGACAGTGGTGGCCGGCGCACTGTGGAAGGGCATCTTCAACGCCCAGTACGGCTCGCTCAACGCGTTGCTGAGCCAGCTGGGAATCATCGACGACTACCAGGTGTGGCTCGGGTCGCCCTTCCTGGCGCTCAACATGGTGATCCTCGCCGATGTCTGGAAGACCGTGCCGGTGGTCGCCTTCATGCTGCTCGCCGGGCTCTCGGCGATCCCCGGCGAGGTCTACGAGGCCGCCCGGCTGGACCGGGCCGGGCCGCTGCGCACGCTGTGGCACATCACCTTGCCGCTGTTGCTGCCGTCAATCTCGATCGTGATGGTGCTGCGAATCATCGAGGCCTTCAAGGTCTTCGACATCGTCTATGCGATGACCCGCGGCGGCCCCGCCGATGGCACCAAGACGATCGCCTACTTCACCTACACCACCGCCTTCTCCGACCAGCAGTACGGGGTGGGGTCGGCACTGTCCTACCTGATCGTGGCCGTGATCATGATCCTGTCGGCGCTCTACCTGCGGGCGCTGCGCCGCAACGAGATGAGCCTGCTGTGAAGCGCCGCCAGTGGATCCGGCTGTGGCAGTATGTCGCCGCGGTCGTCGCCTGCGTGGCCATCCTCGCCCCGTTCGGCTGGATGGTGATCGCCTCCTTCCAGACCCAGGCCGAACTCGTCCGGCGTCCACTGCCGTGGTGGCCGCAGGAGTTCTACCCCGACCGCTACCTGGCGATCTTCACCGACCGGTCAGGTGAGGACTTCCGGGCCGCCCTGCTCAACTCGCTGGTGGTGGCGACCTGCGTTGTGGTGGTCTCGATGCTGGTGGGGGTGCTGGGCTCCTATGCCTTTGCCCGGCTGCGGTTCCGGTTCCGCCGGGCGATCCTGATGACCTTCCTGTTCACCTACATGCTGCCGCAGATCGCGCTGCTGATCCCGCTGTACATGATCCTGTCCGGGATGAACCTGCTCGACAGCGTCTGGGGTCTGGTGCTGGTCGACTGCTCGCTGGTGGTGCCCTTCGTGCTGTGGATCCTGTCGAACTACTTCATCACCATTCCGCTGGAGTTGGAGGAGTCGGCCTGGATCGACGGCGCCTCCCGGTTCGGCGCACTGTGGCGGATCGTGCTCCCCTCCGCCCGGCCGGGACTGTTCGCCGCCGGCATGTTTGCCTTCCTGCTGGCCTGGGACGAGTTCATGTACGCCCTGATCTTCACTTCCTCGAACGCCTCGAAGACGGTGCCGGTGGCGATCGCGGAGTTCTCCGGCCGCTACTCCACCGACTTCGGCCTGGTCGCCGCCGGCGGTGTGCTGGCAGCGCTGCCGCCGGTGCTGCTGGCCGTGGTGTTCCAGCGCTATGTTGTCTCGGGTCTGGTGAGTGGCTCGGTGAAAGCCTGAGGAAAGGAACCCCGTGGAGAACCGGATCGACTTCGGCGACGCCCTCGCGTCCCAGCCCCGCTGGCTGGAGCGGGCCGACAGCCTGGCCGCCCTGGCGTTGGCCGCCCATCCCCTGCCGGCCTGGGCGCCGGGCGAGACTGTCGCCGTGATCGGCATGGGCGCGGCAACCAATGCCGGCACCGCCTTCGTCGAGGGACTGCGGCAAGCCGGGGTGCGGGCGGTCAACCTGGACGCCTCCGCCGCCAGCGGATACCCGGTCGACCGGCTGGCCGACCACGTCGTGCTGATCTCGGAATCCGGCCGCAGCCCCGAGCCGATCGCCGTCGCGCAGACCTTGCCGGCCGGACGCCGGGTGGTGATCACCAACGACCCGGGCGCGCCCCTGGCGCAGTACGGCGACGTGGTGATCCCGCTGGGAGGCTTCACCGACTCCGGGGTCTACACCATCGGCTACACCACCACCCTGGTGGCCCTGGCGCGGCTCGCCCGCACCGCCGGGGTCGACCTCGGCGATCCGGCCGGTTTCGCCGGTGTTGCCACGCAGGCGCTGGCGGCTGCCGCGCCGCACGCCGCGGCCCTGGCCGAGCGGCTGGACGGATTCAGCTCACTCGACATCGTCGGTCAGGGCACCAGCTATGGCAGCGCGGTGGCCGTGGCCCTGCTGGTTCGCGAGGCCGCAGGACTCGCCTCGGCCCCGTATGAGACCTACCAGTACCTCCACGGCCCGATGGAGGGCGTCCGTCCACCACTGGGCGTGCTGGTCTTCGGCGACGGCCGGGAGCGGGCCCTGACCACCCAACTGGCGCAGGCCGGGGTGGATGTGATCCGGTTCGTGTCCGACACCAGCGGCGCCGATGCGCTGCACCTGGGACGGTCGACGACCGGTCTGGCCACCACCGTGGCCGAGGTCGTGTTCACTCAGGTGATCGTCGCCGAGCTCGCCCGGCGCCGGAGCATGCGGATCGGCAACTGGCGGTTTCCGCAGCCCGATACCAAGCTCGCCTGAGGTCCGGCTGCCGCCGTCGGCTCAGCCGAGCCGGACGGCAGCCAGCTTCGCGAAGTCGTCGGTGTCGTAGACCGCCACCCCGTCACCGGAGGCGACGTAGAGCGAGTCGGCGATCCGCAACCCGCGGACGGCGTCCTGGGCGTCGCCGTCCCCTGCCACGGCGAGCGTGGCGCGTCGGCTGAAGCCCGCCTTCTCGTCATAGCCGTACACCAGGTAGCGGACGGTGGCCCCGCCGGACCTGTTCCAGGCCGCCACCGGGAAGCCGATCAGGCCGCGATCAGTGTCGACCAGCACGGCCTTGTGGTCGGCCAGCGCCTCGGAGGTGTCGAAAGCGACCGTGAGGGTGGTCCGCTGGGTGACGTCGAACGGGTCGGAGGTGTCGAACATCGACAGCTTCATCCCCGTCACTGCACCGTCGCCGGTGGCGTCCATGCCCAGGCCGAACAGCCGCCCGTCCGCCCAGGGGTGCAGGTAGGTGCTGAAACCGGGAATCTTCAGCGCGCTCAGCACCTTCGGCCGAGCAGGATCGGCCAGGTCGATCGCGAACAGCGGGTCGCGCTGCCGGAAGCTGACCACGTAGCCGACCGGACCGTCGAACCGCACCGACTGCACGGTCTCATCCTTGGCCAGCTTCGGCAACGAACCGACCGTCTTCAGCGACCGGTCCAGGACGTACAGTGCCGGCCGCGTCACCCACTCCCCGGAACCGTCCCGGCGTTCACCGGAGACCGTGGTGGTCAGCCGCAGGTGGTCCTGGTACTCGTCCAGGGCGAACTGGTTGACCAGCTGACCGGGAACGCTGGCCTGGGCCTGGAGGGTCAGCCTGCCGGCGTCGAGACCGATCCGGGCGAGGTGGGTGACCGTCGCGTCCGCGACCCGCAGGTCACCGGCCCCGGCCGCCCGGAGCTGGGCCCGGGTCAGGGTGGCGTTGCCGTCGGTGGCGGCGAGATAGAGGTTCTGCGCGCTGAGGTAGACGGTCTGCGCCCCGCCCAGCACCGCCTCGGTGTCGATCCGCTCGCCGCTGGCGAGGTCGATGCTGCTGGCCACCGCATAGCGGGGACCGTCGGCGTACGGCAGCGGGATGCAGTCCGGCGCCGGGACGGCAGCCCGCTTCGCGTCGCTGGTGGTGACCGGCACGAAGGTCTCGGGGTCGTCGGGCTTCATCCCATCCGGATCGCTGACCAGGTACTCGGTCACCAGGTAGAGGATGCCGTCCGCCAGCCGGGAGGTGACCAGGGCACCGCTCTGGCCCAGGCTGGCCAGGTAACGCGGCCGGGCCGGGTCGGAGACGTCGTAGAGCAGCGCCCGGGTGAGGGCAGCGTCCAGCGGGACGGAGGTGCTGGTCTGGCTGGCCGGCAGTACCCCGATCCGGGCCGCGTAGTCGGTGACCAGCACCACCAGGGTGTGGTCATACAGCATCAGGTCGGCCACCGGGCCCTGGCCGATCACTCCCTTGACCGCGGAGGCATCGGCCGCCGGACCGCTGCCGGTGTCGATCCTGGCCAGTTCACGGGTCTTCGCGCCGTCGGCGGCCAAGATCGCCACCTGCCTGCCGGAGGCGACGAAGAGGGAGCTGCCGTCGGACTTCACCAGGTCGCCCTCGTCGATCCCGGCGACCTGGGCATTGGTTTGGTAGGCGCCGTCGGTCTTCGTCGCACCGGCGTCCTGGGCACCCCAAGCCGGGATCGCCGGCACCGGGACCGGGGCCGCCGAGGCGGCCAGGCCGGAGTTGTCGGCCGTGGTCCACCTCTCGAACTGCTGCCAGTTCCGGCTGGCCTCCCGGACCGCGGCGAACAGGGTGCCGTAGTCGCCGGCCGCTCCGCGGGCGTCGGCCGGGGTGGTGGTGGACGGCTCCGGCGTCACCGGTGCCGGCGGCGCCTGTGGCGGGTCGCCCAGCTCGACCGGACGGCCGTGCCCGATCGCGCCCGGGAGCAGGGTGGCTGAGGCGAGCGCAGCCGCGCAGGCGGCCACCGCGATCCAGCCTGCCCGGCGCCGACGGACGGTGGGTTCCGCCGCCGCTGCCGGATTCGGCCGGAGCTCTGCCAGCAACTGGTTGCGGACCTCGGCGTCCGGCTTCATCTGCCGGGCCATCGCGGCGAAGATCTCGTCATTCATCGAACAGTCCTCCTTGCAGCTGGTCGCGCATCAGGGCCCGGCCGCGGGAGAGCCGCATCTTGACGGCTCCGGCCTCCAGGCCGAGCAGGGCGGCGATCCCGGCGATCGACAGGTCCTCGAAGTAGAACAGGTGCAGCACCGTCCGGTAGTTCTCCGGCAGCGACCGCAGCGCCTTGAACAGCACGTTCTGCTCGTCGCTGGCGAACCGGAACTGCTCGGGGATCCGCTCGGCGTCCTGCGGGGTCAGCGGCACCACCCGGGTCCGCCAGGAGCTGCCCGCCACCTTGCGGGCGCAGTTGAGAGTGGTGGTGATCAGCCAGGCCTTGCGGTGCTCCTCGCTGCGACACGGCGGCTGCCGGCGGTGGTAGGCCAGGAAGACGTCCTGGAAGACATCGTCGGCGTCGCCGCGGCAGGAGGTGTGGGTGAGGGCGATCCCGTAGACCATCGACTCGTAGCGCTCCACCACCAGGTGGGTGTCCCCCGGCAGCAGCGGGGTACCGGCAGCCGTGCCGTCCGATCCGGCCGCCATGCTCGCGTCCACCATGCCTCCCTGCGGGCCCGCCGTCCGGGCGCTTCAACGGTAACTACCGCCGGACAGCGAAAAGGTAACAGGGAACTGCCGACGGCAGCGGGCAGCAGCAGCGCGGAACTCAGTCCTGTGACGAGGACGGCCGGGCAGTCGCCTGATCGGAGGGCTGCGAGCGGCCCGGCCGCGGCAGCTCGCCCATGAAGTCGACCAACCCCTGGGGCGGGGCGGCGTCGCCGCTGAGGTGCTCGGCGGTCCGGCCCATCGCATCGGCCACCCGGGAGGATCGTCGCAGGTCACCCTGCATGCCAACCGCCACCACAGCGATGATCGCCAGCGCCAGCGCCAGGATCACCAGCATCATGATGGTCGCGAGGTTCATGGGATCCTTCGGGGTCAGGGCGGGGCAGGCAAGGCCCATTATCCCCCACCGCCCAAGGGCTACTCGTCGCGCAGTCGCTGGCTGATGACCGTGGACACCCCGTCGGAGCGCATGGTGATGCCGTAGAGCGCGTCGGCGATCTCCATGGTGCGCTTCTGATGGGTGATCACCAGCAGTTGGCTGTTCTCCCGCAACTCCTCGTAGATCGCCAGCAGCCGGCCGAGGTTGACGTCGTCCAGCGCCGCCTCGACCTCGTCGAGGATGTAGAACGGGCTCGGCCGGGCCTTGAACAGCGCGACCAGGAAGGCCACCGCCACCAGCGAGCGCTCGCCACCGGACAACAGCGACAGCCGCTTCACCTTCTTGCCAGCCGGACGGGCCTCGACCTCGACCCCGGTCGTCAGCCACTCCCCCGGTTCGGTCAGCACCAGCCGCCCTTCGCCACCGGGGAAGAGCCGTGAGAAGGACTCCTCGAAGGCCTTTTCCACATCCGCATAGGCCTCGGCGAAGACCTGCTGCACCCGGGCATCCACCTCGTCGATGATCCCGGCCAGATCGGCGCGGGTCTTGCGGAGATCCTCCAGTTGCTCGGCCAGGAAGGCGTGCCGGGCCTGCAGGGCATCGAACTCCTCCAGCGCCAGCGGGTTGACCTTGCCCAGCACCGCCAGGTCGCGCTCGGCGCGCCGCAGCCGCTTCTCCTGCTCGGCACGGAGGTAGGGCACCGGGTCGGGTCGGGGCTCGTCGGGCGCGAACGGCACCCCCTGGTCGTTGACCAGGATCTCGACCAGGTTCTCCGGCCCGTAGTCGGCCAGCAGCGCCTCGACCTCCAGACCGAGCTCGGTCAGCGCCTTTTCGGCCAGCGCCTCGACCTTCATCTGTTGCTGGGCGCGAGCCAGTTCGTCGCGATGGGCGACGTCGACGAGTTCCTCGAACTGCCGCGACAGCTCCCGTCCCTGGCTGCGGGCCGAGGCCAGCGCAGCTTCGGCATCGGCGCGCCGCGCCTGGGTTGCCTCGCGCTCCCGGCCTGCCTGCTCCAGGGAGGCGGCGATCCGGCCGGCCAACCAACTGGCCGCCTGCTGGACGGCGGCAGCGGTGACCGCCTCGCGGCGCAGCTGCTCCCGCCGGAGCGCGACTCGTTCTCGGGCCTCGCGTTCGGCCTGGGCCGAACGCAACAGGCTCTCCGCCCGCCCGGCCAGGGCGCGGGCACGTTCCTCGACGGTGCGCAGCGCGAGCCGGGCTTCCATCTCGGCCTGGATGGCCGCCCGGGAGGCGTCGCCGGCGCGTTCGCGATCGGTCGGGTCAACCTCGCCGAGATCGGTCTGCGCCGAGGCCAGTTCGAGGCGTTCCTCCAGGCCCTCCAGGGTCTCCACCGCGGTGCGCTGCACCTCGCGGGCCCGTTCCATGGCGGTCTCCAGCCGGCCGATCTCGGCAGCCGCCGCCCGCACCGACTGGTTGAGGTCGGCGGCCTCCTCGGCCAGGCCGGCGTGAGCTGCGTCCGACTCGTTCAGCCGGGCCAGTGCCGCCTCGGCACGTTCCTGCGCCTCGGCGAGCTGGGCCTCGGCGGCGGCCAGCGCGAACCTCAGCCGTTCGGATTCCGCGCTGGCGGCCTGGAGCTGTTCGGTGGCCTCGGCGACTGCCGCCTGCACCTCGATCAGGGACGGCTGTGACTGCGACCCGCCGGCGGCGAACCACGAACTCAGCAGGTCGCCCTCGCGGGTCACGGCGGTGATGTCGGGCAGCGAGGTGACCAATTCCCTGGCATCGGACAGCTGCTCGACGACCGCGACCTTGAACAGCAGCCGGTCAAGGGCCGGACGCAGTGCAGTGTCGCAGTCGACCAGGTCGCGAGCGTAGCTGGCGCCGGACGGCAGGGCCGGCCAGCCGGCCGGGTCGACGGTCACCGCCGGCCCGCCGAGCAGTAGTCCCGCCCGGCCGAGATCGGCCGCCTTGAGGTGGTCGAAGGCATCGACCGCCGCCGTCAGGCCGGTGACCGCCACCGCGTCCGCGGCAGCGCCCAGCGCGGCAGCCACCGCCACCTCGGCACCGGCGTCGACGCTGATCAGGGCCGCCACCGAGCCCAGCAGACCGTCCAGCCGGTCGCTGGCCGCCAGCAGTGCGGCCGAGCCGTCCCGCCGCTCCAGACCGAGCTGGAGGGCTTCAACCCGGGCGGCCAGCGCGGCCCGGGAGGCGTTGGCGGCGGCCTCGGCGGCCTTGAGCTCGTCGTGGCGCGCCTGCAGCGCGGCGACCTCGGCCTCGGCGGCCTCGTAGGCGGCGTCGAGCCCGGACTCGCCGGCGCTGAGGGAGGCCAGTCTCGTCTCCAGCACGGCGAACCCGCGCCGAGCCTCGGCGGACCGCTGTTCGGCTTCGGCCTTCGCGGCGCCCAGCCGTTCGATCTCCGCGGCGGCCGATTCTGCCCGGCCGCGCAGGGTGTTCACCTCACCGGTCAGCCGGGCCAGGCCCTCGCGACGGTCGGCGATCGCGCGCTGCTGGGCCTGGAACTGCCGTTCCGCCTCGGTGAGGGCGACCTCCGCGGCCTGCCGCTGCCCGGTGGCGCCGGCCAGCACCTCGGCTTTCGCCTCGATCTCGGCCCGCAAGGCGGCTTCGGCCTCGCGCACCGAGGCCGCCTCGCGCTCGATCGCCGCCGGGTCGCGTCCCGGACGGTCGTCCGCCCCGATCGACTCGGCCGCCCGGAGCCGCTCGGCGGCGATGGATGCGGTGGCACCCACCTTCTCCGCCAACGCGGCCAGGGAGTACCAGGTCTCCTGCGCCCGGGTGAGGTCCGGCACCGCCTCGCGAACGGCCTGTTCGGCGGCCTGCTCGGCCGCGCGGGCCTGGGTGAGCGCCGCCTCGATCGCCGTCCGCCGGTCACGCAGATCCTGTTCGGCCTGCCGGTCGGTGGCCAGCGATCCCGCCGCCCGGGTGTAGTCCTCGGCCAGCAACCGGGCTTTCGCGTCCCGCAACTCGGCCTGGATGACCGCTGCGCGCCGAGCGACCTCGGCCTGCCGGCCCAGCGGTTTGAGTTGCCGGCGCAGCTCGCCGAGCAGATCGTTGAGCCGGGCGAGGTTGGCGGCGGTGGCCTCGAGCTTGCGCTCTGCCTTCTCCTTGCGCTTGCGGTGCTTCAGGACACCGGCGGCCTCCTCGATGAACCCGCGCCGGGTCTCGGGGGTCGCGTTCAGAATGCTGTCGAGTTGCCCCTGGCCGACGATGACGTGCATCTCGCGGCCGATCCCGGAATCGGCGAGCAACTCCTGGACGTCCAGCAGGCGGGCCGGATGGCCGTTGATCGCATACTCCGAGCCGCCGGAACGGAACATCGTCCGGGAGATGGTGACCTCGGTGTAGTCGATCGGCAGCGCGCCGTCGGTGTTGTCGATGGTGAGCTGCACCTCGGCGCGGCCCAGCGGTGCCCGGCCGGAGGTGCCGGCGAAGATGACGTCCTCCATCTTGCCGCCGCGCAGCGTCTTGGCGCCCTGCTCGCCCATCACCCAGCTGAGGGCGTCGACCACATTGGACTTGCCCGAGCCGTTGGGACCCACCACGCAGGTGATCCCGGGTTCGAACCGCAGGGTGGTGGTGGAGGCGAAGGACTTGAACCCACGCAGGGTCAGGCTCTTGAGGTACATCAGTCCCCCTCTCCCCTGCGGCGCACAGCGCGGAACGTCCACAGCTTGTTCAGCACGAAGTTGATCGGCGTGACGCAGGCGATCGTGATCAGATTGGCCCAGTAGAGCTTGGTGCGAAAGCCGGTGGAGTTGTCGAAGACGTCACTGGGCAGCCCGATCGGTGAGTGCGGATGCATCAGGGCGGTGATCAGCAGCAGGCCGGCCATCTGGCCCACCAGCCCAACGGTCAGGAAGGGCCAGTACTCCTTCCACACTCCGGCGTGTTTGGCGCTGTTGAACGTCCAGTGCCGGTTCAGCAGGAAGTTGGACAGATTGGCTACCAGGAACGCGATCATCACGTAGACGTGGTAGTGGCGGACGTTGAACGAGGTGAACGGGACCGGGAACACGATGTTGTTGTTGTGCATCCCCAACCAGTCCCGGGCGATCACGTTGGTGATCACCAGCACCACCTGGTTGACCAGCACGCCCACGCCGCCGACCAACCCGAAGCGCACGAACTGCAACAGGCTGTGCCGGTGGCGCTGATACAGGTCGCTCGGGCTCACAGTGCGCCTACTCTACCGGTCGGACCACCGGCCTCCGCGCCAGCCCGGCCGACTCGTCAGTGGCGTGCCAGTGCTGCCCGCAGCGCGGTGGTGGTACGGGGCGAGTACCCGACCAGCAGGCAGCGTTTCACCTGGCTGCGGGAGGCCCGCAGCGTGTCAACAGCCACCTGCGCGGCGTCGTCGACCGGCCAGCCGTAGGCGCCGGCCGAGACCAGCGGAAAGGCCACCGACTCCGCTCCCACCTCGTCGGCCACGGCCAGGGCATTGGCGTAGCAGGACGCCAGTTGGGAACGATCACCCCGGCCGTAGATCGGGCCCACCACATGGATCACCCAGCGGGCGGGCAGCCGGCCGGCCGTGGTCCAGCCAGCCTGCCCGGTGGGCAGCCCGTCCGGGAACCGCCGGATGCAGTCGGCCAGGATCGCCGGGCCGCCGGCAGCGTGGATCGCACCGTCCACCCCGCCGCCGCCGCGCATCCCGGAGTTGGCAGCGTTCACCACGGCGTCCACCTGTTGGCCGGTGATGTCACCTGAAACCACCTGGATCTCCATGGGTTCAGTGTGCCTGCCAGGGGCGGGATTGACATGGCAGCAGCCCTACGCATTCCGTCGTGATACCGAGCCTGAGGAACCACGAGATCGCCACCGTTGACGAGATGGACCAGCCGGTGCTCGTCGGTGATCCGGCGCCCAGCACCTGGTCGGTCAGGCCCGGCGACGCTGGCAGCGTGGACAGAAGTGGCTGGAGCGGTTTGCGAAGGCGACCCGGCGGATCGGGGTGCCACAGCGCGGGCAGGGCAGGCCTTCCCGGCCGTAGACCGACAGCGCGCGGGAGAAGTAACCCGACGAGCCGTTGACGTTGACGTACAGCGCGTCGAAGGAGGTGCCGCCCTGGGCGAGCGCCTCGGCCATCACCTCCCGGGCGGCCGCCAGCACCCGCAGCACCCTGGCCCGGCTCATGCCGTCGGCAGGGGTGTCGAAATGCACCCGGGCCCGCCACAACGCCTCGTCGGCGTAGATGTTGCCGATCCCGGAGACCACCTTCTGGTCCAGCAGGACGCGCTTGATGCCACTGCGGTGCCGGCGCACCGAGTCCGCCAACCCGACCAGGTCGAGGTCCGGTTCGAGCAGGTCCGGAGCGACGTGCGCCAGGTCGGAGGGCACCTCGGCGCCGCCCGGGCTGAGCCACAGCCCGCCGAACATCCGCTGGTCGATGAACCGCAGTTGCGGCTCGCCATCGGTGAAGTCGAGCCGCACGCGGGTGTGCAGCAGCAGCGGCGCGTCAGCGGCGTCCACCCGGAACTGCCCGCTCATCCCCAGGTGGGCGACCAGGGCGTCGCCGTCGGTGAACGGCAGCCACAAGAACTTGCCACGCCGCCGGGGCTCGCCGAACGTCCGGCCGGGCAGCGTAGCCACGAAGTCGTCCGGGCCGCCAGCATGACGGCGGACGGAACGGGGGTGCAGCACCTGCACCCCGACGATCGTGCGTCCCTGGACGACGGGGACAAGGCCGGCGCGGACGACCTCCACCTCGGGCAGTTCGGGCATGCCGGCTCAGTCGGCGGCGGGCGCGTCCTGGTCCCGCCTGGCGGTCAGCGCCCCGAAGGCGGCCTCAGCAGCCTGCTGTTCGGCCTGCTTCTTCGAACGTCCGTGGCCCGCGCCGAAGGACTCCTCACCGACCACGGCGACAGCCGTGAATCGTTTGTCGTGGTCGGGGCCGGTCTCGGTCAGCCGGTAGGACGGCAGCCCGAGCTCCAGCCGGGCGCAGATCTCCTGCAGGCTGGTCTTCCAGTCGAGGCCGGCACCGACGGTGGCAGCCTTGTCGACCAGCGGGTCGAAGAGGTGGTGCAGCAGTTTGTCGGCACCATCGCGGCCGGCTGAGATCAGGACGGCACCGAAGACCGCCTCCAGCGAGTCTGCCAGGATGGACGCCTTGTTGGCGCCGCCGGTGGAGATCTCGCCGCGTCCCAGCAGCAACTCGCTGCCGAGGTCCAGGTCGCGGGCCACCCCGGCCAACGCCTGGGCGTTCACCACCGCTGCCCGCAGCTTCGCCAGACGTCCTTCCGGAAGGTCGGGGAAGGTGCGATACAGGTACTCGGTGACCACCACGCCCAGCACCGAGTCGCCGAGGAACTCCAGCCGCTCGTTGTGCGGGATGACACCGTTCTCGTAGGAGTAGGAACGGTGGGTCAGGGCAAGCTGATAGAGCTCGGGGTCGATGTCGATCCCGAGCTCGTCGAAGAGCTGCCGCGCGCGGCTCATGACCGCTGGGCGGACGTTCAGGCCTCGGTGACCTGGCGGCGGGCGGCGCGCGGACCGTACTGCCCGCACTCGGGGCAGGCGGTGTGCGGCAGGTGCTTGGCCTGGCAGGCTGCGTTGGCGCAGGTCACCAGGGTCGGCGCGGTGGTCTTCCACTGCGAACGGCGGGCCCGCGTGTTGCTGCGGGACATCTTCCGCTTGGGAACTGCCACGTCGTTACTCCTTGTTCGTCGGTCTGCGGCGCAGGCCGGGTTCGGCTTACTCCTGCGTCCACTGGTTCAGGCCGGCCCATCGGGGATCGATGGCGTCGTCATGACCGTGCTCCGGATCGTGGTTCAGGTTCGCCCCGCATTCGGGGCACAACCCGGCACAGTCCGGCCGGCACAGTGGCGTGAACGGCAGGTCGAGCACCACGGCGTCTCGCAGCAGGGGTTCGAGGTCGATCAGGTCGTCCTCGATGCGGCTGGCGTCGGGATCGTCGTCGTCCTTGCCGGGGTAGACGAACAGTTCCTGCAGGTCAACCTCGAGTTCCGAGGCGAGTTCCTCCAGGCACCGTGCGCACTGCCCCCCGAGACGGACCTCGGCGGTTCCGGTGACCAGCACCCCCTCCACCACCGCCTCGATCGTCAGATCCAGGTCGATGGGCGAGCCGGGTGGCACTCCGATCATGTCCAGGCCAATACCCTCCGGAGCCTCGGCGATCCGTGTGAACTGCTTCAACTCACCGGCCCGACGCACCAGCTCATGGGTGTCGAGGACGAGCCCGGAGCGGTGGTCGGGATGACGATGTGTCACAGCGGATCCCTTCAGCGGAAGGCGTGACTTGGTCACAACCAAGGATCAACTCTACCGTGGACCGGCGGGGGTAACAAAACCAGCGGTTCAGGAGGTCAGCTTCGGCAGCGCGGTGGTTTCGGTGTCGTCCAGCATCGAGCGGCTGGCCAGCCGGGAACGCATCGTCCGGACCTGGGTCATGGTCTTGGTGAGTTGCGCCTCGAAGGAGGCGATCCGGTTGTCGACATAGGCGTCGGCCTCTTTGCGGAGTGCCTCGACCTCGGCGATCGAGCGTCGTTCAAGCTCGGCGGCCTTGGCCTTGGCCGATTCCATCACCGCGGTGGTGCCCGCCAGGAAGCTGGCCTTCTCCTCGGCGGCGCGGATGATCTGGGCGGCCTCCTGCTGAGCCCGTTCGAGGGTTTCCAGCGAGGTGGCGGTGACCCGCTCGGCCTCCTTCACGTCCTCGGACAGCGCCGACTGGGCCTTCTCGATCAGGGCAAGCGCCTCGGCACGGTTGACCATGCAGGAGGCGGACATCGGTACGGACTTCGCGGTCTCGACGAGGTCTCGGAGGGTGGACAACACCGCCAGTGTGCGATCAACCATTCGTCCGCTCCTTGCCCTGCGAGTTCACTCGTGCACCGATCCGTTCGGCCACCAGCGGCGGCACGAACGCCGAGACGTCGCCGCCGTAAGAGGCGACCTCCCGGATCATTGTCGAAGATAGCGTGGACCATTGTGAGGACGCGGGCAACATGACCGTCTCCACCCCGCCCACCGTGTGGTTGATGTGCGCCATCTGGAGTTCGAAGTCGAAGTCGGAAGCGAACCGCAGACCCTTGACGATCACCCGTGCGCCGTGCTGATTCGCGAAGTCAACCAGCAGACCGTCCAGCGGCAGCACGCTCACCCCCGGGATGGCTGCGGTGGCCGCCCGCACCAGCTCGACCCGTTCGGCAGCATCGAAGAGGTAATTCTTCGCAGAGTTCTGGCCGACAGCGACGATCACCTCGCCGAAGATCGCAGCCGCACGTCGGATGACGTCCAGGTGGCCCAAGGTCACCGGGTCGAAGGAACCCGGGCAGATCGCCGTCACACGTCCCCCTTCATCGCGAAGTGCAGCGTCGTCTCACCGTAGTCCCGGTGCCAGGAATCCTCCATTGCGGCCGGCCATTCCGGCGGCGTCCCTCGACCACTCCTTTCGACTACCACAAGGCCACGAGCCGCCAGCCAGCCACCGGTGACGACGGTGGTGAGCACCTGGTCGAGCTCCTCGGCAGGCAGGTCGTAGGGCGGGTCGGCCCACACCACGTCGAAGCCGGTCGCCGGCGGCGCGGCGAGGAAGCTGGAGACCGCACGGGTGACGACGGTGACACTCAGGCCGGTGTTTCGGACGTTGCGGCGCGCGACCTCGGCGGTGGCGGGGTCGCGCTCGACCGCCGAGGTCGGGGCGGCGCCCCGGCTGGCCGCTTCCAGGGCGACCGCCGCGGAGCCGGCGTAGAGGTCGAGGAAGGACAGCCCGGCGAGCTGCTCCTCCCCCGCTGAGCCGCTGCTGCCCGCCCAGTCGGCGAGCAGGCTGAACGCGGCTTCCCGCACCCGGTCGGTGGTGGGCCGGGTCAGGCTGTGTGGCGGCATGGTCAGCCGGCGGCCGCCGGCCGAGCCGGCGATGATGCGACTCATGGGCACAGGCTACTGATCAGCCGTTCTCGAGCCAGTCACCCTCGGCCAGCAGGCCGGTCTCGCGGACGGCGTCGGCGAAACCCGGAGTCCGGCACTGTGGGTCGCGCCGCACGGCCTCCTCGGCGAGCTCGCGGGCTTCGGCGATCAGGTCGGCGTGGTCGAGCACCCGCAGCAGCCGCAGGCTGGAGCGCGTCCCGGACTGGCTGGCGCCCAGCACGTCGCCCTCGCGGCGCTGTTCGAGATCGAGCTCGGCCAGGGCGAAGCCGTCGGTGGTGGCGGCGACCGCGTCCAGCCGATCACGGGCCGTTTCGCCCGGCGGCACCCGGGTGATCAGCAGGCACACTCCGGGGTGCTCGCCGCGTCCGATCCGGCCACGCAGCTGGTGCAGTTGCGAGATGCCGAACCGGTCGGCGTCCCAGACCACCATCATGGTGGCGTTGGGGACGTCCACGCCGACCTCGATCACCGTGGTGGCGACCAGGACGTCCAACTCGCCACCGGCGAACGCGGCCATCACCTGGTCCTTGGTGTCGCTGGGCAGTTGGCCGTGCAGTACGCCCAGCCGGAGGTCGGCCAGCGGACCGGTGCGCAGCTGTTCGGCGAGCTCGACCACGCCCAGACCGTCGGCACTCCCCTGGCCACCGATCCGCGGGCAGACGATGAACACCTGTCGGCCTGCGGCGACCTCCTCCGTCACCCGCTGCCAGGCGCGCTCCACCCAGCCCGGACGCAGCGACGCGTCCACCACCACGGTGCTGACCGGCTGCCGTCCGGCCGGGATCTCGGCCAGTGTGGAGACGCTCAGGTCACCGAAGATGGTCATCGCCACCGATCGCGGGATGGGCGTGGCAGTCAGCACCAGGAGGTGCGGGTGAGCGTCTGCCTTGCCGGTCAGCACGGCGCGCTGCTCGACCCCGAACCGGTGCTGCTCGTCGATCACGATCAGCCCCAGGTCGGCGAACTGCACCCGGTCCGAGAGCAGCGCATGGGTACCGATCACGATCCCCGCCTCGCCACTGGCCGCGCGCAGCAGCGTCTCCCGCCGCGCGGCGGCCGGCGCCGAGCCGGTCAGCAGCACGACATCGGTGGCCATCTCCGGGGCACCGAGCATCCGGCCGCCACCAAGGTCGCCGAGCAGCCGTTTGATGGTCTGGTAGTGCTGCGCGGCCAGCACTTCGGTGGGAGCTAGCAGTGCCGCCTGTCCGCCGGCGTCCACCACCGCCAGCATGGCCCGCAGTGCCACCACGGTCTTGCCCGAACCGACCTCACCCTGCAGCAGCCGCTGCATCGGCCGGTCCTGGGCCAACTCCTCGAAAATGGCCGTGCTGACCTCCACCTGGCCGCTGGTCAGCCGGAACGGCAACCGGGCATCGAAGGCGTCCAGGATGCCGCCGGCCAGCCGGACCCGGGGACGAGCGGAATGTGCGCTGGCGTCATTGCGCCGGTAGGCCATGGTCAGCTGGGTGGCGAAGGCCTCGTCGAACCGCAGCCGATGGGCACCACGTTCAGCCTGATCGAGGTCGAGCGGGGCGTGGACGGCGGTGAAGGCGTCGGCCAGCCCCAGCACCCCGGCACGCTCCCGCACCCAGTCGGGCCAGGGATCTTCCGCCGCCGGCAGCGTGGCCAGCGCCAGCCGGGCGCACTCGGCCACCGTCCAGGTGGGCAGTTTGGCGGTGGCCGGGTACATGCCCACCAGGCCGGACTGGGCCAGCGTCGCCATCCGGGCCTTCTCCTCGGACTTGCCGACGATCCGGCCGGCGGCGTCCAGCATGACGAACTCGGGGTGGGTCATCTGCAGCTGGCCACGGAAGCTGCCGACCTTGCCGACGAACAGCCCGGCGACGCCGTTGCTGAGCTGGTTCTCCCACCAGTGCAGCAGCCGGGTGCGGCCGAAGAAGGTGACCGCCAGGTGTCCGGAACCGTCGGTCAACAGCACCTCCAGGCGGCCGGGACGCGGTCGCCGGCCAGGACCGCCGTCGCTGCCGTCCACCCGGTTGATCCGGGCCACCCGGGCGAACACCGCCACCAGTTCGCCCTCGGTGAGGGTGGCCAGGTCGGTCAGCTCGGTGCCGCTGAGGTAGCGTCGCGGAATGTGCCGCAGCAGGTCGCCGACGGTGTGGATCCGCAGCGCGGTGAACTCCTTGGCGGTCTTGGCGCCCAGCACACCGGACAGCGGCGCATGCAGCGCCGCCACCAACTCCGTCCGCCAGCCGCCGAGTTCCGGATCCACGATCGCCCAGCGTAATGGCCCCGGCTGACGAACCCCCTTAGGCTGCACGGTGTGACGGACGATGCCAGGGTCGGCGGACGGTTGTGGCTGTGGGTGATCCTGCTCGGACTGACCGGGCAACTCGCCTGGACGATCGAGAACATGTACCTCAACGTGTTCGTCTACCAGACCATCACCGACGCCCCGAACGCGATCGCCGCGATGGTGGCCATCTCGGCCGCCGCGGCGACCCTGGCGACGCTGCTGGTGGGCGCCTGGTCGGACCGGGCGGGCCGGCGGCGGGAGTTCATCGCGATCGGCTACCTGCTGTGGGGGCTGACCACGGCGGGCTTCGGCCTGGTCGGCGTCGATCCGTCGCTACCCAACGGTGTGGCGATCGCGGTGGTGTCGATCATCACGCTTGACGCCGTGATGAGCTTCCTCGGCTCGGGCGCGAACGACGCCGCCTATCAGGCCTGGGTGACCGACTCCACCACCGCGGCCAACCGGGCGAAGGTGGACGGGGTGATCCAGACCCTGCCACTGCTCGGCATGCTGATCGTGTTCGGTGCGCTCGACCCGCTCACCCAGGCCGGCCAGTGGACGGCCTTCTTCGGCCTGGTCGGCGGGGTGACCGCCGTGGTCGGGGTGATCGCCTGGTTCGGGGTCGGGAACACGGCCACCCCGCAACCGAGTGGTACCTACCTCGACACCGTGCTGCACGGCCTGCGGCCGGCGACCGTCCGCCGCCAGCCCAGGCTCTACCTGGCCTTCACGACCTGGGCGGTACTGGGGATCAGCTTCCAGGTCTTCCTGCCCTATCTGATCATCTACGTCAACACCTACCTGGCGATGCCGGAGTACCCACTGGTACTGGCCTGCGTGCTGATCGGGGCATCGCTGGTCAGCGTGCTGGGCGCGCGGTTGCTGGGCCGGCGCGACCTGGTCGCCGCCGTGATCCCGGCCACTGGCGGCTTCGTCGTGGGGTTGGTCGCGATGTTCTTCGCCCGCGGGCTGGTGCCGGTGATCCTGGCCGGCATCGTGATGATGGGCTCCTACCTGCTGGCCGGTGCCGCGCTGTCGGCGACCGTCCGCAACCTGACGCCGTCCGACAGTGCCGGGCAGGTGCAGGGGGTGCGGATGATCGCGGTGGTGCTGGTGCCGATGGTGATCGGACCGTTCATCGGCGCGGCGGTGATCTCCAATGCCGCCGAGACCTACGTCGACCTGGGCGTGGTCAAGCAGGTTCCGACCCCCTGGATCTTCATCGCCGCTGCGGCGGTCGCCGTGGTCTCCACGCTGCCAGCCCGGCTGTTGCGACGAACCGCGGCGCCCGTTCTGGAGTACCGGCCATGAGCCTGCTGACCCCGTGGGGTGAAGCCCTGGACCCCGATCAGGTGCTGCCGGAGTACCCCCGTCCGCAACTGGTCCGCGAGTCGTACCTGAACCTCAATGGGTACTGGGACTACGCGATCACCCCGGCGGGCCAGACCACACGACCACGGTTCGACGGCCGGATCCTGGTGCCGTTCTCGCCCGAGGCAGCCCTGTCCGGGGTGGGACGTACGCTGCAGCCCGATGAGGCGCTGTGGTACCGGCGGAGCCTCGCCCTGCCGGCGGGTTTTTGCCGCGACCGGGTGCTGCTGCACTTCGGCGCGGTCGACTCCGAGGCCGAGGTCTGGGTCAACGACCTGCGGGTCGGCGGGCACGCCGGCGGCTTCCTGCCCTTCAGCGTCGACATCACCGACGCTCTGGGCGACGGCCAGGCCGAACTGCTGGTGCGGGTGCGGGACCTCACCGACACCTCCTACCGCAGCCGCGGCAAGCAGACCCTCCGTCCGGGTGGCATCTGGTATCCCGCCCAGTCCGGGATCTGGCAGACCGTCTGGCTGGAGTCGACCCCGGCCAGCTGGATCCGCGATCTGGAACTCGTCCCCGACCTGGCCGGTGCCCGGCTGGGCGTCCGGGTGCGCGGCAACGGTCCGGAGGCCGGCGCCGTCCAGCTCACCCTCGCCGCGGAAGGCCGGACGATCACCGCCACCGAGTGCTCACCGAACCAGCTCCACTGGCTGCGGGTGCCCGAGGTCCGTCCGTGGTCGCCGGAGGATCCGTTCTGCTACGACCTGGAGGTGCGCTACGGCGACGACCGGGTGAGCTCCTATGCCGCGCTGCGCTCGGTGGGCCTGGGCTCCGACGCCGCCGGACGTACCCGGTTGCTGCTCAACGGCGAGCCCTTCCTGCACGCCGGACTGCTCGACCAGGGCTACTGGCCTGACGGGCTGCTCACCGCGCCCAGCGACGCCGCGCTGATCCACGACGTCGCCACCGCCAAGGACCTCGGCTTCACCATGCTGCGCAAGCACATCAAGGTGGAGCCGCTGCGCTGGTACCACCACTGCGACCGGCTGGGCATGCTGGTCTGGCAGGACCTGGTCAACGGCGGACGGCGGTACCGCCCGTGGGTGGTCAGCGCGCCTGCGGTCAGCCGGCTGCGGCTGGACGACCGCCACTACGCCTGGTTCGGACGCCAGGACGCCGCCGGACGCGAGGAGTTCCTCGCCGAGGCCGAGCAGACCATCGCATTGCTGCGGAACTCCCCCAGCGTGGTGAGCTGGGTGCCGTTCAACGAGGGGTGGGGCCAGTTCGACGCCGCAGCGGTCGCTGGGCTGGTGCGGCGGCTCGACCCGTCCCGGCTGATCGACCATGCCAGCGGCTGGCACGACCAGGGTGCGGGGGATATGGCCAGCCGGCACGTCTACTTCCGTCCCTACCGGCTCTCGGCAGCAGATGAACGCGACCCGCGGGCGGCGGTGCTCAGCGAATACGGCGGCTACTCCCACCGGGTGGCCGGGCACGTCGCCGGCGACACCGAGTTCGGCTACCGCCGGATCCCGGACCGCGACGCCTTCCAGCAGGCCTTCCTCGCCCTGCAGGACGACCAGCTCCGGCCCGCGCTCGATCGCGGCCTGGCCGGTTTCGTCTACACCCAGCTGGCCGATGTCGAGCAGGAGACCAACGGCCTGCTGACCTACGACCGCCGGGTGGTGAAACTGGACGCCGAGGCCGTCCGGGCGTCGAACGCCCGGCTGCGGGCGGCCTTTGCCACTGCCATCGCGCCGACGTCGTCCCCAGTGACCGTCACCGAGCGTGAACTCACCGCGCCGGTGCCGCTCACCACCTCAACCGGTCACCTGAACCGCAATGCGATCGGCTGGTCGCGCACCCCACTGGTGATCACCGACCGAATCGGCCACGGCCGGGTCGGCGCGTTGCGCAACAAGCGCTGGGAGTACTGGGCGATCACCACCCCCCACCACGTGCTGACGATCGTGGTCTCCGACATCGACTATGCCGGGGTGAGCGGCCTGTGGCTGTTCGACCGGGCCACCCGGACTCCGGTCGCGGTGGACGTGATCACCCCGTTCGGCAGCGGAATCGACCTGCCCGGCACGCTCGGCGACCGGCCGGCCACCCTGCGCACCCGGCAGCTCCAGGTGGCCATCACCGAGGTCGAAGGCGGCACCCGGATCGAGGCCGGCAGTGACCGGGTACGGGTGGACGTGCTGGTCCACCGTCCGGCTGGTCATGAGTGCCTGGGTGTGGTGGTGCCGTGGAACGACCGGCTGTTCCAGTACACCGTCAAGGATGTGGCACGGCCGGCCAGCGGCACGATCTGGCTGGACGGTGCCGCCCACGACCTGCCAGATGGCGAGGCCTGGGCGACCCTGGACCACGGCCGTGGTCGCTGGCCACACCGCGTCCACTGGAACTGGGGCGTCGGCTGCGGCCGCACCGGCGGTCGGGTGCTGGGCTTGCAGGTCGGCGGGAAATGGACTGACGGCAGCGGCAGCACCGAGAACGCGCTGCTGGCCGACGGCCGGCTGCACAAGATCAACCAGGAACTGGTCTGGACCTACGACACCGACGACTGGCTGGCCCCCTGGCAGATCACCGGGGACGGCGTCGACCTGGTCTTCGCCCCCGAGTACGACAAGGTCTCGGCGACCGACCTGAAGCTGGTCTCGTCCCACACCCACCAGTGCTTCGGCACCTGGTCGGGTCAGGTAGCCGTCGACGGCCTGACCATCGGGCTGACCGACCTGTTCGGCTGGGCCGAGGACGTCCACCAGCGTTGGTGACAGCAAAAAGACCCGCCACAGCGGGTCTTCTCGGGTGAGCGGGCTCAGCGGGTGACGCGACCGGCCTTCAGGCAGGAGGTGCACACGTTGAGACGCTTCGGGGTACCGTCCACGACCGCCCGAACGCGCTGGATGTTCGGGTTCCAGCGACGGTTGGTCTTCTTCTTCGACCAGGGCACATTGTGGCCGAAGCCCGGGCCCTTGGCGCAGACGTCACATACGGCAGCCACCGGAGTACTCCTTGTTGTCTCGTTGCGTCCGAAGCGCACCAACCGGGCACTCACGGATGGTCCACCGAAACGGGGACCTGTCCACGATACCCGATGCCCGCTCCGCTCACCTAATTAGGCCGATCGGGCCCGCAGAATCCGGTTCCGAAAACCTGTTCGAGGGGTATGTTCCCTCCGGCGACGTCCTGGAACCGGATTTGGCGGGGCGGCCGCGGTCAGGTCGCCACCACGATCGGCAGAATCATCGGACGGCGGCGGTAGTTGTTGTTCACCCAGCGCCCGATCGTCCGGCGGACGACCTGCTGCAGCTGGTAGGTGTCCTCCACCCCGTCGCGCAGGGCATTGCTGATCACCCCCACCAGCTCCGGCCGGACGGCGTCGAAGACCGAGTCGTCTTCGGCAAAACCGCGGGCGTGGATGTCCGGGCCACTGACGATCGTGTCGTCGTGGAAGTTGACCACCACGACGATCGAGATGAAGCCCTCCTCACCCAGGATCTTGCGGTCGGTCAGTTCGGAGTCGCCGATGTCGCCGACCGTGGAGCCGTCCACGAAGATGTAGCCGCACTCCAGCTTGCCGACCACGCGCGCCTTCCCCCTGGCCAGGTCGACCACCGCGCCGTCCTCGACGACCAGCGTGCGCTCGGGTGGGATACCGGTGCGCTGGGCCAGTTCAGCGTTGGCGATCAGGTGTCGGATCTCGCCGTGGACGGGCAGCACATTGCGCGGCTTGAGCAGGTTGTAGCAGTAGAGCAACTCCCCCGCGCTGGCGTGGCCGGAGACGTGCACCATCGCGTTTCCCTTGTGCACCACGGTGACGCCGTTGCGGGCCAGGCCGTTGATCACCCGGTAGACCGAGTTCTCGTTGCCCGGGATCAGCGAGCTGGCCAGCAGCACGACGTCGCCGGGGCCGGCGGTGATCACCGGATGCTCGTGGTTGGAGATCCGCGACAGTGCCGACAGCGGCTCGCCTTGGGAGCCGGTGGAGATGATCACCACCTCGTCGTCGCGGTAGTTGTCGATCTGCTTGAGATCGATCAGGGTGTTCTCCGGCACGTGCAGGTAGCCCAGTTCCCGGGCCACGGTCATGTTGCGCACCATCGAGCGCCCGACGTAGACCACCTTGCGGCCGTGCCGGACGGCGGCATCCAGAACCTGCTGCACCCGGTGGACGTGGGAGGCGAAGCAGGCCACGATCAGCTTCTGCTTCGCGCTGGCGAAGACCCGCTCCATGGCCGGCTCGATGTCGATCTCGTGCGGTGTGAAGCCCGGGGTCTCGGCATTGGTGGAGTCGACCATGAACAGGTCAAGACCCTCCTCGCCGAGCCGGGCGAAACCGCGCAGGTCGGTGAGCCGGTGATCCAGTGGCAGCTGGTCCATCTTGAAGTCGCCGGTGTGCAGCACCGTGCCCGCCGCCGACCGGATCACCACTGCCAGGGCGTCGGGGATGGAGTGGTTGACCGCCAGGAACTCCAGATCGAAACCGCCCACCTTCACCCGGTCGCCCTCGGCCACCACCCGCAGGTCGACGTCACGGAGCCGGTGCTCGCGGAGTTTCTCGCGCACCAGGGCGAGCGTGAGCCGGGAGGCGAGGATCGGGAGGTCGGGACGGCGGCGCAGCAGGTAGGGCACCGCGCCGATGTGGTCCTCGTGGCCGTGGGTGAGCACCAGCGCCTGGACCTCGTCCAGCCGGTCGGCGACCAGGTGAAGGCCGGGCAGGATCAGGTCGACGCCGGGATGGTCCTCGTCGGGGAACAGCACGCCGCAGTCAACCAGCAGCAACTCACCGTTGAGCTCGAAGGAGGTCATATTGCGCCCGACGTCACCCAGCCCACCGAGCGGGATGATCCGCAGTGTGTCGGAGGTCAGTCGGGGCGGCTTCTTCAGAGTCTCTCGCACGGCACAACCATATTCCCCCGCTCGCCGATACCGCCGGACGGGCGGCCCGTCCCCGACCGATCAGCGACAGGGTGCCGGACGGTTAGGCTGGGCCGGTGACCGCGCAACCTCACTCCGTCCGGCTGGCCCTGCCGTCCGAAGCCGCCGCCATCGCGGCCGTCCAGCGTCGTTCGTGGACGCAGCTCTACCCCGAGCCGGTGGCCGCCCAACTGCTGGACCAGTTCAGCCTGGCGGCGATGGCCGACTCCTGGGAGAGCGCAATCGCGCGTCCGCCGCTGGCCAGCCTGCGCGTCCTGGTGGCACTCGACTCCGGCAGCGGCAGTCATCGCGTGGTCGGCTTCGCCGCGGTCGGTCCGAGCGACGACCCGGACGCTGATCCGGCCAGTGACGGGCTGGTCGCCGAGTTCGCGGTCGACCCGCTCGCCCAGCGCCAGGGACACGGCTCCCGCCTGTTGCACGCCTGCGTCGACACGCTGCGCGCCGACGGCTTCACGCGCGCGACCTGGTGGGTGCGCTCCAGCGACGACCCGCTGCGGGGCTTCCTCGGCATCGCCGGCTGGGCTCCGGACGGAGCGCACACCGAACTGGGCACCGAGGACGAACAGGCCAGGGTGAAGCTGCTCCGGCTGCACACCGATATCAGCGCCTGAGGATCACTCCAGCGGGAACCGCAGCCCGTCTGCGGTGGCGGTCAGCCGGAGCCCCGGAGTCTCCACGTTCAGCGTGTCGAGCTTGATCCCCAGCGGCAGTTCCAGCGGGATCGGCTTCACCAGCGCGTCCATGATCGCTTGCGACACGTCGTCGCTGAGCGGGAAGCCGGCGATGCTGATCCTGGTCTGGGTGAGCGTCAGCTGCTGGCTGGCCGGGTCGAACTCCGGCACCGCGGAGACCGCGGCGACCCGGTCCTTGCCGAACAGGTGGGCGGTGTAACTGATCTGCAGTCGGCCGTCCCCGACCGACTCGACCGGTGCCGCGGCGAGGTCGCTCAGCGCGGCGTACGGCAGGATCGCCTCGCCGGTCGCCGAGCCGAACTCGACCTCGGTGTCGGACAGTGCAATGTCCTGCGCGTGGACCGTGAGGCTGTCCAGCGCCACCGCCTGGCCGGAGACCTGGACCGGTACATCGGTGGCCACCAGCGACCCCTGTGGCACCTTCCGGGTGATGAACACGGCGCTGAACGGTACGCCACCGAGGCTGACCTCCGGTGTGGCCTCCAGCCCGAGGTCGGCCTGGACGGAGGTGGCCACCCGCTGCTCGGTCTGGTCGCGGACGAGGTTGTCACCGACCACGGCGCCGCCGGCCAGCAGGACGAGTACGCCACCGGTGATGGCCAGCGGTTTCAGCACTGCCACGTCACACTCCCAGCAGGGAGTCGATCCCGACCGTGAGCCCCGGCAGGTCCGAGACCGCCCGAACCGCGAGCAGCACGCCGGGCATGAAACTCACCCGGTCGTAGGAGTCGTGCCGCAGAGTGAAGGTCTCCCCGGCGGTGCCGAACAGTACCTCCTGGTGGGCGACCAGGCCGCGCAGCCGGACGGCGTGGACGTGGATCCCGTCCACCATCGCGCCACGGGCGCCGTCAGGATCGCTGCTGGTGGCATCGGGGACGGCGCCGAGCCCGGCTGCCGTCCGTGCGGCTGCGATCCGGGCAGCGGTGGCCAGGGCCGTTCCGGAGGGAGCGTCCAGCTTGTTCGGGTGGTGGAGCTCGACGATCTCGGCGGACTCGAAGAAGCCGGCCACCTGTTCGGCGACGTGCATCATCACCACTGCTCCGATGGAGAAGTTGGAGGCGACCAGCACCCCGGTGGGGTGCGCCAGTGCCGCCAGCTCCCGGACGTGGTCCAGCCGTTCGGCGGTGAACCCGGAGGTGCCCACCACCACGTGGATGCCGCGCTCCAGGCACCAGGCAATATTGCCGATCACGGCGTCCGGGGTGGTGAAGTCGACCACCACCTGGGCCTTCTCCTCAACCTCCTCGCGCGGCTCGTCGGCGTCCACCGCCGCCACCAGCTCAAGATCGTCGGCGGCCGCCACCGCCCGGCAGACCTCGCCGCCCATCCGTCCGCCGGCCCCGAACACCGCAACCCTGATCATCTGGCTCCTCCTCGACTCGAGCCCATCCTAGGGCGCCGGATCGCGCCAGCCGTCGGTCCCGGCCCGTACCATCGCCGCATGGACGCTGCCGAGGAACCGCTGATCCTGCCCGACGCCACCGGCTGGCGGGCCTGGCTCGATCTGCACGAGGACGACACCCCGCAGGGCATCTGGCTGGTGCTGGCGCGCAAGGGCAGACCCTCCCCGACCACGCTCGACTACGACGCGGCCCTGGCCGAGGCGCTGTGCTCGGGCTGGATCGATGCGATGAGCCGGGGACGCGACGCCGATACCCGGCTGCAGCGGTTCACGCCGCGGCGGGCCCGCTCGACCTGGTCGGTGCGCAATGTCGGGATCGTCGAGGAGTTGATCGCAGCCGGCCGGCTGCGTCCGCGAGGGCTGGCCGAGGTCGAACGCGCCCGGGCGGACGGCAGGTGGGAGGCCGCCTACGCCGGCAGCCGGACCATCGCAGTGCCCGACGATCTGGCGACCGCGCTCGCCGCCAGCCCGCGCGCCGCCGCGAACTTCGAGTTGCTCACCTCGCAGAACCGGTACGCGTTGCTGTTCCGGCTGCACCAGGTAAAACAGCAGGCGACCCGGGAACGCCGGATCGCGGGGTACGTGGCCATGCTGGAACGCGGCGAGACCATCTACCCGCAACAGCGCAAGCTCCAGGGCTGAACCGCCCCGGCTCAGCGTCCACCCGGCTCGCCCGGCAGCCCGAGAGTGCGCAGGACGGCGTCGCGAACGTTCTCAAGCGGAAGTTCCGGGTTGAACGCCAGCCAGTCCAGCCCGGCGGTGAGCGCGGCACCGATGATGGTCGCCGCCTGCACCGAGGCCAGCGCCGGCGAGGAGTCCGGGTGCTCGGCCAGGAAGTCGTCGGTCAGCGAGCCCTGGATGATCGAACGCCAGGCCTCGATCGACTCCAGCCAGGAGCGTTCGGTGCGGAACATCTCGGTGACCATCACCCGCGCGGCGTCGGCGTGGGACCGGATCGCCTGCAGCAGGGCGGTGACCACTGCCGCCCGGCGGGCCGGGCCGGCCAGCCCGGCGGTCGCCTCAGCCAGCAGCTGCTTCAGCAGCGCACTGTGCTCGCCCAGCACCGCCTCGACCAGCCCGGCCTTGGAGCCGAAGTTGTAGTAGATGCTGCCCTTGGCGATACCGGCCTTCTCGGCGATGTCCTCGATCGAGGTCGAGGTCACCCCCCGGGCGGCGAACAGCTCCGTGGCTGCGGCCAGGATCACCTCCCGGGTGCCGACCCGGCGGGCCACCCGGCCGTCGGTGACGGTCGCGTCCAGGTGGGGGTTCATGGAGCCTCCGTTCTCAGATGCTCAGCGCCGGGTGCAGCCGCGACATCGTCCACATCCGCTTGCGGGAGGCGGCGATCGAGGTCGCCAGCAGTGAGACCACGAAGATACCGGCCAGCACCACCACGCTGGACCAGAACCGGGTCTCCAGACCGCCGGTGATCGCCTCACGCAGCCCGGCCACGACGTAGGTCATCGGCATCCAGCCGCTGATCGCCTGCAAGAACTCCGGCGTGGTCTGGATCGGGTAGGTGCCGGAGCTGGACGCCAGCTGCACCATCAGCAGCACGATCACGATCACCTTGCCGACCGCGGAGCCGAAGGCGACTTGGAAGAACTGCTGGAGGGCGAAGAAGGCGGCCGCAGCGAGCAGCGCAAAGCCGAAGGTGGCCACCCAGTTGGCGGCGTCCAGCCCGATCGCCAGGTGCATCACGGTGAGCATGATGGTTACCTGGCCCAGGCCCAGGCCCAGCGCCGGGTTGAGTGCCCCCCACGCCATCCGGAAGCCGTTCACCGAGGTCATCAACGCGCGGCTCTGCAGCGGCCGCAGCAGCAGCCAGGTGATCAGCGCACCCACCCACAGCGCCAGTGGGATGAAGAAGGGCGCGAAACCCTCACCCCAGGACTCGGCCTGGTAGATGTGGGTGTCGGACAGTTCGACCGGGGTGGCGATCGCCTCGCCACGCTGGCTGCGCAGGCTGGCGTTGTCCTCGGGCAGTTGATCGGTGCCCTTGGCCAGGGAGGTCGCCAGGTCGCCGGCGCCGTCGCCCAGCTGGTGCAGTCCGTCCAGCAGTTCGGGGGTCTTGTCGGTGAGCCTGGTGGTGCCCTCGACGAGGGTGGAGGTGCCGTCAGCCAACTGGCGGGCGCCATCGTCCAGTTTCTCGACACCGGCTACCAGAGCCGGGGTGTTGTCCTTCAGGGTGGCCAGGCCGTCCGAGAGTTCGTGGGACGCGCCCGCTATCCGGCCGACGCCGTCGACCAGGGTGCCGGCGCCCTGACCGAGCCGACCGGCACCGTCGTTCAGCTGCTCCAGTCCATCGTCCAGCGTGGTCGCCCCGTCGTGGAGGGCCGAGCCGGCCGCCAGCAGACCGTGGTCGGGGTCGGGGTTGTCGAAGCCGGTCAGCAGTTGCCGGGTACCGGCCTGCAGGGCGGGGATGCCGGTGGCGGGGTCGGAAGCGGCCGAGCTCAGCGTGGTGAGTGCGATCGCCATCTGGTTGGCGCCCTCCGCCAGGGCGTCGACCTGACCGCGGGCCTGCGGGCTGGTGAGGGTGGCAGCGCCGAAGGCCAGCTGCTGAGCACCCGTGACGAGGTCGGCCTGGGCGGTGACCAGGTCGTCGGCGCCGGACGCCAGCTGCCCGCCGGGAGCGACGGCTACGCTGACCTGCTGCCAGCCGGCCTGCAGCTTTCCTGCTCCCGAGGCGAGGTCGGTGGCCCCGTCGTGGAGGTCGCCGATCCCGGAGTTGAGGTCGGCAGCGGCCCGGGCCAGCTGTCCGGCCCTGTCGTGGGCCACGGCGGTTCCCTGGCGCACCTGGTCGAGGATCGCTGCCGCGGCCTCGGTGTCCCCGGCCTCCAGCGTTTGCTGTGCCTTGGCGAGCGCATCGTCGAGGTCGGCCAATTGCCGGGCGGTTTGTGTGGTCCCGTCCGCCACCGTGGCGGCACCGTCGGCCAGCTCGGAGCCGTTCCCGGTCGCATCGGCGAGCCGGCCTGCGCCCGCGGCGAGGTCGGCGGTGCGCGTCCCGAGCGGTCCGTCGGTGGCGGTCGCCTCCCGGGCGCCGACCAGCCACTGCTGGGCGCCGCCAGCGAACCTGCCGGCTCCGGTGGCGTAGTCGTCGGCGCCGCCGGCGAAGGAGGTGGCACCGGCGGTCAACTCGCCGTAGCCCGCCTGCAGGCTGGTGGCACCGGCAGCCAGCGCCGGCGCGCCCGTGACCGGGGCGGCCAGTTGGGCCAGACCACCGGTGAGCGCATTCAGCCTCCCGGTGCCGGCGGCGAGTTGCGCCACGCCGTCACGGGCCTGGCCCAGAGCGGCGTTGAGCTGTCCGCTGCCGTCGACGAGCCGGTTCGCACCGTCGGACGCGGCGGTGAGGCCACCGCTCAGCTGTCCCAGCCCGTCGGTCAGGATCGGGGTGCGGTCCGCGAGGGTGTCGAGTGCGGCGACGAGTTGGGAGCCGCCGGCGGACAGGTCGGCCACCCCAGAGGACAGCGGCCCGGTCTTGGCGGTGAGCGTCCCGGTACCGGCGGCCAGCCGGTCAGCACCCTCGGCCAGGTGATCCGCGCCATCCTTGAGATCCTGGGCGCCGACGTTCAGCCTGGTGGCGCCCTTTGCGGCGGTGGTCAGGGCGTCCGACAGCGTGAAAGCCCCATCGGATGCCGTCCCGAAGCCGTCACGGGCGTCCCCCAACCCGACCAGCAGGGTGTCGACTGCCCGGTCGCCGATCCTGGTGCGGACGGCGTCGTTGATCTGCACCATCGCACTGTGGCCGAGAGTCGAGGCCAGGAACGAGTTCGAGTCGTCGTAGGTGACGTTGATGCTGGCCGGCACCGGATCGTCACCGTTCAGCGAGGCAATCGAGGCCGAGAAGGTCCGGGGAATGGTGACCGCGAAGTAGTAGGTCCCGGCCTCCAGCCCAGCCTCGGCCTGCCCTGGACTCACCTGGTGCCACTGCAGGGGTGCCTGGTCGACCAGTTCGTCGACCACATCCTGGCCGGCGTTGACCAGCTTCCCATCGCTGTCGGCGGCCGGCACGTCGGTATTCACCAGAGCGACCGGGAGCTGGTCCATCCGGGTGGTCGGATCCCAGAACGCCCAGACGTACATCGCGCCGTAGAGCAGCGGGATGAGAAGCATGACGGCGATGGCCGCACGGGTGATCGGGTGGCGGGCGAAACGGGCGAGTTCGGTTCCGTGCGAGGTCCAGGCAAACATCAAGGCGTCTCTCAGGTGGGTTGTCGTTGGCTGCTGGCAGCGGTGGGTCAGGACGCGAGGGCGAGCTGCCGCGGTGGGTTGGGCCAGTCGAGGCTGGCGAGCTCGCGAGCAGTGGCGGACGCAACCACAACGGTGACCCCGTCGCACTCGGCCAGCCGGCGCAGACTCTCCCAGATCGCCACCCGACTGCCGGAATCGCGGAGCTGGTCGAGATCGTCGACCACCAGCAGGCTGGGGTTGCTGAGCATGGCGAGCGAGAGTCGCAGCATCAGGTTCGAAGTCTCGTCCAAGGAGTGCACCACCTGACGGGCAGCCGGGACGGGGCGGTCGGCGAAGACCCGGTTGCAGACCTGCGCCACGTGGGCGTCGTCAGGACGGCGGACGACGCGATACCACGGCGCCAACCAGGCCTCGCGTTCCCGAATCGTGGCGCCGACCGTCACCTCCTCGTCCAAGTCGTCCAGACCGGCGAAGCCGACCGCCGAGGAGCGGTGCTGCACTGCCCTAGCCTGACGCGGGAGCTCATGGCCGAGCACGGTCAGCTGCGAACCGCGGGAGGGCTTCAGCCGGCCTGCCAGGGTGAGCAGTAGTGAGGTCCGTCCGGAACCGGCCGGACCGGTCACCAGCAGCAACTCTCCCTCCCCCAGCGACAGATCGAGCGGGCCGTAGACCCGGCCGCGGTTGCCGTCCAGCAGCAGGTGGTGGGCTTCGATATATTCATACTGACCGTTCATTACAAAATGTATCGTAACACCGCGCCAGCATCCGGCGAACCTCAAGCTGCTATGCCCTGCCGCAACCTGACCTCCCGATAGTGAAGGTCGGGCAAGGGCGGCGGCAGGCTTGCATAACGATCACCATTCGGTGTGATGATCGTCACCGCGCCGAGCGGCCCGGGTCTGGCCCGCCAGCCCGGATGTTCCTTCACCTGATTGCACTGCTCGCACAGCCCCTGGCCGTTCGCCGCACTGGTCGCCCCGCCCAGCCGGGCCGGCACCGCGTGGTCGATGTGACGGATCGGGGCGCCGCACCACGGCGTGCGGCAGACCTCGTCCCGGATCGCGACAAACCGACGCAGGCCCTTCGGGAACCTCCGGCGCTTCGACTCCAACGCCACCAGTCGGCCGTGGCGGGCGTACAGCCGCCGCAAGGAGGCCTGCCCGACCTTCGACGCCGAGAGGGTCAGACGACGGGCAACACCCGCCGGAATCGGGCCGTACCCCACCAACCGCGCCGGCGCCTCACCGTCACCCAGCAGGGCCTCGTCCGAGATCACCAACTGCACCTCGACCGGGACCGCCTGCGCAGCGGCCTGGCCGGTCGCCCGGCAGACGAGGGTGTCGGCCATCACCTGACCCCTACTCCGGGGGTCGCCTGCCGCGCACGCCCGGTCAGCCTCCTGAGCCAGCGCGGCATACAGCGCCACACCCTGCGCCACCGGAAGGAGCGCCGACACCAGCGCCATCGTGTCCGGCGCCGGACGGATCGTCACCCGGCGATCGGCTTCGGCCCGCGACGCCCGCTCCACCACACTGAGCGGATCCAGCTGGTAGGCCACCTGCCGGGCCCGGGCGATGATCTCACGGTCGGCCAACCGGGGAAGCTCCCCGGCCAGCGCGGCGTCAACGCGGCCCCGATCGGCCCGGGAGAGGCAGGCTGTCTCCCGCGCCACCAGCATGGCGCGGTACTCCGAGACCTCCCCGGCGCTGAACAAGCTCATCGTGTGCGGCAGTTCCCGCAGCAATACCATCGCCAACCCGGCCAGCACCCTTCCGCGATGCGGCGACTCCCGCCTGGCCAGGGCAATCTCGGCCGACACCGATGCCTCCGTCCCGGCGACCGGGCGGCCAGCAGAGCGCTGCTGTTCCTCGCGAAGTTCGCGCAGTGCCACCGCCGCGCGGGCCTGCGCGGCTGCCGCCGCGTTCTTCACGGTCTCCAGCAACCGGACGCGTTCGAGCAGTTCGACATCGCTGGCGGCATCGCCCAGCACGGCCAGACCGCCGGCCACCGCGGCCAGGGTCTGATTGCTGAGCTGCATCTCCATGATCCAACGCTAACCAGCCCCACTGACAGTTTCGTCGCGGCCCGACCAGGGCGTCGTCATGACCGTCGACGTCGGGCCCCCGGCAGGACGCGCGAGCAACCTGGCCGATATTCCGCGCGGCTCGTATGCTCGAGGCATGTCACGGTCGCACCTCGACCCGGCCCGGCTTCTGGCCGTCGCGGGTACGGTTCTCGTGGTCGGCTACGCCGCTCTCGCCGGCCTCCAGATCCTGGTGCTCAATCCGCTGGCCGCAGTGCCCGGGCACTCGCTCGGCCAGATCAACGCCGACCTCGCCGCCCAGCACGATTCGCTGGGAATGCCGGTGGTGGTGTCCATCCTCGGCCTGGGCGTCGTCGGGGGCCTTGCCCTCCTGATGCGGTTCTGGCGAGACCCGCATGCCGAGCCCCGCTCGGTCGTCCTCGGCTATCTGGGGCTGCTCACCCTGGGCGCGCCCGCCTCCTTCTTCGCTGGCTTCGGAGCCGGCATGGCCCTGGCCGACACCTATGGGATCAACGCAGGGGACTACTCGCCCTGGTCCGCACCGCTGTACGCGACCAGCCTGGTCGCGCTGCTCGGGATCCCCGTCGTGCGCTGGGTCGGCTCCCGGCGGCGCCTTCAGCACCCGGTGGCCACCTCCGGCTGACCCCGGTGCGCCCGGCCGGGACCATGACGACGGCCGGGACCACGACGACCTCCCGGAACGCGAAAGCGCCGCCCCCAGGGGCGGCGCTTCACGCTGGAACCAGCCGATCAGGCCTCGGCCGGAGCCTCTTCCTTCTCCTCCACGACCGGGATCAGGCTGAGCTTGCCCTTGTCGTCGATGTCGGAGATCTCCACCTGGAGCTTCTGGCCGACGCTGACCACGTCCTCCACGTTCTCGACGCGGCCGCCACCGGCCAGGGCGCGGAGCTTCGAGATGTGCAGCAGGCCGTCCTTGCCGGGCAGCAGCGAGACGAAGGCACCAAACGGCATGATCTTCACGATCGTGCCCAGGTAGCGCTCGCCCCTCTCCGGCATGGTCGGGTTGGCGATCGCGTTGATCAGGGCGCGGGCGGCCTCGGCAGACTCGCCGTTGTCGGCACCGATGTAGATGGTGCCGTCGTCCTCGATCGAGATGTTGGCGCCGGTGTCGTCCTGGATCTGGTTGATCATCTTGCCCTTCGGCCCGATCACCTCGCCGATCTTGTCGACCGGGATCTTCACGGTGATGATCCGCGGCGCGTAGGGGCTCATCTCGTCCGGGGCGTCGATGGCCTCGGCCATCACGTCCAGCAGGGTGTGCCGGGCCTCGCGGGCCTGCAGCAGCGCACCGGCCAGCACCTCGGCGGGAATGCCGTTGAGCTTGGTGTCCAGCTGCAGGGCAGTGACGAAGTCACGGGTGCCAGCGACCTTGAAGTCCATGTCGCCCAGCGCGTCCTCAGCGCCCAGGATGTCGGTCAGCGCAACGTAGCGGGTCTCACCGTCGATCTCCTCGCTCATCAGCCCCATGGCGATACCGGCCACCGGGGCCTTCAGCGGGACACCCGCATTGAGCAGCGACAGCGTCGAGGCGCAGACCGAGCCCATTGAGGTGGAACCGTTCGAACCCAGTGCCTCCGACACCTGCCGGATCGCGTACGGGAACTCCTCGCGCTTGGGCAGCACCGGGACGAGGGCACGCTCGGCGAGCGCCCCATGGCCGATCTCGCGGCGCTTCGGGGAACCGACCCGGCCGGTCTCGCCGGTGGAGTACGGCGGGAAGTTGTAGTTGTGCATGTACCGCTTCGTCGTCTCCGGCGAAAGGGTGTCGAGCTTCTGCTCCATGTCCAGCATGTTCAGCGTGGAAACGCCCAGGATCTGGGTCTCGCCACGCTGGAACAGCGCCGAACCGTGTACCCGCGGCAACACGCCGGCCTCGGCCGACAGCGTCCGGATGTCGCGGACGCCACGGCCGTCGATCCGGACCTGCTCGGTCAGGGTCTTGTGCCGGACGACCTTCTTCGTCAGCGCACCGAGGGCAGCAGAGATCGCCTTCTCCTGATCGGGCAGGCGCTCGGCGAGCTCGGCCTTGACAGCACCCTTGAGATCGGTCTCGGCGGCTTCACGCTCCTGCTTGCCGGCGATACTCATGACGTCCGTGAGACGGCCGGTGGCCACCTCGGCGACGATGTCGAACACCTCCGGGGTGTAGTCGAGGAAGACCGGCAGTTGCTCGACCGGCTTGTCGAACATGGCGGCCAACTCGGCCTGCGCGTCGCACAGCGCCTTGATGAACGGCTTGGCGGCCTCCATGCCCTGCGCGACGACCTCCTCGGTCGGAGCGGTGCGGCCGGAGCGGACCAGATCCCAGGTGGCCTCGGTGGACTCGGCCTCGACCATCATGATCGCGACATCACCGTCAGGCAGGACGCGGCCGGCGATCGCCATCTCGAAGGTGGCGTCGGCCGACTGCTCGACGGTCGGGAAACCGATCCACTGGTCGCCGATCAGCGCGACCCGCAGGCCGCCGACCGGGCCGGAGAACGGCAGGCCCGCCAGCGTGGTGGAGGCGGAGCCGGCGTTGATCGCCAGCACGTCATAGCGAACGTTCGGGTTCAGCGCCATCACGGTGATGACGACCTGGACCTCATTGCGCAGCCCCTTGACGAAACAGGGACGTAGCGGACGGTCGGTCAGCCGGGCAGCCAGGATGGCTCCCTCGGACGGACGGCCCTCGCGGCGGAAGAAGGAGCCGGGGATCCGGCCGGCGGCGTACATCCGCTCCTCCACGTCCACGGTCAGTGGGAAGAAGTCGATTGCGTCCCGGGGGCTCTTGGCGGCCGTGGTGGCCGACAGCAGCATGGTGTCGCCGTCCAGGTAGACACAGGCCGATCCGTTGGCCTGGCGGGCGAGCAGGCCGGATTCGAACCGGACGACATGCTTGCCATAGGAGCCGTTGTCGATGACGGCCTCGGTGTAGTGAAGGTCAGGACCTTCCATAGGGATTCCTTTCGGTCACGCCACCACTCGATCAGCGCCGTCCCGGTCTTCGATCGAGGCCCGCGGGAGCCAGTCCCTGAAGAACTGGCCCCGAAAGCCACTACCGAGGACCGAGGCCCGGATTGGTGAGCGGTGGCAGTTGGTGGTTCTGCCGGCTGACCGGCAGGTGATCGTGGTCGCGACGGGCGCGACGACGACCCTGGTTATGACGGTAGGGAGCGGCCGGACCGGCCACTCCCTACTACTGCGATGGTCAAGGTCACCGACGCAGGCCGAGGCGCGCGATCAGCGACCGGTAGTGCTCGACGTCCTGCTTGGCGACATAGTTCAGGAGGCGGCGGCGCTGGCCGACCAGGAGCATCAGGCCACGACGGCTGTGGTGGTCGCCCTTGTGCTCCTTGAGATGCTCGGTCAGGTGCGCGATCCGCTTGGTGAGCAGCGCGATCTGGACATCCGGCGAACCGGTGTCGCCCGGGTGAATGGCGTACTCTTCGATGATCTTCTGCTTGGTCTCGGCATCCATGAAGGGCTGCTCCTCTCGGTTTCCCGTTGCGCGGCGCTCCCGCTGCCGGAAGGCAACGAAGGGAATCCAGGGTCGAATCCGCCCATCGCTGGGAGCTCTTACGCGTCCGCGGCCGTCGTGACGGCGCCCATACTCTACCCGGTGGGCACCCTAATCTCCGAATCGGCCCGGAGGGTTCTCCGAATCGGCTCCGACGGCCGGTTTTGCCCACTAGGCTGCCATCGGCCACGCTGGCGCAGCCTCGGCCGGAAAGGAACCTCGCGAAGATGCTGATCGGGATCCCCCTGGAAACCCTGGGTGGGGAGACGCGGGTCGCCGCGACCCCGAAGACCGTCGCCCAGTTGATCAAGCTGGGCCACACGGTCGTTGTTGAGGCGGGCGCGGGCGCGAAATCGTCCTACCCCGACGCCGACTACGCCGCAGCCGGTGCCACTATCGGTGACCGGACGCAGGTCTGGTCCGCGCCGGTCGTGGCGACGATCAACGCCCCCACCGCCGAGGAGATCGCGCTGCTGGCCGACGGCGCGACCCTGATCGCGCAGATCGCCCCGGCCCGCAGCCCCGAACTGCTCGACCGGCTGGCCGAGCGGTCGATCACCGTGCTGGCGATGGACGCGGTCCCCCGGATCTCCCGCGCCCAGGCGCTGGACGTGCTGTCGTCGATGGCCAATATCGCCGGCTACCGCGCGGTCATCGAGGCGGCCAACGAGTTCGGCTCCTTCTTCACCGGTCAGGTGACCGCCGCCGGCAAGGTACCCCCGGCGAAGGTTCTGGTCGCAGGCGCGGGCGTGGCCGGCCTGGCGGCGATCGGGACGGCGAAGTCGCTGGGCGCCATCGTCCGCGCCACCGACGCCCGTCCGGAGGTCGCCGAGCAGGTGGCGTCGATGGGCGGGGAGTTCCTGACCGTCAAGGTCGCCCAGCAACAGGCCTCCACCGACGGCTACGCCAAGGAGACCTCGGACGACTTCAACCGCGCCTCCGCCGAGCTCTACCGGGAGCAGGCCGGGGACGTCGACATCATCATCACCACCGCCCTGATCCCGGGCAAGCCCGCGCCCAGGCTGATCACTGCCGATATGGTCGCCCTGATGAAGCCCGGCTCGGTGATCGTCGACATGGCGGCCGCCAACGGTGGCAATGTCGAGGGTTCGAGGCCCGACCAGCTGGTGGTCACCGCCAACGGCGTGAAGATCATCGGGTACACCGACCTCGCCGGACGGCTGCCCACCCAGGCCTCCCAGTTGTACGGCACCAACGTGGTCAACCTGTTCAAGCTGCTCACCCCCGCCAAGGACGGTGAGTTGGTGCTCGATCTGGACGACCAGGTGCTGCGTGGCATGACCGTCCAGCGGGCGGGCGAACGGCTGTGGCCACCGCCACCGGTCCAGGTCTCGGCCGCACCACCGGCGGTCGCCCCGCCCACCGCCGAGGAGTTGGCGGCCAAGGCAGCCCAGGAGGCCACGAAGGCGAAGGCCGCCGGGCGGCGCCGGCTGATCTGGTCGGCGATCGCCGCCGCGCTGGTGATCCTGGCGGTCACCTTCAGCCCGGCCAGCTTCGTCGGCGCGTTCACCGTGTTCGCCCTGGCAGTCGTGGTCGGCTTCTACGTCATCAGCGGCGTCTCCCACTCGCTGCACACCCCGCTGATGGCGCAGACCAACGCCATTTCCGGCATCATCCTGGTCGGCGCCCTGCTGCAGTTGGGGTCGACCGACATCGCCGTCCTGGTGATGTCCTTCATCGCGGCGGCGATCGCCTCGATCAACATCTTCGGCGGGTTCCTGGTGTCGTTCCGGATGCTCAGCATGTTCAAGAAGGAGGCGTGAGGGCATGCTGCTCCACTTCATCCAGGGCCTGTACATCGTCGCCGGGGTGCTGTTCATCCTGTCGCTGGCCGGGCTGTCCAAGCAGACCACTGCACGCCTGGGCAACCTCGCCGGCATGATCGGCATGGTGCTCGCCCTGGCGGCCACCATCATCCACTCGGTCAACCTGTCGGCCACCGAGCCGAACCGGCTCTCCCCGGCGATCACTTTGCTGTTGATCGTGGTCGTGCTGGCGATCGGTGCCGCGATCGGCACCCCGATCGCCCGCAAGGTCGAGATGACCCAGATGCCACAGCTGATCGCCGCCTTCCACTCCTTCGTGGGCATGGCGGCCGTCCTGGTCGGGTTCAACTCCTTCGCCGCGCCGGAGGCGGCCGGGGACACCGTCCACCTGGTCGAGGTGGCGCTCGGCGTCCTGATCGGCGCCTACACCTTCACTGGCTCGGTGGTGGCCTACCTGAAGCTGTCGGCGAAGATGAAGTCCAAGCCGCTCACCCTGCCCGGACGCAACCTGATCAACCTGATCGGCTTCCTGATCTTCTTCGCGTTGATGATCTGGTTCGTCATCGCCTCGGAGCACAACAATGCGCTCGGCTGGGCGTTGATCATCGCGATCGCCGTGATCGGCTTCGCCCTCGGCTTCCACATGGTGGCCGCGATCGGCGGCGGCGACATGCCGGTCGTGGTCTCGATGCTCAACTCGTACTCCGGCTGGGCGGCGGCTGCCGCCGGCTTCATGCTGAACAACAACCTGCTGATCATCACCGGCTCGCTGGTCGGCTCCTCCGGCGCGATTCTGTCCTACATCATGTGCAAGGCGATGAACCGCTCGTTCATGTCGGTCATCCTGGGTGGCTTCGGCAGCGAGGGCGGGACGGTGGCCAGCACTTCCGAGGCCGAGTTGGGCGAGTACCGCGAGATCGATGCTACCGGCGCGGCCGAGTTGCTGCGCACGGCGAGTTCGGTGATCATCACCCCGGGCTACGGCATGGCGGTGGCGAAGGCACAGTACCCGGTCGCGGACCTGACCGCGAAGCTGCGGGCACAGGGCGTGGACGTGCGGTTCGGCGTCCACCCGGTTGCCGGACGGCTGCCCGGGCACATGAATGTGCTGCTGGCCGAGGCGCACGTACCTTACGACATCGTCTTGGAGATGGACGAGATCAACGACGACTTCGCCGACACCGATGTCGTGCTGGTGATCGGCGCCAACGACACCGTGAACCCGGCAGCGCTGGACGACCCCACCTCCCCGATCGCCGGCATGCCGGTACTGGAGGTGTGGAAGGCGGCCAGCGTGATCGTCTTCAAGCGCTCGATGGCCACCGGTTACGCCGGGGTGCAGAACCCGCTGTTCTTCAAGGAGAACACCCAGATGCTGTTCGGCGACGCCAAGCAGCGGGTCGACGACATCCTGAAGGCGCTGGGCTGAACACACCGCAGATCGGCTGCAGAGCCGGCGGTGAATTCCTCGCCCGATGGGCAAGACTGTGGCGTTGGAGGTGACCCACCCGTCAGACTGGGGTTCCGCGTCCCCGACCAGAGGAGTCCGCATGATGGCTGTCGACCAGATCACCGTCCGGCTGATCACCGCAGCGGATCTGGCGGCGCTGCACGCCAGGGAGGCCCATCCCGACGCGCACCTGGCACAGCGGCATCTGGACAGACAGCAGGCGGGCGGCTACTTCTATGCCCTCGCCGAGTCCCAGGGCGTGATCCTCGGGATGAGCGCGCTCGACTGCGACCCGTCCGGCTCGCTGTGCCCGGAGTTGAAGAGCCTGTGGGTCTACCCCGAGTCGCGCCGTCAGGGTGCCGCCCGGGCGCTCACCACCTTCCTGGAGGGCCAGGCCCGTGAACTCGGCTTCGTGGAGGTCTTTCTCCGGGTCGACCCGGACAATGCCGCCGCGATCCCGATGTACATCGGCCTGGACTACACCCCCACCGGTGACCACATCGCCACCGACTACCAGTGGGTGGACGCCACCGGTAGCGCCAACACCCGCACCCAGACCGACGCGGTCTACCGCAAGTCACTGCTGCTGACCCGCTGAGCTCCTCAGCGCGGCTGCAGGACGCCGAGCGCGGTCATCCGGAGCCGCCGCTGCAGAATACCGATCTCGATCACCACCTGGTCACGCTCGGCGGCGAAACAGGACAGCACCACACCGCCGGCGAGCAGGCCGACCGCCACCCGTCCCAGTTCACCGGGATGCTCGGCGCGGACGATGACCACCGTCCCGTCGGCGAAGCACAGATCGCCGACGCCGGGGGCACCCTCGCGACCCCGAACCGCCCGCAGCGGCACCCGCCGGCGCAGCAACCGCCCGAGTGAGCCGGCTATCACCTCCGGCGACCAGGCGGAGAACTCGCTGGCCACCCGCACGGCCAGTTCGGCGAGTTCCCTGGCGTCCTGGGGGCTCAGCGAGAGGTCAGAGCCGAGTGCCGCCGCACCGGTGGTGCGCCGGAACCACGACCGCAATCCGTCCACGGCCCACATGCCTCAATTATGGGCGTGTTCACCGGGCGGGGACAGGGGCCGGATCAGCCGGCGGCGAGAATCCGGCGGGACCGGTCGACGTCTTCGGTCATTTGCTCGACCAGCGCCTCGATGCTGGTGAACCGGATCTGGCCGCGGATCCGTGCGATGAACTCCACCGTCACCGCGGCTCCGTAGAGTTCCAGGTCGTCGCGGTCGAGAACGTAGGACTCGACCCGGCGGTCGACGCCGTCAAAGGTGGGGTTGGTGCCCACCGAGATCGCCGCCGGCCAGCGTTGCGGCTGCCCGCCGGGCGGCAACGGCTCACCGTGCGCACCCAGGTTGTCCCGCCGGGTCAGCCACCCGGCGTACACCCCGTCCTGCGGGCAGGCGAGGTCGGCAGGCACCGGCAGGTTCGCCGTCGGAAAGCCCAGCTCGCGTCCTCGGCGGTCGCCATGGGCCACCTCGCCGCGGAAGGAGAACGGCCGGCCGAGGTGCTCGGCGGCCAGTTCGACGTCGCCGTCACCGAGCGCCTGGCGGATCAGCGTCGAACAGGTCTCGGTGTCGCCGTAGGTCACCAAAGTCAACCCGTCCACGGCGAAGCGGCCGGCGGCCAGGTCGGTCAGCATCGCCACGGTGCCAGACGCGCCGCGTCCGAACCGGAAGTTGGTACCCACCACCACCCGCGCGGGGTTCAGCGGCACCAGCACCTCCTCGACGAACCGCTCCGGCGGCCAGCCAGCGAACTCGCGAGTGAAAGTGACGACCTCGACGCGGTCGGCCCCGGCAGCGGTCAGCAACTCGATTCGCTCGTCGAGACTGGTCAGCAGCATCGGCGGGGACTCCGGACGAAGCACCGAGACCGGGTGCGGCCAGAAGGTGACCACCACCACCGGCAACCCGGGCTCACGTCGGCGGGCCTCCGCGAGCACCGCCTGGTGCCCAGGGTGCACGCCGTCGAAGTTGCCGATGACGACGACAGAACGCTCCACGACCACCCTTTCCGAGCCCCGATGAACGATAGCAAAACCCTCAGCCTCCCCCGACCTGGAGCGCCCCCCAGGTGCCGGACGGGCGCGGCATCGGTGTCTGGGGGCTCAGCCGGTGGTGAAGACTGCCACGGGGACGGAGCGGGCACCGGCAGGACGGTAGAGGGCCAGGAACTCCTCCCCTGCCATGACAGCAGTGGGATCGGCGGGGACCGGCACCGCGAGGGCCCGGCCGTGGCGGACATCGGTGGCTCCGGCACCGTCCACCTCGACCACCGGGAAACAGCGCCTGGCGACCTCGGCCAGCCCGAGCAGCGGAACCTCCGCTCCCGGTTCCGCGTCGAGGCCATGGGGCGACAGGTGGGGCTCCGACAAGGTGAAGGGACCGACCCGGGTGCGGCGCAGCCGGGTCAGATGCCCGCCGGTGCCGAGATCACGGCCCAGGTCGCGCGCCAGCGCCCTGATGTAGGTGCCGGACGAGCAGTCGATCTCGACGTCGACATCGAGGACGTCGAGGGGGTATCCCTCGTCTCCCACCTCCGCCCACCGTGTCCTGATCAGCTCGAAGCGGGAGACTGTGACCTCACGGCCCGCGAGCTGCACGTCCTCACCGGCCCGCACCCGGGCGTAGGAGCGCACGCCGTCGATCTTGATCGCCGAGACCGCCGAGGGCACCTGGGTGATCCTGCCACGGTAGCCGTCGACCGCAGCCGAGACTTGGTCGACGCTCACCCCCGCCGCACCGCGCGCCTCGATCAGGTCGCCCTCGGCGTCGTCGGTGACGGTCGCCTGCCCGAGCCGGATGGTGGCGGCGTAGCTCTTGTCGGTCAGCGCGAGGTGGCCGAGCAGCCGGGTGGCCCGGCCCACCCCGACCAGCAGCACGCCGGTCGCCATCGGGTCGAGGGTACCGGCGTGCCCCACCTTGCGGGTGCCGAGGATGCGCCGCAGCCTGCCGACGACCTGGTGTGAGGTCCAGCCAGCCGGCTTGTCGACGACCAGCAGGCCGTCAGTCAATCCGGCCGTCCTGGTCGGCGTCATCCTCCGCCTCGCGGCGGTACGGGTCCGCCTCGCCGGCGTAGGAGGCGCCGGCAGCCCGGGCGGCGACCTCGGCATCCAGTGCCCGGGCCCGGGCGAGCGCCTCCTCGATCTGGGCGGCCTCCTCCTCGACCCCGTCGAGCACGAAGCTGAGCGTCGGGGTGAACTTCATGCCCAGCTGCTTGCCGACCGTGGAGCGCAACAGCCCGGTGGCCGAGGCCAGTGCGGCGGCGGTGTCGGCCCGGCTGTCGGCGTCGCCGAGCACGGTGTAGAACACCGTCGCCTCCCGTCCGTCGCCGGTCAGCCGGACATCGGTCAGGGTCACGAAACCCAGCCGCGGATCCTTGATCCGCCGCTCCAGCATCTCGGCCAGCACGACCTTGATCTGCTCGGCCACCTTGGCGCGGTACGGACTGCTCATGACCGCGGCTTCTCCACCATCTCGAAGGTCTCGATGATGTCGCCGATCTTGATGTCGGAGAAGTTGGCCACCGTCATACCGCACTCGTAGCCCTCGCGGACCTCGGTGACGTCGTCCTTCTCCCGCCGCAGCGAGGCGATGGTCGAGGTGTTGACCACCACCCCGTCCCGCAGCACCCGGGACTGGGCGTTGCGGCGGATCGAGCCGTCGATGACCATACAGCCGGCGATCGTGCCGAACTTGGAGGACCGGAAGATCTCGCGGATCTCGGCCTGGCCACGGACCTGCTCGGTGTAGATCGGCTTGAGCATCCCCTTCAGCGCTGCCTCGACCTCGTCGATCGCGGCGTAGATCACCGAGTAGTAACGGATGTCGACACCGGCGGCATCGGCCATCTGGGTGGCCTTGCCCTGGGCACGGACGTTGTAGCCGATGATGATCGCGTCGGAGGCAGCCGCCAGCGAGACGTTGGTCTCGGTAATCGCACCGACACCACGGTCGATGACCCGTAGCGACACCTCGTCGCCGACATCGATCTGCAGCAGCGAGTCCTCCAGGGCCTCCACCGAACCAGCCGAGTCGCCCTTGAGAATGAGCCGCAGCTCCTGCACCTCGCCCTTGGTCATCTCTTCGAAGAGGGATTCCAGGGTGCGGCGCTTGGCGGTCCGGGCCAGCAGTGCCGCCCGCTGGCGGGCCTCCCGCTGCTCGGCGATCTGGCGGGCCATCCGGTCATCCTCGACGACCAGGAAGTTGTCGCCCGCGCCCGGCACCGAGGTCAGGCCCAGCACCTGCACCGGCATGGACGGCGGCGCCTCATCGACGGTCTCACCACGGTCGTTGATCAGCGCACGGACCCGACCATGAGCCGAGCCGGCGACGATCGAGTCACCGGTGTGCAGCGTGCCGCGGTGTACCAGGACGGTGGCCACCGGGCCACGGCCGCGGTCGAGGTGAGCCTCGATCGCGACGCCCTGGGCGTCCATGTCCGGATTGGCGCGCAGGTCCAGAGCGGCGTCGGCGGTCAGCACGATCGCCTCCAGCAGCTCGTCCAGACCCTGTTTGGTGACCGCCGAGACGTCGACGAACATGGTGTCGCCGCCGTACTCCTCGGGAATCAGGCCGTACTCGGTGAGCTGGCCGCGCACCTTGACCGGGTCAGCAGCCTCCTTGTCGACCTTGTTCACCGCCACCACGATCGGCACATCGGCCGCCTTGGCGTGGTTCAGTGCCTCGATCGTCTGCGGCATCACACCGTCATCGGCAGCCACCACCAGCACGGCGATGTCGGTCGACTTCGCACCACGGGCACGCATGGCGGTGAACGCCTCATGGCCCGGGGTGTCGATGAAGGTGATCTTGCGCGGCTTGCCGTCCACCTCGGTGGCGACCTGGTAGGCACCGATCGCCTGGGTGATGCCACCGGCCTCGCTGGCCACCACGTTGGAGTGGCGCAGCGCGTCCAGCAGCTTGGTCTTGCCGTGGTCGACGTGACCCATGACCGTGACCACCGGCGGGCGGGGCTCGAGATCCTCCTCGCCACCGGCGTCCTCACCGAACTCGATGTCGAAGCTCTCCAGCAGCTCGCGATCCTCGTCCTCGGGCGAGATCATCTCGATGTTGTAGTTCAACTCGGCGCCCAGCACCTGCAGGGTGTCGTCGGCCACCGACTGGGTGGCGTTCACCATCTCGCCGAGGTTGAACAACACCTGCACCAGGGAGGCCGGCTCGACGCCGATCTTCTCAGCGAGATCGGTCAGCGAGGCGCCGCGCCGCAACCGGACGGTCTGGCCATCGCCCTGACGGACGCGCACACCGCCGATCAGCGGCGCCTCCATCTGATCGAACTCTTGGCGACGCTGCTTCTTCGACTTGCGCCCGCGGCGGCTCGGACCACCGGCGCGACCGAAGGCACCCTGGGTTCCCGAGCCCGCGCGGCCACCACGGCCGCCGCGGCCGCCGCCAACCGGACCACCGGCATTCGGCGGACCACCGACACCACCACGGCCGGGGCCGCCACCGGGACGGCCACGACCCGCGCCGGGAGCACCCGGCCGGGCGCCGGACCGGGCCCCGGCGCCGCCGAGACCGGCGGATCGCTGCGGCATCATGGCCGGATTCGGACGCGGCATACCCGGCAGACCGCCGGTACCACCCGGACGCGGCATCCGGTCACCACCGGGACGCGGTGCGCCCGGACGATCGCCGCGCTCGCCGGTCCGCCCCTGTGCCGAGGCGCCTTCCGGACGCGGGCGACGCACACCCATGCCCTGGCTGGAGGCGAACGGGTTGTTGCCCGGCCGCGGTGCACCGGGGCGCCGGGAGCCGGGAGCCCCCGAGGCACCGGCTGCGCTGGGACGCGGCCCGGGAACCCCGGGACGCGGGCCCGGGACGGCACCGGGACGGGTGGCCGGCGCGCCGGGCCGGGGACCGGCGGCCGGCCGCGGGGTCGGCGTCGCCGGCGCGGCGGGAGCCGCAGGGGCAGCAGGAGTCGGGGTGGGGGTGGCCGCTGGTGCGGCCTTTGGCTGCGGTGCAGCCGGCGCCGGCTTCGGCTCGGTTGCCGGCGCGGGCGTGGGTGCGGCCGGCTTCGCCGTCCTGGCGGCAGGCTTGGGTGCCGCCTTCGGCTCGGCAGCCGGGGCAGGCTCTGCCGCCGTTGCGAACTTCTCCTTGATGCGGCGCTCGACAGGCGCCTCAATGGTCGACGACGCCGACCGTACGAACTCACCCATGTCGTTGATGGTCTTCAGCAACACCTTGCTGTCGACCCCGAGCTCCTTGGCGAGCTCGTAGACGCGGACCTTGGCCACTACTCTCCTTCAGGTCCGCGCAGCCGCGCTGGACCAGCTAGTTGTTCTTGCTCATTTCGAGATACTCATCGAGTGGTCATGAGCGTTAGCCCACCTTCTGGTTGATCCGCCACGGCGGCGGACGCGCGCCTGACAGTGTATCGCGTCTGCGCGGATCGGCTGAATCGGCGGCCAGCCCGCCCGGTTCAGCCCGCCAGCCGGTCCAGCAGGTCGCGGAGTTGCCGGGCGTCCACCTCGCGTCGCAGCCCCCGTCCCACCCCACGGTTGCGCAGCACCGCCGCGACGCAGCCCGGGTGCAGGTACACCCCGCGCCCCGGCAGCCGGCACCGCTCATCGACCACCACCGCGCCGTCGCTCCAGACCAGCCGGACCAGCTCCTCGCGGGCCGCACGCTGCCGGCAGCCGGCGCACATCCGGATCACCTGGGCCATCGGGCCACCCTACCCGGCCGCACCCCCGGCCCGATGCCACCGATCCACAGCCGGCGTACAGGCTTTGCCCACCCGGTTGCCAATCCGGTCGGCTGCACTGGGGACGCCATCAACCCAGAGGAGTCCCAACCATGAAGATCCGACGCCGTACCGCTGCTGCCGTTGCCAGCGCCGCCCTGGTGATAGCGGGTGTCACCGCCGGCTGCGCCGCGACCACCACCAATGCCGCTGACAGTCCCCAGACCAGCCAGACCACCGGACCGGACGGCCAGACCGGTCAGACCGGTCAGGGTGGCTTCGACACCAGCGCCCTGGTAGCAGCCCTGGCAGAAGGTCTTAATCTTGACCAGACGACGGTGCAGACCGCCGTCGATGACGCGGTCGCCGCTCTGTCGAGCCAGCCGGGCGAACCGCCCAGCGGCGGCCAGCCCCCCGACGGCCAGGCCTCCGGCGGGCCCGCGGCACCCGACAGCCAAGCCTCCGGCGCACCCGCGGCCCCCTCCGGCGAGCCGGCCCAGGGGGACGCCGGCCCCGGTGCCTCCGGCGGTGAGGGTGGCCAGGGTGGTCCTGGCGGAAACAGTCAACTCGCCGAACAACTGGCCAGTTCGATCGCCACGGCACTGGGGGTGGACGAGAGCCAGGTACTCACCATCGTCCAGGCGAATCTGCCGACGATGGGTGGGCCCGGCGGCCAGGCTGCTCCAAGCGGTGCCGCGGACGCTCCCAGCCCTCAGCCCACCACCTCTGCCTGACCGGCGACGGCGCTGATCGCCCGAGCATCCATGGGCCTCCGGCTCCCCGCCAACCCTCAACCTGCCCGGCGGCAAACCCTCAAGTAGAGGAGACCGGGGGCGGCCAGTAGTGCCACACTGCCGGGCAGGGAAGGCCACAGTCCTGCCGCGCCAACCGCGCGTCGGCAGGTCAGGTGCCGGTCGCTCGGGGGGTGCGTGCCACACCGCTGTCGGCTATCCATGTCCGACCCGGAGGATTGCTCATGAAGTGGATCAGCACTGCGCGTGGCACCGTCGCAGTCACCCTCGCCGTTCTGCTGGCGTTCGCCGGCCCCGGCCAGGCCCAGGCCGCCTCGTCGACCTCCCTGGCCGAGTCCAAGGCTCAGGCGATCTACTTCCAGTCGGTCAGCAACACCGCTCAGCGTGATCTCGCGCTGGCCTCGATCTCCGCGAGTTCGGACTGGTCGGGCACGCTGTGGAAGGAATTCCTCACCACCTGGGGCAGCATCAACAAGGCGATGGCGATGAACAACGCCGTCCCGAGCGGGCTGCCCACCAAGGGCCACGTCTTCGTCGTCCTGGGATCCGCGCTGAGTTCGTCCGGCACGATGACGACCACCCTCGAACGCCGCCTGAAGCTGGCTGTCAAGGCACTCGCCGCCTACCCCGCGTCGAAGGTGGTGGTCACCGGCGGCAAGCCGAAGCAGGGCAACACCGAGGCCGCCGTCATGAGAACCTGGTTGATCGACCACGGCGTGGCGAGTTCACGGATCCTGACCGAGGACAAGTCCTCCAACACGATCAACAACGCCAAGAACACGATGGCGATACTGTCCGGCCTGACGCAGTACACCAGCTACACCCTGATCACCGATGCCGGGCACATGCGCCGCTCCAGCGTGCTGTTCCGGGCTGCCACCATCCAGATCGAGGAGAAGAAGGGCAAGCGGTGGGCGATCAAGCCGGTCTCCAACCTGGCCTACCCGGACATGGTGGCCGGCAAGGTGCCGCTGTCAGCCTCGTCGGTGGCCTACACCGCCGGGGAGGTGGCCAGTCTGTTCGGGGTGAGCACCGAGTACAAGAAAGTGCTTGCCAATCCGCCGAAACTGGTCGCCGCGAAGCCGCCGGCGACGGTGGCCCTCAGCTCGCTGTCGCTCACCTCGCCGAAGAAGCTGAGCTACCAGCTCGGCGCCAAGCCGAGCACCTCCGGCATGGTCGTCACCGCGCGTTACAGCAACAGCGCCACCAACCGGGTGGTCACCAGCAAGGCGAAGGTGACCGGGTTCAGCACCTCCAAGGTCGGCAAGGCCAAGGCGACAGTCAGCTACACCGAGGGTGGCGTGACGAAGACCGCCAGCTTCTCCTACAAGGTCACCAAGGCCACCAGCAAGGTCACCCTGAAGCCGTCGACCACCAAGCCGAAGCGGTCGAAGACCCGGGTGGTGCTCAAGGCCACGATCACCACCGGTGCCAGCAAGGTGGTCCCGACCGGCACCGTGAAGTTCTACCTGGACGGCAAGAAGCTGAAGACCGTATCCCTGACCAAGGCGAAGAAGGGCACGGTGTCGTTCACCTACCCGACGATCACCAAGATCGGCAGCCACAAGCTCACCCTGAAGTACAGCGGTACCAGCAAGCTCACTGCCGCTAGCAAGACGGTGACAGTGAAGGTCGCGACCTAACCGGCGGCTAGACCGCGGTGTCGGGCCGGATGTCGATCCGCCAGCCGGTCAGGCGCGCGGCCAGCCGGGCATTCTGACCCTCCCGGCCGATCGCCAGCGAGAGCTGGTAGTCCGGGACGATCACCCGAGCGGCCTTGGCGGTGGCGTCGGTCACAGTCACCGCGGTGACCTTGGCCGGGGACAACGCCTGGGCGACGAACTCGGCGGGATCGTCGGAATAGTCGATGATGTCGATCTTCTCCTCGTTCAGCTCGTGCATCACCGCGCGCACCCGCTGCCCCATCGGCCCGATACAGGCTCCCTTGGCGGAGACGTCGGCGGAGTGGCTCACCACCGCGATCTTGCTGCGGTGCCCGGCCTCCCGGGCGATCGCCTTGATCTCCACCACGCCCTGCTCGATCTCGGGCACCTCCAACTTGAACAGCTTGGCCACCAGGCCGGGGTGGGTACGCGAGACCACCACCTGCGGGCCACGCAGATCGCGCCGCACGCTCACCACATAGACCCGCAGCCGCTTGCCATGGGAGTAGTCCTCCCCCGGCACCTGTTCGGCCTGCGGCATGATCGCCTCGATCGCCCCCAGATCGACCCGGACGGTGCGCGAGTCCCGGTCCTGCTGCACGACACCGGTCAGGATGTCGCCCTCGACAGCGGAGAAGTGCCCGTACTTCTGCTCGTCCTCGGCCTCCCGCAGCCGCTGGAAGATGACCTGCCGCGCGGTCGCGGCGGCCACCCGTCCGAAGCCCTCGGGGGTGTCGTCGAACTCGCCGATCTTCTCCCCGTCCTCGTCCAGTTCGGGGGCCAGCACCGAGACCTTGCCGGTCTTGGAGTCGATCAGCACCCGGGCGCCGTCGATCGCGCCGGGGGTCTTGGCATAGGCGTTCAGCAGCGCGTCCTCCAGGGCGCGCAGCAGGACATCCATCCGGATCTCCTTGTCACGCTCCAGTTGCTTGAGCGCCTGCAGGTCGATATCCATCTCAGTCCTCCTCGTCGGCCGCGAACGGCCGGTTGAACTCGACCTGCACCACCGCCTGGGCAATGCCGGCGAACGGGATCCGCTGCTCCGCGCCGCCCACCTCGACAACCACCTGGTCGACGTCGACGCCGACGATCCTGCCGGTGGTGTCCAGGGCGTCGCCGACCAGGTGCACCAGCCGGCCACGGTTGCGGCGGTAGTGCTTCGCCTGGGTGAGCGGGCGGTCGACGCCGCGGGAGGAGACCTCCAGCAGATAGGGCGCATCGCCGGTGACCGGGGACTCGTCCAGCGCGGTCGAGATCGCCCGGGTGGCCTCGGAGATCTCGTCCAGCGACGGCCCGAGGCCCTCGGGGCCGTCACCGTCGAGGAAGAACCGCACCACGCTGCGACGTCCGGCCGCGAGCACCTCCACCCGGTCGATCTCCAGCCCGAGGGCGGCGACGATCGGCGCGGCCAGCCGGTCGAGGTCTGTGGTCTTCATGGTGTGGGTCCTTCTCCGATTGTGCGGTGTTGTTGTGGCGCCAGCTTACCCAGCCGGCCAGGTCCGGCCCAGTGCCGGGCGCTCTAGGCGCGGTCAGCCCCGGACGACGGCGGTGACGAAGGCTGCGGCCTGCGCCACCGGGACGTCGGCACGTTCACCGCTGGCCCGGTCACGCACCTCCACCAGGCCGTCGACCAGCCCCCGTCCGACCACGACCGTGGTGGGCATGCCCAGCAGTTCGGCGTCGGCGAACTTCACCCCCGGCGAGGCTTTGCGGTCATCCAGCAGCACGTCGATACCGGCGGCGCTGAGCTGCCCGGCGAGTTCCTCGGCGGCGCTGAACACCGCCTCGTCCTTGCCGGTGGCGACGATCTGGACGTCGAACGGGGCCAGCTGGCGCGGCCAGGCCAGGCCCAACTCGTCGTGGGTGGATTCGGCCACCGCCGCCACCGCGCGCGAGACTCCGACGCCGTAGGAGCCCATGGTGACGGTGACCAGCTTGCCGTTCACGTCGAGTACCTTCAGCCCCAGCGCCTCGGCGTACTTGCGGCCGAGCTGGAAGATGTGGCCCATCTCGATGCCGCGGGCCAGGCTGAGCGGGCCGGAACCGTCCGGCGAGGGGTCGCCGTCGCGGAGTTCGGCGACGTCCAGCACCCCGTCGGAGCTGAAGTCGCGACCGCAGACCAGGTCGTAGACGTGGTGGCCCGGCTGGTTGGCGCCGGTGATCCACCGGGTGCCTGCCACCACTGCCGGATCGGTCAGGTACCTCACCTGGCCAGCCGGAGACTCGCCGCCCGCAGCCTCGCCCAGGCCCAGGGCAGCCGGGCCGATGTAGCCCTTGACCAGCGCCGGATAGGCCTCGAAGTCGGCGTCGCCGAAAGGTTCGACCTCGGCCGGTGCGACCGCAGCCTCGAGCCGCTTGAGGTCCACGTCGCGGTCGCCGGGCAGGCCGATCGCCAGCGGACGTCGGGTGCCGTCCGGGTAGCACAGCATGAAGATCACGTTCTTCAGCGTGTCCGAAGCCTGCCACGGCCGGTCCGGACGCGGGAAGCGCTGGTTGCTCAGGGCGACCAGGCTCTCGATGGTCGGGCTGTCGGGGGTGTCCTCGACGTGCGCGGCAGGGACGTCGGACGCGTCCACCGGCTCCGCCAGGGGGCGCACCACTGCCTCCACGTTGGCTGCATAGCCGCCGGGCGAGCGAACGAAGGTGTCCTCGCCGTTGGGCGAGACTGCCAGGAACTCCTCCGAGGCCGATCCGCCCATCGCGCCGGAGGTCGCCTGCACGATCACGTACTCCAGCCCGAGCCGGTCGAAGATCCGGATATAGGCACCGCGATGCCGGGCGTAGGCGGCCTCCAGGCCCGCGTCGTCGATATCGAAGGAGTAGGAGTCCTTCATCACGAACTCCCGGCCACGCAGCAGACCGGCCCTCGGCCGGGCCTCGTCGCGATACTTGGTCTGGATCTGGTACAGCGCCAGCGGCAGATCCTTGTACGAGGAGTACAGGTCCTTCACCATCAGGGTGAACATCTCCTCGTGGGTGGGACCCAGCAGGTAGTCGGCCTGCTTGCGGTCCTGCAGCCGGAACAGGTTCGGGCCGTACTCGGTCCAGCGGCCGGTCGCCTCATAGGGCTCCCGCGGCAACAGCGCCGGGAAGCGCACCTCCTGGGCGCCGATCGCATCCATCTCCTCGCGGACGATCTGCTCCACCTTGGCGAGCACCCGCAACCCCAGCGGCAGCCAGGAGTAGATGCCGGGAGCGACCCGCCGGATGTAGCCGGCCCGGACCAGCAGCTTGTGGCTGGGCAGCTCGGCGTCGGCGGGATCCTCGCGCAGGGTGCGAACGAAGTAGGACGACAATCGGGTGATCACCGGCACAGCGTAGCGAGCGGCATCGACAACGCCCGAATCGCGCCCGCCCCGGGGTCGGCCTGGTTCATCAGGTTAAGGTAAGCCTTACCTCATGACGAAGGGGACGACAGTCCGGATGCCAGCCACCACTACTTTCACCCTGTCCCGCACCCCGCTGGAACTGCGCCGCCGCCGGGTGGCGGTCAGCTCGGTGACTGACCTCACCCCGTCCTACCGCCGGATCGGTTTCACCGGCCCGGACCTCGCGGGGTTCACCTCGCTGGCCGCCGACGACCACCTGCGGATCTTCTTCCCCGCCCCCGGCGAGCCGCTCCCCGAAGCGACCACCGACGGTATGCCGGCCGGGTTGCAGAGCCGGGAGTACACCCCGGTCGGCTGGGACGGCGAGCGGTCCCTCACCCTCGACTTCGTGCTGCACGGCGAGGGCGTGGCCAGCCGCTGGGCCCAGGCTGCCCGGGTGGGTGACGAGGTGTACCTCGGCGGGCCGCGGGGCTCGCTGGTGATGGCCGGCGCCCCGCAGTGGTGGCTGCTGGCCGGCGACCTGACCGCGCTGCCCGCGATCCGCCGACACCTCGCCACGGTCGCACCGGGCACCCCGGTCGATGTGCTGCTGGTCTGCGACGACCCGGCCGACGAGCAGGAACTCGCCAGCCCGGGAGACCTCACCGTCAGCTGGCTGCATTCTCCGGCCGGCTCCCCGCCGGCCGATCCCGCTGTCCTGCTCGCCGCCCTGGCCGCGGTGCCGGCCCGCTCCGGGGACGGCTTCGCCTTCATCGCCGCCGAGCAATCCGTGGTGGCGCCCGCCCGCAGCTTCCTCACCGCCCGCGGGGTCGATCTCGACCGGGCGGTGGTGAAGGGCTACTGGAAGCGTGGCCAGGCCGAGTAGCCCTCGTCCTCAGTACAAGATGGTGCTGAACTCGCCGATCGTGACATAGCCCACCCGCTCGTAGGCCCGGATGGCGCGGGTGTTGAAGTCGTTCACATAGAGCGAGGCGGTGCGGTAGTCGGCCAGCACGTATTCGGTGACCGCCGCGACCGCCGGGGCGGCCAGCCCCTGGCCGCGGAGTTCGGGGGCCAGCCACACCCCCTGGATCTGGGCGACCGGGCCGGCGGCGGCGCCGACATCGGTCTTGAAGATCACCCGCCCCGACTCGACGATGCCGAAGGCGCGGCCCGTGTCGACCAGCCAGTTGCAGTAGCTGCGGTAGCTGCCGCCGGAACCGGTGGCCATCGGGTCGCTACCGACCTCCTCGGTGTACATCGCGACCGACGCCTCCAGATAGGACGGGAAGTCGGCCCGGGTGATCGGCCGGACCCGTGAGTCGGTCGGGCCCTGCGGTGGGGTCGACATCGCCATCACCGGCTGATGCGGACGTGCCTCCCGCACCACCTCGTACGGCCTGCCCCATCGCTCACCGAGCGCCTGCCACAGCGGCCAGGCCAACCAACTCGGCCCGACGATCGACTGGCAACTGCGCCGCCGCCCGGCGGCCTCGACGAAGGCCGGGATCGCGTCCAGACTGTCGGCCACCGGCACCATGTTCGCCCCGATGTGCAGCAACGCCCGGGGACGATCGGCCGGCCAGCCCCACAGCATGCCGGGCGAGGTCGCGTTGAGCACGCCCGCCTCCACCCGGGAACCGACGAAGACATTGCCGACCGGATCGGCGGCCACCAGTTCCCTGACCGCCGGCAGATCCGCGACGGTGAGGATCCGGGCGTCCACCCTCACCCCACGCTGACCCGGACGGGGCCGGACTCCCCCGCCGGCAACTCGGCGGCCAGCCGGTTGGCCTCCACGATCAGGGTCTGCACGATCTCCTCCTCGGGGACCGTCTTGATCACCTCGCCCCGGACGAAGATCTGTCCCTTGCCGTTGCCGGAGGCGACCCCGAGGTCGGCCTCGCGGGCTTCGCCCGGGCCGTTCACCACGCATCCCATCACCGCCACCCGCAGCGGCACCTGCATGCCCTCCAGCCCGGCGGTGACCTGCTCGGCCAGGGTGTAGACGTCCACCTGGGCGCGGCCGCAGGACGGGCAGGAGACGATCTCAAGGTGCCGCGGACGCAGGTTGAGCGACTCCAGGATCTTGATGCCCACCTTGACCTCCTCGGCGGGCGGGGCGGACAGCGAGACCCGGATGGTGTCGCCGATTCCCTTGGCCAGCAGCGCACCGAAGGCCACCGAACTCTTGATCGTGCCCTGGAAGGCCGGCCCGGCCTCGGTGACACCCAGATGCAGCGGGTAGTCGCAGGCTTGGGAGAGCATCTCGTAGGCCCGGACCATGACCACCGGGTCGTGGTGTTTGACCGAGATCTTGAAGTCGCGGAAGTCGTGCTCCTCGAACAGGCTCGCCTCCCACAACGCCGACTCGACCAGCGCCTCCGCGGTCGGGGCGCCGTACTTCTCCAACAGCCGCTTGTCCAGCGAGCCGGCGTTCACGCCGATCCGGATGGACACCCCGGCGTCGGTGGCCGCCTGGGCGATCTGCTTCACCTGATCGTCGAAAGCACGGATATTGCCCGGGTTCACCCGGACGGCCGCACAGCCGGCATCGATCGCGGCGAACACATACCGGGGCTGGAAGTGGATGTCGGCGATCACCGGGATCTGCGACTTCTTGGCGATGATGTGCAGCACGTCGGCGTCGTCCTGGCTGGGGACGGCTACCCGGACGATGTCGCACCCGGTCGCGGTGAGTTCGGCGATCTGCTGCAGGGTTCCGTTGATGTCGGTGGTCTTGGTGGTGGTCATCGACTGCACCGAGATCGGGGCTCCCCCGCCGACCAGCACCTTGCCCACCCGGATCTGCCGGGTCGGCCTGCGCGGGGCCAGGACGGGCGGCGGCGGGGCGGGCATACCGAGGTTGATGGCCATGTACTCCTCATTCATCTGTGATCCGCCAGCCAGCCTACTCACCGACCGCCAACTCGCTGCGCGACAGTCCTGTCAGCAGACCGGGGAGAGATCAGAACAGCTGCATCGGGCTGATGATGTCAGCCAGGATCAGCACCGCTCCACTGAGCATCAGCAGGCCGCCGACCACATAGGCCACCGGCAGCAGCTTCGCGGTGTCGAAGGGGCCCGGATCGGGACGCCGGACCAGCTGTGCGAACCGGCGGCGCAGCCCTTCCCACACCGCACCGAGCATGTGCCCGCCGTCCAGCGGGGGCAGCGGAACCAGGTTGAAGACCGCCAGGAAGAGGTTGATCGACCCCAGTAACGAGGCGAAGGTCACCACCTTGGCCTGCCAGGGCAGGTCGGGTGTGGTGACCACCTCGCCGGCGACCTGGCTGGCGCCCAGGATGGACAGCGGGCCGTAGATGTCGCGTGGCTGGCCGGTGACCAGGTCGACCACGACATTCCACACCTTCACCGGGAACTGCACCAGCGCGGTCGCGCTCTGCACTGTCATCGTCCACATGTCGTCCAGCACGACCAACGGACCGCCGGTGGTGAGCACCTGCTCGGGGGCCACCCCCAGCCAGCCGGCCGGGATCACCTTGCCCGGGTCCCAGTTGTCCCGCACCCCGGTGACGATGGTGTGCACCGGGGTCAACGCGACCACCGAGCCAGCGCGCTCGACACTGATCCGCGCCTCGCCGTCCAGGTTGGCCCGGATCAGCCCGCTGAGCTGGTCGTAGGAGGTGATCTGCGTCCCGTTGAAGGTGAGCACCTTGTCGCCCACCGTGAAGCCGGCCTGGGCCGCCGGGGTGGGCGGATCGCCCGGCTCGCAGGTGGAGCGGTTGGCATCGGCGGGGATGACACACTGCTGCACCTGGGCGATGGTGGTCTGCGGACGGTAGACGCCGTAGAGCCCGGTGATCGCCCAGAACAGGCCGAAGGCGATCAGGATGTTCATCAACGGGCCGCCGAACATGATGATCAGCTTCTGCCAGGTCTTCTTCTGGTAGAACAGCCGTCCGCCCACCACGTCGTCAGGGGTGATGGTCTCCCACTCGTAGGCCCGGGCGGAGTCGGCGAACTCGGCCAGCCGGGAGGCCTTGCCGTCCCGCTTCGAGCCCGGCGGGTACATCCCCAGCAGCCGGACGTAGCCGCCCAGCGGGAACCACTTCAGCCCGTACTCGGTGTCGCCGCGGGTGGTGGACCAGATCCGGGGGCCGAAGCCGACCATGTACTGCGGCACCCGCACCCCGAACTTCTTGGCTGGCACCATGTGCCCGACCTCGTGCAGCGCCACCGAAACCATGATCAGCGCGAAGAACAACACGCCGAACACGATCGTGGTCACAAGCTCCATGTCTGCTCCTGTTCGGCGATCCGGTCGGCGGCGACGGTTCTGGCCCAGGCGTCGGCGGCCAGCACCCCGGCCACCGACAACTCCCCGAACTCCGGCCCGTCGGGGCCGAGCAACTGGTCGACGCACCAGGTCACGACGTCAACGATGCCGGGGAAGCCCAGCCGGCCAGCGCAGAAGGCGTCCACGCAGACCTCGTTGGCGGCGTTGTAGACCGCTGGCGCCACGCCGCCCGCCAGGCCGACCCGGCGGGCCAGCTCAACGGCCGGGAAGGCCTGGTCGTCCAGCGGCTCGAAGGTCCAGGCTGCGGCCTTCGTCCAGTCGCAGGCGGCGGCCGCATCCGGCACCCGGTCGGGCCAGGCCAGGCCGAGTGCGATCGGCAGCTTCATATCCGGCGGCGAGCACTGCGCGATCGTCGAGCCGTCGCAGAACTCCACCATCGAGTGGACCACCGACTGCGGGTGCACGACCACCTGGATCGCCTCCAGCGGGACGTCGTAGAGCAGCCCGGCCTCCAGCAGTTCAAGGCCCTTGTTGACCAGGGTGGCGGAGTTGATCGTGATCACCCGGCCCATCGCCCAGGTCGGATGGGCCATCGCCTGCTCGGGGGTGACCCCGGCGAGGTCGGCCCGGGAACGGCCACGGAACGGACCACCGGAGGCGGTGAGGATCAGCCGGCGCACCTCGTCGGCGCGACCGGCCCGCAATGCCTGGGCGAAGGCCGAGTGCTCGGAGTCGACCGCCACGATCTGTCCCGGGGCCGCCGCGCGGGTCACCAGCCGACCACCGATCACCAGCGACTCCTTGTTGGCCAGCGCCAGGGTGGTTCCGGCCGCCAGTGTTGCCAGGGTGGGCTCCAGCCCGGCCGCGCCGGTGATGGCGTTGAGCACCACGTCGGCCTTGATGCCGGCCAGCCGGGTGGAGGCGTCCGGACCGTCCCACACCTCGACGCCGCTCACCTGTTCGCGCAGTGCGGCGGCGGCCTTCGGGTCGGTCACCGCGACGATCCGGGGACGAAGTCTGCGCACCTGGTCTGCCAGCAGCTCCACCGAGGACCCACCGGCGGACAGCCCGACCACGCCGAACTGCCCGGGCCGGGCGTCGATGACCTCGATCGCCTGGGTACCAATCGACCCGGTACTTCCGAGGATCACCACATCGCGCACGTCGGCCAGTGTATTCGTCGCCGCCGAGCACTCCACGCCGTCCGGGACGGGCGCTGCTTCTTCCCCCACAGCCTCCCAGCCCCTAGCGTGAGTGCTGGCGCGATCGCGCCACCGGGGGCAGGGGTGCTCCCGTGGAGTGAAAGTGGAAGGAACCGCAATGGCGGGCAAGTTCGAGCTGTGGGTCGACAAGGGCGGCGAGTACCGATGGAACCTCCTGGCGGGCAACGGCCAGGTGATCGCCTCCAGCCAGGGCTACGCGTCCAAGACCAACGCGATCAAGGGCATTGAGTCTGTCAAGAACAACGCCCCCGACGCTCCCGTCGTCGAGGTCGAGAAGTAGCCTGAAGGGCTTCGGGCCGGTCGGCAGCGTACGCTCCGGCCGGCCCGTACGCTGGGCGCATGCCGGACCTCGACGACGATCTCGCAGACCTGCCCGCTACCGTACCGGACCGCCTGGTCCTGGCCTGCAACGCCGAGATCGACCGGTGAGTACCTCCGGGCACCGGCCCGAGCGGCACCCGTCCCGACTCGCACAGGACGGCGAGCTGGAGTCGCTGGACGAGCTGCGTGCCCACCTCCGCGCCACCGGCAGTCTCGCCGACTGCTCCATCCAGGCGGTCGACCTGCGCGGCGAGACCACTGCCCTGCTGGCGGCCGAGGTCCGCAACGCGGTCTTCCTCGGCTGCATCCTCGAACCCGAGATCCAGTACCGGTTGCAGGCTGCCGGGGCGCTCTTCTTCCCGCGGCTGCCTGACCTGCCCTTCGATCCCTACCGGGCGGCGCTCTACCGTCCCGACGAGCTCTATCACGGGCTCGCCGCCGGCTACGACCGAACCCTGGACGCCCGGGTCTACCGCTGGTGGCGGCACATCGGACGCCATCGCAGCCTGGCCAGCGAGTTGGCCATGACGCTGCACGACCACGCGATCAGCGACGCCCTGGCCGACCTGGACCTGCCGTCCCCGGTCGGGGTGATGGGCGGCCACCGCACCTCCCGGGACGGGTCCGACTACCGCGCCGCTGCCGTCCTCGGCCGGGCGCTGGCCGGGCGCGGCCACACGGTGCTGACCGGCGGCGGGCCGGGAGCGATGGAGGCGGTCAACCTCGGCGCCGCCTTCGCTGGCTCGGCCGCCGACCTGGACGAGGCGATCGCCGTCCTGGCCGCCCATCCCGGTTTCGGCGAGGACACCGACGGCTGGGCGCGCGCGTCCTTCGAGGTGCGGCAGCGCTGGCCGCTGGGCGGGCCCAGCATCGGCGTGCCGACCTGGTTCTACGGCCACGAACCGGCCAATGCCTTCGCCACCGCGGTGGCGAAGTTCTTCTCCAACGCGCTGCGCGAGGACATCCTGCTGAGACTGGCCACCGCCGGGCTGATCTGCCTGCCGGGCGCCGCTGGCACCGTCCAGGAGATCTTCCAGGCACTCACCCCGCGCTACTACGCCGAACGTGAGGTGATCCCGCCGCTGGTGCTGGTCGGGACCGACCACTGGCGGCACACCCTGCCCGCCTGGCCACTGGTCGATGCCCTGGCACGGGGCCGCGCGATGGCCGGTCACGTCTTCCTGTGCGAGACGGTCGACGAGGCACTGGCCGTGCTGCAGTAGTTCCCACCGGCGCGGCGGCCGGGTTCGCAGCCGGCTACCGACCGACGAGCAGGAGGTCCCCGGCACGAGACTCGCGCCGGGGACCTCCTGGTGCGGCGGGGTCACCGTCCGCCGGGTCCACCTCCCATCTGGCCGCCCATCATCTGGTTCGACAACTCGGTGACCTGCTGGCCGTTGACGGTGATGGTGCCGCCGGTGAGGCTGCCCGTGCCGTCGTAGTCGAAGGGCGACTGGGCGGTGATGTCGATCGTGCCGCCGGTGATGGTCAGGTCGCCATTGGAATCGATCGCGTCGGTATCGCCGGAAGCCATCGTGATGCTGAGGTTGCCGCCGTTGATGGTGATGCTCAGGCCATCAGTGATGATGTCCGAGGCCGAGGCGTTGATGCCGTCGTCGGAGGCGTTGATCGTGATGTCGCCGTCGTTGATCACGATGACCGGCGCCTCGATGCTCTCCACCGACTGGACCACGTCGATCGTGCCGCCGTTGATGGTGAGCAACTGCTCGGCCTTGATCGCGTCATCGCCGGTGGTGATCGTGATGGTCCCGCCGTTGATGGTGAGCACCCCCTTGCCCAGATCGCTGTCGTTGCTGGACTTCATGCCGTCTCCGGTGGCATTGATGGTGATCGTGCCGCCATCGATCGTGAGCGAGTCCGTGCCGCGGATGCCGTCGTCGGCGCTGGTCACGTTGATCGTGCCCGACTCGATCCACAGGTCGTCCTTGCCGACGATGCCGTCGGCGAAGGTGGCCGTGACGTTCAGCGTGCCGTTGCCGGTGATGACCAGGTCGTCGGCGGAGTAGATCGCACCGTCGATCTCCTCATCGCTGCGGGTTGCCGCGTCCGACACGGTGTTGGTGGTGCCGTCGGCCAACTCCAGGACGACCGACTCGGCATTGTCGACCTGGATCGCCGCACCGACGCTGCTGTTGATGGTCGCATCGTCCAGGATGATCCGGACGTTGCCGTCGGTGTCCACCGTCACCTGCCCGGTGGAGCTACCGGTGAGGACGTAGGTTCCGGCCTCGGTGATGGCCAGGCCCTCGTCGGTCAGTGTCACGTTCGTGGTCGGCAGACTGCTCCAGTCCACGTCGACGACGGACGCGGCCGTTGTCGACGTGGTGGTCGTGTCGGTCGTGCTGGCTGTGGCAGTTGCCGCGACGGTCGAAGTGGCCGAGGAGGCCTGGCTCGAGGCGGTGCTGGTTGCTGCGCAGCCCGCCAACGGCAGCACCGCAGCAAGTGCCGCGGCAGCGAGGGTGGTGAGGAGTTTCATCTGTCTTCCTTCCCGTGGGGGCTGTTCGTCTGGATGGAAGGAGTCAAGCAAGCAGGTCTGTGCGAATCCTGTGCGGATCTTGTGCCGCGCGGATGAGTGCCGGGGAGGCGCTCCGCTAGGACGAGGCGCGATCGACCGCGGCCAGCTGGCCGCAGGCCCCGTCGATCTCCCGGCCACGGGTGTCGCGAACGGTGACCTGGACGCCCCTGGCCTCCAGCCGCCGGACGAACTCCTGCTCGTCGGCACGGCGGGAGGCCGTCCACTTCGAACCCGGGGTGGGGTTGAGCGGGATCAGGTTGACGTGTACCCACCCGTGCCCGTCGCGCCTGAGCACATCGGCCAGGGCGTCGGCCCGCCAGGCCTGGTCGTTGACGTCGCGGATCAGGGCGTACTCGATCGACACCCGGCGGCCGGTGGCGGCGAAGTAGCCGTGGGCGGCGTCCACCACCTCGGCGACCTTCCAGCGGGTGTTGATCGGGCAGAGTTCGTCGCGCAGTTCGTCGTCCGGGGCGTGCAGGCTGACCGCGAGCGTCACCGGCAGGCCCTCGGTGGCCAGCTTCTGGATCCTGGGCACCAGTCCGACGGTGGAGATCGTCACCCCGCGGGCCGAGATGCCCAGCCCGCGCGGGGACGGCGAGGTGATCGCGCGGGTGGCGGCCAGCACGGCGGCATAGTTGGCCATCGGCTCGCCCATGCCCATGAAGACGATGTTGTTCACCCGGCCGGATCCGCCCGGGATCTCGCCGTCGCGCAGCCGGCGGGCGGCGTCCACCACCTGCAGCAGGATCTCAGCGGTGCTCAGGTTGCGCTGCAGACCGCCCTGGCCGGTCGCGCAGAACGGGCAGGCCATGCCGCAGCCGGCCTGGGACGAGATGCACACCGTGGCGCGTTCACGTCCCCGGCCCGAGGCACGCAACCCCGGAACCCCGTAGCGCATCAGCACCGACTCCACCAGGGAGCCGTCGAACAGCCGCCACAAGGTCTTCACCGTGGTGCCGGCATCGGCCTGCTGGTCACGCACCCGGGTGAGCAGGGGCGGGACGAAGTTCTCCGCCAGCACCTCCCGGTCGCCGCGGGAGATGTCGGTCCACTCCGCCGACTCGGTCGACAAATGGTCGAACAGGTGCCGGTCGAGCTGGCCACGGCGAAACCTCGCCATGCCGAGATCGGCGACAGCATCGGTGCGCTCGGCGTCGGTCAGGTCGATCCAGTGCCGGGGTGGCTTGCCGCGCCGGGGCGCGGCCATCCGCAGCGGCACGGTGCGGCCGCGTTCGGCGTGGGCGACCAGATCGGCGTAGGCCGACTCCTCCTGCGGGGTGAGCCCCTCGCTCATGTGGTTCCCAGCAGGGTGAAGACCACCCAGACGGCGGGGGCGGCGACCAGGATCGAGTCCATCCGGTCCATCACACCGCCGTGCCCGGGCAGGAAGGAGGACATGTCCTTGATCCCCACGTCCCGCTTGATCAGGGACTCGATGAGATCGCCGGCAGTGCCGAACAGGACGCAGGCCAGGCCGAGCACCAGCCCGAACCACCAGGACTCGTCCAGCACGAACACCGCCATCGCCACGGCCACCGCCGAGCCGACCACCACCGAGCCGGCCAGCCCCTCCCAGGTCTTCTTCGGGCTGATGTTGGGTGCCATCTTGTGCCGACCGAGGGTGGCACCCACCGCGTACCCGCCGGTGTCGCTGCCGGCAACACACAGCGCGAGGGTGACCACCTTGGCCGCACCGTGCGGACTGGCCAGCAGCAGGCCGACGAAGGAGCCGAGCAGCGGCAGGTAGCTGATGATGAACAGACTGGCGGCTGCGTCCTTGATGTAGCCGTCGGCGCCACCGGGCATCCGCCAGATCAGGGCGAACATGATGGTGCCGGCCAGACCGCCCAGCAGCACCGAGTGCCACGGGATGGTGGTGACCGGCTGGAAGACGGCGGCCGCGTAGGTACCGCCGATGATCACCACCGTGCCGACCACGATCGGGGCTATCGCCGACTCCATCCCGATCAGCCGCAGCGCGTTGTTCACCTCGATCGCGCCGAGGACGAGCATCACCACCATGAACGCGATGAACCCGGGGTGCGACCAGCGAAGCGTGACCACGATGATCGCGATCAACGCGATGCCCACGGCGATGGCCGCGGGCAGGTCGCGACCGCCGCTCGACCCCTTGCGCACCGGGTCGAGCGGGGTGGGCGTTGGCGAATCCCCCGGGGTCGAGGCCATCAGACCTCCAGCAACTCGGATTCCTTGGCCTTCAGCAGCTCGTCGACGGCCTCGATGTGACGCTTGGTGACGCTGTCCAGCTGCTTCTCGGCGCCGCGGGCGTCGTCCTCGCTGATCTCCTTGTCCTTGAGCAGCTTCTGGACCCCGTCGTTGGCGTGCCGGCGTCCGTTGCGGATCGCGATCCGCGCCTCCTCGGCCTTGTGACGGGCCAGCTTGATGTACTCCTTGCGCCGTTCTTCGGTGAGTTGTGGCATCACCAGCCGGATCACCGCACCGTCATTGGCGGGATTCACGCCCAGGTCGGAGTCACGGATGGCTTTCTCGATGCCTGCCATCGCGTTGCGGTCGAAGGGACTGATCAGCACGGTCCGTGCCTCTGGTACCTGGAAGGTGGCCAGTTGCTGGAGTGGGGTCGGCGAACCGTAGTAGTCGACTACGAGCTTGTTGAACATGGCGGGGTGTGCCCGCCCGGTGCGAATCGCCGCGAACTCCTCACGGGCATGCGCGACGGCGCCGTCCATCTTGTGGTCGGCATCCTTGATGATGTCTGCGAGCACGGATCCTCGTCCCTTCTGCCTGCCTGCACTCAGCTATGCGTGCAGGGTTGTACCGATCTTCTCACCTGCGACAACCCGTGCGATGTTTCCTTCCACGCCCAGGTCGAAGAAGACCATCGGAAGCTTGTGCTCCCGGGCGAGGCTGACCGCGGTCGCGTCGGCTACCTTCAGGTCGCGGGCGAGGAACTCGTCATAGGTGAGTTCGTCGAACTTGCGGGCATCGGGGTTGGTCCTGGGGTCGGAGTCGTAGACCCCGTCGGTGCCCTGCTTGGCCATCAGCAGCACGTCGGCGTCGATCTCCAGCGCGCGCTGGGCAGCGACCGTGTCGGTGGAGAAGAACGGCATTCCCGAGCCGGCACCGAAGATCACCACCCGGCCCTTCTCCAGGTGCCGGATGGCCCGCAGCGGAATGTACGGCTCGGCGACCTGGCCCATTGCGATCGCAGTCTGCACCCGGGTGGGCACCCCCGCCTGTTCGCAGAAGTCCTGCAGGGCCAGGCAGTTCATCACTGTGCCGAGCATGCCCATGTAGTCGGCGCGCGCCCGGTCCATTCCCCGGTTCTGGAGTTCGGCGCCGCGGAAGAAGTTGCCACCGCCGGTGACGATGGCAACCTCCACTCCGCTGTTCACCACGGCCGCGATCTGGGCTGCGACCGACGAGACCACATCAGGGTCGACGCCGATCGCACCGCCCCCGAACGCCTCTCCGGACAGCTTCAGCAGGACTCGGCGGTAGGGGCTGGTCACGCGGTTCTCCTTCGCGGGCGGTGTACTCCGGTGGGCTGGGTCGATCAGGCGCCGGCGGCGAACCGGACGAACCGCCTCACCGTGACACCCTTGGAATCCAGCAGCTGTCCGACCGACAGCTTGTCCTCGGTCACGCTGGGCTGCTCGGTGAGGACGACCTCCTTGAAGAAGCCGTTCAGCCGGCCGTCGACGATCCGGCCGATGATCGCCTCGGGCTTGCCCTCCTCGCGTGCGGTGAGCTCGGCGACGTGGCGTTCCTTCTCCAGCACATCGGCGGGCACCTCGTCGCGGGTGACCCACTGCGGGGACATGGCAGCGATCTGGTGAGCGATACCGCGGATGAAGGCTGCGTCCGGCTCGCCGGTGTACTCGATCATCACCCCGACCTGCGGCGGCAGGTCTGCCGAGCGCTTGTGCAGGTAGATGTCGACCGGTCCGCCGAAGCTGGCCGCGTTCGCCAGTTCCAGCTTCTCACCGATCTTCGCGGCGAGCTCGGAGACCGCCTCGGCGACGGTCTTCCCGGACGGGAGCGCGACCGCGGAAGCTGCCTCCACGCCGTCGGCGCCGGCAGCGTCCACGGCCTGGGCGATCTCGTCGGCCAGGGCCATGAACTCAGCGTTCTTCGCGACGAAGTCGGTCTCGGCGGCCAACTGGATGACCGTGTTGCCCGCGGCGGCGACCAGGCCGTTGCTGGCGTCGCGGTCGGCCCGCTTGGCCATCTTCGCCTGGCCGGAGACCCGCAGGATCTCCACGGCAGCCTCGAAGTCGCCGTCGGCCTCGGTGAGCGCCTTCTTGGCGTCCATCATCCCGGCGCCGGTGGCGTCGCGGAGCTTCTTCACATCAGCGGCGGTAATCGTTGCCATGTCTGTGGTGTCGTCCTGTCGTGTGGTTCGTGGAGTGATTACTTCTCGGAGGTCGGCTCGGCCTCGGGAGCAGCCTCGACAGCCGGCTCCTCGGCAACAGCCTCAGCGGGAGCAGCCTCGACGGCCGGCTCCTCGGTGGCCTCGGCGACCGGCTCGGCGGCAGGCGCTTCGGCGACCGGCTCGGCAGCGGGCTCTTCGGCGGCCGGCTCCTCGACAGCCTCGACGGCGGTCTCGATCTCGGCGTCGACCTCTGCGGCCAGCGTGGCCTCAACCTCGGCCTCGGCGGCCTCGGCTGCCGGAGCCTCCTGAGCGCCCAGCAGTTCGCGCTCCCAGTCGGGCATCGGCTCGGCCTCTTCACCGCTCACCGCACCGGCCGAGCGGGCCAGCAGGCCCTCGGCCACGGCGTCGGCCACAACGCGGGTGAGCAGCGCCACCGAGCGGATCGCGTCGTCGTTGCCCGGGATGGCGTAGTCGACCTCGTCGGGGTCGCAGTTGGTGTCCAGGATGCCGATGATCGGGATATGGAGCTTGCGGGCCTCGTCGATGGCGAGGTGCTCCTTCTTGGTGTCAACCACCCAGATGGCGTTCGGCAGCTTGCCCATGTCGCGGATGCCGCCCAGGGTCTTGGCCAGCTTTTCCTTCTTGCGCTTCTGCTGCAGGAGTTCCTTCTTGGTCAGCCCGGAAGCGGCGACGTCGTCGAAGTTGAGCCCCTCGAGCTCCTTCATCTTCGCGATCCGCTTGGAGATGGTGCCGAAGTTGGTGAGCATGCCGCCCAGCCAGCGCTCGTTCACGTACGGCATCCCGACCCGGGTGGCCTGGTCGGCAATGGCCTCCTGGGCCTGCTTCTTGGTGCCGATGAAGAGCACCTGGCCGCCCTTGGCCACGGTCTCCTTGACGAAGGTGTAGGCGGCGTCGATGTAGCTCAGCGACTGCTGCAGGTCGATGATGTAGATGCCGTTGCGCTCAGCGAAGATGAACTTCTTCATCTTCGGATTCCAGCGGCGGGTCTGGTGCCCGAAGTGGACACCGCTGTCGAGCAGCTGACGCGTGGTGACGACGGCCATGGCCGTTCCTTTCTGCACGGGTGGCGCCTGCCAACCCGCTTGGGTTGCTGGGCCCGAGCTCTTCGGACCCCCTGACGCAGTCGCCTACTGACCACCCCTGGGGGACCACGGCCTTCGACCCGCCTGCCGGCGGTAGGACTGCATGCGAAGTCGACCCGGATCTGCCGAGTCGCTGGTCAGATTCTAGGACGGACGGCGCCCAAGCAGGAAATCGC
>NZ_JAYFPT010000060.1:0-25198 GCF_034927565.1 Propionicimonas sp.
TTGTCGTAGACCGGGACGAGTTGCTTGCTGGTCGCCATGGTGATCGGGTGCAGCCTCGTACCCGATCCGCCAGCCAGGATGATGCCACGCATGGCATGAGTCTGGCATGCCTGGGTGAGGACGCCCAAGACATACCCCTAGGATTCCTCCATGGGGAGGATCCTGGTCACCGGCGGCGCCGGTTTCATTGGCAGCAACTTCGTACGCATGGTGCTCGATACCAGCGATGACGTGGTGACGGTGCTCGACGCTCTCACCTACGCCGGCAATCGAGCCTCGCTGGACGGTCTGGACGAACGGCGCTGCCGCCTCGTCCAGGGCTCGGTCACCGACGCCGCGCTCGTGGACGAGCTGGTGGCCGATCACGACGTGGTGGTGCATTTCGCCGCCGAGTCGCACAACGACAACTCGCTGAACGATCCGTCCCCGTTCATCCAGACCAATCTGGTGGGCACCTTCGCGTTGCTGCAGGCGGTCCGCCGGCACGGCCGGCGCTACCACCACATCTCCACCGACGAGGTCTACGGCGACCTCGAACTGGACGACCCGGCGAGGTTCACCGAGACCACGCCGTACAACCCGTCCAGCCCGTACTCGGCGTCGAAGGCCGGGTCCGATCTGCTGGTCCGCGCCTGGGTACGTTCCTTCGGGGTGCAGGCCACGATCAGCAACTGTTCGAACAACTACGGCCCGCGTCAGCACATCGAGAAGTTCATCCCGCGGCAGATCACCAATGTGATCGACGGCATCCGGCCCAAGTTGTACGGCGCCGGCCAGAACGTCCGCGACTGGATCCACGTCGACGACCACAACCTGGCGGTGCTGCGGATCATCGCGGCCGGCAAGATCGGTGAGACCTATCTGATCGGGGCCGATGGCGAGAAGGACAACAAGAGCGTCATCGAGCTCATCCTGCAGCTGATGGGGCAGCCGTCCGACGCCTACGACCACGTCAACGACCGGGCAGGCCACGACCTGCGCTACGCGATCGACTCCAGCCGGTTGCGCACCGAACTCGGCTGGGAGCCAAGCTTCCGCAACTTCGAGGCCGGCCTGGCGGCCACCATCGACTGGTATCGCGCCAACGAAGCCTGGTGGCGGCCGATGAAACAGGCCACCGAGGCAAAGTACGCCGCTACCGGTCAGTAGCCACCCACCATGACCACCGACCTGCCGGAACAACCTGAGAACTCACCCTCCGAACCGGAGGGTTCCCAGGCGGGCGGGCAGGCCTCTGCCCCGGCGGGCCAGTCCCGGCCGGGGCGCAACCGCCGCTGGCTGGCGGTAGCGCTGGGCGCCCTGACCGGCGTTCTCGTCCTCGTGGTGGTCTGCGGGGTCTGGGTGTTCCTGGACGCGCTGCGGGCCCGTGACGCCCTGCAGGAGGTGGCCGACGGGTTGCCGCAGTTGACCGAGCAGGCCGGACGGGATCCGTCGGCTGCAGTCGCGGCGATTCCCGGCATCCAGGACGCAGCCCGGCGCGCCGCCAACGCCACCGGAGGCGTCCACTGGGCGGTGGTGGACACGATCCCCTGGGTTGGCGACAACACCCGCGCCCTGCAGACCATCACCGAGGCGGTGGACGACGTCGCAACCACCGTCCTGCCGGCTGCCACCGCCGCCCTCACGGTGATCACGCCCGAGCAGCTGGCGCCCAAGGACGGCCAGCTCAACCTCGACCCCCTGATCGCGTTGCGGGATCCGGTCGCCGCAGCCAATGCCACCCTGGAGGAGTCGATCACCCGGATCGGCGCGATTCCGCGAGCCAGTCTGGTGACGCAGCTCGCCGACGCCGCCAACCAGCTGGACGGCCAGCTCGTCCGCGCCCACGAACTCACCTCGACCGCCGATACGGCGGTGCGCCTGCTGCCCGAGATGCTGGGGGCGGAGAAGCCACGCGACTGGCTGGTCATCGCCCAGAACAATGCCGAACTCCGCGCGACCGGCGGCATTCCGGGAGCCGTCATCCTGATCCGCGCTGATGCCGGCAGGCTTTCCATCGTCGAGCAGCGCTCCGCACCTGACAACGAACTCAGCAGCACACCCGTGCTCCCCCTCACCCCGGCCGAGGAGTCACTGTTCAGCTCCCGGCTCGGACGGTTCCTGCAGGACGCGAACCTGACCCCGGACTTCCCGCGCACTGCCGAGCTGGTGCGTGCCATGTGGCAGGCCACCGATGGGGAGGCCACGGGTGGGGAGCCGGCCCAGAACGTACTGTCCATCGACCCGGTGGCGATCCAGGCATTGCTCGCCGCCACCGGCCCGGTGCGCGTCACCGATCCGTTCGGCGACACGGTGACCATCACCTCCGAGAACGCCGCACGTTTCCTGCTCTCGGAGGTGTACGCCCGCTACACCGATGAGAAGGTGCAGGACGTGGTCTTCGCCCTTGCCGCACAAGCCACGCTCACACAGCTCATGTCCGGGGGCACCGATCCCGCCGCGCTGCTTCCCGCCCTGACCAAGGCGATCGAGCAGGGACGGCTGCTGGTGTGGTCGGCCGACCCGGCGGAGCAGAGCTTGCTGGAGCGCGCCGGCGTTGCCGGCAGGCTGCAGGGCCAGACCGATGTCGACGGCGAGACCGCCCCGCTGGTCGGGGTCTTCCTCAACCTCACCACCGCGTCCAAGATGGGCTACTACCTCCATACCACGGCCGATCTCACCGAGCTCCAGACCAACCCGGACGGCAGCCGTGAGCTCACCCTGACCGTCCGGCTGAGGTCCACGATCACCCCGGGGAAGGCAGCGAAGCTGCCCAGCCGCGTACTCGGCAACAGCCCGGCCGATGGGACGAACCGGCTCAACCTGCTGGTCTATGCCCCACTCGGCGGCACGGTCAGCGAGGTGAACGAGCCCGGTCCGGGCACGGTCACCTGGCACGACGACCTCCAGGTGAGCGCCCAGAGCGTGGCAGTCCCGGCCGGGAAGACCGTGGAGGTTTCGTGGCACATCACCACCGGAACCGACCAGCCCGGACCGGCGCAGGTTCGCCTCACCCCGGGCGCGCACGCATCGTGAACCCAGACGCCTCGGTCGGGGAACAACTCTGCCCAGCCGTGCGACCCGCAGTGAGCGGGAAGCCACCCGAGTTGCTCCGGCAAGCACTCCGTTTCGCGATCGCCTGTGATGAGTCACGTCGGATAGTTGGCGCCCCGGCGGGAATGGCCTAGGATACGTCCTGACAGCCGCTTCGGGGGGAAGCTGCTCGGATGCTTCTTCGGGGGGAGAGCACTGATGAAACCACGCACGATTGCTGTTGGGATAGCTGCGTTCGCAGCCAGCATCCTGGTGCCGGTATCGGCGGCGTATGCCGAGACGGACAACAACTACGAGCCGCCGGACTACTGCGACACCACCGATGGCACGCCGAAGGGCGACGACTGCCAGGAGGTCACGCCGTCACCGACGCCTTCGCCGACGGACACCTCGACGCCCACCCCGGCTCCTTCGCCGACCGAGACCTCGACGCCCACCCCGACTCCGTCGCCGACCGAAACGTCGACGCCCACACCGACCGAAACCTCCTCGACACCCACCCCGGCTGTGGCGGGTGTTGAGGACAGCGACGACAGTGACGACACCACGTCAGCGTCCCTGCCCAACACCGGTGCGGCCCTGGTCGGGCCGTTGGCGGCCCTCGGCGCGGCCCTCACTGGCGGCGGCGTCACGGCCGTGGTGCTGTCTCGTCGGGGCCGGAGCGAGAGCTGACTCGATTTCGCTGCAGCCCGCAGTAGACCGTCGGTCACAACGCTGACGACGGGATCTGCTGGCTGCTCGCCCGGACACGCGCCGGGCGAGGAATCGTATTAGCCTGCCGTCATGCCGGAACTCGCAATCCGCACCACCGACATCCCGGGGCTGCTGGTCATTGACCTGGTGCTGAACGGGGACGCCCGCGGCTGGTTCAAGGAGAACTGGCAGCGCGCCAAGATGACCGATCTCGGCCTGCCCGACTTCGCGCCGGTGCAGAACAACATGTCCTTCAACACCGCCACTGGGGTCACCCGTGGCCTGCATGCCGAGCCGTGGGACAAGCTGGTCTCGATCGCGCACGGCCGGGTCTTCGGCGCCTGGGTCGACCTTCGCACCGGGGAGGGGTTCGGACGGGTGGTCACCGTCGAACTGGGCCCGGAGACGGCGGTCTTCGTCCCCCGCGGGGTGGCGAACGGCTATCAGACGCTGGTCGATGACACCGTCTACTCCTACCTGGTCAACGACCACTGGAGTCCCCAGTCGCGTGGCTCCTACAGCTACCTGAATCTCGCCGACGAGGCCGCCGCCATCGCCTGGCCCATCCCGTTGGCCTCCGCGACCATCTCCGAGGCGGACGCCGGTCATCCCCGGCTGGCCCAGGCTCGTCCGGTGCCGCCGAAGCGGACGGTGATCATCGGGGCCGGCGGCCAGCTCGGACGCGCGCTGGACGAGTTGCTCCCCGATGCGGTCGGACTGGACCTGCCCGACTTCGACCTCACCAGGCAGGACGTGGTCGACGCCGTGGACTGGTCGGGGGTGGGCACCATCATTAACGCCTCGGCTTATACCGCCGTCGACCTGGCCGAGACCCCGGAGGGTCGCCGCGCGGCTTGGGCGGCCAACGTCGACGGGGTGGCTCGGCTGTGCCGGGTCGCAGCCGAGCACCGGATCACCCTCGTCCACGTCTCGACCGACTATGTCTTCGACGGCACGGCCGAGGAACACGATGAGGACGAGCCGTTCGCCCCGCTCGGGGTGTATGGCCAGACCAAGGCGGCCGCCGACATCCTGGTGGGCCAGCTGGCCCGGCACTACATCGTCCGCACCAGCTGGGTGATCGGTGCCGGGAAGAACTTCGTCCGCACCATGGTCGAATTGGCCGCCCGGGGGGTCTCCCCCACTGTCGTGGACGATCAGTACGGCAGGTTGACCTTCACCACCGACCTGGCCGCCGGCATCGTCCACCTGCTGGCCTCGGACGCCCCGTTCGGCACCTACAACCTCAGCAACACCGGGCCGGTGCAGTCGTGGGCGCAGATCGCCGCCGCTGTCTTCGCACTCTGCGGACGCTCACCAGACGACATCACCCCGACCACCACCGATGCGTACGCGGCGGGCAAGCTGGTCTCACCCCGTCCGGTCCACAGCGCACTGAAGCTGGACAAGCTCCTGGCGACCGGTTTCACCCCGCTGCCCGCAGCCGACCGCCTGGCCGCCTACCTGGCGACCATCACCCCCTGAGGGGAACCGTCCCTGTTTGAGCAGGGGAAGCTGTCACCAGGCCTGCCGGTGTCACATTCGGTCGCCAGGTTCGGGCGGTGCCGTCCGGGACGATAGCGTTGGCGGCATGCCAGGCTTCGTTCCGTTCCGTGCTCTGCGCTACGCCCCCGGCACCGATCTGCAGGCAGTGATAGCGCCGCCCTATGACGTCCTCTCCGAGGCCGACGTGGCGGCACTCGCCGCCCGCGACACCCACAACATTGTCACTGTCGACGTCCCCCGCGGCGGGGACGACCGGTACACCGACGCTGCGGCGACCCTGCGGTCCTGGCTCGCCGAGGGTGTCCTGGTGCCCGATGGGCAGCCGTCCTTCACCATCTACCGGATGCGGTTCACCGACTCGACCGGAGCCGCACGTGCCACCGTCGGCGTCCTGGGCGGGCTTGAGGTGGTCGACTACGGCGACGGCGGGGTGCTGCCCCACGAGCGGGTCACGCCGAAGGCCTCCACCGACCGGCTGGACCTGACCCGCGCCACCGCCGCCAACCTGTCGCCGGTCTGGGGCCTGTCGCTGGCCGGGGGCCTGACTGCCGCGCTGGAAGCCCCCGGAGAGTTCGTGGGGTCGATGACCGCCGACGGTGTCGAACACGTCGTCGAACGGGTCACCGATCCGCAGCGGATCGCGGAGATCGCCGCCATCCTGGCCGCCGACGACGTCCTGATCGCCGATGGCCACCACCGCTACGGGGTCGCCCAGCAGTACCGCGACGAGGTGCGGGCGGCCACCGGCCGGTCCGACACCGACGCCGAGTACGCCCTCGCCTTCGTCAACGAACTGGTGGCCGACCAGTTGAGCATCGAGGCGATTCACCGGGTCTACACCGGGGTGAGCCTGGACCAGGTGCGCGCCGCCCTCGCCGGCAGTTTCGACCTCGAGCCGGCACCGGCGCCCGGCCCGGCACTGCTGGCGTCCATGGTCGAACAGGGACGGTTGGTGCTGCTCGCCCCCGACGACACCACCTCGTGGCTGATCCCGAAGCCCGGCGCCTTCGAGGGTGTGCGTGCCCTGGACGGTGCCTGGCTGGAGCACGCCCTGGCGGGGTCGGAGGCCGTGGTCGGCTATCAGCACGGAGTGGACGAGATGGTCGCCCTGGTCGGATCGGGCACCGTCACCGCAGGGATCCTGATTCGTCCGACCTCACTGGCCGAGATCCAGCGAACCGCCCGGGAAGGGCTGCTGATGCCGCCGAAGTCCACCTTCTTCACCCCCAAGTTGCGCACCGGCTTCGTCATCCGCCCCACCGAACCGCTCGAAGCCTGACCACAACTGCCACCCCACCCTGCTCACTCCGCGCCCCACTCTGCTCACTCCGCGCCCCACTCTGCGCGCTTCACTCGACTCTGCGCGCTTCACTCGACTCTGCGTGTCCACTTCGACTCTGCGCGTGCTGTAACGCCCGCAGAGTCGAGCTAGAGGGGCAGAGTCACAGCAGCACCCGCAGAGTCGAGGTGGAGGGGCGGCCGCGCGGTGCCCGCAGAGTCGAAGTCGAGGGGCAGCGGCGATGCAGCACCCGCAGAGTCGAGGTGGAGGGGCAGAGTCGAAGTGGAGAGGCGGCGGTGCAGTGGTCCAGCGAAGCCAGTTGCACCGTGAGGCACCACGGTTTGGAGGGTGGCCTACCTTGACTCTGAAATCGATTGCTGAGATTCTTGGAGAGGCTCCTCACCGCCGCCGGGCATGGGCGTCCGGCGCCGCGGGATGAGCTGCCGAACCACGAGGAGACATCAGTGAGTACCTACACCTTCCCGAAGATCACACAGCGGCCGGCCGCCGAGCCGAAGACGGTCTACACGATCGCCAACGGCGACCTCCGGCTCACCACCAATGTCACGACTTGGGCGATGCAGCAGCAGGTCGAGGGCGAGTTCGCCGCCGCGGTCGAATCCCTCGGCTGGAGCGTCCAGCGGACCCACGGCGTCAACCCGGCCACCGGCCACGGCTTCATCGACAGCCAGCACTACGGCATGCAGGTCTTCAAGAACGTGCCCTCCGACGCCCCGTTGGTGGTGGTCGAGGCGGTCTGGCAGTACAGCCACCACCTGCTGCACGGGCTGCGCAGCCATCAGGGCCCGATCCTGCTGGTGGCCAACTTCGCCGGCGACTTCCCCGGTCTGGTCGGCATGCTCGGCCTGCACGGCTCGATGGTGAAGGCCGGCATCAAGCACGCCACGCTGTGGAGCAAGGACTTCACCGACGAGTGGGCACGCACCAAGCTGGCCGAGTGGCTGGCAACCGGTGACATCGTCCATGACACCTCCCACGTCCGCGACCTGCCGGCGCTGCCGGAGTCGGAGGAGAAGAAGCTGGGCGAGGCACTGGCCGCCCAACTGAAGCAGGACAAGGCGATCATCGCCGTCTTCGACGAGTACTGCATGGGCATGTACAACGCCCTGATCGACGACGAGTTGATGAACCCGGCCGGCATCTACAAGGAGCGGCTCTCCCAGTCCGCGCTGGTGGCCGAGATGAACAAGACCACCGACGAGGAGGCGGACGCCGTCCGGGCATGGCTGGACGACGCCGGCATGACCTTCCACATCAACAACGACGACCCCCGCGACAGCCTGACCGACGACCAGGTGCATCAGCAGATGAAGATGTACATCGCCGCGGTTCGGATGGCCGACGACTTCGGTGCCGACGTGGTGGGCATCCAGTACCAGCAGGGGCTGAAGGACATGGTGCCCGCCTCCGACCTGGTCGAGGGCCTGCTCAACAACGTGGAGCGCCCGCCGGTGCTCTCCCGCGACGGCTCCCGCGTGCTGTACGAGGGCAAGCCGGTGCCGTGTGCCAACGAGGTGGATCAGGGCGTCGCCATCGACACTCTGGTCACCAACCGGATCTGGACGGCGATGGGCCTCGACCCCGCCACCACCCTGCACGACATTCGCTGGGGCGACGAGTGGAACGACGAGTTCGTCTGGGTGCTGGAGATCTCCGGCTCGGTACCGGCCTCCCACCTGGGCGGGTATGACAAGGCGCACGGCTACCGCCAGAGCTACTACTTCTTCCCGCTCGGTGGCGCCACCCTCTCCGGTGTCTCCAAGCCGGGCGAGATCGTGTGGTCGCGGGTCTTCATCATGGACGGCGCCCTGCATGTCGACTTGGGCCGCGGCACGGCCATCGAGATGCCTGAGGAGGAGGTGCAGCGCCGGCTGAACTCCACCAACAAGGAGTGGCCGATCATGAACGCGGTGCTGCACGGCGTGGGCCGCGACGAGTTGATGGCCCGGCACATGGCCAACCACCTCAATGTGGCCTACGCACCGGACGCCGAGACCGCCGATGCGGCTCTGGTCGCCAAGGCTGCCATGTTCGAAGCCATGGGCTACCAGGTCCACCTGGCTGGGGATGTGCTCGCCGGTCTGTGAGTTGCGTGGTGAAGGCCCGGATCCCTCGGGGGTCCGGGCCTTCACCCGTCCCGGCACATCTGCACTTCCGGCGGACGATCGTCGGCGGAACTCGGCCGGGGATGGTCCAACGAGGTGGCGGAACTCGTCACCGCGGGTGGCTGGGTAGAGTGCGTGCCCTACCGGCCTGCAGGAAGGACGATGGCATGGCCCCCTCAACGGTGACACGCCGGCGGGCGGCTGCGACCGACCGGCGGGTGGCAGTCCTGCGGCGGGCCTGCCGGGCAGTCAGCCTCGTCCTGGCCACCGCGCTGGTGTTCGCGGGCTGCTCGGCAGCACCCTCGGGCGCCCCGGCGGACGACCAGGTGGTGGCTGCCACCGAGGCGTTGTTCGCCGGCCACAACGCCGCCTTCGAGGAATCACCGCAGGCCGGCTGGGAGTACCAGGTGACCCACAACTATCCCGGCTACGCCAACGCGGACGATCCCGCCGCCGCGCAACTCCGCGAGCGGATGCTCCAGGCCGGCTACTGGGAGAAGTTCGTCCCCGACCTGACCAGCATCACCGCTGACCCTGACTGGATCCCTGCTGCGGACGGCCTCAGCTGCCTGGCCGCCTTCACCAAACCGCCCGCCGGCCAGACTTTCGTCGTCACCGTCGACCGCAGCGGCGGCGAGACCGCGACGAACTCCCTCCACCCCCAGCAGCGGACGACCGTCCACGTCTGTCTGCTGGACGGCACGCTGTACTACTTCATCCCGCTCTGCGTGTAGTCACCGCGCCGGGATACACCGTCTGGTCACCCCTTGGCGACCAGGACGGCTCCAGCTCCCCACCTCTGCCCACCCACCCGGCGGCGCCGGTTGGTGAGTTCCGCCGCCGGGCCGGGCGACCGCCGGGTCGTATCCTGTGCTCCTGTGGCCGTCTGGTTGGCCCCTGCTAGGTTGGCACTCATGACACAGCCCGACGGCATCACCCCCGACACCAAGGACTGGACCTGGGTGCTGCAGCGTCCCTGCCCCGAGTGCGGCTACGCGGCGGCAACCATGGATCCGCTCGCCGTCGGCGGAGCGGTCCGCGCCACCCTGCCGCGCTGGGAGCAGGCCCTCGCCCGTCCGGGCACCACCACCCGTCCGGCTCCCGGCGTCTGGTCGGCGCTGGAGTACGGAGCTCACGTCCGCGACGTCTTCCGGGTGTTCGACACCCGCCTGGCCGCCATGCTCACCCAGGACGACCCCCTGTTCGCCAACTGGGACCAGGACGCCGCCGCGCTGGAGGGCGGCTATGCCCACCAGGATCCTGCGGTCGTGGCGATCGAACTGACCGCTGCCGGTATGGCGATCGCTGCCCGGTTCGACGCCATCGTCCCCGAGCAACTCTCCCGCACCGGCCGGCGCTCGGACGGCGCGAACTTCACCATCGAGAGCTTCGCCCGCTACTTGCTGCACGACGTCCTGCATCACCTGCACGACGTCTCCGCCTGATCCGACGACAGTGCGGGACGGCGACTGACTCGGACCCGAACAATCCCGATCGGAGTCAGCGCGGCTCAACCCGGCCGTCTCCGCCGAACCGCCGCTGAACCGGCTCAACCCGGCCGCTCCGCCGAACCGCCGCTGAACCGGCTGGAGCCGGCCGCTCTGCCGAACCGCCGCCGAACCGGTTCGAGCCGGCCGGCAGCGGATGCTCAGGTCGTGGGAGGACACCGATTCGTAACAATCGGCCGACTACCGTTCAGGGATCGCTAAGAGCGAGAGTGCCTCACACACTGGAGGAACCATGACCCGTCACTTTGCCAGGAGAGCGGGCGCCACAGCGTCCGTCCTCGTCGCAGCGTCGCTGCTGTTCAGCGCCTGCTCCACAGCTCCCACACCGTCGACCTCCTCGAACGCCGAGACGTCCGGCTCGGCGCCTGCCACCACCTCGCAGATCGTCATCGACACCACTTTCGACATCAAGACCATCGACCCCGGCCGGGCTTACGAGCCGACCGGCGAGATGGTGCTGAAGGCGCTCTACGACACCCTGGTCACCTTCGCCGACAACGACACCACCACCGTCGTCCCCGACCTGGCCACCTACACCGCCAACGACAACAACACCGAGTTCACCTTCACCCTTGCCGACGGACGGGTGTTCTCCGACGGCAGCCCGGTCACCGCCGACGACGTGGTCTTCACCCTGACCCGCTTCCAGGGTCTGAAGGGGAACGGCTCCTTCCTGCTCGACGGTGTCACGATCAGCAAGGTCGACGACAAGACGGTCAAGCTGACCACCGCCTCGCCGTCCCCGGCACTGCCAGCGATTCTGGCCACCCCGTCGATCGGCATCCTGAACTCGAAGGTCGTGCAGGCCAACGGCGGCACCACTGATGAGAAGGACGGCGCCGAGACCTTCCTGAACGGCACCTCCGCCGGGTCCGGGCCGTACACCCTGGAATCCCTGGACCTCTCCAGCCAGGCCGTCCTGGTGAAGAACCAGGCCTACAACGGCGCGCAGAAGCCCACGTACGAGAAGGTCATCCTGCGCAATGTCGAGGCAGCCACCCAGAAGCTGAACGTCGAACGCGGTGAGTCGCAGCTTGCGCTCAACCTCTCCGGCGACCAGGTCACCTCGCTGGCAGAGGGCGTCGAGCTTGCCTCCGGCCCCTCGGCGACAGTGGTCTTCCTGCTGCTGAACGCCGATCCCTCGGTCAACGAGCTCACCGCCAAGCCGCAGTTCGTGAAGGCCGTCAAGGAGGCGATCGACTATCAGGGGCTGCTGGAGATCGCCGGTGGCGGAGCGGCGCAGGCGACCAGTCTGGTGCCGTCGGTCTTCCTCGGCAGTCTGCCAGCCGACCAGGCACTGACCTTCGACCTCGACGCCGCCAAGGCTGACGCCGCAGCAGCCGGTGCCACCGGCACGACGGTCAAGCTTCAGTTCCCGAACGACATCGACCCGACCGGCGTGAACCTGACCACCCTGGCCGAACGGCTGCAGTCGCAACTGGCAGCGGCCGGGATCACTGTCGAGCTCGCTCCGGCGCCGTTCGCCACCGAGATCGACCCCTACCGCACCGGCAAGGAGGAGATCGGCCTGTGGTACTGGAATCCCGACTACCTCGACCCGGCCAACTACCTGGCCTTCGGCCCGGGACAGTCGGTCGGCCTGCGGGCAGGCTGGACGGAGCAGGCCAACCCGGCGATCGCCGAGCTGGTCGCCAAGGGCTACACCACCGCCGACCATGACGCCCGCAAAGCGCTGTTCGAGCAGTGGGGCAAGGCCATGAACCAGGAGTCGCCGTTCATCCCGCTGGTGCAGCCGGGGTTCAACCTGGCCTACCAGCCGACGGTGACCAACGTCTCCTACAACCCGAGCTGGCTGGTCAATGTCGCTGGCCTCGGCGCCGCGTGACCTGACGCCGTCCCTGCCTCCCACCCGGGGGCAGGGACGGCGCTCCGGCACGGGCCTGCTGCGTTACCTCGGCAAGCGGCTGCTGATCGCCGTCCTGCTGCTGTTCGGCATGACCCTGGTCACCTTCTCGCTGACCAACCTGGTGCCCGGCGACCCGGTCGCCGCCGCCCTGGGCCAGCGGGCTGCTGACGATCCGCAGATCGTCGCCCGGTTCCGGGCCGAGTACGGCCTCGACCAGCCCCTCCCGCAGCAGTACGTCAGCTACGTCGGACGGTTGCTGCACGGCGATCTCGGCACGTCCTGGCAAACCCACCGTCCCGTTGCCGACGACCTCGCCAAAGCTGTCCCTGCGACCATGGAGATCGCCTTCGCTGCGATCCTCGCAGCCGGCATCATCGGCATCGTCATGGGTGCCTGGTCGGCGTACCGGCGTGGCCGTCTGACCGACCAGGTGCTGCGGCTGGTCTCGCTGATCGGCATTTCGGTGCCGACCTTCTGGATGGCGATCGTCTGCTTCTACGTCTTCTACTACCGGCTGGGGATCGCGCCCGGTTCGGGACGGCTTTCTCCCGGGGTCACCGCACCCGATCGGATCACCGGCATGTACACCGTCGACGCGCTCCTCGCCGGCCAGTGGGCTACCTTCCTGGACGCGGCCGCGCACCTGACCCTCCCTGCCCTCGTGCTCACCCTGTACACCGTTGGCCTGCTGACCCGGTTCTCCCGGACGTCCTTCCTCGAGGTGCTTGAGAAGGACTACGTCCGCGCAGCCAAGGCCAAGGGCCTGCCCTGGCGCACCGTCTTCTTCTCCTACGTGCTGCGGGCAGCGGCGATCCCCATCCTGACCATCGTCGGCCTCGCTTTCGGCTCCCTGCTCTCCGGCACGGTGCTGGTCGAGTCCATCTTCGCCTGGCCGGGACTCGGCTCCTACGCCTACCAGGCCGCCGCCAAACTCGACCTGCTGGCCGTGATGGGCGTCGGGCTGGTGGTCGGCGTGGTCTACCTGGCCGTCAACCTGGTCGTCGACCTGCTCTACGGCTTCATCGACCCCCGGGTGAAGGTGGGCTGACCCATGACCGCCACGCACGCCCCACGCCGCAGCCTCACCCAGCGGCTCTGGCGAGTTCTGCCCGCCGACATCCGCACCCCGATCGGCATCATCGCCGCGCTGATCGCGCTGGCCTGGATCGTGATCTGCATCGCCGGCCCGGCGATCGCCCCCTTCGACCCGCTCGCCCAGGATCTGCCCCGGTTCACCCCGCCCGGCGAGGTCTCCGTGCTCGGCACCGACGAACTCGGACGCGATGTGCTGTCGCGCATCCTGGCCGGTGCCCGGGTCACCATTGCCCTGGCCCTGCTGCTGGTGGCCCTCTCGATGATCATCGGCACAATCATCGGCACAATCGCCGGCTTCTTCGGTGGCTGGATCGATGAGCTGTTGATGCGACTCACCGATCTGGTGCTCGCCTTTCCCACCGTGATCCTGGCGATGGTGACGGCCGCCGCACTGGGCGCGTCCCTGTTCAACGCGGTGCTGGCGGCCCTGGTGGTCTCCTGGCCGTCCTACGCCCGGGTCGTCCGCTCGATGGTGCTGTCGCTGCGGCACGGCGAGTTCGTCTCGTCCGGACGGCTGCTGGGCTTCTCGCCGTGGAAGTCGATGCGCCTCGACATCCTGCCCAATGTGGCAGGCCCCACCCTGGTGATGGCGAGCCTCGACATCGGGACGGCGGCGCTGCTGCTGTCGGGGCTGTCCTTCCTCGGCCTGGGCGCGAAACCGCCGACCCCGGAGTGGGGCTCGATGGTGTCCTCGGCCGTGGTGAACTTCGACAAGTGGTGGCTTGGGGTCTTCCCCGGGCTGGCGATCCTCACCGTGGTGATCGCGTTCAACTTCCTTGGCGACGCCCTGCGGGACTCCCTCGACCCGGGATCGGAGCGCGCATGAGCACCGTGCTGAGGATCGACAACCTCACCCTCGACATCCGTGGGACGGACCAGGTGACCCCCATCCTGCGCGGGGTGAACCTCGCGGTGGAGGCGGGCACCGTCCAGGGCCTCGCCGGGGAGTCGGGCTCGGGCAAGTCAATCACCGGCCTGACGGTGATCGGGCTGGAGCCGCCCACGGCCATCACCAGCGGGACGGTGTGGTTGGGCGAGACCGAGCTGATGTCGATCACCGGGTCGCGGCTCAACGCCATCCGGGGACGCCGGATCGGGATGGTCTTCCAGGATCCGTCCACCTCCCTGCACCCACAGCTCACCATCGGCTCCCAGCTCACCGACCACCTTCGTTATCACCTCAGGCTCAGCAAGGCCGAGGCCCGTGAGCGGGCCGCCGAGAGTCTGAGCCGGGTCGGCATCCAGGGCGGCATGCCCGTCCTGGAGCGCTACCCGCACGAGTTCTCCGGCGGGCAGCGACAACGGATCGCGATCGCGATCGCCCTGGCCTGCTCGCCCGACCTGCTGATCGCGGACGAGCCGACCACCGCCCTGGACGTGACCGTGCAAGCAGGCGTGCTGGCGCTCATCCGGCAGTTGGTGGACGACCTCGGCCTGGCGGTGCTGTTCATCACCCACGACCTCGGCGTGATGAGCTCGATCGCCGACCGCGTGGCCATCATGCGCAACGGTGAGGTCGTGGAGGAGGGCAGCCGCAGCCGGATCTTCAACGACCCGCAGCATCCCTACACGCATTCACTGCTGGCGTCCCTGCCCGGTGCGAAGGGCGGCCTGCAGACTCGGGAGGATCTGGCCGCCATCGGCCTGCGCGACGAGGAGGCGACCGGATGAGCGAACCCGTGCTGGAGATCCGCGAGATCGTCGTCGAGTACCCCGGTCGGCCGCCCGTCCGGGCCGTTGACGAGGTGTCCTTCGAGCTGTACCCGGGCGAGGTGGTCGGCCTGGTTGGTGAGTCCGGCTGCGGCAAGTCGACCCTGGCCAGGGTGCTCACCGGGCTGATCCGCCCGCGTTCGGGCACCGTGCTCTACCGCGGTACTCCCCTCTCCCCACTCGGGCTGGGCGGTCGCTCGCTCGCCGAGACGGGCATCCAGATGGTCTTCCAGGATCCGGGCTCCTCGCTGAACCCGCGACGCCGGATCGGTGCACAGATCCAGGACGGCCTGGCCACCGCCGCCCGCCGCAAGGCCGGCCTCGGGGCGGACGTGCAGGTGGGCAGGGACCGTCCGACCAGTCCGGGGGCCTGGCTGGAACGGGTTGGGCTGAGCGCGGCCGATGCCGACAGGTTCCCGGTGAGCTTCTCCGGTGGCCAGCGGCAGCGGATCGCGACCGCCCGGGCACTGGCCGCCGAACCTGATGTCCTAATCGGGGACGAGCCGATCTCGGCCCTGGATGCCTCCACCCAGGCGAAGGTCGCCTACCTGATGAGCACGTTGACCACCGCCCAGGGCGCGGGCATGCTGTTCATCTCCCACGACCTCTCGGTGGTGCGGTTGATCGCCGACCGACTGCTGGTGATGTACCAGGGCCACATCGTCGAGCGAGGCTCCGCAGCGGAGATCTGGAACGACCCCCACCATCCGTACACCCGCGCGCTGCTGGGCGCGATCCCGGTGCCGGACGGTGCCGGACGGATGCCCGTTGTCACCCCACCCGGGACCACCTACCCGCTTCACGAGGCCGTCCGCTGACGGCGACACCGCCGCAGTCGCGCACCACCGTCCTCCCGCCCGCCGGTACCCGGGACAGTAACCAGGACCAGTCCCGGGTACAGGCGGCGAGCAGCGACTGGCTCAGGCGCCCCAGCTGGCCTGGGTGCCGCCGACCCGGTCTTCGGCGATCTGTGCCAGGTAGCCCGACTCGGCGAAGGCCTTCATCGGGTCGGCCGGCAGGCCGCGCTCCTCGCGGAACCCGGCCAGGTCGGCGCGGACGTCGGTGTAGAAGGCGTCCATGAATACCTGGTTCGCGCCCAGCACGTCACCGGCCGCCTGGGCGGCGAACAATGCCTCGGAGTCGACCAGCAGGGCTCTGGCGGTCATCTCCTGGACGTTGAGCACCGAACGGATCTGGCCGGGGACCTTGTCCTCCACGTTGTGGCACTGGTCGAGCATGAACGCCACGCCCGAGTCCGGCCCGTAGCCGCCACCGCGGACCACCTCGTAGAGGATCCGGAACAGCTGGAACGGATCGGCAGCGCCCACGATCAGGTCGTCGTCGGCGTAGAACCGGGAGTTGAAGTCGAAGGAGCCCAGCTTGCCCAGCCGCAGCAGCTGCATCACGATGAACTCGATGTTCGTGCCCGGGGCGTGGTGGCCGGTGTCCAGGCACACCATCGCCTTCTCGCCCAGCGCTGCACAGTGGGTGTAGCTGGTGCCCCAGTCGCACACATCGGTGTGGTAGAACGCCGGCTCGAACAGCTTGTACTCCAGCACCAGCCGCTGGCCCTCGCCCAGCCGGTCGTAGATCACCTGCAGCGACTCGTGCAACCGGTCCTGCCGGCCCCGCAGGTCGCCCTGGCCCGGGTAGTTCGTGCCATCGGCCAGCCAGATCTTCAGGTCCTGCGACCCGGTCTGGTCCATGATGTCGATGCACTCCAGGTGATGGTCGATCGCCTTGCGGCGGACCGCGGCGTCGACGTGGGTCAGCGAACCGAACTTGTAGGCCTCGTCCTGGAAGGTGTTGGAGTTGACCGTCCCCAGCCTCACCCCCAGGCTCTGGGCATACTCCGACAGGGCGGCGTAGTCGTCCACCTTGTCCCACGGGATATGCAGCGCGACCGTCGGGGCAAGCCCGGTGTACTTGTGAACCTGCGCCGCATCGGCGATCTTCTCCTGCGGCGTCCGCGGCGTACCGGGAGTGCCGAACACCTTGAACCGCGTCCCCGAATTCCCGAACGCCCAGGAAGGCAGCTCAATCGCCTGGGTCGCGAGCTGATCAGCAATCGTTGCAAAGGATGTCATAACAGGTTCTTTCTGGATTCCTTGAGAAACAGGCACGGGGCGGATGCCCCATGGTCACTGGCCCGGCTCAGGTCAACGGTGGCACCAGCGGCATGGGCGGGACGGATCGGGGCCGCTGATCGCGTCACGCGCGACCAGCGGCATCGGCGGTGCAGATCAGCGGCCGGCGCCGCCGAGACCCTGACAGCGAGTTCGGCGCGACCGGCGCTGGGGGAACCTGTTGGTGGGCCACCGGACCAGTGGCCCACCAACAAGGGGTGGCAACGATCAGAAGTTGAAGTTGCCGATGTTGTCTGCGTTGAACTTGTAGGGATCGCCCAGCAGGACGGTGTTGTCAGCGCCCACGGTGTACTCACCGAGCTTGCCGGCCTCGAACTTGTCGCCCTCTGCGCCGGTGATCGTGCCGTCCACCAAGGCCTTGGCGGCGTAGGTGGTCAGGTAGCCCAGGTCCTCCGGGTTCCACAGCGCGAACTCCTTGACGGTGCCGTCCTCAACATAGGACCGCATGTCGTTGGGGGTGCCCAGACCGGTCACCCACACCTTGCCCTTGGCCTCCGACGTCGAGATGTAGCGGGCAGCGGCGGCAATGCCGACCGTGGTCGGAGCAACGATCACCTTCAGGTCCGGGTACTTCTGCAGCAGCGCCTGGGTCTCGTCGAAGGACTTCTGGTCCTGGTCGTCACCGTAGGCAACCTCGACCAGCTTGATGTTCGGATGGCTGGCGGTCAGTTCGGTCTTCATGAGCTCGATCCAGGCGTTCTGGTTGGTCGCGTTCGCGGTCGCCGACAGGATGGCGATCTCGCCGGCGTCACCGGACTGGTCAGCGGCCATCTCCACCAGGACCTTGGCGATACCCTCGGCCGTGGCCTGGTTGATGAACAGGTCGCGGCAACCCGGGGCGTCGGAGTCGAAGGTGACGACCTTCACACCGGCCGCCTGGGCGGCCTTGACCGAGTCACACAGGGCGGTCTGGTCGTTGGCCGACAGCTCGATCGCCGCAACCTTCTGCTGGGTGGCGGTCTCGATGTACTGCACCTGCGCATCGGCGGCGGCCTCGGCCGGGCCGACCAGTTCGGTGGTCACGCCGAGTTCGGCGGCTGCGGCCTCGGCACCCTTGGTCGAGGTCTCGAAGTACGGGTTGCCCAGGTTCTTCGGCAGGATGGTGAACTTCAGATCCCCGCCTGCCGCCGGAGCGGAGGAGCCGCCGTCCGAGGTCGACGGAGCCGGGGCACTGGACGGGGTGGTGCTGGTCGGCGTCGTGCAGGCGCCCAGCACCACCAGGGCAGCGGCCGACAGCACGGCCGCGGTCTTGGTGAACTTCATCGAGGTTCCTTTCGTTGATGTCCGTAGCACCGGCCTTGGCACTGCGGGCGGTTGGTGGGGACGCTCCCCATGGTTGGACGTGGGGCTATCCCCCGACGGCAGGGCTGGCTGCGGGTGCCGCCAGCGCCGGTCTGGCCCGGCGGTCCTTGACCCAGGTGATGAACGAGGCAAGCACCACTGAGCCGATCAACAACACGCCGGTGATGATCTTGATGACCTCCGCCGTGACGCCGACCAGTTGCAGCGCGCTGGACAGCACGCCGATCAGCAGGACGCCCGCGACCACACCGTAGATCGCGCCGACACCGCCGAAGACTGACACGCCACCGAGGACGACTGCCGCGATCACCTGCAGTTCCAGACCGTCGCCGACGTCACCGCGGGCAGTGCCGCGCAACAGCGTCCAGTAGATGCCGCCCAGACCGGAGATGGTGCCGGCCAGCATGAACAAGATCGTGCGGGTGCGGGCCCCGTTCACCCCGGAGAAGGCGGCCGCCTCCGCGTTGAGACCGATGGCGTACACACCCCGTCCGAAGCTGGTGAAGTGCAGCAGATAGATGAACGCCGCCAGCAGCACCAGGTAGAAGACGATGATGAACGGGATCCCGGTGGTGCCGATCTCGTACTTGGCCAGGTTCGTCCAGGCCTCCGGGAACTCGGTCACGGTGGAGGTACCCAGCAGGCCGACGGCGATGCCGCGGAAGAGCGCCATGGTGCCGATCGTCACAGCCAGCGCAGGCAGTCCGATCCGGGTCACGAGCAGGCCGTTGAGCAGGCCGCCGGCAGCGCCCACGATCAGGACCAGCACCATGGCCAGTTCGAACGGCACGCCCGAGGCGTAGAGCAGGCCCAGCAGCGAACAGGTCAGGCCGACCATCGATCCGACCGAGATGTCGATATCGCCGGTGATCATCACCAGCGCCATCGGAAGCGCGATCATCAAGGTGGCGAACATGTTCCGCAGCAGGTTGTACGCGGTCATCCGGTCGGCGAAGTAGGGCACGGTCAGCGCGGCAACCAGGATCGTCACCAGCAACAGCGCGACGATCGCCATCTCCCGCGTGAGCAGGACGCGCTTCCACAGCGGCTGGCCGTAGTCGGGATAAGCGGGGGTGGTCGCGCTCATGACGCCATCCTTTCTGCGATAAGCCTGCGTCTCTGCCGCTCGGCCAGCACCCGGTCGAGAATGATCGCCCCGATGATCAGGGCACCCACGACGGCGCGCTGCCAGAAGGACTGGATACCGAGCACAGGGAGCGCCGAGTTGATCGTGGCGAGCAGGAAGGCGCCGAACGCCGCGCCCACCAGCGTCCCGGATCCACCGACGATCGCGATCCCGCCGATCACGGCAGCGCCGATCGCCTGCATCTCGTACCCGGTGCCGGCGTTGGAGGCGATGGTGCCGTAGCGGGCCGCGAACATCGTCCCGGCCAGACCGGCCATCGCTCCTGAGATCACAAAGGCCACCAGCATCCGGCGCCGGGTCGGCAGGCCGTACAGTTCGGCAGCCTCGGGAGCCGAACCGATGGCGTAGTACTCCCGTCCCGACCGGGTGCTGCGCAGATACCAGGCGGCGATGAGCAGCACGACCACTGCGAGGATGGTGAGTGCAGGGATGCCGAGCCAGCGGGCATTGCCGAAGGCGAGGAAGTCGGCACCCAACTGGGAGGCGTTGATGCGGGACGAGCCGGCCCACAGGATGTTGATGCCGCGGAAGATGTACATCGTGCCCAGCGTGATCACCATGCCCGGGACCTTTGCCACTGCCACCAGGCCGCCGTTCACCAGGCCGAGCCCAGCACCGAAGGCGACGCCGATGACGAAGGCCACCACCGCCGGCATGCCGGGCCAGGCGATGTAGACGCTTCCGATCATGAACGCTGTCAGGCCCATCACCGAGCCCACCGACAGGTCCACGTTCTTGGTGATGATGACGATGCCCTCGCCGATGGCCAGGACCAGATAGATCGCAGGGTTGAGCAGCAGGTTGCGCCACCCGTCCGCGCTGAACACGAACTCGGGGTTGACCATCGCGGTCACGATCGTCATGAGCAGGAAGGCTGCCAGGATCGAGGTTTCGCGTCGCCGCAGCAGGTCGAGCAGGACGGTGCCGACTCCCCGTCTGGCACCCACCTGGGCGGTCTTGATCTCGGTGGCGGTCACGCCGGAACCTCCTCGGGCGCGTGGGTGGCGGCGAACATGACCGACTCGGGGGTGGCCTCGTCACGGAACAGCTCGGCGGTGATCCGCCCTTCATGCATCACGAGCACCCGGTCGGCCATGCCGAGCACCTCCGGAAGCTCCGAGGAGATCATCAGGATCGCCAGCCCTTCACCGGCGAGCTGGGACATCCGGCGGTGGACCTCGGACTTCGTCCCGACATCGATGCCTCGGGTGGGCTCGTCAATGATCAGCACCTTCGGATGGCTGGCCAGCCACTTGGCCAGCACCACCTTCTGCTGGTTGCCGCCCGAGAGGGTTGCGACGGCGGCGTCGAGGGAAGAGCACTTCACCTCCAGCGCCCGTGCCCACTCCTGGGCGGCGGCATTCTCTCGCTTACGGGTGATCATCCCCGCCTTCACCAGGCGGCGCCGGATGGCGTCGGTGACGTTGGTGGCAATGCCGGCGTCCATGACCAGGCCCTGCTGCCGGCGATCCTCCGGGACGAAGCCGATCCCGGCCTTCATCGCGGCTGAGGGGTCGCCCTTCGGCAGTGCCTTGCCCTCGACCAGCACCTCGCCGGCGGTGTAGCGATCGACCCCGAAGACCGCCCTGGCGACCTCGGACCGGCCGGCTCCCACCAGCCCCGCCAGGGCCACGATCTCCCCGGCCCGGACGTTGAAGCTGATATCAGCGAACAGCCCTGGGGACTCCAGCCCGCTCACCTCAAGCACCGGGGCGCCGATCGGCGCCTCGATCTTGGGGAAGAGATCCTTGACCTCGCGTCCGACCATCATCGTCACGATCGAGGCCTCGTCGGTGTCGGCGATGGCCTCGGTGGCGACGTAGCTTCCGTCCCGCATCACGGTGACGGTGTCGCACAGGGCGAACACCTCCTCGAACCGGTGCGAGATGAACATCAGGGCACGGCCCTCGTCGCGCAGGCTGCGTGCCACGGCGAACAGGCGATCCACCTCGACGCCGGACAGGGCCGCGGTGGGCTCGTCCATGATCAGCACCTTGGCGTCCAGCGAGATCGCCTTGGCAATCTCGATGATCTGCTGGTCGGCGATGGACAGCCCCTGGGCAGGCCGGTCGGGATCGATGGAGACCCCGAGCCGCTTCATCAGGTCAAGCACCTCGGCGCGCATGGCTCCACGGTCGATCTGCCCGAAGCGACCCACCGGCTGACGTCCCATGAAGACGTTCTCGGTGACCGAGAGGTCGGGGAACAGCGTCGGCTCCTGGTAGATGACGGCGATCCCCGCAGCCTTGGACTCCGCGGTGGAGCGAAAATCGACCGGCTGGCCCTCCAGCTCCATAGTGCCGGCGTCGCGGTGGTAGAGACCGGCGACGATCTTGACCAGGGTCGACTTGCCGGCACCATTCTCACCGACCAGCGCGTGAATGGAACCGGGCTGCAGGGCGATCCTGCCCTCACGCAATGCAACCACTGCACCAAAGCTCTTGGCCACGCCTCGCAACTCAAGGGTTGGCGTCCTCGACTCACCCATCCGCGCCCTCCCTGCCGCGATTGAAACGTTCCAGTTGAACGTCTCGACAGTAGGCGGACGGCCGGGCCCTGTCAAGTGGCTAGTTGGTCACGATTTGATAAGCAGAGGAGCGCCGTACCACCAATTCCGGGGCGGCCCGGACGGTGCGGTGCTGGTGCGGCTCGCCGGAGTCGATGGCAGTGATCTCCTCGAAGAGCAGTTCGGCCGCCTGCGCGCCCAACTGTCCCCTGGCCTGCCGGATCGACGACAACGGGACGGCGGCAGCGGCGGCGAAGGCGATGTCGTCATAGCCGATGAGGGCCACGTCCTCAGGTACCCGGACGCCGGCCAGCACGAAGCCCTGCAGCAGTCCGATCGCGAGTAGATCGTTCGCGGCGAACACTGCCGTGGGACGCTCCGCGTCGGGCAGGGCGAGCAACTCGGCCGCCGCCACCGTCCCCGAAGCGACGTCGAGCAGCGGCGTGGAGACCACCAACAGGCTGGTCTCCCGTCCGGCTGAGGCCAACGCGAGGTCGACACCGCGGCGGCGATCCCGGACCTGGGCAAGAGAACTCGGCCCGCCGACGAAGGCGAGCCGGCGGTGTCCCTGGTTGATCAGGTGGTCTGTGGCCACCCGACCGCCCTCGATGTCGTCCATGCCGACCGAGCAGAAGTCGGTGGTCCCGGCAGCGCGGTCCACCAGCACGACCGGGATCCCGCGCTGCCGCAGCCGCACGGCACGTTCGGGATTCTCCCCGATCGGCGCCAGCAGCACCCCGCGCACCCGCTGCCGCTCGAACTGGTCGAGGAGCCTGTCCTCACGGTCGGGGCGCTGGTCGGAGTTGCCGATCTGGACCGAGTAACCCCGCTCGTCGAGGAACTCCTCGGCACCCCGCACCACGTCGGCGAAGAACGGGTTGGCGATGTCCATCACCAGCATGCCGATCGAACGGCTGTGTCCGACGCGGAGTTGCCGGGCGGACTCGTTGCGCACCCAGCCGAGCTTCTCAATCGCCAGTTCGACGCGCTCGCGGGTGTCCTCGGCAACCAGCTCGGGTGCGTTCAGGACGTTCGACACTGTCCCCACCGACACCTTGGCCAGCGCAGCGACATCCTTCATGCTCACCGATGTCCGCCGGTTCACCACAGTCCGTCCCTTGCCAGCCAGGGCGCGACCCGGTGGCGGGTCGGCCATGTTGAATCGTCTCATACGTTCGCCTGGAGTACACCCCCATCCGTTCGTTCTGTGGCCAGGTTCGGTCGATCCGTCCCGGGCTGGCCCTCCGGTACGGGAAGATGGCCGCAGGAGGAGGGTGCCGTGGAGTTCCTGTTCGTGGTCGGGTTCGTCGCCGTCGTGTTCGGCGTTATCACCCTCCTCACCGACGGGCTGTTCGACCTGCCCGACCTGGAGTGGGTCTCGTCCACCGGTCTGGCAGCCGGGGTGGCGATGTTCGCCTTCCTGTCCGGCATCCTGGTCGGCTTCGGCATCCCGCTCGGGATCGCCGCCGTCCCTGGCGTCCTGGCGGGCGTCGGCGTCGTCGCCGGGACCAGCTGGCTGCTCTACCGGCTGCGGAACTCCACCACCGGTCCGGACACCAGTGCGGCCGCCGTCGTCGGCGCGACCGGCATCGTGATCACCCCGATCCTGCCCGATCGGTTGGGCGAGGTGGATGTCGTCGTCAACGGCGAGAAGCAGCGCCTGTCCGCGGTCTCCGACGAAGAGATCGCCGCCCAGCAGCCGATCCGGGTGGAAGCCGTGGTCTCTCCCACCTGCGTCCGGGTCGTCAATCTCCGCTGAAAGAAAGGAAACCCCCTCCATGCCCGCTTTCCTGCTGAACCCGGTCGTCGGCGTCATCGGGATCCTGCTCGTCCTCGTCCTGCTGATCTGGCTGGTCGCCTCCCGTTACCGGGTGGCCAAACCGCACGAGGCCTTCGTGATCACCGGACGCGGCGGCAAGCGCACCGTCGACCCGACCACCGGACAGACCACCCTCGACCTCTCGGGCCAGAAGGTGGTGCGCGGTGGCGGGGCGTTCATCATCCCGCTGATCCAGCAGTTGAGCGTGCTCGACCTGTCCAGCCACCGCATCGAGGTCGGCGTCGGCGGCGCCTACAACTCCAAGGGCATCAAGCTGAACGTCCGCGGCGTGGCGATCGTGAAGGTGGGCTCCTCGGACGAGGCGATCCGCGCCGCTGCCCAGCGGTTCAACAACCAGCAGGAGGCGGTCGAGGAGTTCACCAAGGAGGTTCTCACCGGCTCGTTGCGCTCGATCATCGGTGCGATGGACGTCGACCGGATCATCTCCGACCGGGCCGAGTTCGCCCGCCGGGTGGCGGAGGCCTCCGAGGCCGACCTGTCGAACCAGGGCCTGGTGATCGACACCTTCCAGATCCAGGACATCGCCGATGCCGAGGAGGGCACCTACCTGCGCGACCTCGGCCGTCCCGAGGCGGCCCGGATCCGGCAGGAGGCCGACATCGCCGAGGCGAACGCCTACAAGCAGTCCGAGCAGGCCAAGGCCGCTGCCGCGCAGGCGATCGCCGAGGCCAAGCGCGACCTCGCCTTGAAGAACGCCGCCATCCAGGAGGAAACCGACAAGGCCGCCGCGGCAGCGGCCAACGCCGGCCCGCTGGAGCGGACCGCCCAGGAGCAGCGCCTGGTCGCCGTCCAGCAGGAGGTCGCCACCCAGCAGGCGATCCTGACCGAGAAGCAGCTGGACGCCACCGTCCGGCGGCAGGCCGACGCGAAGCGCTACGAGACCGAGACCCAGGCTGCCGCGGCGAAGGCGGCCGCCGTCCTGACCGCCGACGCCTCACGCTACGAGACCGAGACCCGGGCGGCGGCGGAGAAGGCCGCAGCACTGCTGAGTGCCGAGGCCGAGAAGGCAGCCCGGATCGCCGCCGCCGACGCCTTGCGGGCCGAGGGCGAGGCCCAGGCCGCGTCCCAGCTGGCCACCGGCACCGCCCAGGCCGACGTGGCTCGGCTCACCGGCGAGGCCCAGGCATCGGCCACGCTCGCGACCGGTAGCGCCGAGGCCGACGTGCTGGACAAGAAGGCAGAGGCCTACACCCACTTCAACTCCGCGGCCGTCCTCGACATGCTGGTCAAGGTGCTGCCCCAGGTCGCCCACGAGGTCTCCGCGCCGATGTCGGCCATCGATTCGATGACGGTGATCTCGACCGACGGCGCCGCCGACCTGACCAAGAAGGCGACGTCGGTGATCACCGAGCTTCCGGCGCTGGTGAAGACGCTCACCGGGGTCGACCTGACCGAACTGCTGAAGTCGGTGGGCGGGCCGTCCGCTCCGGCCGCGTCCG